>NVUJ01000005.1 GCA_002733135.1 Cycloclasticus sp. | reverse complement strand
TACATTCCAGCTTAAACTATATGTCACCCAATGATTTTGAACGACAATTAGTTCAATAAAAACCCAGTCCATTTTTGTGGGGGAAGATTACGCGGAAAAGCCCGCGCGCTTTACCTAAAGCGTTAGGGCCCCTAGAGGGGTGATATTGCAGATATTTGACCAATTCTATGGGTAAGTCTATAATCAGTACTAATTTCATGCATTTAAGGTTCTATAGTGCCTATAACTAATCAAGAAGCTGTAACCCAGGCTTTAGCGAACATCAGGCTAGAGTCTCTAACTTTGTCCACAGAAGTCTTGGAATTAATTAAAAAGGCTTTAAATGACGGCTCTGTTGATACTACGTATATCTTAAATTTAATGCGTGGTTAATAAAGTTTTTCCTGATAGTGTCGAGCCAGAATACTATCCAAATACAACAACTTTCGTTAACCTCTTAAATATATCTTCTTCAAAAGAACTAAGGAATAAAGAAGCTGATTTTACCGCAGTAAGATCAATTGAATTACTTCAAACCGCCGCTGTAAACTTAACTTCACAAACCTTCGATTTCAAGCATTTACAAGCCATTCATTATCATCTATTTCAAGATTTATATGAGTGGGCAGGAAAACCTAGGTCATATGATATGAAGAAAAATGGTGATGAATTCACTCCCGCAAAGCTTCTTCCTAAATATGAAGCACAAGTTTTTTCTAGATCAATTGACTTTTCTAACCTCACACAAAGGCCAAATATAGATGAAGCGGCTGCAAAATTAGCTTCTTGCTTAGGCATTATAAATACTTATCACCCTTTCGCGGAAGGTAATGGTCGCGCACAGCGCATATTCATATCAGAAGTAGCGAACGTTCATCAATACTCCATTAATTGGAACGCTGTTCACCCTTGGGAAGTAGTTGAAACTTCAAAACAGGCTCATGCTGGAAATTATGAGCCATTAGAATACTTAATCAAACGAGTTATTGTTGACAAAATTCAGCCCTAACAACAATATCAATCCGACCGCAAAAGACGCGGCGGCTTATATAAAACGTTAAGCCCTAAAATACATCAACTTGACATTGTAACCTTTTAGGTTACAATAAGTTCTATGATAACTAGTTTTATACATAAAGGATTAGAGCGTTTCTACAAAACTGGTAAGTCGTCTGGCATTCAAGCGAAACATACCAAACGCATAAGGTTAATACTCACCAACCTTGATCAGGCTGAAAGCCCACAGGATATGGATCTACCCGGCTTACGGTTACACGAGCTAAAAGGAAGTCGCAAAAACGTCTGGTCGGTTTCTGTTAGCGGTAACTGGAGAGTAACATTTCGATTTATAGGTCGAGATGCTGAAATAGTTAATTATGAGGATTATCACTAATGAGCATGCATAACCCCGTACACCCAGGTGAAATTCTAAAAGAGTTAGTAATTACCCCTTTAGAACTCACCATTACAGATGCATCAGAGCATTTAAATGTAAGTCGTAAAACACTTTCTAAAGTCTTAAATGGTAGAGGTGCAATAACACCAGAAATGGCGTTACGTTTAGAGCTGGCATTTAAGAAACCATCTGCCGATCATTGGCTTCGTCTTCAAAACGCTTATGACCTTTGGCAATCTCGTCAAAGCAAGTCTGATTTACATGTTCTGCCTTACCGTAGAAATTATGCGTAAAGGCTTAACAAGTAGCTCAAGCGGACGTAAAAAACACGCCGCTTAGCAAAGCGTTATGAATTTGGATTAATTTGCACCAATCTGTCAAATAAAACTTAAAATGCCTTGAACGGTCTACAAAAAGGTCTATACTTAGGTCTATAAAAGGTTTATTGGAACTAATTATGAGCACCGTATCAAGAGTAATGGCAAGTATATCTGCCAGCATAACTGACTTTAAAGCGAACCCTAACGCTGTAATTGAACAGTCAGAAGGGGAAGCTATCGCTGTTTTAAAAAGTAATGAGCCATGTTTTTATGCTGTCCCTCCTGAACTTTATGAGTCTATGTTTGAGGCAATGGAAGACCTTGCTTTGCTAATGCAAGCAAATGCTCGAATGAACGATGGAAAAGAACTCATAGAAGTAAGTTTGGATGACCTATAAGCTAAAATTTCATCCTGACGCATTAGATGAGTGGAATAGCCTTTCGGTTACTGATAAGAAATACTTCAAGAAGAAACTAGAGCAGCGCCTAGAAAATCCCCATATGCCAGGGTCAAGGCTTTCTGGAGGCCGCAATTTATATAAGATCAAAAGAATGCGCCCCCCTCTTCGATTAACTTATCATGCCAACGACACTGAACTCATTATTACCGCACTCAGCGTGGGCAAAAGGGATGGTGATGTCTACAAAGAAATGATAGCCCGATATGAAGATGAAAATTCATAACAAACGCATCAACTCGGACAATTTGCTTCACTGCGCTTCACAAATTTCCGGTTATGCGAAACGTTATGTATAACTAGGAGATCAACGAAATGCTGAATGAAAAAGGACAGCTTCTTCAAATGATTAATGGATACATGGTTTCCCAGGCATTGCGATGTGTCGCAGAACTCGATGTGGCAGGTAAGTTGGATTCTGGTCCTAAAACTGCGGAGCAGCTTGCGGATTCGAATATTATGCCGGCGGCGCTATATAGAGTGATGAGAGCTTTATCCAGCGTTGGTGTATTCGCAGAAACCCCTGCAGGATTTGAACTTACACCTTTATCGAATTTTCTTCGGCGAGATCACCCAGAATCGATATGGTCGGCTGCAGTAATGATGCCGAACGAGTTTGGAAAAGCTTTTGACTACCTACCTACTGCAGTGAGTTCAGGAGAGGATACTTTCAAAAAGGCAAACGGTGCTGTTGGTTGGGATTACCTCGTTGCGAATCCAGACCGCGGTGCAATTTTCGATGAGATGATGCAGGCACTTCACGGAAACGAGACCGAGGCATTCATTGATGCCTATGATTTCGGAGAAACCAAAATTGTCGTCGATGTTGGTGGGGGAAATGGCGATGTCCTTGCCAAACTTTTTGACATGCATAGTCACGTCAAAGGAATACTATTCGACCGGCCAGATGTGACCGAAAGAACCGCATCCGCCTTTGAAAACACCAGCAAAAATGAGCGCTGTCAATTCATAGGGGGCGACTTTTTCAATGCAATTCCCGAGGGTGGGGATGTTTATCTGATGCGTCACATAATTCACGACTGGTCCGATTCGGAGGCTCTAAAAATTCTGAAATCTTGTAGAGCCGCTATAGCGGATACAGGACGTCTACTCATAGTTGAAGGAGTCATCGTACCAGGAAACGACCCGTCGCCTTTCAAGTGGCTGGATTTAGTAATGATGTTGTGCTGGGGTGGCTTGGAGAGAACTGAAGCTCAGTATTCCGTTCTTCTCAAAGATGCGGGATTTGATCTCATTAGGGTCATTCCGACAAAGTCGGACGTAAGTATTATCGAATGCATACCCAGCGTAGGTGAATAACGTACCTAACAAGTAGCTCAACCCGGCCATTTATACGCCGTTACACTCTGTATAAATGGCCGGTTATCATGAGCGTTAGTCCATGCACAAACATAAATTAGGAGGATGTATGACTCAAGCAGCTAAAAAAGGGCCCGCACTTTCTAACCACAAAAATTGTATGCCGACATTGATTCCTGTTCCTATTGAAACAAAGGGGCAAGGTTTTTTTAAGACATTGTGGATTTGGCTTAAGAGTACTCGCGAATGGCGGTTTGGGTCGGACTGGGAGTTTTACTTGCCTGCCACTAATCTGACATACGTTATTCCAAAAGACTTTGTTTTTGATGGCGCTTCCGTTCCCAAAAGATTGCGTTCTTACCTATCTCCGGTTGGTTTGCTTTTAGTGCCTGGCATTATTCATGACTTTGCGTATCGTTATGATTATGTATGGATACGCAAACCAGACGGCAGTGTTGAAAAATTAAATGAAGGAATTGGACGAAAATTTTGGGATGAATTATTTTTTATTGTGGGTAACCATGTCAATGGCGTGTTCATCATAAATTTTCTTGCTTGGTTTGCACTAACGTTGGGTGGTTGGATGGCTTGGAATAGTAATCGGAAAAAACAATCTACTGAGTTAACGCCTGACGCCATTATATTAAGCCCAGACTTAGCAGAACCTAGCGAGATAGACTAATACGCCGTAGAACCTATTTTATTTACAACGTTATAATAGGCCGCACATACACTCTTGCTAAGGCATTATTTTCATTGTGAACTCTAATACTCTTACCAGCCCATTGCAGTCACCCGTTTTTAGGGTGATGTGGATTGCCATGACAATCTCTAATATTGGCACCTGGATGAACGAGGTGGGCGTTACTTGGTTAATGGCGACCATGCCCACGTCAAACTTAACGATTGCATTAATTCAAGCCGCCATTAGCTTGCCATTTTTATTATTGGCCTACCCATCTGGCACGTTGGCTGACTTGGTTGATCGACGATGGATGCTGCTACTGGTTAATATTGCGATGTTTATCACTGCTGCTGGCCTTGCAATGTTTGCTTTTTATGATCTCCTTACCCCTCATTTATTATTGCTATTCACTTTTATGCTGGGTGTTGGCAACGCGATAATGCGCCCGGCATGGGCGGCCAGCGTGCCCAGCTTTGCGCCTATCGAGCAATTGCCTAATGCTGTTACTTTAAACACCTTAAGTACCAATATTACGCGCGCTATTGGCCCTGCTATTGGCGGCTTTATTATTTACTTATCTAGCCCTACGGTCATTTTTTGCTTAAACGCTCTGTCGTTTACGGTGTTAATTGTGGTTATTTATAATTGGGCACCTAGTAAACCAAAAGTATCCTCTGCGTTGCCCGTTGAACGCTTCTTTGGTGCTTTTAAGTCGGGCATTCGTTACGTCAGAAACGTACCCGCGTTACGTTTTGTGTTGGTGCGTAGCTTTATGTTTTTCTTTTTTGCTAGTGCTTCATGGGCTTTGCTACCTATTGTGGTTATTCGCGAAATGGATATGGGCTCGCAAAGCTATGGTATTTCGATGGCTGTTATTGGTCTTGGTACCATTTTGGGTGCTTTTTTGCTGCCCAAATGTCACCGAGTAATGAGCCGTAACTCAATCATTATATTAGCTACTGCCATACTTGCTTGTGCGCTACTACTATTGGCCACTGTGCCGAACAAATATACGCTAGGCATTACCTTGGTGGCACTAGGCAGTGCTTGGATATTCAGCTTTTCATCGCTTATTTTGGCTGCACAATTGGTGGTGCCTAATTGGGTAAGGGCTCGCACTTTATCGTTGGTGATGCTCGTCTTTGGTGGCAGCATGGGGGTTGGCAGTTTGCTGTGGGGCAACCTCTCTGACACTTACAGCACCAGCGTAGCGTTGGGTGTTGCTGCTGCTGGACTATTTGCCTCCTTGTTGTTTAGCAAGCGCTTTGCCATTGCCAACGATTCTGTTGACGTTAGCCCGTCGACCCAATGGCCGATGACCATTCCAGAAGATTCAGTAGATGCTGACAAAGGCCCGGTGATGGTAACTATTCAGTATCAAATTGCTGAACAAAACATAGATGCTTTTGCCAGTTTAATGGAACAAATGAAAGTTATCCGCAAAAGAAATGGCGCGTATTTTTGGCAACTGTTCCATGATGCCAATAATAATTGCTTGTTTTCTGAAATGTACATGTCTGAATCTTGGCTAGAGGTGCTTCGACAACGCCAACGTACTACCGCATCAGAGTTCACTGTTCGAGACCAAGTTCGGGCTCTACACATAGGCAGCCACCCACCTACTATTTCAATTCAAATAGCGGGCAAAGGCTAAGCAAGCTCGGTTATTTTGTCACCATAAATTTAACCTATAACCAACACAAATAATGCACTTGTGGCGGCTAGCTCAATGCAAATATAAAAATTTATACTAAACTTGTAGAACATTATAAAAATAAAGAGATTTTTTTAATTCTAAGCGGCATGATTACCTCACAAAACTCGTTTAAAGAGCTCTTCCAAAAAATGGGGGACCCGTCTTTAATAATCAAAGATGGCATCTTGTTTGATGTTAACGATGCTGCGTTAACGTTGTTTGGCCATAGCGATAGATCAGAGCTTCTAAAACACGCTTTTAGCGATATTTCGTCTACCGTTCAACGTGACAAGAAAACCTCAAAGAAACAGTTTACAGCCCACATAAAGTTGGCGAAAAAAAATGGCTCTCATCGTTTCAACTGGGATTTTATAAAACCTGACGGCGATGTTTTCTCAGTCGACATGGTTTTAACACCCATTTCGTTAAATGATGAATCTTATCTAAGTATTACGTGTCGTGAAGTTAATGCAGAAACAACTCTTAACAGCAATTTTAGGGTGCTTTTTGAAACCAGCCTCGATGCTTGGCTTTTACAAGATGAAGCTGGAATTTTTGATTGCAATCATGCGGCCTTAAATCTATTTGGTTGCAAAAGTTTGGATGCATTCAAAGCAAAATTGTTTGGTGACCTTGCTCCACCTAAACAACCTAATGGCGAGTACTCTTCTGTACTAATTGAGCACAATATGAACATTGCTAGGGGCACTGGCAGCTGCCAATTTGAATGGCTAGCAAAACGTCAAGATACCGGCAAGACATTTTATATTGAAGTGGCTCTGAATATGGTTGAGCTCAATGGCAAACTCATCATGCAGTCTACTTCGCGTGATATCACTGACCGTAAACGTATTGAAGAGCAAGTATCGCAATTGGCAACAGAAGATTCGTTGACGGGTCTCGTTAACAGGCACGTTTTGTTAACAAGGATGGATCATGCGTTAAAGGCGCACAAACGCAATCGTAAAACGGGTGCTTTACTATTTATAGACCTCGACCACTTTAAACGTATAAACGACACGCTAGGACATAATATTGGTGATGCATTATTGCGCCAAGTATCCGAAAGGTTACCGAATTGTGTGCGTGAAAGTGACACGGTTGCACGATTTGGTGGGGATGAATTTGTGGTCATGCTCGAAGGATTAAGTGATGAAAAGGTTACTGCGGCGGCTCAAGCAGAATCTATTGGCGAAAAAATTTTAGAGGCGTTAAATAAGCCTTACATACTAAATAATCGTGACTACACAAATACACCAAGTATTGGTATTGCGTTGTTCTTTCCCGATGACGTAGCCTCAAATATTTTACAACAAGCTGATATTGCCATGTATCAAGCTAAACAGTCTGGCCGAAACGCCATTCGTTTTTTTGACCCCGCCATGCAAAAATCTATCGATATACGGATTTCAATAGAAACAGGCCTTAAGTCTGCTCTTGCCAATAACGAGATGGAGCTGCATTACCAACTACAATTTAACAATACCAAGAGAGCCATTGGCGCCGAAGCTCTACTGCGGTGGAAACGACCAAAACTTGGTTTGATCCCGCCACTAGAATACATACCCATTGCTGAAGAAACAGGGCTAATTATTCCAATAGGCCAATGGGTTTTAGAAACGGCCTGCGTACAAATTAAAGCGTGGCAAGATAACCCTCTAACTAAAGATATCGTCATCGCCGTTAATGTAAGCGCGGTTCAATTAGATCAAAACGATTATGTTGAAAACGTTCTCAATGCCATCAAACGCCATGACATCAAACCCAATTTATTAAAACTTGAGCTTACAGAAAGTATGTTACTCGCTGATATTGAAGCCATCATTGATAAGATGACGCAATTAAAACAAAATGGTATTAGCTTCTCACTAGATGACTTTGGAACGGGCTTCTCTTCTTTACAATATCTAAAGCGATTGCCGATCGATCAGTTAAAGATTGATCAATCATTTGTACGTGATATAGAGCACGACGAACAAGACCGTTCTATCGTACAAACCATTATTGCCATGGCAAAAGGCTTAAATCTTGATGTCATCGCTGAAGGTGTCGAAACAGATACCCAGCTTCAAAAACTTCTTGAGTACGGTTGCGAGAGTTTCCAAGGTTATCTATTTGCCAAACCCATGCCAATTAAAGACGTTGAAAATTATTTAAGTAAGACTCTTAACTTTTCTTGAAAAACCATTGCGCTTCAGCGTAAAACCTAGTGCAATTGATCCGTATCAAGTAGTCCACTTCAACTAATAACATCGGCATCAAAACAATGAGCAATTTAATACCCATGGTATTAATTCTATCGGCTGGTGTGCTATGGCAACGCATTGAACCGAGCAATGTCAGCACGCAACAACTACGCGCAACACTTAGCGCCCTAGTGGTGAATTTAATGGCGCCGGCGCTTATTTTATACGTCATGTTAACGTCACCTTTGCAGGATGAGCTGTATCAAGTCCCCCTTACTGGCATCATCACCATTAGCTTAGTGTTAATACTAAGCTTCACCTTATTTTCATTAATGATTCGCAGTGGTCACATTAGCCGAGCCCAAGCAGGCGCATTAATTTTAGCTGCCAGTTTTGGCAATGGCATGGGCATTGCGATGCCGACTATCCAAGGCCTATACGGCGAGCAAATGACAAGCATTCCACTCATTTATGATTTACTTGCCACCGTTCCGTTTGTTTGGATTATAGCTGTACTAATTGCAGCCCATTTTGGCACCCGTGTCGCTGGTGGCCACTTAGGACGTGAGTTACTACTGATGCCGCCTGTTTGGGCAATTGTTATCGCTTTAATACTACGCTACGTTCAATGGGTCCCACACGACGCCATCATTCAAGCGCTAAAAATGCTGGGCTTAAGCGCTATTCCATTATTGTTATTAATGGTCGGCGTAAATTTTAAAATCACCAGTTTTCACTATGTTTTACTGGCCATACCCGCACTATTTATTAAATTATTGATAAGCCCCGTCATTGCGATGAGCAGCTCTGTTCCTATCGGACTGGTTGGCGATACCCAAATCATTACCAGCATTACTGCAGCCTCCCCTGCCGTTATTGTTGGCATCGCTTTGGCTGAACGGTTCCAGTTAGACACCGCTCTTTTCTGCACTGCCCTTACGCTGGGAACCATTGGCTATATTTTACTCGCACCAAACCTCGCAACTTTACTTGCGTTCGTTATATGACACCGGCTACCTCTACACACTGGACAGCTATCTGGTTAAGTTTTTTAACCGGAGTCGTTGCTGCTATTGCAGTAACCAAAGCGAGTCCGGCATTATTAGCAATGAAACAGGACCTTCAATTAAGCATCGTTCAAATTGGCTGGCTTATGTCATCCGTTGCAGTTGCAACCGTATTGTTAGGCATTATTGCTGGCTCACTATCGCGCCAATACGGGCCAAAAAAAGTTCTACAAGTCGCATTAGGCGTCATCTTTGTTGCTTCGTCTTTCGGTTTACTGATTGAATCAGCGAATCAATTACTAGCCAGTCGTATTATTGAGGGTGTTGGCATTATTTTTATTTCTGTGTCTGCCCCCACGCTTATTTCTCATCTCTCAAAACCCAGCGATACGGGTTTATCGATGGGCGTTTGGGCGTTATGGATGCCCGTTGGCAGTGTATTAGTGTTTTTATTATCACCGTTTATCTTGGACTATTTTAGTTGGCAATGGCTTTGGGCGTCACCTGCCATAGCGGCTTTGCCTTTAATGTTCTTTTTACGATTAATACCCGACCTAGATCTTCATCTATCAAAACAACATAGTGACACCACAACATCGTTTGATAGGACTGGCGCTATCTTTCTTGCTTTTGTTTTTATTTGTTTTACTGGCATTTTTTTTAGTTTTATCACCTACTTAACCGCTTACTTAATTCATAATTACGAACTCAGTACGAGCAAGGCTTTACTGGTGACGACGATATTGCCAATTTGCATCATTCCTGGAAATCTAATCAGCGGCTTTCTTATCCATAAAGGCCTCACACCCACACAAATGATGGCCTACCCCGCAATTGCCATTATCGCCATCATGAGCATTATGTTTAATGCTGAATACACTGTACCAATTGGCTTAATGCTACTCGCTTGCTTTGGCTTTTTCTTAGGCATGATTCCAACTGGTATTTTTGCACAAGCACCTCGTATGGCAGCCAAACCAGCTGATATTGGGCGGGTGATGGGTATCATTGTGACTGGACAAGGTATCGGTATTTTATTAGCGCCGCCGCTGGCAGGTTACCTTATCAGCGAGCAGCAGCAATGGAGTAACCTTTATCCCTTATTAATTTTATTGGCCATACTCATCGTTATATTGATGAAGCCGGTAACCCGACATCAAATCACTTTGTATGCAAAGCCTGAATAAGGTCTAAATTCGTTATTGGGGCTGAGGGTTCAATAACCGCCAACAAACGACAAAGCTTTTAAATTATCAACGTTAATCAAGCAAGGTCGCAGTAAGCGTTATTCTCTGTTCTGACAAAAGACATAAAAAAGCCCCAATCCGCGAGGGAATTGAGGCTTTTTACATGGTGGGCCTACAAGGACTTGAACCTTGGACAAATGGATTATGAGTCCACTGCTCTAACCAACTGAGCTATAGGCCCGTATTTTTTATTCTGTTGTATCTATAAAGCTGCGTAAATGTTCTGTACGCGAAGGGTGACGTAACTTACGCAATGCTTTCGCCTCAATTTGGCGTATTCTCTCACGAGTAACATCAAATTGTTTACCCACTTCTTCAAGCGTGTGGTCGGTATTCATATTAATACCAAACCGCATTCTAATCACCTTAGCTTCTCTAGCCGTTAGACCAGCAAGCACTTCTTGGGTTGATTCTCTTAAACTTTCAATCGTTGCTGAATCAACTGGGGACACGGCATTCGCATCTTCAATAAAATCACCTAAGCTTGAGTCTTCATCATCGCCTATGGGGGTGCCCATCGAAATGGGTTCTTTAGCAATTTTAAGTACTTTTCGAACTTTGTCTTCTGGCATCTCCATTTCTATCGCCAACTCTTCTGGTAATGCTTCGCGCCCTTTCTCTTGCAGGATTTGGCGTGAAATACGGTTCAACTTGTTGATGGTTTCAATCATGTGCACTGGGATTCGAATCGTTCTTGCTTGATCGGCAATTGAACGCGTAATTGCTTGGCGAATCCACCACGTTGCATACGTTGAAAATTTATAACCACGGCGGTATTCAAATTTATCTACCGCTTTCATGAGGCCAATATTACCTTCTTGAATAAGGTCTAGGAATTGTAGCCCGCGGTTTGTGTATTTTTTAGCGATTGAAATAACCAAGCGTAAATTCGCCTCAACCATTTCTTTTTTAGCACGACGCGTTTTAGCCTCGCCGATTGATAACCGACGATTAATATCTTTGATTTCAGCCACCGAGCGGTCACTTTCAGTTTCAATTAACGACAACCTTATTTGTGCTTTTTTGATTTCAATGAAATTCGCTTTTATAACCGGAACATAAGGCTCGTCTGTCTTAAGGTGCGCTTCAACCCAAGCTAGACTGCTTTCATTCTTTACAAAACCAGCTAAAAACACCTTTCGCGGCATTTTGGCTTGTTTTACGCAAATATCAATAATGGTTTTTTCTTGGGCCCTAACGTATTCAACGCTGCCTTTCATAATGCTTATTAATTGCACAAAAAACTTGGGAGAGAATTTAAGCGCCATGAACAATAACGCCAATTCATCAAACCCTTTTTGAGTCTTTTCCGATGAATAACCTTCTTTGGCATACACTTTTTTACACGCTTTATATTTTTTAATTATTTTGTCAATTCGTACTTGGACGTCCGCAACCGTAATCGGCGGTATTACAGGTGCATTTTCGTCTTTAGGCGGTGCTGGTTGGGTGTAGTCGTAATCATCTTCAAGGTCTATGAAATCCGGAATGTGATCTAATAAACGCAGTTCTTCTTTTTTAATTTTTTGGAACGTTTCTAAAAAGCGATTTACAACATCTGGATATCGAATAATGGATGAAAGCATTTCATTTTGGCCTTCTTCAATACGCTTGGCGATATCTAACTCACCCTGACGCGTCAGCAAGCCAACTGTACCCATTTCACGCATATACATACGCACAGGATCTGTTGTTCTACCTAATTCTTTGTCCACAGCTGCCATTGCAACGGCAGCCACTTCAGCAGCAGCAGAATCGTCAACATTCGCAGCAGCCGCACCATCGGACACCGTGTCTGACTCTGGAGCTACTTCATGCACGCCAATGCCCATGTCAGAAATCATGCCGATGATTTCCTCGATACGTTCTGGCTCTACATCTTGAGGCAAATGGTCATTAACATCTGAGTAGGTTAAATACCCTTGATCGTGGCCTTTGGCAATTAGTTTTTTGATTTTAGAGGCTTGTTCTTGAAGCTGTTCTTTATCCATTTAAGTTCCCGCGCAATAAAGCGAATTTCTTTAGACTGAACTCGTCATTTTAACAGATATTCTTAATTTATCTACGCGTACCCATGTATTTAATTAAATCGGTTAACTCCTTTTGTTCTGCATCAGTTAAATCATCTGATTTCGCAAAAAGCTCTTGTTGTCGGTTCTTAATTGCTTGTTCTTTTAACCGAGCGATAGCGCCTGTAAACTCATGCTCCGAGGAGTCGCCAAGAATGAGTATTTCTTCTGCAAATAACGTGTTAATCATTTTCTCAATATCGCTACCTCTAAAGCGCTCCAATAGGGTTGCCGGCGATAAAGTCGGCGCGTCTATTAATATCGACAGTATTTGTTGCAGAACCGGCATACCCGGCATAGCTTGCTTAAGCCAGGCATCATCTAAATTTATTTTGGATGCCAGTTGTGGCTCGTGCAGCAACATGGTAATTAAATGGCGGAGGGCGGATGGGCTTTTTTTAGCCGCTAATCGCGCTTGAGGCTGACGAGTTCCAAATCTTGGCTTCATTGATCCACCCACTCTTTGGGAGTCCATTTTTGTTAACGTTGCCAATTGTTTTTTCATCATCTCAGAAAAAGCACCCGCGGGCAGCGTATCCAACAATGGTTTCGCTTGCTCCATAAAAATAGCGCGTCCTTCAATGTTCACTAAGGGATATTGTTTTGCTAGGTAATCAAAAAAATAACTCGACAAAGGAACTGCTTCATCAACTAACTGCTCAAAATGAACCTTGCCCTTATCACCCACCACACTATCTGGGTCTTGCCCCTCCGGTAACAACAACACTTTAATTTGGCGCCCACTTCGCAAAGCGGGCAATGCATTAACTACAGCTCGCCACGCCGCTTTTTGACCCGCAGAATCACCGTCCATACAAATAACTAACGTTGAAACAGAGCGAAATAATAAGTCTATGTGCTCGCGAGTAATCGCCGTGCCTAACGCCGCCACCGAATTAGTAACGCCTTGCTGATACAAAGAAATAACATCCAAATATCCTTCTACCAAGATGATATGCTGAATTTTGCTGGATGCTTTTAATGCTTCGTAAAGCCCATATACCTCACGCCCCTTATGATATAGCGGCGTCTCTGGGGAATTTAAATACTTTGGCTCCCCGCTGTCCAATACGCGCCCACCAAAGCCGATGGTTTGACCTCTTTTATTACGGATTGGGAAGATAATTCGCTCTCGAAAACGATCATAGGTTTTGTTGTTTTCATTACTAACAATTAGCCCTAGCTCACGCAATTCGCTTAATGCTTGTTCTGTTTTCCCTAGTGTTGACAATAAATTATCCCAACCCTTGGGCGCAAAGCCTAACTGAAAAACTTTCGCCGTGTCTCCCGTTAGCCCTCTATTTTTTAGGTACGTGGTAGCCACACTGGCGGTACTGTGATGGCGAAGTTGTTGCTGAAAAAATTCGCTGGTAGCCACATTGGTTTTAATTAATGGCTCAAGGTCCCGTTTTGGCTTATCGCCTTCAAAACCTTCTTCACGAGCAACGTCCACACCCGCTCGACTCGCTAATTCTTCAATCGCTTCAACAAAGCTGTAGTGACTGTAGTCCATCAAAAAGCCAATCGCCGACCCGCTAACCCCACAACCAAAACAATGAAAAAATTGCTTATCCTGACTAACCGTAAAGCTGGGCGTTTTTTCATTATGGAAGGGGCAGCACGCAGAATAATTAGCGCCTTTTTTCTTCAATGGCACCAAACTATCTATGACATCGACCACATCGGTTCGAGCCAATAAGTCATCAATAAAATGCTGGGGGATTCGACCTGCCATTGTTAATTATTGTTCTTTATCCTGCCTTTCAAGATTAAATTGAAGCACCATTTAACAGGATATTACCCCGCCTGTCAGCTTAATACCCAAAGGGTCACGGCTTTAATGAGCGATATGCTTTTTTGATGTTAGATTATCTCGTTAAAACAAGAATGGGGAACACTAAATTACAATTGAACGCCTTGTATAAGGCGCTAACGTTAGGAAAGTTTGGCTTTTATTTTACCACTAGCGGCACCGATATCGGCACGGCCTTGTAGCTGAGGGCGGAGAATACCCATCACTTTGCCCATGTCTTTCATGCCCTTCGCACCTGACGCACTAATGGCTGAGCCGATAAGTTCGTCTATTTCAGCTTCTGTTAATTGCTGAGGGAGGTAGCCTTGAATGATGAGCGTCTCGTTTTGCTCAATAATAGACAGGTCATCACGGCCTGCTTTGTCAAAAGCTTCGATTGAATCGCGACGTTGTTTAACCATTTTATCCAACAACTGTAGGACTTGAGTATCGTCTAATTCAATTCGTTCATCAATTTCACGCTGCTTGATGGCAGCGAGAATCAAACGAATGACACCCAGTTTTTCTTTTTCTTTAGCTTTCATCGCTAATTTCATATCCTCACGGATACGAAGCGATAATGCGTTTGCGGGCTCGCTCATTAATTTAGCGACTAGAAGTTTTGTCGCTTAACTACGGCCGCGACGAAGATTATTCAGAGCGCGACGAGTACGTGAAAGACCTTTCAAATGACGTTTAACAGCAGCCGCGGCTTTGCGCTTACGTTCTGCAGTTGGCTTTTCGTAGAACTCACGTTTACGTGATTCAGCTAAAACGCCGGCTCTTTCACACGTACGTTTAAAACGACGTAAAGCAAAGTCAAATGGTTCGTTATCTTTAACGCGAACTGAAGGCATGTATCTCTCTCTTCTTAAAAATGTAAATGGACGCCGAATTATACATGGACAACTAGCCCATGCCAACACCTAAACGTTAAGCTCACAAGCGATACGCAACCATATCGTTAAACGGGCTTATTATTAGGCCATGCCAAATAAGCAACCACTAGGTATAATACGTTGTTCTATAGATTCCATACGATTATTTTTTACATGGCACAACGTTCCACTCTTGTTCTTGGTATTGAAACCTCATGCGATGAAACTGGCGTGGCGCTGTATGGCGACAACGGCTTAATAGCCGACACCTTGTACAGCCAAGTAGACATGCACGCTGAATACGGTGGCGTAGTGCCGGAGCTTGCTTCTCGTGATCACGTTAGAAAACTCATTCCTTTGGTTCAGCAGTGTTTTAGTGATCCCGGCATCACACCTAAAGACTTGTCCGGCGTTGCTTATACCGCAGGCCCTGGGCTTGTTGGCGCATTATTCGCGGGCGCAAGTGTTGCGCGCAGCCTAGCTTACGGCTGGAGCATACCATCCATCGGCGTACATCATATGGAGGGTCATCTATTAGCGCCGATGCTCGAGGTCAACGCACCGAGTTTTCCCTTTATCGCTCTATTAGTCTCTGGTGGTCATACGCAGCTCATCAAGGTAACCGAGGTCGGGCAATATAAATTGCTAGGCGAATCGTTGGATGATGCGGCTGGCGAAGCGTTTGATAAAACGGCAAAGCTTTTAAATTTAGGCTATCCCGGCGGCCCCGCTTTAGCTGCCTGCGCTGAACAAGGTGACTCTTCGCGTTTCACGTTTCCGCGCCCAATGACAAACAGGCCTGGCTTAGACTTCAGCTTCAGTGGCTTAAAAACATTCGCTTTAACCACCAGCCAAAAAAACGAATTAGACGAGCAAACCCGAGCGGATATTGCCCGCGCTTTTGAAGACGCCGTTGCCGACACGTTGACGATTAAGTGCAAACGCGCACTAGCCCAAACTGGGCTATCAACGCTGGTAGTTGCTGGCGGTGTTAGTGCCAACAGGCGTTTGCGCAACACGTTAAATAAGATGTGCGATGAAACAAATGCCCGCGTATTTTATCCGCGTCACGAGTTTTGTACCGACAACGGAGCAATGATTGCATACGCAGGCTACCAACGTTTATTGCTAGGTGAACATGATAAACTCAGCATCCAAGTTAGGCCTCGCTGGCCATTGTCAGAGCTCAACTCACCCAAAACCAACTAACATTTATGGACATCATTTTTCTTAGGAACTTACGCATCGAGACCATCATTGGTATTTTTGATTGGGAACGTAAAATAAAACAAACCGTGTTTTTTGATATTGAGATGGCAACCGACATAAAAAAAGCCGCTGCAAGCGATCATATTGATGACACCTTAGACTATAAATCGCTTTCCAAAGCCGTTATTGATTTTGTCGAAAAAAGCGACTTTCAACTGGTTGAAACTTTGGCAGAAAAAGTTGCTGAACTGATTATCAACGACTTTAACGTGCCATGGCTAAAATTAACACTGAACAAAAAAGGCGCTTTACGCCACGCGGATGATGTTGGCATTGTTATCGAACGTGGTGCCAAACCGTAGAATGCCAACCGTCTTTATTAGCATCGGTAGCAATATTGAGCGAGACAAACATATTCATTCAGCTATCGCCACACTGAGAACAAAATTTGGCGCATTAAGGTTGTCCAGTGTTTACGAGGCCGACGCTGTCGGCTTTTCTGGCGAACCTTTTTTAAACCTTATCGTTGCGTTTGATACCAAAGAGTCCCCAGCCACGGTTGATTTGATGCTAGACGCTATTGAAAAGAAAAACGGCCGAACAACCGAACAGAAAAAATTCCACCCGCGCACTTTAGACTTAGACATGGTGCTTTATGATGATTTTATTAGCGAAGACCCTAACTTGGAAGTACCGCGCCCAGAGATTACTCGCTATGCCTTTGTACTAGAGCCTTTAGCTGAAATTGCTGGTGAGCTAAAACACCCCGTTTTAGATAAATCCTATAACCAACTCTGGGAGAATTTTGATAAACGCGGCGTTATCCAACAACGTATTCCATTCGAATGGGACTAAACGAGGCTTTTACCTCCATCAACCGCGATAACTTGCCCTGTAATATAACGGGCTTTATCCACCATAAATAACACTGTTTCTGCAATATCTTGAGGCGAGCCTTGGCGTTGCAATGGGATTTTTTTAACGATGGCGTCGCGTGCTTCTTGCGTTTGATTTTCTGGCCATAAAATCACCCCAGGTGAGATGCCGTTAACCCGTACATCAGGCGCCAACTCTTTGGCTAGAGATTGTGTTAGCGCATACAAACCAGCCTTTGCGGAACTATAAATGGGGTATTCTGACAGCGGCCGTTTTGCATAAATATCAACCATATTAACGATACACCCTTGCTGCTGTTTTAGCGCTGGAAACGCCGCCTGACACGCAAAAAATGGCGCTTTTAAGTTACTGTTCATCAAATCGTTCCACTGGCTTTCAGTGGCTTCATCCGCCGGTGTCGAATAAAAACTGGATGCATTATTAACCAATACGTCTAATCGCCCGTTTATAGCAATGGCTCGTTCGACCATTTGCCGTACTTGATCTGACGATTGCAAGTTTGCCTTAACCAACCACGCGGAATTAGGTCGGCGCCCATTAAGCATTTCAGCCAAGTTTTCAGCGTCTTGCTTTGACTCCCGATAATGCACGACAACACCATAACCAGCAGAATGGAGTGCTTTCGCAATAGCAGCACCGATGCGACGTGCAGATCCAGTTATTAATGCTATTTTTTGCGATTCAGACACATTAGCTCCAAAATAAACTAAAATTTCAACAAATACATATTACTCAACCCACTATGCAAAGCCGACCTTTTTTATTGTTATTTTTATTCGCCATGCTCACTGCCTGCGCCCAAATTCCGGACAATAAAGGCGGGCATTATGAATACTTTAACCTCGGCGCGATTGCCAAAACAGATATCGACATGGTGGCTGACACACACGTTAAACAAAACATTAGCCAGTTGAAATTACTCGCCTCAAAGCTGTATAAGCGAAATCCAAAAGAATGGAAAAAAATGCATTTGTCGTCTAGAAATGCAGCTATTGCACGCATATTCACGCAACCCTTCCCATCCGTTAATGGCAAACGCAGTGTGGATAGTATCCGTTTAGCGTTTGACGAAAATTACAAAGGTGACCGCGTGTTCGCCTATATAGCCGGCCTTGCTACTATGCTTGCCCGTTCATATAACGAGAAGAACGATTTTTATGTATTTGATAGCTTAGACGCGCAAAAATTGTACAACGCTGCGCGCAATATTGAAGTAGCCTCATGGCTCTTACGCACTAAGAAAAATAAACGCGGGCAATTATTTTTATTGAGTTCATCTACAGGTGACTCCATTGTAAATAGAAGTTATGACAGGCTTTTTGGAAAGCTGATTGGCCAGCAAGACACACTCGCCCAAATTATGGCTACTAAAAATCACCGTGTGATTAAAAACGTTATCCAGTCTGCGGCCCAACTCGTTTTCCTCCCCGTTTAGGCTTATTAACCGTAATGCCTTTTGGATATGAAATAGCGCCGTCTTCGCTGACCTCAAACACCACCACAGCCAGATCGCTCATCTCCATTTTATTCAGCCGGCTTGTCACAGCTTTTTGCTCTAGGTAAGCGACAATATCTTGATTACCCAACAAGATGGCTGTACTCATTAAACTTAAAGAGGGCTGCTGCCAAATAATTAAGTCTTTTAATGGTGCTATTGGCTTCTTTTTATCGTATTCAATTTGAATCGCCGGCACGTTAACCGCTATGCAACGTGTATTGCCTTCGCACATCTCGTTAACATTGGCTAATTCGGCATTTTTTTCATCAATCCACTTTTGCAGTATTTTTCTAAACGCAACGAAGGTATTTTTAAACGCAACAGTATGAGGAACCGTATAACGTTTCTCGACTTGCTTGAAGTGTTTATCCAGCTCTGTTAGATAGCGGGGCACTTTAAACAGGCCTGACAAACTATCTTTATTATCAACACGTAACAGCTTTACCAACTCAAACCACTGTGATGGGTTCTCAATCATTTGACCGATGATTAGACCTCCATCTCTTAATTCCATACCAGCATCTATATAAAGTTTAGCCACTTCATAATCATGACCTTTCACCGAAGCAACCAACTGGTAATGCGCCCACTCAAGCCCTTTTTTTTGCAGTGTTTGTAAAGCTTTCAGCCTTTGAGGATTATCTTTAGCTTCTAGTACTGGCCGCTTAAAGCTTTCTACAAAACGACTGTTCTCATACACTTCTGGATTGTAAATAAAGAAATATGTGGAGGCCAACGCAACAAATGCGCCCACAAGTCCAAAACCAATTATTGGTAAGATTTTTTTATCCATTTTTAACTGTCTTCTAACTATTGTTGTTTAGTATTGATGATAGTGCTATTTCCTTCAACATCAACCATAAAATAAATCAGCTTTGCATCTGTTAAGAACAATTTATTGGCCATAAGTTCCGCGCCTTGTTGTTGAATAAACTTAATAAGTAAGCGGTCTTTTTGCCAAACAAAAATGGTGAACAGCGACACATACACACGCTCCCTAGCTATATAGTCAAGCTTTGGCTCAACGGGTTCGCTATCTTCGTATAAGAGACGCGCATCATTTATTCGCCCACTGCGACACGCATCATTTGAACACGCCCTCAACAAATGCTGTTTTTTTTCTTCGAGCGCCTCCTCCCATTTAATAAATTTTTTCTTATATTCCATCATCGCTAAACGGTATTGCTCTTTTTTTGCCTCACTGTATGGCTTTGAAACAGCCGATAATTGTTCGTCAAATTCAGTGACGTAGTTTGGCAAACGGTACAAAGCATCTAAATTTAAGGCGTAATTGGCACGCAGCAACATCAGCAATGTTTTTTTATCTAACGATTTACCCAGCGCAATTTCTAATAAAATACTGTTTGAGTTTAACGGCATATCCGCATCTATAAAGGCGTTAACTAGTGATAAATCATCATTCTTTATCGCTTCAATAAAACGAAAGTGAGCCCACTCAACGTCACTGTTTTGCAATAAAGAAACCGCTTTTTTTTGTTTCTCTGTTAGTGTCACTCCGTTAAATTCTGCGTAGCTATTCAGGTAACGGTTGCCTTCAAGTTTCTCAGTGTCATAAAATAAACCGAAAATTAAACCCAGCCCCGCCAATATCGCCCCAAAGACTAACAAAGCATATAAAACAGACGGTCTTAATTCGGCCATATTATGCCAACTTTTTCTTTAACTCTTCAATCGACTTAATACGCTGCTTGTGTATCGCTTCACCTATATGCTTGCCTGTTACCCCCTTTGCAACAAACTCCTCTGCAGTGATTTTTTGGGCTACGAGATAAGCCTGTTTCAACCAGGCTACTTGCGGGTAGTCTCTTTTTTCAAATCCTGGGCGACCTCGGAAATCTGCCTCGCAGGCTAATAAAAAATCGTTCAGCTTTTCAGGTTGACGAAACACGCCTAATGATTCGAACAGCTTTACTATCGTTGCCGCTTTTATCTCGAATGCGCGGTGACAGTGTGTGTGAAACTCCATTACCTTTTCAGCCAAATCTACATAATCATTTGGCACTCGTAACCGACGCGTTAATGCGCTTAGGGCTGACAAACCTTTTGTTTCGTGCCCATGATGAGAAGGCCAGTATTCGGGCTGCGTTAAGGCCTTACCTAAATCATGGGTTAGTGCTGCAAAGCGAACTACCGGGCTGTCCGATAATAACGCAGCTTGTTGTAACACCATCATTGTGTGAATACCCGTGTCAATTTCCGGATGATGCTCTTTGGGTTGCGGGACACCAAATAAGGCCTCTATCTCTGGCAAAATAGCCGCTAACGCACCACATTGTCTTAAAACCTCAAAAAATACATCCGGTGATTTTTCAGCTAGTGCACGACTCATTTCTTGCCAAACACGCTCGGCTACTAATTCTTTCAGCTCGCCGCCACCCACCATCTCACCCATTAGGTCCATTGTTTCAGGTGCGACGCTAAAGCCTAAGTGCCTGTACCTCGCAGCAAACCTTGCTACACGTAGGACTCTTAGTGGGTCCTCTTGAAAATGGGGAGAAACATGACGAAGTACCTTTGCCTTTAAATCAGTCATACCGCCATACGGGTCAACCAGGCCAGCGTGATTTTTTGCCATCGCGTTGATGGTTAAGTCGCGACGTTGCAGGTCTTGTTCTAACGTCACTTCCGGGGATGCATAAATTTCAAAACCCTTATAACCAACACCGGATTTTCGCTCAGTCCTAGCTAGTGCATATTCCGACTTATTTTTTGGGTGAATAAACACTGGAAAGTCTTTACCCACAGGCACATAGCCCTGCTCCAACATACTCTCTACGGTTGAACCCACCACCACATAATCGCGATCTTTAAAGGGATAGCCAAGTAATTCATCTCTGACGGCCCCACCAACAAGGTAAATCTCCATTATGCAACCTTTAAGCAGGCTATAATTCTGCTTTCTTTATTAGCGCACGGACGGAAACCCTTGCTCGAAATTTTTTTATATTGTGCGGCCTTCGGCGTCATTTCAGGTGTTATCTCAGGTCTATTGGGCATCGGTGGTGGTATCGTTATTGTGCCATTTCTTGCATGGCTACTTACTAATCATGGTATGCCAGCCGAAACAATCATGCAAACGGCGATTGCCACCTCCCTAGCCACTATTATCATCACGTCCATTTCAGCCATGTTAGCGCAACATCGGCGTGGCGCTGTTAATTGGTCTATCGTAAAAACATTAACCCCCGGTATAGCAATAGGTGCTTGGTTTGGTGCCGACTTGGCACATTTTTTAAGTAGTTCAATATTAGCCATGGTTTTTGGTTCATTTTTACTTCTTAACGGTTTACGCATGGCCATTAATTTAAAACCAACACCTCACCGACAACTTCCAAGCACTCTGCCACTAGGCATTGCTGGCACCGTAATGGGCGCCATATCAACACTCATTGGAATTGGCGGAGGGACGTTAACCGTTCCTTATATGACGTGGCACAATGTGCCGATTAAAAATGCTATTGCCTTAGGGAGCGCTTGCGGTCTACCAATTGCCCTTTTCGGTGCATTCAGCTTCGTTATTATTGGCGCTCAAGCGTCTAATTTACCCGAATATAATATCGGCTATATTAATATTCCTGCTTTTTTAGGCATTAGTTGCACCAGTTTATTTGCCGCAACACTGGGTGTTCACTTAGCGCATAGCATGTCGACAACAGTTCTAAAAAAAGTGTTCTCTCTTATCCTTATTATCGTCGGTATTAACATGTTATTGGGGTAGCGCCACTTTCTGCTTTTACCCAAGGTATATAGACTCACTTCGCTAGGTAAAACAAATATTTACTGACAGTCACTGTACATTTATTATTAGTATCTAATTTCGTTATAAATACTGATTTAAAATCCACCCTAAGGCTCAATAAGCCACTACAAAAGCTGTGCTAAGATAAGGGTAAGCATTTAATTTTTATCAGAAATGCTCAGTCTGAATAAAACTTTAGGAGAAGACAATGGAAGCAAACGTAGGCGGAATTGATAAAACTGTACGAATCGTTGCCGGACTTGCGATTATCGGCTGGGGCGTGATAACGCAAAACTATTGGGGCGCTATTGGTTTAGTTCCTTTAGGTACTGCACTCATTAACTGGTGCCCAGCTTACTTACCTTTCGGTATAAGCTCTGCTAAAAAAGCTGACTAAACCGGTTTTACAAATAGCATAAAAAAGCCTTGCACTTGCAGGGCTTTTTTTATTGCACGAAAAATTATGCCTTGGCTATTTTTCGATATAACAACATGCCAGCCAACATGGACACTACGACGATTAAGGGTTCTTCTGGATTAAATCCAATGCTTGCTACGGCAGGGCCTGGGCAATAACCAATCAAACCCCAGCCAATACCAAATAATATTGCGCCAAATAATAATTTTGAATCAATTTTTAACAACGTGGGCAAATGAAAGTCATCATCAAACAGTGGCTTGCCTTGAGCAAAAATAAACCGGTACGCGAGTGTTGTTGTTATCACCCCACCGCCCAACACAAACATTAAACTTGGATCCCAATTGCCGGTCACATCCAAAAAGTTAATGACTTTGTTAGGATCTACCATGCCCGATAAGGCCAAGCCCACACCAAAAATAATGCCTGCCATTAAAGCACTGATGACCGTTTTCATGCTGATGCTCCTGCCAATAGATTAACAACATATACCGTGACGATACCGCTGGTTAAAAAGGCCATCGTCGCTGTTATAGAACGTAACGAAAAACGCGACATCCCACAAATGCCATGCCCACTTGTACAACCACCACCCATCGCTGTTCCAACACCTACGATAAGGCCACCAACAACCAACAAGGCCGTTGTGATATGTTCACGTGGCGCGATACTGATTGGAAAGAAGTACGCATACGCGAAGGCTCCGCCAACAAGCCCAGCCACAAAAGCTATTCGCCAAGCTTTTTCACTAACGGCAGGGTTGTTAAATATGCCACTAACAATGCCACTAATGCCCGCAATGCGGCCATTAAGGTACATCAAGATGCTGGCACTAATACCAATTAAAATACCGCCCGCCAATGACGTATAAGGTGTGAAATTTTCCATCGCATGTCCTAGTAAAGTTTATCTGTCTATGCATATTACCAAAAAATATATTAGCTTTGTATGATGTATGTCAATTTAATTCGCTGTAAAATATCGGCATGAATGACAAACCAGAAAAATGGCATGCCTTACACGCCGAAACTGCCGCAATAGATTGGAAAAACTTAGAGCGATTTTTTGCAAAAGGCAACTTATTGCGCGTCGCCAGCGACCTTGATTTAGTTGATGCCGCGCTTGCATTGTCTAATGACAATAAACCCGTTGTTGAACAATGGTTGGTTGAAAACCGTTTAGCCGGCGTTTCAAACGAAGAAGCGACCCTTTGGGCCAAAGGTGAAAGCAACTTATGGTCTGTCATCGTCTTACCTTGGATACTGGTACAGCAAAAAAAGTAACGTATACTTACATATAACGCTGTAATAAACAGGAGGTTTTTCAGTTCTAATGGACATGACATTCTGGACGCAAGAAACACGCTACGGTCTTTTCTACCAAGCCGATAAAGACGCAAAAAAATATCGCCCTGATATTTTAGTGGTGTTTGTACATGGTATTTTAGGCACCCCTGCTGAAACGTGGAGCGATACGCCGCAATGGTTATCGGAGCGTCTTGGCTCGAATGTCAATATTTTAAATTTCTCATACGCTGCAGGTTTATGGCAAAAAGCTAGCGTTCCACAAGCGTCCAGCGATTTAAAAACGTGCTTAGAAACGGCTTTTGGCGACTACCAATTTTTTATCTTTATTACCCATAGCACAGGCGGCCTTGTTGTCAAACACATGCTCAATCAGGCGTTCAACGACATTTCTAAACAAATAGATGCCGATGAGTTCTCTTTTTCTGGCAACCCTTCTTTGTGGTTCAAAACTCGCCGAGTTGTTAATATCGCCGTGCCACATAACGGTGGCGACCCCTCGTTAACCAATGTTGGTCAAGTCGCCTATAAATACGCTTACTTCCTCGCAAGCCCTTTTTTAAAATTCATTAGAACCATTACACAAGGTGCCGCCGATGTGGGTAAAAATGAAATTATTGAAACATTACGACACAATAATCCGTGGCTAATAGAGTTACACGAAGAAAGCGAAAGGGCTTTACTGTATTCAAAGCAAAACAGCATGCTCTACCCTTCTTCGTTCGACATAATGGCGGGGTCGGATATCGCTGTACCGACGAGCTCAATAGCCGGCAAACAAGTCACGTTTAGGGGTAACCACGACAGCGTTAAAATTCCTGATCACCCTAAAGGTCCTATTATGGACATTCTCGAATCTCAGGTACGAGATTACTCTGGCGACAACTACTATTTAGTACTGCACTCCTGTGCCATTGCACGCAAATTAGATTCATTGAATCAGGCCCTTGGTACGGCCAGCCTAATTGGCGAATCCACACAATCTAATAAAAACAGCGGTAGCCAACAAGTTGTCTTCGATAGCCTTTATGCCAGATTAAAGAACAACCACAATTTCTCACACCAGCTCCTTTTAACAGGCAGCGGTGGTACGGGGAAATCAACGGTGATGCGTCAATTACTCATGCAGCTGTCTTTCGATTATTTAATGAACCCTGGTCCTGAAGAAATAATTCCCTTTTCTGTCCCACTGCAAATGATGTCAGGGCAAGAAATAGATTCGGACTTGAGCTGGGATAGTATTTGGCAGTGGCACGAGCGCTGGGTCAATGAGTTATTCCCAAACAGTGGATTTCTTTCAACGAAACTCATCTCTCGTTTTAACACACAGGCCAGTTGTATTCTATTTGACGGGCTAGATGAATTTCTTGCGCTACACAACGACATCAGCAGCGTCCACGTATTAAACATTTTTAAAAAGGCCGTTAAGCAATACCGAAACAATGCGAAATTTTCCATATTAACGGTCTGTAGAAGCAGCCTGCCCGGCGTTGAAAAGTACGCAAACAGCAGCAAAGATATCTACGAAGTATCTCGAATGGACATGGAACAAGCAGCCAAAGCGTTTCCTCTCTGCAGCAAATGGTTGAAGTATGTCGAAGACCAAGACTTACTCGACGTAGTACTAACACCTCTGATTCTATCGTCATTAGATGATATGCCAGGTATCGATGGAAGCCCATTAAACGCCACCCACATTATTGGCCAATCCATCGACTCCATACTGAAAAAAAGTAGCTTAGAAGGCGCCCAATTAAAGGATGGTACTGAAGTCACTAGGGAGCATTTACTTATTGCCTTAATGTTAATTGCTTGGACTTTTTTCAAAAACACATTAGGGGAAGTTAGCCTCAATAGGATGCGCAGCGAAGCAAAGATAATTGCCGCTGAGTGGGGTGACTACCTTAGCGGTCACAACTTAAAAGATGAAAATGAGAGCCTGCATACAAGTTTAGCCCTATTAAACGATGACTATTTTATTTCCAGCCTTATTCAACGCACGATTTTTATCAACACAGGGCACAATAAAGTTCGCTTCTCGAACCGCCAATGGCAAGACTACCTCATCGCACTGTATTTCAAACAGTGCCTGACTTTAGGTAATGTTGACGACTTTGGTGAAACAGCCTTTAACCCTGTCATCTACAAGATGGCTGGCGAGCTAATGAGCGAGGACATCATCACAGAACCAATGGTCGAACGAGCACTTTATCGTTGGCGCGAGACGGGAAACTCATCCATTGTTGGTGATATTTTGGCATTTATCTCCTGGAATACCGTTGCAATTGAACCCGCCGCGGTGCGGCTTTTTTTGTCCGAGACAGGCAATTACAGTGAAATTACCCGCATAATTTTGCTCGCGGGATTCGGCTATCGGGGGTTAGTAAACTCGCCTAACGATAAATCAGCAAAAGATATACGAACAGCTTTAATACCTCTCATTAAAATAATGGCCGATTGTGAAATGTGCCCTATTGGTGACCGAATCGCATCAAGCATAGCTTGGTGTTACTTACGGGAATATGCTGAAAAATTTAATATAGAAATAGCCGACCTCCCTTGGCCAGAGCTACGCTTTAATGAAGATGGACAAAAAATTGCTCTACATGCTATGTGCAAAGAAGTTAATGGTAAGTTTCAACTCAACAAATACGCGAAGTCCCTGCAACTCGCTTTTCTATCCGCCGTAAAACAAGCCCAAACAAACCCCCAATTACTGATTAGGTCGATGCATTATTTATATTTTTTGGTCATTGCCAAAAAGTTTGGCGCACATGTCATTGAACTAAATGAGGGCATTGACGAGTTTTTAAGCGACGATTCCAAATTAGCCACCATGCTTAAAGAAGATGGCGCCTTACCTGAATTAAATTTAATGTTTGAACACTTTAAGGCGTTAGAAAACACCCCTTAAACTACGCTTGTCGGTTGTTCCAGGCTTTTGTTAACCGCTTTTCAGACGCCGGCAGCTTGGTTTTAATCTGTTGTGCAAATAACGAAATTCTAAATTCCTCTAACAACCAACGAAAGCTTTCCAACTCAGGATTCACACTCTGGCCTTTCACTTCAGCCCAAAACTTCTTCTCAAAATATTGCGCCTGAGATGCCTTGCTAGCATCTTTATCTAATTGCCCCCGCGCTTTTTCCAACCTTACTTGAATTGCGCGTAAATAGCGTGGATATAAAGCTAGTTGCCCAACAGGCACATAACGGATAAACCCTTGATAAAACAGGCACGATAAATGATGGGATGCATCGTCAAATAGTTCACTTTGCTTTTGCCACTGATTCAACTCCGTCTTGACCGTTTGATAAAGCAACAACACTTTCATCACCGTTTCAGACAACTCATAACCTTTTGCGTAAATAGATGCGGCACTTTCTCTTACCGCTTGATTAAATTCCGCCTCTGAACGAATATCTCTATCGCCCAACAGGCTGGATACTAACTGGAAAACAATATCGTCGAAAACATCATCTCCCACCTTTAACGCGCAATACGGGTGTGGCCTTAGTTGTTGATAACTAAATGCTTGCGCGGTACTAAGTGCTGATTGTCGGCTGAGTTTTTTTAATTCTTTTGAGAACTTCAGCCTAAACAAACGGTTTAAACCTGCTTGATGGACGAGCTTCGCTTCTGCTTCGGAGTCCACTAAAGTCAAACCTACCGCATTTTTTTCATCTAACAAAGCTGGGAATCCTTGAACAATCTGACCTTTATATTCAATCGTTTGCTGTTTGGGAATATCGTCAAATTGCCAGTTCTTTAAGCCAGATTTTGATAACGCGCTTTTTAATGATGATTGAAATTGCTGACCCGCCTTTTCTCCGTACTGTTTTTTCAGCTCATTAAAGTTTCTTGATACATGAATGACATCGCCTTTTTCACCTACCAGGCGGAAATTCATCAATAAATGCGAGTCTAGTTTTGATAAATCGAAGTCTGATACTTTTAACCCTATCCTAGTCACCTTGTTCAACTCATTGACTAATGCTTTTAGCAGGTCTCCGTTCGCGTAATCCATCGCCTGAAGGCACGCTTCTACCGTATTTGGGACGGGAACGAAGTGCTTACGAAGTTGCTTAGGTAAGCTTTTTATCAGTGCATTTAACTTCTCAGCATAAAGCCCCGGCACCAGCCACTCAAACGCTTCACTACTCAGTTGATTTAGTTGTGCTAAAATAATATCAGCCGTTACACCATCTTCTTCATGCCCCGGTTCAAACCGATAAGTTAAGCCAACGACAACGCCGTTCACTTGACGCGTATCAGGAAACAAATTTGGGTCAATATCAGACTGCTGTGGTGATGAAATATCCTCCAGAGATAACCGCAACAAATCCGGCTTAACACTCGTTTTTAGCCATTTATTTAAAGCCGCCAAACTCATGATATGCGGAGGCAGTTTTTCATCGTAAAAATCAAACTGCACTTGTTCGTCTACCAGCAAGTCCACTCGACGGCCTTTTTGTTGGTCGTATTCTAAAGATTCTAATAGCTGCTCGTTATGCTTAAAAAATGGTGCAAAACAAGCCATATCTCGCTCCACCAATCCATGACGGATAAATAATTCACGTGCGTGCTGTTTATCAGTTCGACTCAACGGTACGCTGCGGCCTTTGCTAATAACCAAGCCAAACAAAACCACTTGTTCGTATGCCATTGCTTGGCCGGAACTTTTGGACCAGTGCGGTTGGTAATATTGGCGCTTTATCAAGTGCGGCGCGGCTTTTTCTATCCACTCCGGCTTAACTGCAGCCACCGTTCGGCCATACACTCGCGTGGTTTCAACTTGTTCTGCGACCATAATCCACTGTGGTTTTTTCTTGAATAAACTAGACGCTGGGTGAATATGGAACTTAAGCTGCCGCGCGCCAATGTATTCGGCTTGCTCGTGCTTAAAGCCAATACGCGTTACTAGGCCTGTCATTAAAGCTTTGTGAACCGCATCGTCGTCCGCTGATGCTTTGTTCACCGGTATTTTTAGTCTCTTCACAACATCTAACAGTTGCTTTCGAATATCTTGCCAATCTTTCAGGCGCATATACGATAAAAAATACTCGCGACAGTATTTTCTAAATTGGTTGTTTGATAATTCACGTTTTTGCGTTTGGCTTTCGCGCCAAAGCGTTAGAAATGCTAAAAAATCAGATGACTCATTTTGAAATGCCTTGTGTTTTTCATCTGCAAATTTTGCTTTATCTACTGGCCTTTCACGTGGATCCTGAATCGACAAAGCAGACACTATGGTTAACACTTCATCTAAGCATTGGTGCTCTTCTGCCGCCAGCACCATACGACCTAATTGAGGGTCTAACGGAAAATGAGTCAAGCGCTTGCCAATATCCGTTAATTTTTCGTTTTCGTCTAACGCACCCAATTCATGTAGCGAACGAACACCGCTTCGTATCATTTTGTCTGGCGGCGCTTGCAAAAAAGGGAATTGCTCAATATCCGCCAGCTTTAACGACTTCATCTGCAAAATAACAGACGCCAAATTGGTTCGCAGAATTTCGGGCTGCGTGAACTCTGAACGTTGCTTAAAATCATCTTCGCTGTATAAACGAATACAGATACCCGGTGCCTCACGGCCACAACGCCCGCTGCGTTGATTGGCACTGGCTTGTGAAATCGGCTCTATCGGCAACTGCTGAATTTTACTGCGCTGGCTAAAGCGGCTAATACGAACCACGCCTGTATCAATCACGCAACGAATACCCGGCACGGTTAATGATGTTTCGGCCACATTGGTCGCCAGCACAATACGTGGCTTTTTATGTCGCTTAAAAATTTCGGCCTGTTCTTTGCCACTTAAACGCGAATACAAAGGCAAAATATCGTAACCTTTAGGGTGGTGTTTACGCAACGCATCCGCCGCTTCACGAATTTCACGTTCGCCACTTAAAAACACCAATATATCGCCCGCTCGGTCGCGGTGAAGCTCATCTGCGGCATTAATAATACCTTGCAACATATCTTGGTCGTTTTGTTCCGAATCAACGCCTACAGGGTTATAACGCATTTCAACTGGATACGTTCGGCCAGACACGTTAATCACTGGTGCATTATCAAAATGTTTTGAAAAACGGTCTGGGTCAATCGTTGCAGAGGTTACAATCAATTTTAAATCCGATCGCTTAGGTAGCAACCACTTCATATAGCCCAGAAGGAAGTCAATATTTAAACTACGCTCGTGCGCCTCGTCTAATATCAACGTGTCGTAATGGCTGAGAAACGGGTCAGATTTTATCTCCGCCAACAAAATACCGTCCGTCATGAGTTTAACTAAGGTACTCGGCTGCTCTTTTCCCTGAAAGCGAATTTTATAACCGACTTGTTGCCCAAGTTCGGTTTTCAATTCATCGGCAATACGTTGCGCTACGGTAATAGCCGCCAAACGACGAGGTTGCGTGTGGCCAATCTGCCCCTTAAACCCTCGCCCTAGTTCTAAGCAAATTTTTGGTAACTGAGTGGTCTTACCTGAACCTGTTTCACCACATAAAATAACCACTTGGTTTTCGCGAATTAAATCAGCTATATCTTGCCGTTTTTCACTTATTGGCAAATCTGGATAGTGAATTGTTGGACAATATAATCGCCGTTGTTCCACTTGCTTAATTGACTGTTCAATTCGTGACACCAGCTTAGCTAGCTTTTCATCTCGACCTGATGACTTGTCAACATAAACTCTTTTTAACAGGCGCGTAAAACCATGCTGTTGTTTACTCAAACATTGCGTAATTAATGAGCGAGGATCTTTATTTAATAAGGTCGCAGACATGTTGATTGTACAAAAAAATAGCTTAGGCACAGTATAACTGTGCCTAAGCTATTTTTATAATGCCATAAAGAAATAAACTGTTTACAAGGTTATTTTACCTGTAAATAAAATACCCCCTCTTCCCAGACTGATAATAACTCCCTAAAAGTCAATTTGAAATTGACTAATAAATGCTGGGTAAGAAAAACCATCATCGTCAGGGTCATAATATGAAAGTTCATTTATGATTCTAACGTTCTTATCTAACTGCCAAGTCAACATTGCCTGATAAACACCACCCTCATTCATCCCACGCGCCACTTCATCTGCGGAGCGACCGGTTAAGGGCCTAAAAAACATAGTCCGTGATGGATGCTCGTTATCCACATATTGGTATTGTAAAGCCCAGGCAAACCCAAAATTATTAGCATTAAGTGAATAACCTCGACTAAAACCTAGGGTAAGCGCTTGCGAATTTAACGAACCAGAAAAGATATTATCTGTGTTTAAAGCCAGCCCTCCATCAGCATCCGATTCAAACTTCGACCAGGATAACCATCCACGCCAGTACCCGCTCTGAACATCTGCAAATAGGCTGTACCACTCATTATCTAAACGAACACCCGCTGGTTGGAATTTAGTATCCAATGTCCCCGAGTCTTTAGACTGGCTATATGCACCACCAAACCCATAAGTGAACGGCCGGGGGTTAAATGAATATTCATCATCACTTGGGGAAACTCCTGTTGGCCGGATGCCAACACTTGCGCCAAAAAGCATATCATTATTATCATTATTCAATGATAAATCCGGCCCATTAAAAAAACCAATCCCATAGTGTAATCGATTATCAAATAGGCCTGAGGCATGCGCTTCAGGCAAGCCAAAATCTCCACGCCTTATGGTAATGCCCCGCGCCCTTCCCGCCGCACCAGGAGATAAATATTCTGTAAATTTACGTTCAACACTAGCGGTTACTTGGGGTCGGCGGCCGTACCCCGGTATAAATTGCTGTCCGATTGTAATCGTGCCAATAGTATCTTCAAAGTGTTCAAAACGAACCCAAGCATCCAGTAAATTTGTAGCATTTGACAAGCCCGGAATTTCATTTGCTGCCTCATATTGATAACGAAATCCAACTTTATCAGCAACGTAGCCTTTTAAACCAAACCGTGCTCGCCTCAATGTAAAACTATTGGTTCCTTCTAGGCCATCTTCCGATGGCACAAAAGTGTACCGTGGTTGTAAGCGCCCCCATACTTTAAATTTGGAAAATTTCTCAGTTACCTTTTTTGCTACTTGCTCAATAGGTTTTACGTTTACTTGCTTTATTAATTTTTCATCCGACTTTTCCGCAGCCATTGCATCGTCTTTAATCGCTATAACGTCTTCTTTACTCAACAAGCCTTTTCTTTGAAGAGCATCAAGGACAGCATCTGCATATGCATGTGATGAGCCTGCAATACTTGGAAAACTAACCAATAAAGTAATAACTAAAATTAAGCCTTTTAATATCATAAATTACGTCAGGTTTTTACCCGCTTTACCTTCAATTTCGTCTTTACTGTAAACAAAGCTGGCTAACGCAGGTATTAAAATAATAGCACCCAGCATATTTACAAAAAACATATAGGCTAACAAAATACCCATATCCGCTTGGAACTTTAAGTCCGAGAAATACCACGTCGCTACACCAAGCGTCATCGTTACTGAAGTGAACACAACTCCGGTCCCTACTTCTTTGAGCGACTCGTAGTATGATTTTCTCAATGATTCACCTATCGCCATATGCGCTCGCATTCTGGCAAAAAGATAAATACCATAATCAACACCTACGCCAACACCCATCGCCAAAACGGGCAACGTAGACACCTTCAAACCTATACCCAAATAGACCATTACTACGTTTGCCAAGTAGGCAACAAGGGCCAAAGGCAAGACGATACAAAATGTAGCACGCAATGACATAAAGGTTAAAAAACAAAATAGCCCCACAGCGGCAAATAAAATAATCTCAATATTTATCTGTGCCTTGGCAACAATTTCATTAGTAGCTGCCATAATTCCGGCATTACCCATCGCTGGTACAAATTTAACATGCTCATTTTTATTTGCTTGTTTAAATGTTTCCACCGCCGCCATAACCCGTTCTAGTGTTTGCGATTTATGGTCGGTTAAATAAATAGTAACCGGCATGATTTTACAGTCGTTCGAAAATAACGCTTGAGACATTTCAACACGATAAATATTAGCTGATATCATTTCTTCATTACGTGGAATACCTAAGAACTTAGGATTTGCCTCATAATTACCGATATTCCGTTCACGTATCACTTGCGATAACGCCTTCACCGACTGGACACCATCGACATTTTTCATGTACCAAACAAAGTCATCAATGGTTTGCATCACGGGGAAATTTACACAAGCCCCTTCCTTATCCGCTTTAGCAAGAATGACTAATTCATCTAAACCAACTGAGAATTTTGCCTGAATTGCATTTGCATCCACGTTATAGCGTGCATCGGGCCAAAATTCAGGGGCTCCCGCCTCAACATCACCTACAATCAATTGGTCCTGAACAGTCAGGGTATAAGCGCCCAATAATCCAGCGATAACTAGCACAATAGCGGCATTCTTCCTTTGCGTTAAGTTCGCCAAACTTTTCCATATCGCATAATCCGTGCTCTTTAATGCTTTTTTCGCCTTGGCCATCTCGCTATCGCTAAAGCGAATATAAGACAACAAAATTGGCAACATGACTTTATTCGTTATCAACATCACTGCAACGCCAATACTGGCAATAATGCCAAGCTCTCTAATAATTGGTATGGCAATCAAAATAATGACACCAAACCCAACCGCGTCCGACAATAAGGCTGTAGCACCGGGTATAAATAATTTATAAAAAGCGCTCCTTGATGCCGTTATTGAATCTTCACCATTAACAACACTAATACGCCAGGAGTTCGTCATTTGAATCGCATGACTAACGCCAATCGCTAATATTAAAAATGGCACCAAAATAGACATGGGATCAACGCCATAACCCAATATTTTCACGATTCCTAATTGCCAACTAACAGAAACAATCGCTGTACCAATCACAGCCAAAGCTAATTTCATCGAGCCTGCAAAAAATATTAGTAATATAAATGTAATCACTAAGGTAATAACAAAGAACGTGATGACACCTTTCGCACCATTAATAACATCGCCAATAAAGGGTGCAAAGCCGATGATATGAATAGAGATATCGTCTGTTTGATACGTTGTTCTTATTTGTTCCAGCTGTTTTGTAAAAACGTCATAATCAATTTTTTGATTAGTAACAGGGTCTTTTTCAATTAAATCAGCAATAACCAATGCGCCTGATAAATCTTTAGCGACGGTTTTACCTATTTCTGACGACTTAAATAGGTTGCTCTTTACTTCCTCTATACGTTCTGGCGTTGCAACAAAATCAGCAGGAACAATTTTTGATCCGGTAAAGCCTTCTTCACTCACCGCCACATAGTTAACATTCGGCGTGAACAAAGACGTCACTGTACGTGCATCAACACCATCCATTACCAAAAACTCTTCGGTGATTTTTTCCAGTACCTCAAAAAATCTAGGCTCAAACATATCGCCATTTTTATTTTGAACGAAGAGTGTTACTCTGTTAGCGCCACCAAACTCCTCTCGGTGCTGAGTAAAGGTTTTCATGTATGGGTGTGAAAGTGGAATAGCTTTATCAAATCCAGGCGAGAGTCGTTGATTTAAACCTTCGTAGCCAAGAAAAACAGTTGTAATCAACACCAACACCAAAATAACCACTCGGTGCTTTAATAAGGCATTCGCCGAAAAATCGGAAATGGAATGAACTAAGTTCGAATCGTGTTTAATTTCCATCGTTATTCACCACCGTCATTCATTAAAGACGTTAACGAAATTTTTTCCACACCACCAACCATCGATGCTAAATAAACGTCATCTCCCTGCAATACAACCGAGGTAAAATCCACTCGGTTTTTACGTTCAATTTTTTTAACCAATTCTCCTTTGGCGTTAATAATTAAAATAATGCCTCCACGTCCAACGACTAACACTGTTTGACCATCTACAGACAACGTGGCGTCCAATAAAAACTGATCTGTTTTCGCGTCAATTTGTTTCCACGCCAAAGACTGTGCATTTAACAAAAACACATGGCCGCTCATTCCGTAAATCAAAAAATTTTCGCCTAATTTAATAACGCCAAAGTACGAGCCTTCATATGGCGAAGCAACTACCTGCCATTGTTGCTGGCCTTCTTTAAGGTTAAATACCCCGCCTCGTTCAGCAACCACCAGAGCCGAATCACCGATTTTCTCTATTCCAAACAAATGGTTTTGGTACCAATCTTCTACTGATAAAACCGTTAACTGCCAACTACTGCCGCCATCCAACGTTTCCCATAGTTCGCCATCTGTTGCCAGTACAAACCCATGTTGCTCCGATATAAAACGGGTTGTCAGGTAATACCGTTCGTTTTCAGGTTGATATTTTTCGATCTGCCAGCTCACACCATTATCTGATGAATGAAGAATGGTCGACTCATGCCCTACAACCCAACCATGTCCATTAGTAGTAAACGCTATACTCGTTAAGGTAACATCAACTGGGGAGGCAATTTGCTCCCAAGAGCTACCCTTATCTATCGAACTTAAAATAATACCCCGTTCGCCCACGGCAAAAATGGCCTGGTTATGTATCGCAAGATCCATAATCACCGCCTTCTTTGCAAGCAGCACATTTAATGCCGAACGCGCAACACCATCTGCCTGAACGTTAACTACTACCAATAATACACACAACAAAAGCCACCTAACCATACTGCTCCCCAAATACAATCGATAAAAAAACCAGAGCCGTACAACTGACTCTGGTTTCATTTTCTACTTGCTAGCCAATATTCTTATCGGCGACCAAATTTTCTTAGACCCTGCGGTGTAAAAATTTGAATATTAAAATTAATATCTTCCTCTTTAGAAGTAATTTTTGGTCCGCCATAACCCACATCTTCACCAGATTGGTACTGCCAATATGGGAACGTTGTGTAACGCCCATTAATAAGGTCAAGCTGAATATCGCCTACAGGCGTTGTTATATTAGCGCCCGGAATAAACGCGTTATATTGCTCACCTACACGCCATAAACGGTCTTTAGCATCATAAGCCTCATACGCCAAGCCGAGCCATGTATCTTCATCAAGATAAACGGTATGGCGTTTATATAAGTGACGTAGCCCTGATTTTAATGTTGTATCCACTACCCATACTCGATGCAACTCATACCTGATCAAATCTTGGTTTATGTGTTCTTCCCCGAATATTTCTGAGAATTTTGTATCTTTATTTGTCAACTTATTATTGTTGTAAGGTACAAACAACTCTTTTCTGACAGGTTTATTAAAATCAAACCGAGTGTTTTTACCCCCAAAATAATGCATCCATCGACTGGCTACTGTACGTTGGCCATCTGAAGCAAATGAAGGACTATCGTGAAAACCAATTTCAGGTGCTTTTCTTACACGACGTTGACCAGGGATATACAAATAAACCTGAAAGTCAAAATCGCGAATATAGTTACAACCACCAAAAACCAAACCTGAAGAGCGGGGTGGCTTTTTAATTTGCCACGAGTCACAAAGTGATGCTATACCATCACGGTTATACCACTTAGTGCTTCTTATCTTAGAGTTAACAGGGAACCAATATGGATAAATTTGACGTTGATGCATAATAACATCAGTACGATTACCATTAGAATCGATTAAAGCACCATTAACCATCTGATCCACTGAAAGCCCTTTAAATGCCATATAGTGATTATATGCCGCTTCCTCTCCAGACTTAGGAATAGGGAAAGGCACACCACCTCCAGGAATATCATCTTTCAAACAAATTTTACTTTCTGTTTTCATCCCATCACACATTTTGACATTTTTTGCCTGCGCCAAGGTCGCATCATAAACCCACTGATCGTATGCACCTGTTCTATGTGTTGGATAAACATTCATTTTGAATGTATCTGGATATTGCTTGAACATAGCGATTTGACCTGGCGTTAGCTTATCGGCATATTCTTTATGGTTTGCAGCAGTAATGGTGAACAATGGTTTCTCATCAGCAAATGGGTCTGCTAAACTATCGCCACCAGATTCGCCTGCTATAGGCTGGCTATTCCACTCAGAAATCGTTCCATCTGCATTACCTGCTCTAATTGCCCCCATAGGGGTTAACTCAGTGCCACTAACACCCAGTTTTGCCATTTCAACATCGCTCAATTGAGCAAACGCTAGCGATGGCAATAACAAAGCACCGGCCATAATCGGCACTACTTTTTTCATTGTATTTTTCAAAAACTGCATGTTCTTCTCCTTAAAATTCTTTTTAATAGTCATCGTATTCGCTCCCTTTAGAATGAATAACTGACATTGGCTTGAACAAAATCACGATCAGTACGGCCATTTAGGCGGCTACCCGCCTGGTTGACCATTGCTTCAGCACCGTCAAACATCGTCCAACTAACGCCACCGGTAATTTTACCGCCGCCATAACCAAAATTAACACCCAACGTTAGTGCTTTTCTATCGTCAACAAATAAAGGAACAATTTCGTTAGAGACGCCTTCCACATCATATTTAAAAGCTACAAACGGAGAGACTGAGGCGACATTGAATAATGCTGCTTCATAGGTAATCGCTTGTTTGATTTGGAAGCCCCAGAAGTGCTCTGTTACCTGTGGGGTAAAAACTGTTCTAAATGGGCCAATTAATGCTTCATTTTTATCTGGCAGGCCGTCAATCCAGCCATAAGCAACTTCCATCAATGTACTATTACCATCGGCTCCTAACCATTCGTTTACTCCCCAAATACGTTGAAATGTCACTTGTAGCTGATGCCTGTCGACTAATTCATAGCCCTTAATTTCATCACCCTGGACGCATGTCCCACAGTTCACACCGAAAAACGGCCCTGCACCTAAACCATTTAATACGGGAGCTGTCATCTGAATGGGCGCATCCTTTCTAACGTGGTATTCACCAGCAATAACCCAACCTTCGATATTTGTGTTAAACGAAACACCCAAACGTTCAATATTTTCTACGTAATCCAAAAAGAACGTACCAGTATTATAATAAGTAGAAATCATCGGCACGTGATCATGAAGGCTCTGATAATAGATTGCTAACTCACTGCCATTAAACAATCCTGGAAAGAACTTTCTTATCGCTAAACCATACTGGCCACCTTTAGCAAAGTTATCGCCCACCCTAACTAAGGAGCCACCAACCAATCCACAATCATCAAGCCCATCGGGTGCAATACACGCACCTGCTGGAGAACCAAAAGGACCAGCATTTTCCCCAAGAACACCATTACCTGCGCTATCAAAACCACCACCTGCTCCCACAGCGTCCAATGTTGTGAAAAATGAGCCTGATGGATCCAATTGAATTTGGTCAAATTCAAATAGGTAAAAAGACTCGACGGTCCATTCATCACCAATATTCCATGATATATAAGCTGCATTAGTACCGATAAACGCATCTTTAAGAGCACGACCTGGTTGTCTTAACTTATTTAAATCTACCGTATTAATGTCATTAATTGAACCTTGAATAAAAGTATTCTCACCCCAGCTAATCACCTGCTTACCTAAACGAATATTAATCTGGTCGTTATCACCAAAATAACCATAGAACATTAAATCTGTCAGTGAAAAGTCTCGTGCCAACTTGTCATGCGCTTGATCTGCTAAATTTTCATTATCATAGACATAATCATAAAAATAGTTACCCCGCGCCAACATGCCAAAATCACCATATTCTAAGGTTAGCGTGCTAGAACCTCGGATAGCATGACTAAATACGTCACCCGCATCTTTAAAAATTCTATTGCCGTAAGCACCTTCTTTATTATGGTCAGAGTCCTCTGTACGAGCCGCAATGGCATAAGTTAAATCGGTATCAAGTGCACCTTTAAGGTCACCATTGTGAAAGCTGAATGCCTGAACTGTACCGATTTGAGATAATAACAGCGCCGAACTTAATGCAAAGCCCGCACTCTTTTTAATAAATGATTTATACATGTAAATCCCCCTAGTTTTAATTAACACACTTTTATTTTTATAAGTGTTATTTAAAGGCTACACCTTTATTGCTTAAGCATATACAACAAAAGCACATTTTGTGACTTAAGTCATATCACTATTTCACATAGGAATATTCACATTTGAGGTTTGAGGTTTGAGGTTTGAGGTTCTACTATTGTAAAATCAGTAACTTAGCCTTAGGCCAAGCTTTTTCATTTACATTATTATCGCTGCCTCCGTGTATCTTATGGTTACCTTCCGACTTTTAACCTTACGAAGTAATCGTCTCACTATATTAACGATACACAAAGTACAAATACTACATTCATGCCCGCATAAAAAATGGTGCCCGGAGACGGATTCGAACCATCGACACGAGGATTTTCAATCCTCTGCTCTACCAACTGAGCTATCCGGGCATCTAAGATGTGGTCGCGTATTAAACAGCGACAGGCCTTTTTAGTCAAGGCAGACGTACAAAATGTACCCTATTTAACGGGTGGAACGTAGCCTTCTGGTACTTGCGCATCATCAGTGAATAAGAATTTCTCCATTTCTGCCTTTAATAATGCTCTGGCTTCTGGTTCAAATGGCGTTAGACGGTTTTCATTGATAATCATCGTCTGTTGGTTTAACCATAGCCCCCAGGCTTCTTTAGAAATGTTTTCTATAATTTTCTGACCTAACTCACCGGGAAATGGCGGTTTATCCAGCGCTTCTGCTTCACGTTTTAGTTTTTGGCAATACATATGTTTTTTAGCATTTAGTTGGTTAATTCGTGAATTAATTCGCTCACGGGTTTTGGTAAGCCTATTTTCACACGGCTACCTGCGCGATACCAACAAACTTTTTCGGATTTTGATATTTTCGACTGCGGCGTCAAGGGCGCGCAGATGACAGGCGTGTAGTCTAGATGGAAGTGCGAGAAGGTATGGCGTTTTTCAGCTAACTGTTGCGAACCCTCTACACTAATGCCTTGCTGCTGAGCCCACTCAACCAATTCATCATACGTTTCAAACTCTGGGAAAGCCCATAAACCTCCCCATAACCCAGCCGGTGCTTTTTGGTTCAGAAATACTTCATTTTGTTTTTTGGAGACCAGCCAATACCGTTTTTTTACTGGCAGAACCGAACGTTTTTTTGGTGTTGGCAACTGCGACACTTTATCTTGCTTCAATGCTAAACAACTTTCTTTAAGCGGACATTGCTGACAACGAGGCTTTGAACGGGTACAGAGTGTGGCGCCTAAATCCATCATCGCTTGATTGAAGTTGTTAGCCCTTTTTTCTGGCGTGAGCCGCTCTGAAACCCTCCATAAGCTCTTTAAAAAAACCGAACTTCCTGTCCAACCTTCAATGGCATAAAAGCGACTCAGGACGCGCTTCACATTACCATCAAGAATCGGTTCTGATTGCCCCATGGCGAGGCTAGCTATAGCGCCCGCCGTTGAACGCCCGATACCAGGTAAACTAATCAACTCCGCCACAATGGTAGGAAACTCGCCCTTGTAATTCACAATAACAAGCTTAGCCGTTTTATGTAAATTTCTGGCTCGCGCGTAATACCCTAAACCCGACCAAAAGTGCAAGACATCATCTAACGGCGCCTGCGCCAAGTCTGCAAGGTTTGGGAAATGTTGGATAAACCGCTCAAAGTATGGAATTACCGTTGCAACCTGTGTTTGTTGCAACATGATTTCAGATAACCATACATGGTACGGGGTTGGTGTTTGTTGCCACGGCAAATCTTTTCTGCCGTGCTGATCAAACCAATTTAAAACTTGAGCCTGAAACTGTTCAGGCTCAAGCCGATAATTTTCTAATGGTTCCGCTAGAACAGACCTTTTAATAACTCACCCGCTGTTCCTTTTAATTTATCGCCTATTTTTTCTTGAATTTTCTCTTTTAGCTCTTCTTTCTTCTCTTCAATCTTTGCTTTTTGAGTTTCCATTATCATCGCTTTAACATCTAAACTCACGCTCGGCTCGTTAAACGTTCCGCCTATAATCACAGGAATAAGAATGTTTTTCATATCGTCAGAGCCCGCTTCTCCAGCAGTGCCTGTTTTAGTTCTTTGCAAGTTCAACTTATAATCAATTTTTTCGCTCACCAAGTGTGCGTTACCTGAGCCTTTCACATTAACCAATGGCGTGCTTACCAGAAGGTCTTTGTTATCCACCAAGCCGTTAGTAATTTGTGCTGTACCAGACATTTCCGAGAACGGGGTCTTGCCGGTTCCTTCTACAAACGCCGCTGCAAAATTACCACTTAAAATCGCCTGTGCTTGTTTCATTAACGCACCCACATCCACACCTGTTACTGCGCCATCATTAAAGCTAAATTCTACCGTGCCATTCAGAGCTGACTTAAACGCAGGCACTGTATTTCCACGAGTGGTTAAATCTGCTTTTATATTCGCTACCCCTGCTATAGGTGACTCACCCATTAAATCAATTAACAGCGGTTCAATATCGATGCCCGTTGCTTCTTCTTTAACGATGATTCGTGGTGTGTTTTGACGCGCATCTACCGTTGTTTTACCGGCATAGGTTCCGTTATAAAACTTTTTAACGCCTTGCTCTGTTTTTAACACGCCATTTTTGGCCACAACTTTGACACTCGCATCTTCTGCTTTTAAACCATTAACGACCAAAGATTGAACCTTAAATATACCGTCTATATTTAAATCACGGATTGTTTGCACAGGAATTAATGCTGCGCCGGCAGGCGAGGGAACCGAAGCGCTTTTTTCACTCTTTGCAACAGAACCTTCAGTAGCTGACTTTGGTAAATAACGATCTATATTAATCGTATCGATAGCAAGGTCAAAACTAATAGCTGGCTTACTCAAATTATTAACAGCCGCGTTACCTGATAAGGTTGAATCATCAAATTTAATGCTGATGGGATTTAACGCTATGCTTCCTGCACCCGCCAAATCTGCAACAAGATGGGTTGCAATATCTACCTTCATCGCGCCATTTGGCACAGGATCTCCAGCGGCATCAATCGCCATCGTCATGTTTTGAAAATCAAATTTATTCAATGCCGAATTAATCACTAAATCACCGTTCAATTTAAATCGAATGGTAGCTTTTGGCTTGCTGCTATCAACTGTAAACGCAAGATCTACACCCATTGCACTACCTAAAGACAAGGCATCGGTCGTTAAATCTAAATCTGCAAGGCTATAACGCTCGCCTTTGCTGGCATCGTCCCAAATAATATTAGCATCGACTATTTGCAAGCCACCTACGGCAATAGCACCGATACCTACGCCAGATGCTTGCCCATCATCGCTAGCTGTTGAAGACTCACTCGGCTTATCGGAAGGTTTAACCATATCGTCCCAGTTACTCACACCTACTTTATTTTTTGCAAGATTTAGGCTCATTCCTTTCAACACGATGGTGCTCACTTCAACTTGTTGGCTTAATAAGGGCAATAACTTTACTTTTACGTTCGCTTCTTTAATTTCTGCGAAGTACTGAGCCTTAAAACCGGCGGCGTTACTCAGACTCACGTCGTTGATACCGATTCCAATCCATGGAAAAACAGATAAACTTAAATCACCATTAATGGAGAGGTCTCGTCCTGTTTTTTCTTTAACTACGGTTTGAATTTCTTCTCGATAGTCATTTGGGTCAATCACCATCGGCGCTACGATGGCAGCCACCACAATTAACAGCAGTAATCCTGCTACAATTTTTAATACTTTTCCCATTGCTCCATCTCCATTTATATATGCGTTAATTCACTATAGAAATATATCAGTCTTTTGTTAACGTTGTATGAATTTAATGTTACCCAGGTTAAATTTCCTGGCACAACCGCCATAGCTCACTGTAAATTATTTATTATTTCGAGCCATATTTTTCAAAATAACGGGTAAAATCAATCAATTAAATGTATTATTCCCAGCCATTTTAAATTTTTATCTGGTTTCACAGATTGGTACTAACTGATTACTTATGAGCACAATTCAAACAGACGACACTAGAATTCTTACGACGGAAGAGATTATTTCTCCTGAACAGCTTCACCAACAGTTAGCTATTACTGCAACAGCTGCCGAAACCACCGCCGCTGCAAGGCAAGCCATTCATGAGGTTTTACATGGTGAGGATGATCGTTTACTCGTGGTTATTGGCCCGTGCTCAGTGCACGATACGGAAGCCGCCATGGACTATGCAACTCGGTTAAAACCCTACATTGATAGCCTTTCTAAAGACCTTATCATTGTCATGCGCGTGTATTTTGAAAAACCAAGAACCACCGTTGGTTGGAAAGGCTTAATCAACGACCCTGACCTTGACGAGAGTTTTGACATCAATAAAGGCGTGCACATGGCTCGAGCCTTATTGTTAGAACTAAACTCTAAAGGTGTACCCGCTGCAACAGAATACCTAGACCTTATTACCCCGCAATACGTGTCTGACCTTATTGCATGGGGCGCAATTGGCGCAAGAACAACCGAAAGCCAAACCCATCGTGAGTTATCATCTGGTCTATCTTGCCCTGTGGGTTTCAAAAATGGCACTGATGGAACCATTAAAGTAGCCGTGGATGCTATTGGTGCAGCAGTTCGCCCACATCACTTTTTATCTGTGACCAAACAAGGCCGTTCTGCCATCTTTAAAACAGCTGGCAATGAAGATTGCCATTTGATTTTACGTGGTGGCAAAGCCCCTAACTATGACGCTGAAAGTGTTGAATCAGCTGCCAGTGAATTAGGCAAAGCCGGTGTTAACTTGCATATGATGATTGACTTAAGTCACGCAAATAGTAGCAAAAAACACGAACGCCAAATGATCGTCGGTACAGATGTTGCCGGACAAATTGCTGGTGGTGATATGCGTATCAGTGGCGTGATGATTGAAAGCCACTTAGTTGCCGGACGCCAAGATCAAGTAGAAGGCCAAGAACTTGTATATGGCCAAAGCATTACCGATGCATGCATCGATTGGGACAGCAGCGTTCAACTATTAGAAGAACTAGCCACTGCCGTGCGTACTCGTCGAGCAGGTAAAGTGGATATTGCTAACAACTAATAAGTAAGCTCCTCTTTATGGACATACGCGTAAACGGTAACTCACTCAACTGTGAAAACAGCTGCACGCTTGAGCAGCTGGTGAAACAAATGGGGTTATCTGACAAACGCATAGCTGTTGAGCTTAATGAAGAAATACAGCCGGCAGACCAATACAATACTATTCAGCTTAATGAGGGTGACATCGTGGAAATAGTCCAAGCTATTGGCGGCGGCCAACCAGATAATTTTGTCGTAGCAGGCCAAACTTTTTCATCAAGGTTATTAGTCGGCACAGGTAAATATAAAGACATAGCGGAAACACAGGCCGCGATAGAAATGAGTGGCGCCGACATCGTAACGGTTGCTATTCGTAGAACAAACATTGGACAGAACCCTGGCGAACCCAATCTATTGGACGTCATTTCTCCTGATAAATACACCATCTTACCCAACACCGCTGGTTGTTTTACCGCTAAGGACGCGTTGAGAACGTGCCGCCTTGCACGCGAATTACTCGGTGGACATAAGCTCGTTAAACTCGAAGTACTCGGTGATAAAAAAACCCTCTTCCCAGATATAACAGCGACCCTAGAGTCCGCAGAAATTTTGGTGAAGGAAGGTTTTGACGTAATGGTATACACCAACGATGACCCGATTATCGCTAAACGATTAGAAGAACTGGGCTGCGTAGCCGTTATGCCTTTGGCCGCACCAATAGGTTCGGGGTTAGGCATCCGCAACCCTTATAATATTTTAACTATTATCGAAAATGCCAATGTACCTATCATTGTAGACGCCGGTGTTGGCACCGCATCAGATGCTGCGATTGGTATGGAATTAGGTTGCGACGGCATACTAATGAATACAGCTATAGCCCACGCTAAGGACCCCGTTCTTATGGCATCTTCCATGAAAAAAGCCGTGCAGGCTGGCAGAGAAGCCTTCCTTGCTGGCCGAATGCCTCGCCGTCGTTATGCATCAGCGTCTTCACCGTTGGACGGCCTTATCTAATATTTTTTACCCATGATTGACCCTGCAAACCCCAATTTTATGCGTCGTATACGCAGTTTTGTAAAGCGCGAAGGTCGGTTAACGCCGGGGCAAGAAACGGCGATTAAAACGGGCTGGCCTATGTATGGTTTGAATCCCACCATACAAATCAACCCTACCGAACTTTTCGCTAACGACCATCCTATTACACTTGAAATAGGCTTTGGTAATGGTGAGAGCCTTGCTGAGATGGCCAGCAGCAGTCCTGAAAGAAATTTTATTGGCATTGAAGTACATCGTCCTGGTGTTGGCCACCTACTTCGTCTTGTGTTGGAAAAAGAACTCGATAATGTTCGCGTTTTTGATACTGACGCCATTGACGTACTGCTTCACGCCATTCCAGAAAGCAGTTTGGACTGCGTGCAATTATTTTTCCCCGACCCTTGGCATAAAAAACGGCACCATAAACGCCGTCTCGTTCAAGCATCGTTTTTAGACCTGATTCACTCAAAACTAAAAACTGGCGGGGCATTTCATGCCGCTACCGATTGGGAGAATTATGCTGAACATATCATGGGTACACTCAATACCCACCAAGGTTTTATTAATACGAATGATTCTGGGTATGCCGAACGGCCTGATCACAGACCGCTAACCAAATTTGAAAATCGCGGCCTACGCCTTGGCCACGGTGTTTGGGACCTGATTTTTCGGTCCGTCGCTAGCCAATAACTCGCTGAAGCAAGTCAACGGCGAGAGTAACCTTATCCGTTTACGGAGCGATGTTATTGCTATTTTAACGGCATTATCATGCACGCCAGGCAATGCATTTCTGCTCGCAAATGGTTGGTAAAAATACATTAAAAACGAAGTTTTCATCATCCCAGCAATAATCATCAAACGGCATACATCAATGAACGAAGCGGGGGTATTAACAACATCTTTAACACCTGTAGCCCCAATAAAGCTACCATTGGACTTAAGTCCAAACCGCCAATCGGCGGAATAACTTTTTGGCACGGCTTAAGAACTGGTTCAGTAATTTTATACAATAAGCTAACGACTGGGTTATAGGTCCCAGGATTAATCCAACTGATAATCACCGTCGCAAAAATACTGTAGAGAAAGACATCAATAACATTGCCTACCAGTTCGATAATACTAGCAATAAAGACCGCCAAAATACTGGGGCCGCCTGATACTGCAATAAAAATAACCAGCATCTGTAACGCCAACATTAAGACAATGGCTGATAAATTAATACCTTTAAAGGTAGGGAAAATTGGCTTTATTATTTTTAAAGGCCATTGTGTCGCCTTTATAATGAAACTAGACACGGGGTTGCGTGAGTCGGCCGATGTAGCTTGCAACAACACCCTAAAAATGAGCACAAAAATATAAGCACCAACGACCGCGTTGATAAGAAAAATTAGTGGGTTAGAGAGATAACCATCGGGCATCAGTTGCCTCCTAATTCGTCAGACAATTCTATCGAACGATCTCTAGCCGCTAGCACCGCTTCTTGAAAAATGCTTGGCAAGCCTCGGTCATTCATCACGCCCAAAGCGCGTTCAGTTGTGCCGCCTGGAGAAGTGACGCGCTGACGCAACACGCCAGCAGATTCGCTAGACTCCAGCGCCATTTTAGCCGCACCCAAGGCCGTTTCTTGTGTTAATAACTGAGCCGTTTTTTGATCCAACCCTGCTTCTATTGCTGCCGCTTCTAACGCTTCCATCATCATAAAGAAGTACGCCGGACCACTGCCTGACAAGGCAGTAACGGCATCTAATTCACTTTCTGTTCTTAGCCAAACAGTAACGCCCACTGCACGTAGTAATGATTCAACTTGATCCTTTTGGTTTTCACTCACTTGTTCGTTAGCAAACAATCCCGTGGCGCCTGTTTTAACCAATGCAGGGGTATTTGGCATACACCGTACAATTGGCATATCACCGCCAATCCAACGCTCTATAGCCTCCACCCTAATACCGGCAGCTATCGATACAACAACTGGTTTTTTTTGTTGCGCAGCTGTTTGCACTGCTTCAACAACCGGTTGCATATGTTGGGGTTTAACTGACAGCACCAACACATCGACCATTGATACCAATGCCTGACTATCTTGCGTCGTGTTAACGCCAAATGCTTCACCTAAATACGCGAGTTTCTCCGCGTCCAAATCACAGACTGTTACCTTGTCGGCCGGATACCCATTGCTGACTAGCCCACCAATAAGGCTGCTCGCCATATTGCCACCACCAATAAACCCAATTTGCTGTGTCTTCATATGTCTATTTCATTAAAAATTAAAAAGTACTGCATTATACCGAACCGGCGTGCGTACCACTTGATGAGATATAACATTCTTAACCTACCTAGCACCAAAAATGGCTGTCCCAATTCTCACCATTGTAGAACCCTCTATAAGGGCAGCTTCTATATCACCACTCATACCCATCGACAAGGTATCTAGCTGTAGGCCAAACTGTTCATTTAGCTGCTCTTTGGCTTTCGCCAATTTCTTAAACGAGATTCTTTGTTCAACGTCACTCTTACCCGCCTTAGGTATCGTCATCAATCCACGCAGTCTTATGTTTTGTAACGTCAATATTGGCTCAATAATTAGTGCCAACTCATCGAATTTAAACCCTGATTTAGATGGCTCGTCGTCAATATTAACTTGTAAACAAATATTTAACGCTGGTTGTTGACTAGAGCGTTGCTCGTCAAGTCGCCTAGCAATTTTCATACGATCAACACTATGTACCCAATCAAAGTACCGCGAAATGTCTCGCGTTTTATTCGACTGAATCGGCCCAATAAAATGCCAAGCTATGTCTAAGTGCGCTAACTGACGTATTTTTTGCAGCGCTTCTTGCAAGTAGTTTTCACCGAAATCACGCTGGCCGGCTTTATACAAAGCAAGAATATCTTCAGCTGGTTTTGTTTTACTCACCGCCAGTAACTTCACAGCCGTAACAGCCAACCCATGCTTTCTCTGCAAGGCGTCAATGACTTGTCGTTGAGCAAAATATCGTTGTAATAAAAGAGGCATTATCTAAATTCGTGTCTATACTTGAATTAATACAAAATTTACAAGTTCGGGCGTTAATGTTATTTTCTAAGTTAGTCGACTATTAGTAAATCACTTATTACGCATTATACAAATTACAAAGCTAACTAAGTAAACGGATTTAAAACATGGACATTACAGACTTATTATCCTTTAGTACAAAGAATAACGCTTCCGATTTACACCTTTCAGCAGGCTTACCCCCAATGATTCGTGTCGATGGTGATATCCGTAGAATTAATATGCCAGAGCTTGAACATAAAGAAGTTCATAGCATGATTTACGACATAATGAATGATAAGCAAAGACGTGACTTAGAAGAGTTTCTTGAGGTTGATTTCTCATTTGAACTCCCTGGTGTAGCTCGTTTTCGAGTCAATGCTTTTAATCAGGATCGCGGCATAGCTGCGGTTTTCAGAACTATTCCTGTGGATATTTTGAGCTTAGAAGACCTGAATTGCCCTCAATCCTTCAAAGAGATTATCAATGTGCCGCGCGGCATTGTATTAGTTACGGGGCCAACTGGTTCCGGTAAATCAACCACGCTTGCCGCCCTAATGGATTACAAGAACGACAATGTTTATGAGCATATTCTCACTATTGAAGACCCCATCGAATTCGTACATAAAAGCAAAAAGTGCCTGATTAACCAGCGCGAGGTCGGCAAACATACTCACGGCTTTAGCGAAGCTCTGCGTGTGGCTCTTCGTGAAGACCCAGATATTATTCTTGTGGGCGAAATGCGAGACTTGGAAACAATTCGACTAGCCTTGACTGCGGCTGAAACCGGCCACTTGGTGTTTGGAACCTTACACACGAGCTCTGCTGCCAAAACCATTGACCGTATTATTGACGTTTTTCCTGAAGGTGAAAAAGGCATGGTTAGATCCATGCTATCTGAGTCTTTACGCGCCGTTATTGCCCAAACACTAATGAAAAAAATTGGTGGTGGACGAATAGCCGCATGGGAAATTATGACGGGTACCGCAGCTATTCGAAATCTAATCCGAGAAGATAAGATTGCCCAAATGTACTCAACCATTCAGACTAGCCGTAAAGACGGCATGCAAACACTCGATCAGCATATGACCGAATTGGTTCAAAGTGGCCTTATAACAAGACAAGATGCCAGAAAAAAGGCCGTCGACAAAAAAGCCTTTAGCTAGCAATAGGAGACACACATGGATTTTGATGCCCTTTTACAACTGGTTGTTCAAAAACAAGCGTCGGACTTGTTCATTACATCTAGTCGCGCGCCCACCTTAAAGGTTAATGGCGTATTGCAAGAAGTCTCGAAAACTAAATTGAGCGCTAGCCAAGCGATGGAGATTGTTAAGAGCATTATGAGCGACGACCAACGAACAGAATTTGAGGCTACTAAAGAGTGCCAATTTGCTATTCAACGTCCTGATATAGGGCGTTTTCGAGTCAGTGCCTTCGTTCAAAAAGATGATGCCGGCATGGTGTTGCGCCGTATTGAAACGACCATCCCAACCGTGGCCGAACTTAACATTCCTCTCATGCTGGAAGATCTTGCGATGATCAAACGCGGCCTGATTATTTTTGTTGGCGCGACGGGTACTGGTAAATCAACATCACTCGCCGCCATGGTCGGGCACCGTAATAGAAATAGCACCGGGCATATCATTACCATCGAAGACCCCGTTGAATACGTACACGAACACGCCGGTTGTGTCGTCACACAACGAGAAGTAGGCATTGATACAGAATCATACGAAGTGGCGCTTAAAAACACTCTACGGCAGGCACCTGACGTTATTCTTATTGGCGAAATTCGTTCCCGAGAAACCATGAGCCACGCCATAGCCTTTGCCGAAACGGGCCATTTATGTTTATCCACGTTGCACGCTAATAATGCCAACCAAGCACTAGACCGTATTATTCATTTCTTCCCAGAAGAAGCGCATCAGCAACTCTTTATGGATTTATCGCTTAATTTGAAGGCCTTGATTGCACAACAATTAGTACCCGCCATCGATGGAAAAACCAGAAAACCTATCATCGAAATTCTAATCAACACGCCACTAGCGTCAGATATGATTAGAAAAGGCGAGGTTCACAAATTAAAAGAGTTGATGAAAAATTCGACTGAGCAAGGCATGCAGACATTTGACCAAGCCTTATTTGGTTTTTATGCTGCCGGAGAAATAAGTTACGAAAACGCGCTTAAATATGCCGATTCTAGCAACGAAGTCCGCTTATTGATTAAACTAGCTGGCGAACGAGACCCAAATGCCGATGATGATATGGAATTGATAGAAGGTTACGACGGCTAATAAATAACGCCTTATTGTTTTCGCTCCTCCCATTAAAAAAACCCCACACAAATTTGGGGTTTTTTATTAACCACTCTGTTTAAAGGCTACCAACAACTATCCACAGGCGTTTTATTACTACTTTCATCTAATGTCATAGGGTCACAACTTGTATCCTTAAGCTGTACCCCCTGTGGGTCGGCCGTCAGTAGATATGCATTAGTCGTCACGTTACTAATAGACAGTGCATAGTGCCCATCTATTGAATCCGTTCCGCCCCACACATCTGCCAGAGTTGTTGTATACCTAATATTATTCGCCCGCCACTTTTCTTGATTAAGCTGCATATCTAATAAGGCGTGTTTCGCATCTGAGCGGCGTGCTTTTTGTGCATAACCCGTGTAGGCCGGGTAGGCAACCGCCGCCAAAATACCAATAATAACCACCACTATCATCAGTTCAATCAAAGTAAATCCGTTAGAAGTTTTCTCTTCCATGGTGCCGCTCCCATGCGTCAATCGCTTATGTTGTAGTAAAAAGTAACTCATTTACGCAAAAAATAGCACACTAATCGACAAACGGCTATTTTATCTAGACAAACGGTATATCATTGGTCTTGATAAGCGCCATATCGCTACTATAATTAAGCGTAACTAGGAGAACTTTACAGATGGACCGAAACACACAAAAAGGCTTCACGCTGATAGAGCTAATTATCACCGTTGTGATTCTTGGCATTCTTGTAGCGTTAGCAGCACCATCTATGTTCGAAATATTGGAACGAAGAAAATTAAAAGGTGCCGCCGAAAGTTTTCAAGTCGATTTAATGTTTGCTAAAACCGAGGCTATTAAAAGGAATACTCCTGTAAGAATCCAGTTCAAATTTGATACCGTCGACCCAAGTCAGTGGTGTTACGGCATAAAAGTTAACGCTGCTTGTGACTGCCTAACCGCAAACTCATGTGAGGTGGACGGTGTGGAAAAAGTAGTCAACCGTTCAGACTACGGCAACAATGTATTAATTACGGGTAACGCTGTTGGTTTTGCGGGTGGCATCGTATCCTTCACGCCGCTAAGAGGCCAAACCATCGCAGGTAACGCTACATTTTCTTTAGCCGATGGTGCTGAAATAAAAGTCAGCACCAATATTCGCGGCAGAACAACTATCTGTTCAAACAGTGGCTTAGGCATGGAGGGCTGTTAATAATGACTTGCAAAAAAGAAACCGGGCTAACACTGGTAGAAATGCTTATAGCATTGGTACTGGGTCTTTTTGTCACTGCCGTTATTATTACCGTCTTCTCGACCAATGTTCGCTCAAGCACAGAAAATATAAAAATGATTCGCCTTAATCAGGAGCTAAGGGGCGTGATGACCATGATGGTCGATGAACTAAAACGAACCGGGCATTCTGCTGATGCTACAAACTCAGATTTTATGAGCGATATCAATTTTACATCAACTTGTGCTCGATATTCCTATGACGAAGATAAAAGCTCTATACGTGAAACAGACGAAAGATTTGGCTTTAGATTAAATGTCAACACTATTGAATGGTCATCTAATGCAACCAGTTCAGGCTGTACTGGAGGCCTATGGAGTGAAATAACAGATCCTAATTTAGCGTTAATTACCACTCTAGATTTTGATGTAACCGGAAGCGTAAACACAGGAGGCGTTACTGGCGTAACCGCTGTGACAACGACAACTGGAGTGAGTGTATACGATGTCACCATTACCTTAACAGGCACCACCGATTTACCCCACAGCTCGGCTGCTAACGATCCAAGACGCACCATTACGGAAACCGTCCGTATAAGAAACGAAGACCCTAAAGACTGAGGTTTATGATGAAAATGATCAACCCCCAACTGTCCGTTAGCAAACAAAAAGGCGCCGCCGTTTTACTGGTGTCAATTGTCTTATTGGTAGGCGTAACTCTTATTACCATTTTTGCTGCACGCATCGGCGTAATGGACCAGCGTATTGCAGCAAATGAATATCGCCATAAAGAGGCGCAAGCAGCTGCTGATGCCGCACTGGAGCAAGCGGCTTCTTTTATTACCAACAACACGGGGTTGTATGACGGCACAGTGGGTGGCACCTACCCATGGGTGGCGTGTACCGGCGGCTATGCTGCTCTCTTCCCCTGCACCAATGGAGGCGTTACATACGACTTGGCCTACGATGGCGACTTAACCACCACGACAACTATCGAGTCACTACAGCTTGGTTCCACAGCTGTTGAATTGAGCAGTGGTGTCAGTTCAAACACCTACCTAACCTATACCAGTTCTGGCGACACCCTAAATGCGATTGGCAGAGGCGAAAGCTTAGATGGCACAGGCAACGCCTACGCACAAATTTCATATACTCAAGTTGCACTGCTTACCTCAGAAGAAGTCCCCCCGATTATGACTCCTATTATTGAGCTAGGCGGTACTTTCACTATTGTTGCTGACCCTAATGGTGGCGGCAAAGGTGTGCCCGTTTCAGCATGGGTTTCTACCTTTGATACGTCTGGCGGCGTAGGCTCATGGCAAACCTGCCAATTAGATGCTTTCTTGGACAACAGTGGGAGTATTTGCTCAGAAACATTAACCGACGCCGACTCTTGGAAATTTTGCGATTGTGATGGCGACAGACTCAGTGAGTCTGGCGACGTTAACTACGATATCGTTCAAGCTGACCCAGGCGATTTCCCCCCTTCTGTACTCAGCTACCTTTTCCCAAGCTTTGATTCGTTTTCGGATGTTTGGGCTATTGCAGATGAAAAACTTACAACCTGTACGGGCTTAGAGGCGCTAGCCAGCGGCTGGACTACATCACACATAGTAGCCGTTGATGGTGATTGCACTATGCCATCTAACTCGATAATTGGCAGCCGAGATGGGCCTCTTATTCTTGTTGTAAGTGGCCATTTAAAAATAAATGCCAACTCAGATTTTTATGGCATTGCTCTAGGCCTTAGTGATGTTACGCTAAACGGTGGTGTCAAAGTCCACGGATCTTTATTAGCCGAAGACTCCACAAAATTAACGACTGGTGGCTACACGCAAGTTTACGATGAGTTTGTACTCGGCTCTATAGTAGAAGACCTCTCTGATGTTGGACTTGCTAAACAAAAATATAGCTGGACAGATATTCAACCTTAAATAAGGCTGCCTGAACAGGAATTACATTATGACTTTACATACATCAAAAAATAGCGGCTTTAGCCTCATCGAGGTAATGGTAGCCGTACTCATACTCGCCATCGGCATTCTTGCCGTGTCCAAGCTGCAAACCAGCTTACTCAGAAGCGGCAGCGATGCCAATAATCGCTCCGTTGCTGCGAGTATTGCGCAAAAAAAGATTGATGATTTGCGTCGCTTTGTGGAAATAAGCACTTTGGATGACTGGAGCGATTTAGCCGTTAATTCTGTCACCAGTTTAAAATACCCTATATCGCTAGCGTTCGATAACATTGATGATAACGAAGGCGGGCGAATACAAGCCGGCACCATCTACAGCGGCAATAACGCCTTTAACCTCAGCTGGACGAGCGATAATTACTATTATACGGGGCTCAACCAAGTAGCTACAACAACCGCCGTTGCGTCATCTGTTTCCTTTAAAATGGCCCACGTAGTGGTCACCTGGGATGGCGTGGGCGATGACACTAACAGTGTCGTCTCTTTTGACACCTTTATAAACTCCTATGACTTATCTTATACAGCTTTAGGCGGCGCGCCTGCTTCTGCAGGAACCCCAGGTCCCGTTGCAAAATATGATCCCTTAGGCGCACCTGATGTCATCGACATTCTTGTTGACTCAGCGCAAGATCGCCAAACAAGCAAGCCCTTACCTGATGTGGTTTCCGATGATAATACGCTTGTACAATTTGAAGTAGTTACCTATCACCAAGATGGTAGTGACTTTGTCGCAGACCGCAAAGAGGAGTTTCTTACAGCGAGTTGCAAGTGCGATTTAGCTACTAGCGGTTTAGGCAACACACCAGGCTATGTACTTTGGGATGGTGTAAATCGGGATGATAAATTAGGCAATGAGATAAACAAGGCTACAGCAACAGAAACGAATAACGATAGTGCGGCTAAAAATGTCTGCAACGTTTGCTGCAGAGACCATCACGATGATACTGCTTCAACAATTAAATATGTAGCAGGGACAACGACCGGTGACCATCCTCACTATAAAGCCAATGGTACTGTTGCATCTTCAGGGGACGAGTACGTCGAATCTTGTCGATTAAAACGTATTGATGGGGTTTTCCGAGCCTTTCAAGATTGGAGCTTAAAAGATCTCACCGTTATGAACCGAGCAGATTTAACTGATGGTTCTCAATTACAAACGGAGTATGTCGACTATCAAAAAAACTTTATACTGAATTACGTTGCTTCTGCTGGCGGCACTGCAACCAAGCCCACTTTAAGATCCCCTGTCAGCATGACTCTTGGCGCTCAACAACAATTAGAAGCCCGAGGCGTTTATATTGACAACGTCTACGATGTGGCTGGTTCTGAAAACCCAGCTAGCTATTTAACCTATGTCCAAAGCGCCAGTCATACAGACCGCTTGGAAGTTATCCCTTTTGCTGAAGTTAACTTATCACTATTGGCCTCATGGAGTTCGGACAACCCAACCAATGTTACAGTAACAAACGAGCCTGCAGACACCGTTGTTGACCCCGTTAATGATTATTATGGAACATATAGCCGTGGCTCAGTTGACGCATTGGTTCAAGCTACCCCTGCCGCTGATATAACCGCAACAATACGTGATGATAATGACGGTTTAACCCAAATTATTTCGACGCCCGGCCCCACCAACCTTAGTGATACTATAACAATTAATGTTGGGGCTAGTGCTGGCCTTATCTCAATTTCAGGAACCTTTGCAGTTACTTATCCACTTGGGAACACAGGCTCCCCAACTGTTTCCAGCACGGATGGCCCATGCCTAATTACTGGTGGTAATAATTATACCTGCAGTAATCTTGTCGCCCCCTGGACCGGTTCTGTTCAAGTGTCTGTTGCTGTCACAACTGGGAAGCCATCAAAAAGGTGTAGCGGCGTATCAGCAACATATGCCGTATCAAATTTATTGACGAATGATACAAATAATTTTGCTTCTTTTGCATGTTCATAGGCTCGATTAAAAAGAACATTAAGAGGGCAGCCAGCATAATTTTGTGCCAGTTCCATTTTAAAATGGTGAACTTCATCCAATTGCAGTAAAAACTCCCGAAACTATTACATCGGAAATATTTGCAAATTCAGCTGGCATCGTAGACAGAAATATAAAACCGTTACGACAGCGAAGGTTTCATTGGACTAGAGAAACTAGTAGCGGTTGTTAACCTAAATTTAAGCAAGGGTCGCTTAATAAAAGCGGCCTTTTTACATTTTCTCATGTTAAATAAATTATTTTCTTCTAGCTTATTGTTATGGTCATTCATTTTTCTGGCCGTTTTTTTAGCCTACAGCCCAGGCTGGTATGGCCCATTTGTTTTCGATGACCAACTGAATATTCTTGAAAACCCTAATGTGCCTATCCACGAATTGACGGAGCATGAGCTGCTTCAATCTGCTTTATCAAATCAAAGCGGGCCCTTAAAGCGTGTTATTCCCGCGCTTTCTTTTGGCTTAAATTATTATTTTGCCGATGGCTTTAAGTCTGTTTATTTTAAACTGACCAATATTGCGATTCACTGCATTAATTCTGGACTCGTATTTTGGCTACTGACGCTACTATGGCCTAGCATTGCTAATAATAATTGGGCGAAGCAATCTCGCTTATCAAACCCTCGTTTAGCCTTTGCTGTTAGTGGTACGCTTATTTGGGCGCTGCATGCCTTCCTATTAACCAGTGTTTTATATGTTGTGCAACGTATGACCAGCATGGCGGGCATGTTTATGCTCATGGGTAGCTGCATATATGTTGTTGGGCGTTTATCTTTAGATGAACACCCCGCCAAAGGCTTATGGCTGATGTGCTTAGGCCTAGTAGCTGGCACAGTACTAGGCGCTGCTTGTAAAGAAAACGCTGTATTACTGCCTGTGTATATCGGCGTACTTGAATTTACTTTGTTAAGCCAGCTAAGCAGCAAACAGACCATTAACAAAATCCGTTGGTTCTTCGCTATATTTCTCGGCTTACCCATATTAGCGGGCCTGTTGTATTGGTTTCAACACCCAGATTTTATTACTGGTGGTTATGCGGGGCGACCCTTTACCTTTCTTGAACGCGTATTAACCGAACCTCGAGTACTGTGGTTTTATCTCTTTGTCATTGTCGTACCCAATATCCAAACGATGGGTTTGTTCCATGATGATTTCCCCCTAAGCTCTGATTTACTCTCTATTTGGACAACCTTACCCAGCATTATCGGTATTGTCGTATTGTTGGTTTTATCTATTATTTGGCGCAAACGGTTCCCCATATTTTCCTTTGCTGTTCTCTGGTTTCTTGTTGGGCATAGCCTTGAATCTAGTGTGTTTGCTTTAGAGATTGTCCACGAACACCGTAATTACCTACCCGCTCTTGGGCCACTACTCGCGGTTTCTTACTTACTGTTATTTTCCCTACCGACCACAATGCCTAACGGCTGGCGTATAAGCCTTATCGCCATTATTGTTTTTTGCTTAGGTTTTGGTACTTTTAACCGCGCCCAGTATTGGAGCTCTGAGGCTAATCTTATCGAAAGCTTAGCGATGAACCATCCAGACTCACCTAGTAGCCAATATTTAAGGGGCGAGATATTACGTAAACGTGACAAAGATTTTCAAGCCTCTTACGCGTATTACCTACGAGCTGCGCAACTCTCTCCCAAGGAAGCTGGCTTCTTGATTAGCCTTAGCATGGTAACGCCTAAATCATTTTCTAAACTGGAAGCTAAGATGAGCTCTTTGCAATTAGCACGTGCCGATTATATTGTCACCACATTAACCCACACACCCATGAGCGCATGGGGTATTCGTGCCTTGGACGTAGCCATTAAGTGCGTAATGTCAGGAAATGAACGCTGTTGGTCAAAGGCTGATGATGTGGCAAGCTGGCTGCAGGCGTTAATTGATAAGCCGAACGGCAAACCTGCTCATCGATATTATTCATTGGTCCATCTGTTTTCTATTAGGATGAAACAAGCTCTTTTCACTGATGCATTATCAACCGCAAATTTGGGGCTCAAATACAACCCTCAGAACCCCCGTTTCGGACTTATGCAAGCACACGCACTGATCGGCCTCAAGCGTTTCGACGAATCCGAAAATTTACTTAATGAGATTGCACAATCACCCGCAGGCCAAGTGAAAAAATACGCGGCAAGAATCAAGCAGCTTAGAACCGCCGCCCAACTGATTCGGCAATAAATAAAGCCTAGTAATAACTAAAGCTAAAGGTGATAGGCTGGGCTACTGACGTGTACTTCATCAATAAATGCCGTTACGTGTTCGGGGTTAATGTCCGGCAATATCCCATGGCCTAAGTTGAAGATATGTTTATGTCCATGACCATAATCGACTAATACATCGCGTACTTTTTGGCGAATGATATCTGGGCTTGCGTACAGGCTAGTTGGATCTAAGTTCCCCTGCAGTACTACATTATCTTCTGTTAGTTCACGCGCCAGAGTTAAATCTGTCGTCCAATCCACGCCTAAACCATCATAACCTGCTATAGCCATTGGTTTTAACCAAACACCCGCGCCTTTGGTAAACAACATGCGCGGCGTTTTAGGGCTAGTGGCTTGTACTGCTTGCGCTATTTTACGGCTATAGGCTAAAGAAAATGTTTCATAGTCTTTGGTGGATAAGTTGCCACCCCACGTATCAAATACCATCACAATTTCTGCACCCGCTTCAATTTGCGCTTGTAGGTAGCTGATAACTGATTGGCTAACGATATCTAATAAACGATGCATTAGTTCTGGCGTGTCATACATCATACGTTTAATGCGTGCGAAGTTCTTACTACCGCTCCCCTCTACCATGTAACAAGCGAGCGTCCACGGGCTACCAGAGAAACCAATAAGAGGAACACTGCCATCCAAGCCTTTCTTTATTGTTGATACCGCATTCATCACGTACTGCAGTTCTTGGTTGGGGTCTGGCACAAATAGTTTGTCGATATCCGCCTCTGTACGTACTGGGCGTTCAAACTTTGGCCCCTCGCCTTCTGTAAAGTACAAACCTAAGCCCATGGCGTCTGGAATGGTTAAAATATCAGAGAACAAAATGGCCGCATCTAACGGATAGCGCCGAAGTGGCTGTAATGTTACTTCGCACGCTAATTCTGCATTTTTACAAAGGTCCAGAAAGCTACCGGCTTCTGCACGAGCAGCACGATATTCAGGCAAATATCTGCCTGCTTGTCGCATCATCCAAACGGGCGTTCGCTCGGTTTTCTCGCCACGCAGCGTTCTGAGTATTAAATCATTCTTTAAATCTGCCATAACTAAGTGGCCCTGTAGGCGTTTATACGTCGATGTAGTCTAGGATGCCTTGAGCTGCTTCACGGCCTTCATAAACGGCGGTAACAACAAGGTCAGAGCCTCTCACCATATCGCCACCCGCAAATACTTTTTGATTAGTGGTTTGATACGCAAACTCTGCATCTTCTGGCGCAATAACACGCCCTCTGTCATCCAAATCAATGCCATAATCTGCGAACCAAGGTGTTGGGCTTGGCTGAAAACCAAACGCGATAATGACATTATCTGCGGGTATTATTTCTTCCGTTCCAGGTATAACTTCAGGGCGACTACGGCCGCGCTCATCCGGTTCACCTAATCGCGTAGTGACAAGCTTAACGCCTTCTACTTTATCTGTACCTATAATCTCAACGGGCTGGCGATTCCATAAAAATTGCACACCTTCCTCTTTCGCATTTTTAACTTCGCGCTTAGAGCCCGGCATATTGACTTCGTCCCGTCGATAGGCGCACGTAACTTCCGCTGCTTGTTGGCGGATACTAGTTCGATTACAGTCCATCGCTGTATCACCGCCACCTAGTACGACAACGCGCTTACCTTCTGTGCTGACATAGTCTTGGCCCATGACCTTATTGCTTTCTTGTAGGCCCATCAAGCGGTTAATATTTGATACTAAGAACGGCAAGGCTTCGTGAACACCTTCTAGTTCTTCACCAGGAAAGCCGCCTTTCATGTAGGTATAAGTACCCATGCCTAAAAACACTGCCTCATACTCATCAACTAACTGTTGAAAGGGGATGTCCTTACCAATTTCTGTGCCTAATATAAACTCAACGCCCATTCCTTCAAGGATATCGCGGCGGTTTTTGACCACTTCTTTTTCGAGTTTAAAGGGCGGTATGCCAAACGTTAGCAAGCCACCAACCTCTGGATATTTATCATACACAACTGCTTGCACGCCATTACGGGCGAGAATATCGGCACAACCTAGCCCAGCGGGCCCAGCTCCAATAATTGCTACGCGCTTGCCCGTGCTTTTAACGGCAGACAAATCAGGGCGCCAGCCTTGTTTAAAGGCTTCATCAGAAATGTATTTTTCTATTGAGCCAATCGTTACTGCGCCAAACTCATCATTTAACGTACATGAGCCTTCACAAAGACGATCTTGTGGACAAATTCGGCCACAAATCTCTGGTAATGAATTTGTTTTATGCGATAACTCGGCCGCCTCAATTAAATTGCCTTCTGAAATCAATTTCAGCCAATTGGGAATGTAATTATGTACTGGACACTTCCACTCGCAATATGGGTTACCACATTGCAAACAGCGATCTGCTTGCTCTGCAGCATTACTCGCATCGTATTCACCGTAAATTTCTTTAAATTCATGCTTTCTAACATCTGCAGGAATTTTCTCCGGATCGTGACGCGGGACGTCGACAAATTGAAAATTATTAGCCATGTATATTTAGTATCTCTGTCTATTATTAAGCCGCTTCAGAGCTCAATGAATCTAATAAGGATTTAACATCAGCAGCCTTTGGTATCACTAACCAAAATTTATGCACATAATCGGCGTAGTTATCCAGAATATTTTGCCCTTTAACGCTTGCTGTCTCAGCAACAAAGTCTTCAATTAGGCCTTGTAGGTAGTGGCTATGTTCTGACATTGATTCTGTATGGATGCGGTGAATCTCAATCAATTCGTGATTATACCTATCCACAAAAGACCGCGATTCGTCTAACACAAATGCAAAACCGCCTGTCATACCTGCGCCAAAGTTGATACCTGTTTCGCCCAATACGGTAACAACTCCACCGGTCATGTATTCACATCCATGGTCACCAATGCCTTCAATCATCGCTATAGCGCCTGAGTTACGTACGGCAAATCGTTCTCCGGCCAAACCTGATGCCAGCAATTTACCGCCCGTTGCGCCATATAGGCAGGTATTGCCCATAATCGGTGTTTCATAACTATTAAATGCACTGCCTTTCGGCGCTTTTAAAACCAACTTGCCGCCCGCCATACCTTTGCCAACGTAGTCATTCGCATCGCCTTCTAGCGTCATGTGCAAACCACCCGCGTTCCAAACACCAAAGCTTTGTCCTGCAGAACCCATAAAGTTAAGCTCTAAAGGCGCGTCATCCATGCCCTTATTACCGTAGCGTTTTGCGATTTCACCCGATAAACGAGCGCCTATTGAACGGTGGATATTTTTAATGTTGTAACTAAACTGCCCGCCTGACTTGGCGTCTATTGCTGGCAATACATCTTTAACAATACTTTCTGCAAATTCAGCGTGATCAAAAGGATCATTTTGTGGCGTGATGCAGTGCTGCGTTTTAGTTTCATTACCTGGAATGTAATCTAAAATCGGCTGTAAGTTCAAGCCACGTTGCTTATCTGTCTCACCTTCCACCAACTCCAGTAAATCAGTTCGACCAATGATGTCTTCCAGCTTCGTAAAGCCTAATTTTGCTAACCACTCACGAACTTCTTGAGCAAGGAATCTGAAATAATTCATTACGTATTCCACTTCGCCATGGAAGTGTTTCATACGCAGTACATTATCTTGGGTTGCAACGCCCGTTGCACAGTTATTTAGGTGGCAAATTCGAAGGAAACGACAGCCCATAGCTATCATTGGGCCTGTGCCAAAGCCAAAGCTCTCTGCGCCTAACATGGCCGCTTTAATAACATCTAAGCCTGTTTTTAATCCGCCATCTGTTTGTAAGCGCACTTTACTTCTTAAGTCATTCGCCAACAAAATTTGATGCGTTTCTGTTAAACCTAATTCCCAAGGCGCACCGGCATAACGCACCGATGTTAATGGGCTTGCACCCGTGCCTCCATCGTAACCCGCGATGGTAATTAAATCAGCATAACACTTGGCAACGCCTGCTGCGATTGTCCCTACACCTGCTTCAGAAACAAGCTTCACAGATACCAACGCATCGGGGTTCACTTGTTTTAAATCAAAAATTAATTGTGCTAAATCTTCAATCGAGTAAATATCGTGATGTGGTGGTGGCGAAATAAGCGACACACCAGGCGTTGAATAACGCAAGCTTGCTATCATGTCGTTAACTTTATCGCCTGGTAATTGGCCACCTTCACCCGGTTTTGCACCCTGTGCGACTTTAATTTGTAGCACTTCAGCATTGACCAAATAGTGCGGTGTTACACCAAATCTTCCTGAGGCAACTTGCTTAATTTTTGATATCTTTTCTGTGCCAAAACGTTTTGGATCTTCGCCGCCTTCACCAGAATTTGAGCGGCCGCCAAGACGGTTCATTGCAATCGCTAGGGTTTCGTGCGCTTCAGGCGACAAAGCGCCTAATGACATAGCCGCTGTATCAAAGCGTGTATATAAATTTTCTGCCGCTTCTACTTCATCAACCGAAATTGCATTAGCCGCATCTAGTTTTAATCGAAACATATCGCGCATGGTTGAAGCCGGCCTATTATTGACCGCATCAGAATAAATTCGATATTTGCTCATATCACCAGAACGAACCGCCTGCTGTAAAGAATTCACAACATCTGGGTTATAAGCGTGATATTCACCCCCGTGCACGTACTTCAACAAACCACCTTGTTCAGTTTGTTTACGCGGGTTCCAAGCAATTTTTGCCAGTTGTTTTTGCTCCTCTTCTAGCTGTTTAAACCCCGCTCCTTGGATGCGACTGATTGTTCCTTTAAAGCACGCACTAACCACGTCTTCTTGTAAGCCAACAATCTCGAATAGTTGTGAGCCACGGTAACTCGCTATGGTTGAAATGCCCATTTTGGATAGTATTTTATACAGGCCTTTATTAATGCCCTTACGATAATTTTGCCCTAAAGCAACTTCATCCTTGCTTTCAATTTCACCCGTTCGCACCATATCTTTAAGTGTTTCGTACGCGAGGTATGGGCACACTGCTGTTGCGCCAAAACCTATTAAGGCCGCAAATTGATGAGGGTCTCTAACGGTCGCCGACTCAACAACAATATTAGCCTGGCAGCGTAGGCCCACATTAACCAGATGGTGATGGACAGCACCCGTTGCAAGTAACGCATGAATCGGCAATAAGTCTTTTTCTAAACCACGATCACTGAGCACAATAATAACAACGCCGTTGCGAATTTGTTGTTCGGCTAAGGCGCAAACATTCTTTATTGCTTCCTCTAAGCCGTGCTTTGCACAATCGTATTGCAAGCTAATAACGGTGTTTTTATACGATTCGTCTTCTATAGCTAACAACACTTTCATTTTCAGTGCTGACAAAACGGGTGAAGAAATTTCTAATCGGTCAGCATGATCAGCTGACTCAGCAAACAAGTTCTTTTCTTTGCCAAAGCTCGACATCAACGACATCACAACTTGCTCGCGAAGCGGGTCAATAGGTGGGTTGGTTACTTGCGCAAACTGCTGTCTAAAATAGTCGTAAGGGCTGCGGACTTTCTTTGAAAGCACTGGCATAGGTATATCGTCGCCCATTGAGCCCGTTGCCTCTTGTCCCGCTTCTGCAAGAACTTTTAGAACTTGATCGCGTTCTTCAAATGTGAGCTGAAACTGCTTCTCGTAAATCTTTAATTCTTCTTTATCAAACGGAGATAGCGCTAACGGATCATCTCCTTTCTTTGTATTTAGTTTCTTAGTGTGCTCTGTTAACCAAGCTTTATAGGGGTGACGAGATTTCAATCTTTCATCGATATCACTAGGCTCAATAATCGTACCTTCTTGCGTATCAACCGCTAACATTTCGCCAGGTTTTAAACGTCCCTTACGTACCACATCTTCCGGCTTGTAATCATAAACACCAACTTCTGATGCTAAGGTAATATGACGGTCTTTCGTTATCACATAACGCGCTGGACGTAAGCCATTTCTATCCAAACAACACGCGACGTGGCGGCCGTCAGTCAACACAATACCCGCGGGGCCATCCCATGGCTCCATGTGCATAGACGAATACTCATAAAAAGCACGTAAATCTGGGTCCATCGTGTGCACGTTCTGCCAAGCAGGCGGTATTAATAACCGCATCACCCTGAAAATATCCATGCCGCCAGCAATTAGGCCGTCGACCATATTGTCTAAACTATTTGAGTCAGAACCCGTTGAGGAGACCCACGGACGAATATCATCCATATTTGGAATTAAGGGCGTTTCAAACGTATAGCTTCTCGCTTGGGCCCAGTTTCTATTACCCCTAATGGTGTTAATTTCACCATTATGGGCGATGAATCTAAAGGGCTGCGCCAAGCGCCACTGAGGGAATGTGTTAGTTGCAAAGCGTTGATGAAAAACACATTGCGAGCTTTCAAGCGTTGGATCGCCTAAGTCTGGATAAAACACGGGAAGACTTTCGGGCATCACCAAACCTTTGTATGAAATAACGTTGGAAGCTAAGCTGGCAACGTAAAACATTTCATCATTCGCTTCGATACGATTTTCTGCACGACGCCTTGCTATGTACAAATGACGGTCTATATCGGCGTTATTCATGCCCTCAGCCGCGTTAACAAACACTTGCTCGATAGTTGGCAACGTCGCTAACGCTTGCGCACCACAAGCTTCCACGTTGGTTGGCACAGTTCGCCAAGCAATAACCTCAAGTCCTTCTTTCTCAATCTCTTCTTGAAGTATTTCTTTAGCTGAGTTGGCCTTTACAGCATCTACATTTAAAAACACCATGCCAACGGCAAAGACCGTTGCTGTTTGTGCGCCTAATTCTTTTGCTTTCGCGCGGAAAAAACTTACAGGCGTCTTTAACAATAAACCACAGCCATCGCCAGATTTACCATCAGCGGCAATCGCACCACGGTGTGTTAAACGTCCCAATGACTCAATCGACGTTTTAACTAACCAATGACTTGGTTTATCATCGATATGGGCAATAAGCCCAAATCCGCAACTGTCTTTCTCAAACGCAGGGTCGTATAATCCTGCTTGTGGGATAGATGTTTGTTTCACTCAATTAACCTATTGTTATTGATTACCAAAAAACTCACTAAACGCAAGTCGGCCAGAGATTATAGCTTTTTCAAGCTAATTTTTCAATTTGAAAAGGGCCCCTCACTTAAGTGCTTCTTTTGCTACATCTCTCAAAGGAATAATTGAATTAACCGCCAATGGTTAATTTTTTAAATTCGCGGGCAACGCTATATTTGCATTCAGCATCTCGTTTTGTATAACCTTAAAGGAACGCACCCACGCATCCCCTCCGTTTATCATTGGTGATAACTTTTCGATTGCGCCAATTGCATGTGAACGAGTTAAAAAGTCCCCATAAATCAGCGTAAACCACACGCCGTTCACCCTCTTATTTTGTATGAAATATAAACCTTCTACACTTTTATGTGATGAAACATAGGCTTTCGCCGCTTTTTCTGTCGAAACGCCTAGTAGCTGCAACGTATAGTGCCTAGGCTCTCTTTGAGAAACCCATTCGTGATTTTTTTGTAATACTGTTAATTCTTTTCTAAGGCTATGATTAGTTCCCGCCTGTATTGCGTCTTTAGAGTGTAAATTTCTTTCACCCGCTACCGCATATCTTTTGCTAGCTTTATCAATTGCCTCTTTATTAAAGATATCTTTTTTACTAACAAAAGTCGTAATGGGCTTTTCTTCCACCGTTTTAACGCCCATCGCACTTGGCGCAATCTCTTTACTCCCAATAATTATATCTTCCTTAGCTGAGTCCGGCGGCATGCTAAGGATTGCAACAAGTACAACCAAAATTGCAATACTTACCGTCCAGACGGGAAAACTAAGCGATTTTCTATTTTTTGTGTTCGCCTGAATTTCGTCTACCTCTGCTAATTTAGAGAGAAATTTATTAATTTTTCCTGGTATGCCTTTGGTTGCGATATATAAAACAACGTCATCAATGCTCGCTAAATTTGAGAAGCCTAGATTTGTTGTATTAATGCGCGCTTTAGCAAATTCAATAGTTTGCTTTAGGGTAAAGGGTTTAATATCAATGAGCTGGCATTGAGACTCTACGTTTTCAGCTAAATTAGATGTTGACGTTAATATGATATGAATACATTGGTAACATTGCGCCATTTGAAATAAAAAGTCGAAATGGGACCGCTCCATTTCACTCGCATCTGCGACACAAATAATGACTTTTTTTTCATCCCTTGTATATATGGCGATTCTATCGAGGACCAATCTTTCATTGTTCTCTATGTCATTAAGAGCTTCTCCAAGCACTCTCAGTAAGACATTGCCTTGGCTAAGGTTTGCTGGAGTTATTTGGCAGACAATCCAGCTATTGGAGGCCTGGGCTATAAACTGTTTAATGATAAATGACTTGCCCAGCCCTATTTCTCCACGCAAAAGAATTGGGCTTTTAGTTCGTCGTATAGTTTCGCTTATTAAATCTAATTTCTCTTGTCGCTCTGGAGTAAAAAACACAATATCTTTGTGTGCTTGCTCTGACGTTTCCAACTAACTAATCGCTCATGTTCGCATCGATTATTTTGCTAATCAACGCATTGTCTTTGCATTCAAATAATACGGCTTCACCGATTGATTTCAGCAACACTAAACGAATGGACCCCGTCACATTTTTCTTATCTAGCTTCATGTGTTTTATAAAATCATGGGGTTGCATTTTCTTTGGCTTATGTACTGGCAAGCCAGCCTTCGCGCATAAAGAACTTAATCTGTCGCATTCCCTGTCCGACAACCAACCTAATTCTTTAGATATTTTAGCGGCCAAGCACATCCCTACAGCAACGGCCTCACCATGCAGCCACTCTCCGTAACCCATATGCGTTTCGATAGCGTGGCCAAATGTGTGACCAAAATTTAGCGTGGCGCGGATACCCGTTTCCAATTCATCCTTTGCAACAATCTCGGCCTTGCGTTCACACGATATTTTAATTGCATAGATTAATGCCTTAGGGTCTTTTGCTAATAGAAGATGCATATTCTTCTCGAGCCATTCAAAAAAACTGTGGTCGCAAATAGCGCCATATTTAATAATCTCTGCTAATCCTGCGCTTAATTCTTTATCTGGTAATGTTGATAATACGGATGTATCTGCAATGACACATTTAGGCTGATAAAAAGCCCCTATCATGTTTTTTCCCAAAGGATGATTTACTCCAGTCTTTCCGCCTACAGACGAATCCACTTGCGATAACAATGTTGTAGGGACTTGGATGAAATTCACTCCTCTTTGGTAGCTTGCAGCGGCGAAACCTGTCATATCCCCAATAACACCACCCCCTAGTGCTATCAATGTCGTTTGCCTGTTATGTTTATTTGATAATAATGAGTCAAAAATTTTATTTAGTTGCGCTAGTGTCTTAAATGCTTCTCCGTCTGGTAGCACCACTGAATCAACCTTAATTGATGCTGACAGTTGCGTAATAAGCGCATCCAAATATATGGGCGCAACGGTATCATTGGATACAATTAAAACTTGTTGTGAAATTAGGTGTTTTTCAATTAATGTATAGTCTTTTAGTAAACCTGACCCTATATAAATGGGGTAACTCCTGTTACCTAAATTAACATTTAGCGTTTCTTTAACTTTCATTGTTTAAAATCTAACTTTTGAATAATCTCTCTAATAATATTTTTACTATTAGTTTTGTTCGTGCTAATAATTATATCTGCTATTGACTCATAGACCGGCGCACGGAATTTCATTAGTTCATTAAGTTTTTCTTTTGGGTTTTCGACTTGCAATAAAGGTCTTTTCTTATCAAACTTTGTTCTGCTGAGCTGTTGTTCTACTGAGCATTGTAAATAAATGATTCGGCCTGTCTGCCGCATAAGTTTACGATTTTCTTCTTTCAAAATAATACCGCCACCTGTTGAAATAACCACGTTATTTAATTGTGCCAATTTCCTCAGCTTATCCGTTTCTCGTTTCCTAAAGCCTTCCTCTCCTTCAAGCTCAAAAATAAGTGCAATATCAACACCTGTGCACTTTATTATTTCTGCATCTGTATCAAAACAGTCCTTATCTAAGCTCTTCGATAATAACTTACCTACTGTAGTTTTCCCGGCGGCCATTGGGCCAATTAGATATATATTATGTTTTTTTAGCATCCAACTACATGTTTAATAATTCATAGTTCAACTATATCACGCCATGCCTTATCAAAATATATTCTGATATCATGCTATTGAGTTTAACTTTAAACATAAAAAAACGGGGCACAGCCCCGTGTTTTTATGTTTTATTTACAAATTCTTTTATAAATTATCTTTTAAAATTTTAGGCGTTATAAAAAATAGTAATTCACGATTATTATCTTGCTGAAACTCCTTCTTAAATAACACCCCAATTCCTGGCAGGTCACCAAAGAAAGGCACCTTACGAACATTATGGCTTTTATCCCTTTCATAAATACCACCTAAAACAACCGTATCGCCGTTATCAACAAGCACTGTTGTTGTTACTCTTTGTGTATTAATCGCCACACCATCTGTGCCTAAGCTAGAGAAATCTGGCGCGTCTTTAGTTATATTTAATTCAAGATTAATCTTATCATCTGGTGTAATTCTTGGTGTAACGGTTAAGTTTAACTCGGCCTTTTGGAAGCTTGTTGAGGTCGCACCAGAAGACGATGCTTCTTGAAATGGTATCTCAACACCTTGACTAATGGTAGCCGTGGTTTGATCAGACGTAATTACGCGCGGACTTGATATAATCTCGCCTTGTCCCTCGGTCTGTAATGCTGATAATTCTAGCTGCAATAATGAGCTACCAATTTTACCAACCAAAAATTGAATTGCCCCTGCAGGGCTTGCCGCTGGTAAATCTACTATCAAGCCACCAAAATCTTCAATACCGACAGTGGTGTCTACAAACCCCCCATCAATACCACCCGTCACTGCAGACACGGAGTCATTGCTCTGGTCTACACCCGCCACGCCAAATCTAACCCCTAAGTCCCGTGTAAAATCATCATTTGCGATTACAATACGCGATTCAACCATTACTTGGCGAACTGGTCGATCTAAACGCTCAATAATGGTGCGTATCTCAACAAGTTTTTCTGCCGTCTCTTGTACAATTAATGTGTTTGTCCGCGCATCTACTGATACCCCGCCCCTATTTGATATCAACCTTGTATTTTGATTCGACGCGCCTTGTGATCTGAGTACACTAGCTAATGATGATGCTTTAGCATAACTAATCTCAAAAAATTCTGACAATAGCGGCGACAATTCAATAACCTGTTTTTTTGCCTCTAGTTCAATCCTTTCTTGTGCGGCGACTTCTGCTTGTGGTCCCACCATCATTACGTTCCCCACTACCCTTTTAGCCAAACCCTTGCTTTTTAAAATGATGTCTAACGCTTGGTCTGATGGAACGTTGTTTAGCCTCAATGTCACATTACCACCGACTGAGTCACTAGCCACCAAGTTCATATTTGTAAAATCTGCTAACAATTGAAGGACCGATCTGACCTCTATGCTTTGGAAATTAAGTGATAGCTTTTCGCCTGTGTAAGGGAATTTATTTGCAGCTAATTCTGCTTCTTCTGCTTTGGTTAATGGCCTAAACTCAATCGCTAATAAACCATCCATCTGATACGACAAGAACTCATATAAGCCAATGGGCGTTATTGACAAGCGAGTGCCATTAGCGGTGGACGTTGCGTCAATCGTTTTTACGGGTGTTGCAAAGTCCAACACATCATATCTGTTCGCTAATTCTGCTGGTAATATCGTATCTTTAATATCTACGATTACTTTATTGCCTTCTTGCTTAATATCAACAATAGAAGATGCATTTGTTAGGCTGACTAAAACACGACCTTCACCCTCTTCACCGCGTCTAAAATCAATACCCCTGACTTCTTTTTTAACTGCCGAGCCAACCACTTGTACAGGCTGCCCGGAATTACTTGTTGGAGCTGTCGAAATATTTCCTAACGTTATAAAAACGCTATTCTCTATGACTTTTGTCGCATAAGGCGTCGAATCACTTAAGCGTAAGACAATTCTTGTCTTACCACCCGCTTCAAGCGCTCTAATACTCACCGCTTTGCCAATATTAATCGGCGTAGACATTTTACCCGCCTGATTACTAACCCCTTCCAAATCAATTGCAATACGAGCGGGGTTATCGGTACTAAAGCTTTTTAATTGCCCAGGGGAACCATCTAAAACTAATTCTATTTGGACCTTGTTACCCGGCAACCCAGAAAACTGTATGTCTTTCAGTGCCGCCGCATTAACTGATGTTATAACCAATGGAACCCAACATGCCAAGGCGATAGCTCCTTTCAAAAGTCTATTATTTAGTTGCCTTGCTATACCCCATCCACTTATATTTGACTTGTGCATGAATTTTCCCTTATTTACATGTTTCATTTATCAACTCTCATTTTTATTCAACGAGCGCTAAAGATGCTTCTCTTTCACGCCATTTGCCGTTAGCTGCTGCTACCCACTCGCCTAAATCAATTTGTTGCTCTTGTACTTGAATTATTTTGCCAAAATTTTGACCCAAATATTGCCCTGGTTGGACACGATGAATTACCCCATCGTTCGCCCTCACTAGCCCCCAAAGCTCCCCACTCTTTGATAGTGTGCCTACCATGCGTAAAGTATCTAAAGGATAACTTTCTAGCTCCTCCTTCTCACGCTCTACATCTGGCCCAGGGCCTTCAACCTTCCCTGCAACATCAATGGGCGTTGGCTCATCAACTTTTTTAAACGGGTCCCTTAACCCCTCTGCAACATATTTAAAGGTCTCATATGATTTTAAAACAGGCATTGGCTCAATTGGTGTAGCTGGCTTAGCCTGGACTCGTACAATATATGCTTTTAGGTCGTCAAACTCTTCACTTACACAACCAGATAAAGCCATCATTATTACAATTAATGCCGAACGTGTAATTCGTTGATATTTTTGTAATGACGTCATCATTTATCACTCTCATCTAAATAACGATAAGTTTTCGCAGTTGCGCTTAGCCTCATAATATCCCCATTAGGCGTCAATGACACATTATGTAACGTCACAATTCTAGGTAAAGCAGCCAAATTACTAACGAACTCGCCAAACTCATGATACTTACCCACTACGACAATATTAATTGGTTTTTCCGCATAAAAGTCTCTTCGAGTTTCGCGAGAAGGCTGGAACAAACTAAACTCTAGACCACTAGCTAATCCTGCTTGAGAAACATCCACCAATAAATCGGCAATTTGAGTTTTATTCGGGAGTTGTTGCAACATCGCCCCAAATTGCTCTTGCATATCCACTAACTGTTGTTTGTACGACTCAAGGTTCGCCGCCCTTTCTTGTTTAGTCTCAAACGTCTTTTTTAACGCCAGTTCCTTTTTTCCAACCTTTTCTAAACCTTCTAGTTGGTCGAGCGTATCGTAATAAACCCATCCACCCATCAACAACACACTGATTAAAAGCACTACAAAAAATTTAATTACTGGCGGCCAATTACCCGCTTCGTTATAATCCCAATTAATATCTTCTAAATTCATTTTGCTCCCTCCGCGGGCGCTCCAACCTTAGATTGCGCTACCTTTAAAGTAAAACTATTTGCGTCAACGCCTTTAGAACGAATAACATTTAAATCCGTTCCTTTCAACCAAGGAGATTCTTCTAAGCTTCTCATATATGCGGACACCCGGGTATTAGACTGCGCATTCCCTGCAATCGAAAGACTTTTTCCCTTTTGGCTAAATTTGGTCAGATAGACCCCTGCTGGAACTGTTTTCGCTAACTGATCAAACATATGCACAATTTCTGGGCGACTACTTTGTAACCTCTGTATGACATCCATCCTTGCCAACAGCCTGCTTTTAGTTTTTTCTAACTCTTTAATTTCTTTAATTTTTTTATCTAAAACGGTAATTTCATTTTGTAAAAAACGATTTCGTCCATTCTGATTATCAATCATACTGTTGATTGTAAGGTGAACCGACAGCATTATTACAATTGCCGCCGACACGCCCATGCCCAAGAAGATAAGGAAATCTGCTTGCTGTTCTTTACGATGCTCTTCCCGCCAGGGAAGAAGATTTATTTTGGCCATTAATCAAAACTCCTTAATGCAAGGCCAGCCGCAATCATCATGGCCGGCGCATCATTTCTTAACGCTTGCGCCTTAACTTTTGCAGCTAGTGTCATCTGTGAGAAAGGGTTGGCAACAATTGCTGGTGTACCTAACTTTTCTTCCAACAAAGCATCTACGCCCGGAAGAGAGGAAGTGCCGCCTGATAAAATAATTTGGTCAACTGTCCGTTGAGAACTAGATGAGAAAAAAAACTGCAATGAGCGCCCTATTTGCTGGCACATTACTTCTTTGAATGGGTCTAAAACATCAACAATATAACTATCTGGTAGGCCACCATGCTTCTTAGCCATCCCCGCCTCTTCGTTAGTTAGACTATAACGCCTCTGTATTTCGTCAGTTAGTTGCTTGCCGCCAAACCCTTGTTCGCGAGAATAAATAACTTTGTTTTTGTGTAGTATGTTGAGCGTTGTTACATTAGCGCCCGTGTCAGCAATAGCAATCGTTGCTTCTGGGCCGAACTCAGGTAAGGAGTCGACTATAAGGCCATACGCATTTTCTAGAGCATACGCCTCTACATCAACGACTTTCGCTTTCAGCCCTGCCAGCTCAAGAGCTGCAATTCTATCCTCTATATTTTCCCGTCTAGATGCAGCCAATTGAACATCAATCATACTCTTGTTCTTTTCGTTGGGCCCTAGAACACTAAAATCTAAATTAACCTCATCAAGAGAGTAAGGGATATACTGATCAGCAATCATCTCAATCTGCGCCTCAAGCTCATCGTCGCTTTCAGAGTCAGGAATTGTCACAATTTTAGTGATGACTGCAGAGCCAGAAACAGCGAGAGCTACTTGAGTTAATTTTGTACCTGAACGCTCTACTGCTGTACGCAACGCTTGGCTAATGGCTTCAATGTCTGCAAAGTTATTATCAATAACGGCATTATCTGGTAACGGTGCGACCGCATAGCTTTCAACACGATAACGTTCGCCGTGCTTACTAAGCTCTATCAACTTAACAGCAGATGAGCTAACGTCCACACCTAGTACATTCGGGTTGTTACGTTTGAAAAAAGACATCCTTTTTTTTTCCTTTTTCTTATTATCTTTCTAAATTAAACATTTCTTAGCAACTGAATTTAAATACAATATAACCACAAAATCAAGTAGAAAATCAATAACTAACGAAGCTAACTTAGAGTATAGCCTTAATTATTAAAATTACACCTTTGTCTATTAAAGTATATGAATCCATCTATTGTTAATGTGATTTCCTTCACAATGCTAATAGAATACTACACCTTTGCAATATTCTTACAATACTTAAAAGAATTTAATTAAATGTCTCAACAATCTCGCTCCCTTGTTTTTTTTATTTTTAAATGGGCTTTCATCGTCGGCATTGTAATCTCGACAGCCGTAGGCGCTTACATCACCATTGTTATCATCCCAAATCTTCCGGATTCACAAACACTCAAGAATATTCATCTTCAAACTCCCCTGAGCGTATACAGCAAAGAGGGCAAGCTCATCGCAAAATTTGGTGAAAAAAAGCGCATTCCCACTCTGTACGATGATATCCCAACCATGCAAATAAACGCTTTTTTAGCTGCGGAAGATAAAGATTTTTTTCAGCATTCTGGTGTAGATTTTTTTGGATTAGTTCGCGCAGCTACTCAACTCATCCTAACTGGAGAGAAAAAACAAGGCGGCAGCACAATTACTATGCAGGTTGCCCGCAACTTCTTTTTAACCAAAGAAAAGACCTATATACGAAAAGTTCGCGAAATTTTATTGTCTTTTACCATCGAGCAACAGCTATCTAAGCAGGAGATATTGGCGCTTTACCTAAATAAGATTTATCTTGGCCATCGCTCGTATGGAATTGCCGCAGCAGCAGACGTCTACTATGGTAAACCGCTTTCAGCATTGACACTTGCAGAGCAAGCGATGATTGCTGGGTTGCCAAAGGCGCCATCTGCCTTTAATCCTATCAGCAACCCGAAACGCGCGCTAATAAGGCGAAATTACGTTCTTAGTCGCCTCGCTCGCCTAAACTACATTAATAAGCAGCAACATGATGACGCCACTGCCCAGCCTATTACCTCTCGTTTAAATTCACTTGCCATCGAACTTCACGCGCCTTTTGTTGCCGAAATGGTTAGGGATGAAATGCATAAAATGTATGGTGATGATATCTACACATCTGGCATGCACGTTTATACGACTATTTCCGCCACCCAGCAAGAAGCAGCCAATCACGCCGTCAAAAACGCCTTACATGACTATGATAAACGACACGGCTATCGAGGCACCTTAGGCCATATCGACCTAACGGAACAAGACGTTAGCAACCTAGACTTAACCCCATTAGCTTCCTTCAAGCTCATCGGAGAAACTGAACCCGCCATTGTTACTGCTATCAACGATCTTGGAATAACGACCCTTACTAAAGATAACCAGCCCAACGAGATAACTTGGGATGACTTAAAATGGGCTTGGCCTTATATCAACGAAAACAAACAAGGCAAACAACCTAAAACAGCAGCGGATATCTTGTCCATCGGAGACATCGTGCGCGTTCGTAAAAAACCCGACAACCTCTCGTATGAATTGGCTCAAGTGCCGGAAGCATCTGGTGCCATTGTAGCGATGAACCCGGACGACGGCTCTTTAACCGCCCTTGTCGGTGGCTACGATTATTTTTACAATAAATTTAACCGTGCATTTCAAGCTAAGCGACAACCAGGCTCCGGCTTTAAGCCAATTTTATATTCCGCTGCGCTATCAAAAGGTTACACAACGGCCACATTAATTAACGATGCTCCCGTTGTTTTCGATGACGCTGGGCTCGAACAGCAATGGCGGCCAGAAAACTATAGCGGTAAATTCTTCGGCCCTACTCGTTTAAGAGAAGCGTTAACACACTCGCGAAACCTTGTTTCAATACGCATCCTGAGGGATATTGGGGTGAATTACGTCCGCAATTTTGCTGGCCACTTCGGCTTTGAACCATCATCACTCCCTCGAAACCTTTCTCTCGCTCTTGGAAGTGGTGCTGCAAATCCGTACCAAATGGCAACTGCCTACTCAGTACTAGCTAATGGGGGCTTCCAAATTACTCCTTACTTTATTGATAAAATCATTTCCTATTCTGGCGATGAGCTCTTTAAAGCAGACCCAATGACTGCGTCAGCAAATGCTGCCAAAGACCCTGATGACCTTGCAATACCAACTGTCACTAGCCCAGAAGATGCCCTAGACTTGAACAGTGAAGACACCAGGCCCCTAAGCCCTAAAAAGGCAACCCGTGTTATGTCATCACAAGTGAGCTTCCTCATCAATTCTTTATTACGCGACGTAGTAAAACGAGGAACTGGGCGACGAGCGCTCAGCTTAGGGCGCTCTGATTTAGCGGGGAAAACGGGCACAACAAATGAGCAACGCGATGCTTGGTTCAACGGTTTCAACCCATCACTAGTTGCCGTCGCTTGGGTTGGCAAGGATAACAGCAGCCCTTTAGGCAACAGAGAAACCGGGGGTAGAGCCGCTTTACCAATCTGGATGTCATTTATGAAGGACGCACTTAAAGGAACCCCGAATCAAGAACTATCCCAACCTGATGGCATTGTTGGCATTTTAATAGACCCTGAAACAGGTTTAAAAACCAACCCATCCAACCCTCGCGCAATTTTTGAGTATTTTAGGGAAGACAACGTGCCGGCCTCTGCGGAGCAAAACAACCCGTCAACTAATTCGAGCGCTGAGCAGCAAACCATTGAAGAGCTTTTTTAAGTTATGTGCAAAAAATACGCCGTTTAAGCACATTTTTTAAATCCTAATTATCTTTAATTAACGATCTGCAATCGAGACGTAATCTCGCTGGGGTTCGCCTGTATAAAGCTGGCGCGGCCGTCCAATCCTACTATCCTCGTCAGCCATCATTTCTAACCAATGTGACACCCAACCAGATGTTCTTGCTAGAGCAAACATCACCGTGAACATGCTAACTGGTATGCCCAGCGCTTTATAGATAACACCTGAGTAAAAATCAACGTTAGGGTAAAGTTTACGATCGACGAAATAGCTATCTTGCAATGCAGCTTCTTCAAGCTTCATCGCTAATTCAAACATAGGATCTTCTACGCCTGTTTCCTCAAGAACCTCGTAACATACACCCCTAATAATCGTAGCCCTTGGGTCAAAGTTTTTATACACACGGTGACCAAAACCCATTAATCTAAACGGGTCATTTTTATCTTTTGCTTTTTCTAAATATTTAGGGATATTCTCTACTGAACCAATTTCTTCCAGCATTTTTAAAACGCCTTCATTAGCACCGCCATGAGCCGGCCCCCATAACGCAGCAATACCTGCGGAAATACAGGCAAATGGGTTCGCACCTGTACTACCTACCAGCCTAACCGTAGACGTGCTCGCATTTTGCTCATGATCCGCATGCAAAATAAATAATAAGTTTAATGCTTTGGCGGCTATTGGGCTTACAACATAATCTTCACACGGCACAGAAAACATCATGTGAAGTAGGTTTTCGCAGTAATCTAAATCATTACGCGGATAAACGATGGGCTCACCAATCGAATGCTTATAACAAGCCGCCGCGATAGTCGGTAATTTTGAAATCAATCGATGCGCTGAAATCATCAAATGCTCATGATCATTCATGTTTAAGCCTTCATGATAAAAAGCAGCCAAAGAACCCACCACGCCCATCATCATAGACATCGGGTGGGCATCATGACGGAATCCATCAAAAAACTTCTTTAGCGACTCATTAATCATCGTATGACGTCTAATTATCGTGACAAACGTTTCGTATTCTTTCTCATTTGGCAAATCACCATGAATAAGAAGATACGCCGTTTCTAAGTAATCACTCTGTTTAGCTAACTGCTCTATTGGGTAACCTCTGTGAAGCAATATGCCTTTATCGCCATCAATAAACGTAATATTGCTTTCACAACTAGCTGTTGTGCCAAAGCTTGGGTCATGAGTAAAGTAACCTAATGCACCAGGGATTCCTTTAACATCAATCGTTGGGTTGCCGAGCGTCCCCTCTAACAGAGGCAACTCTATACTTTTGCCTGTTGAGTTATCTGTTAACGTTAATTTTTTTGACGACATGTATTACTCCTTATATCTTTGCGGCGATATTGACTGCCAACACGAAGTAAATCACTTAGTGACCGCAATATTAGTTTTTTCGGACAATTATTCTAACGAACTATCTTGATTAGGTCACCTGATTTAGGCTCCCCTTTTGGATAAAAGCCATTTAAAAGCCGTAACTGTTGCTCAGCGTGATGCGTAATAGGGGAGCTTTTCGCCAAAACACTTAAACTTTGTGAGCGTTTGAATTTAATCAATTTGAGCGTTAATTCTGAAGCAATCCTTTTATCTTTTGAGTTAAGCCGAGAAAAACTCTTTATGGTGTTAAGAAAATACGGATCAAACCGCGCAAAAGTATTTTTTTGTTTCGCAGCAGAAAAAAAGATAAACGCTCGCCTCCCATCAAATAAAACAGCGACCCGCGTTTGTCTTTGTCCATAGGGCGTTTCCCCATCAGCAACCACTGTATGCCCACGAAAGCCATCGATAGATAAAGGCCGCTCACCAATAAAATTGCTAATTCCCAAGCGTGTTTTTATAAATTGCTTAGGTGTTAACTTTTGATTTAAATCTTGCATAATCACCTGCATAAATGCTTCGTCTTTTGGGGCTGAGGCCGCTATAGCATTTGGCCTATTTGATATCAACCAACTTGCAGGGAATTTAACTTTAAAGTTTAAATCCTTGTGATAAAAAACATTGTTGCGCGTTACCCCATCTTCCTCACTGTCTCCAAACGTTAACCCTGCTAACTTATTTAAAAAGTTAATATCCACCCTGTTAGTGTCCTGATTTAAATTAACGCCTCGTCCAGAACGATTTAACACTTGTTGCAGACGCGTATCATTGTCTGGGTGCGTCGAAAAAACGCCGTGGTACGCACGTGGTTTTCGCCCCTGCTCCTTGGCCAATTGTTTGTCAAACAGCTCCTGGTTTTTTAACGTTGTTATTACTTTGCGCATGGCAGTGGCCGGATACCCAGCCCTAACTAGATAGTCGGCACCCAAACCATCGGCTTCTAGTTCGTGCTCACGCCCGTATCCTCGAATAATCCCTGTGCTCAACAAGCTTGATAGTTGGCCCGCGCCTTGCACCCCCGTCGCAGCTGCAACAATGCCACCTAACAAATTTGTTGCTGTAGATAAACTGTGCTGACGCACTGAATGTCTGGCCGTCACATGCCCCAACTCATGTCCTAAAACAGCAGCTAATTCTGACTCGCTATTTAGATAAGCTAACAAGCCTCGAGTAATGTAAATGTACCCACCTGGCAAAGCAAATGCATTCACCTGCATGCTATCTAATAAAGTAAAGCGGTAAAATAAATTTTGCCGATCGCTCACTCTAGCGACTCGATCACCTATTGATTGCACGTAGGCCTGAAGTGAGGGGTTATCGTATGCACGATACTCTTTCATCACTTGTTTGCTATATTCACGACCCAATGCCAGTTCTTCGCTTTCAGACATTAAAACGAAGTCACGTTCGCCTGTTGCAGGGTTAACGGCACAGCCACTTAGCAAAGTAATAAAAATTACTAGGATGGTATAATGGCTTATTTTGAATGTTTTCATGCTCTAACAGTGTAGTGACTGAAACCCATTTTAAAACCAATGATTAAAAAAAAGCCACCCAAAGGTGGCTTTTTTACATAACTTGATTTGCTTACGCCCTCTCAAACACAAAAAGGCACGCCCTTTCGTATGGCTTATCCGCGCTGATAGCGCTTATTAAATTTATCTACACGTCCTGCCGTATCAATGATACGTTGTTTCCCTGTATAAAAGGGGTGGCATTCTGAACAAGACTCAATGTGCAGCTGGTCATTGCCTAAGGTTGAATTAGTTTTAAACGCATTGCCGCAACTACATGTAACAGCAACTTCATTATATTGTGGGTGTGTTTCTTGTTTCATAGTATTCTCGGTTCTACAGGACTTCACAGTCCTTTACTCGGTCGCGCATGATACGAAAATTGCAAAGTTTTAGCAAGTGCTTTCAATGTTGTAGCTGTTCGGTATGATATCGCCATTAACTTTTTTGAAGAATGGCCACATGAAAATAGTTTCAATAAATATAAATGGCATTCGTGCTGGCGAGAGAAAAGGCTTTTTTGATTGGATGCAACTCTTAAATGCAGACATTCTTTGTCTACAAGAAATCAAAGCTCAAGAAAATCAGCTTACTGCTGACGCATTTTGGCCGAAAAACTACCACTGCTATTATCACCCTGCTGAAAAGAAAGGGTATAGCGGCGTTGCGATTTTTTCTAAACAAAAACCAGACCGCGTTACTAAAGCGATTGGCTGGGATGATTTTGATTCTGAGGGGCGTTTCATTGAAGCTACGTTTGGCGACCTTTCAGTTTCTTCCATTTACATGCCATCTGGTTCATCCAAAGAAGAGCGCCAAGCATTTAAATACGTCCTAATGGGGCGGCTTATGCCTGTGTTACGCGACAAACAGGCAGATGGTAAAAAACACATTATCTGCGGTGATTGGAACATCGCACATAAAAAGATAGATATTAAAAACTGGCGAGGCAATCAGAAGAATTCTGGCTTTTTACCCGAAGAGCGTGCCTGGATGGACGAGTTATTTGGTGATGCAAATTGGGGCGATGCATTTAGATTGGTAAACCAAGAGGTCGAACAATATACCTGGTGGTCTAACCGAGGGCAGGCTTGGGCTAATAACACCGGTTGGCGAATTGATTACCACGTTATATCTAGCAATTTAAAACACACCGTTACTGGGGCTTCTATCTACAAAGACGAACGTTTTTCTGATCACGCGCCGCTTATTATCGATTATGACCTTGAACCATAATTCAACGGCATGGTGGTCTGGCGTACTGAGCGCTAGAATGCTAATGGCCCTAATCATGGGCTTTGCTAGCGGCCTCCCTCTTCTTTTAACCGGCTCGGTGCTGCAAGCTTGGATGGTGGATGAGGGCGTTGACCTATCAACCATAGGCTTATTTGCCTTGGTCGGACTGCCCTACACCCTTAAGTTTTTATGGGCACCCATTCTTGATAGGTATACCCTGCCATTTTTTGGCCGTCGGCGTGGCTGGCTTTTTTCTGCTCAGCTTTTTTTAATTTTATCACTGGTCTATTTAAGCCTTCAACAACCTGGCATTTTCCCCTTTGGGGTCGCTATTGCCGCACTACTAGTCACCTTTTTTTCTGCTAGCCAAGACATCGTTATTGATGCCTATCGTCGCGAAACGCTTGCCGATAATGAACAAGGGCTAGGCGCTTCTTTTTATGTCAATGGTTATCGTATCGGCATGCTGCTCGCATCTGGTGGCGGGCTTATTCTTGCCGACATGGTGGCCTTTTCTACGGTATACCAGTTGATGGCTGGTGTTATGTTTGTTGCCAGCCTTTCTACATTAATCGCTACAGAGCCAAAGGCCGCACACGGACAACCAAAAACACTTCAAGAAGCTATTATTCAACCTTTTTTAGAGTTTTTTCAGCGCCGCGAGGCGATTGTTATTTTATTGTTTATTTTGCTCTATAAAATGGGTGACACCATGGCCAGCAATATGACAACACCCTTTTACCTGGACATCGGCTTTACTAGAACCGAGATTGGTACGGTAGTGAAATTGTTTGGTTTTTGGGCGACTATTTTAGGCGGTTTACTCGGCGGTTTTCTAATTTTAAAAACGGGCATTTATCGCGCTCTTTGGGGCTTTGGTATTTTGCAGGCTATCTCCACTGCAGGTTTTATTATTTTAAACATGGTCGGGCCAAACCTTTCCATCTTGGCCTCAGTAATTGCTTTCGAAAACTTATCCGCAGGGATGGGCACCGCTGCATTTATCGGTTTTATGGCCAGCCAAACAGATAAACGCTTCACTGCAACTCAATACGCCCTACTCACCAGTTTAATGGGTGTGCCACGCGTGCTGATTGCAGCGCCAACAGGCTGGATGGCGGAAATTATGGGCTGGAATGGGTTTTTTCTACTCTGTACCCTTATTGCAATACCTGGCTTATTGGTACTGCGACGTTTTAAAAATTGGACGTCGGCCAGCCAATAAAATTAGTCGGTATAGAATTGTTGTTTGATTTTTAACTCTAATGCTTGCGTTTCACCTGTTGGTAATACCTCCACGTCAAAAGTAATTCGTTCCTTATGCGATACTCTAAATTCGCTAATATAATAAATAGCGTCGCCCTCAGTAATCTTTCTAGGTTCAAGCTCCTTTAATTGCCCTACGAGGTTGCGTGCTTCTACATTAACCTTTGCTGTAACTGACTGTGGCAGCTCACCTGGCCGTCGTTTTTTCTGCACGGAAATGTTCAACACACCCTTGTATTTACTGCGTAATATACCGTAGGCCGTCGCCATATTTGTTGGCAACGAGTCTGCGGTAAATGCATTGTAATAAACAACGTACTCACCAGACTCATACACGTTATCTGCTACGCCCCAAGTGGGCGTTAACAATACCAATATTAAGCAATATTTTCTAAGCATGGTTATTATCCATTTATTTGGTAAAGAGCCACTTCGCCGAATAGGTTTGGCCACAGTTTCATCAAAGCATTTGGACGATGCTCGTAATCTACAATGTCTCTTTTGGATATCGTCATCGCACGTTCTTCACAAAACCATTCAAAATCTTTAACCGTGCACAAATGTATGTTTTGCGTATCGTACCACTGTGCAGGTAACGCTTTAGATACGGGCATTCTTCCTTTAAAAGACAAGTGCACCCGATGCTTCCAGAGACCAAAATTCGGAAAAGTAACAATACTTTGCTTTCCAACTCGCAGCATTTCTGACAATGTTCTATTGGGATACTGCAACGCTTGTAAGGCCTGCGTCATGATGACGTAATCAAAAGAATCGTCATCGAAGTCTGTTAACCCAGCATCTAAATCTGCTTGAATGATGTTGACGTTCTTTCGAAGGCAGCTGAGAACGTCGTCTGCATTTATCTCAACTCCGTAACCTGTCGTCTGGCGGTTGTCTTGTAACCAAGCCAGTAAGGCACCATCGCCACAACCCAAATCTAACACTCTAGACCCAGGGTCAATCCATTCGCAAATTTTTTCTAACTCTGGCCTCAGTTCACTCATTCTGACACCTCAATATTTTGCATATAAGCCCGGAAAGCGCCCGTGTAATTGTCATTTTTTACTAAAAACGCATCGTGCCCATGATTAGAATCAAATTCCAAATAGCTTACGTCGCACTTAGCGTCCGTTAGTGCTCTAACAATTTCACGAGAACGCTCGGGAGAAAAGCGCCAATCCGTCGTAAACGATGCCAAAAAGAATTTAGCTTTAACTGTCTCAAAAACAGTTGCTAAGTTACCGCCATGCACATCAGCGGGGTCGAAATAATCCAACGCCTTTGTCATTAATAGATAGGTATTTGCATCAAACCGGCCTGCAAATGATTCGCCTTGGTAGCGCAAATAGCTTTCGACTTGAAACTCAGCACCATAGTCATAATTTAACTGATCATTTTTTAATTCACGACCAAATTTATCGCCCATCGCATCGTCCGACAAATACGTAATATGCCCTAACATTCTGGCAACTTTTAAACCACTGCTTGGGACAGTGTCATGGTCATAATAACGGCCATCATAAAATTCAGGGTCACTCATTATTGCCTGTCTTGCTACGGCATTAAACGCAATATTCTGAGCCGATAGTTTTGGCGCAGACGCAATAACAATTGAGTGACGAACCATGTCAGGGAATTGTATCGCCCACTGCATCGCCTGCATGCCGCCCAAGCTTCCTCCAGCAACCGCCGCCCATTGCTTAATGCCCAATTGTTCGGCCAATCTTTTTTGATAATTAACCCAATCGCTAACGGTCAACATAGGGAAGTCCGGGCCAAACGCTTTGCCTGTTTTCGGATCTATACTGCGAGGCCCTGTCGAACCACTACAGTGCCCAAGGTTACTCGGAGAGACGACAAAAAAACGATTCGTATCAACTGGCTTGCCGGGGCCAATACAAATATCCCACCAACCAGGCTTAGAATCATCCTCGTTATGATAGCCGGCAGCATGATGATCTGCTGAGAGCGCATGACATATCAACACGGCGTTGTCCGCTGCCCCATTCAGCGTACCGTAGGTTTCATAAACAATGTCGTACTGCTCAATCACTTTGCCACTAACAAGCGTTAAGGCCTCATCAAAATGAAGCGCCTGTGGCTCAACTATGCCGACTGAATTTTCAGGTATTTTAGACAATGTTATTCTTTTAAATTATATAAATAGGATTTAATATTATTTTTAATTATAAGAGAGCTGCTTTATATTCTCTCATACACACACTTTAGCGCCTTAAACGAAGATAATAGCATGTACTTGTATAACGAAATTGATCAAACGCTGCTCAATGAACGCGTTGCTCAGTTCCGCGACCAGACTAAACGCTTCCTCAGCGGTGATTTAACCGAGGATCAATTCCGTCCGCTTCGTTTAATGAATGGTTTGTACATCCAAACCCATGCGCCCATGTTGCGCGTCAATATACCGTACGGCCTATTATCCAGTAAACAACTTCGTATGTTTGCTCATATCGCTGATAAATACGACAAAAATTATGGTCACTTTACTACCCGTCAAAATATTCAATACAACTGGCCAAAACTAGAACAAGTTCCAGATATTCTGGCTGATTTAGCCACGGTGCAAATGCACGCCATTCAAAGTAGCGGCAATTGCATTAGAAACATTACCTGCGACCCACTGGCCGGCGTATGCGCGGATGAAATCGAAGACCCTAGACCGTATTGCGAAATTATCCGTCAATGGGCAACCTTGCACCCCGAGTTCTCTTATTTACCACGTAAATTTAAGTTTGCCGTCAGTGGCTCACCCAAAGATCGAGCCGCAACACAGGTTCATGATATTGGCTTAAATATGAAAAAAGACGCCCAAGGCAACATTGGCTTTGAGGTACTCGTTGGCGGCGGCTTAGGTCGCACTCCTGTTATTGGTCAAGTCATTGCTTCTTTTATCTCTGAAAAAGACATCCTCTCTTACTCAGAAGCAATTCTGAGAACGTATAATCTTTTTGGTCGCAGAGATAACAAATACAAAGCTCGAATTAAAATCCTCGTACGTGAAACTGGGCTTGAAAAATTCAAAGCACAAGTAGAAACAGAATGGCAAACTATAAAAGGGGGTTCATTAAAACTGACCGCTGAAGCTATCCAGCGTGTGAAGACGCACTTTTCTCCGTTACATTACCAAGCCGCTCCACGCGATAACGACCACGCTAAGCACCTAGCCAATGATTCTTCTTTTAAAGCATGGGTAAAACAAAACACGGTGGAGCACAAGCACTCGGCGTATAAAGTCGTTTTTGTATCACTTAAATCACCTACTAGACCACCCGGCGATATGACCGACCGACAAATGCACGACCTTGCTGATTTATCTGATGATTATAGTTTTGGCCAACTTAGAACCACTCACGACCAGAACCTAGCTCTTACAGATGTGTTGGAAAGCGACCTTTACGCGCTTTGGCAGGGGCTCAAAAGAGCGGGCCTCGCCACACCTAATATTGGCACGATAACCGACATGATTTGCTGCCCTGGCTTAGATTTTTGTAGCTTAGCCAATGCGAGCTCCATCGATATCGCTCATGAGATAACAAATCGTTTCGCTGATAAAGCCGTCGACACTGGCGATATCAGCCTAAAAATGTCTGGTTGCATGAACGGTTGCGGGCATCACAGTATCGGTGAAATTGGGGTGTTGGGTGTCGATAAAAAAGGCGAGCAATGGTACCAACTTACGCTTGGCGGGTCGGATAGTCACTACAGTAAGCTAGGCGAACGATTGGGCAAAGCCATAGCCAAAGACTCTGTTGTAGATGCGATTGATGACATTGTTGACGTATATAAAGAAAACCGTACACGCGGTGAGCGTTTTTCTCACACCTTACAACGTATCGGGCTTCAGCCTTTTAAAGATAAAGTATATGACGCTCATTAAACACAAAAAGCTTAGCCGTGATGATTGGCAGTATCTTAAAGAGGGCGGCGAGCTCCGTGCTAGCAATAACATCGTCAACTTAGACTACTGGCGGGGTAACAACGCTGTTCTAGTGTCCGAACATTCCCCGTGTGGAATCTTAATTCATGGTGACGAAAACCCTGAGAGCTTTGTAGCTGATCTTGATAAGTTATCGCTGATAGCCATCGACATGCCTTCTTTTGCTGATGGCCGAGCCTATTCTTTAGCAAAGGTTTTACGTGACACTTATGGCTTCACAAAAGAAATTCGAGCCATGGGTGATATTTTGCCTGACCAAGCGTTGTATTTAACCCGTGTTGGCTTTGACGCTCTAGAATTCGCTAACGAAACATCAGCAACATTAGCCATTGAAAAACTATCTGATTTTAGTGTCTTTTATCAGCCACAACTGTCGTCGCAAGCATAGACACCCGCCCAAAATCTTGTATTTGCTCCGACACCGGTACCACCTCGATATTTAACGCTTTTAATCGCGGCAAGGCGTCATTTAAAACCGACAGGGTCACTGAGTGCGGATGGCCTATGGCAATGGCACGGCCTTGCTTTTTCGCGATTTGAATCAACTTTTGCAGTTGGCGCTCGATACTAGCGATGTCCATCTCATGATCTAAAAAAACGTCTCGCCTCAATACGGGCACATGAAACTCTTTAGCTACTTTTTCAGCCACCGTTTTTTTAGACGTCCGGCTATCTACAAAAAAAATACCTTTTTTATTAATCTCAGACATCACCCACGTCATATGGCCCGGGTGACGCGTTAACAAACTGCCACGGTGATTGTTCATTCCCACTGCATCTGGAACCTTAGCAAACGCTTTTTTCATCGTTTCCACCACCTGCTTTTCAGACATATCTAGTGCCAACACTCCCTGTTCTGGCGACTCATCTAACGTCGCTTGCATTGGCATATGCAGCATGATTTCTTTGCCTTGTTGACGAGCGAGCTTAGACAAGTGCTCAGTGTGTGGCGCATTTGGAAGCAGCGCATACGTTAGCGCCGCTGGCAAATTTATCGCCTCAACCCCCTCCTTAAGTCGATACCCCATATCATCAATAATGATACTAATAACTGCTAGCGGCTTAGTGTCTGCACTAAACGTAATCATGGGCAGAAAAAACAGGAGCAAACCCAAAACACAGGGCCACTTTAAACTAGCTGTCAGTTTAGGCTCATATCGTATAGTGTGTTGAGGCGACGTCAGCAATGTCTTATTTTTTTAAAATATTGATACCCTTTAGAAGATTTAGTGCTTCATTTAAGGGGTAATCGTCACCAACGCTTTTTTTCTCTTTTTTAGTCTCTTTTTCTTCACCATTTGGGTTTTCTAAATGTTGTGACAAATCACTTTCTTTTATGGCGACAAAATCGTCCTCTACTTTTTCTAGTTTTAGTTTTGATAAGGTGACGTCTGGCGTAATCCCCTCTGCTTGAATGGAACGGCCAGAAGGCGTGAAATAACGAGCTGTCGTTAATTTAATCGCGCCGCCCTTATTGTTTTCTAAAATTGTTTGCACGGAACCCTTACCAAAACTTTGCTGTCCCATAATAACCGCCCGTTTATGGTCTTGCAGCGCGCCGGCAACAATTTCGGACGCAGAAGCCGAGCCACCATTAATTAATACAACAATTGGCGCGCCTTTTAATGCATCTTCTGGCCCCGCTTTAAAGCTCATTTTAGAATGTTCAATTCGCCCTTCCGTATACACGATTAAACCTGTGTCTAAAAATGCATCGCTAACCGCAACAGCTGCATTTAACAGGCCTCCAGGATTATTACGCAAGTCCAGCACTAGACCTTTTAATTCGTTGCCTTCGCTTTCTTTTTTAAGTTCCGAGAGCGCCTCGTTTAAATTTGCTCCCGTGCGAGTTTGAAAACTTGCAATACGTATATAGCCAAACCCTGGCTCTAACATGCGGTTTTTAACGCTGACCACTTTTATAATGTCACGCGTTATGGTGATTTTAAGCGGCCTCGTTTCGCCTTCTCTTATGATTGTCAATAAAATATCTGTCCCCGGTTTGCCACGCATAATTTTTACTGCGTCTGACAGGGACATGCCTTTTACTGGTTTCTCATCTAAGCGGATGACTAAATCTCCCGCCTCAACACCCGCTTTAAACGCAGGCGTATCGTCGATTGGCGCGACAACTTTTACAAAACCATCTTCCATGCCGACTTCAATGCCTAAGCCACCAAACTCACCGCGCGTGCCTTCTTGCAAATCTTTAAAGGCTTTTTTATCCAAGTACGTTGAGTGGGGGTCTAAACCCGTCAACATACCCTTGATAGCATTTTCCAATAAATCATGATCGCTGACCTCTTCCACATAGGAGGATTTAATTTGACCAAACACTTCTGAAAATGCCCTTAAGTCTTCTAACGGCAACGAGGTTTTTACAGGTTCTTTTTCCGCCAGCACCATACCGCCTATACTCAACATAACGCCAAGCACGGCGCCTACTACAAATACTGGTAACGTTTTACGCAAAAAATTCATTTCCACTCCATTCAATTAATTGTATTACCCAACACGACCTTTTCTTGTCGCCCGACACCAGTGAACAGGATTCACTGGCTTTCCATTTTTTCTGATACTAAAGTATAGACCCGCTTTTTGTTGTCCGCCGCTAACGCCAATAGTTGCTAACGTTTCGCCCGTCTCAACCCAATCGCCCACTTCCTTGTACAGGCTTTCATTAAACGCATACAAGCTCAAGTAAGTCGATCCGTGGTCCACAATAATCAATAAACCATAACCACGCAACCAATCTGCGTAAACAACCCTACCGTGAGAGATAGACCCGATTGCCGAGCCTTCTCTTGCACTTATCAGTACACCATCGTAACGGCCGGATTTTCGTGCGCTACCAAATTTTTTCTTAAGTTGTCCCTTAATTGGCCACGGCAACTTTCCTTTTAAACTAACAAACGACTTGTCTTTCTTGCTTAATATGGGGATGTCATTAATCGCTTGGCGAATACTGGCTAGCAAATTAGTCAGCCTTTTTTCATTTTCCTTAAGCGCGCTTAGTTCTTGCCCCGATGATGTAATCTGTTTGTTTAATATCGCTAAAATGACTTTCCGTGATTGTTTAGATGCGATTAACGTTTTGTTTTCTACGCGCTTTGCATCAACAAACGATGCCAACTCGCGTTTCTCATTTAGCAGTTGCTCTTCCACCGTCTTTAGCGCTAGGATATCTACTTCTATCGCTTTAACACTATCGATACGGGCCTGATTAAAGTAGTCGTAATACTGCATCACTCGACTCATTCGATCTGGGCTCTCCTGGTTTAACAACATTTTTACGCGCTGTTGTTTGCCCATCAAATAAGCGCTTTGCAACTGTTCAGCCAAGAAGCCTTTTTGTTCTTCAATACCTACTTTAAGTTTCATCTGTTGCTGTTGAAGCGTCTTAATCTTGTTCTGCGCTGTTAATAGTTTACCGTTTAAACTACGTAGTTTTTTTGAAGACTCGCTTAACCGCTTTTCAATACGTCGCAGATCTTTTTCTTCTTTAGTTTTGTTGCGCTGAGTTTTCGCGATATTGTGCTCCACTATCTGCATACGTTCGCGTAACAACGTTAGTTGTTTCTGGCTGTCTTCTTCAGGTAACGCAAAACTCGGCGTCATCAAAAAAACTAAACACAGCGATAGCAGCTGTCTAAGCATCAATTTTACTGGGCTTTCCACGGAAATATAAAACTATCTGTTTACTTGAGATTCAACAAATTATGGCCGCTCATTTCAGCTGATGGGCTTAAGCCCATCGCCGCTAACAAAGTTGGCGCTACGTCTTCTAGGCCGCCTCTGCTATCAAGCACGGCCGAACGGCCAACATAAACAAACGGTACTGGGTTAGTCGTATGTGCCGTATGCGTTTGTCCGGTTGACGGGTCTGTCATTTGCTCTGCATTGCCATGGTCTGCAGTAATAAACACTTCGCCACCGACTTGTTTAAGGGCCTGAACTATTCTCGCGATACACGCATCAATAGTCTCAACTGCCTCAACGGCCGCTTGAAAATTTCCGGTATGCCCCACCATGTCGCAATTTGCATAATTAGTAATAATCGCATCGTATTTGCCCGAGGCAATCGCTTCAACCAATTTATCCGTTAATTCTGGCGCACTCATTTGCGGTTGTAAGTCGTACGTTTTAACGTTTGGCGATGGAATTAACATCCGATCTTCCCCGTCATTCGGCTGATCCACGCCCCCATTAAAGAAAAACGTCACGTGGGCGTATTTTTCAGTTTCTGCGATACGCAGTTGTTTCAAGCCCTGTTTTGCCAATATTTCACCGAAGCCGTTTTTAACCGTTTGCGGCGGGTAAGCGACTGGCAAAACAAAGTCTTCGTGATACTCGGTTAAACAAACGAATTGCCCTAATGAGGGCACAGTATCTCGCTCGAACTCATTGAATGTAGCCTCAGTAAATGCACGAGTTAACTCGCGTGTTCGATCAGACCTAAAATTCATAAACACAACGCTATCGCCTTGGTTTATTTGAACCGCCGCATCGCCGTCTGCAAAGATACTCGTTGGCAAAACGAATTCATCGGCGTCATCACGATCATACGATGCCAATAACCCTTCAACCGCCGTCGCGGCCTTATGCTCTGCTTTTCCTTGAACAATTAAATCATAGGCCAATCGAACTCGGCCCCAACGATTATCCCTATCCATGGCATAAAACCTACCTACTATTGAAGCCGTTTTTCCAGCCCCGAGGCGCGCAAACAAATGATCCATTTTTTCTAATGACGCCTGCGCACTCTTTGGCGGCGTATCACGGCCATCTAAAATAGCGTGTAAATACAGTTTTTTCACCCCCTTTTGAGCCGCCATTTCTAGCATCGCTTGTATATGCTCCTCATGGCTATGCACACCGCCAGGCGACAGTAAGCCTATGACGTGCAACGCCTTGTCATTTTCAATAGCCTCATCGACAACATCACACAGAACCTTGTTTTTTTTGAATGCGCCGGATTGGACATCACTATTTAATTGGGTAAACGTTTGCGCTAATAATCGACCCGCCCCTAGGTGCAAGTGCCCAACTTCTGAATTACCCATCTGTCTATCTGGAAGACCAACCGCCGAACCTGAGCAATCTAATAATGCCTTAGGACAGGTGGCCCATAATTTATCCCAAGTTGGCGTTTTCGCGGCCTTTACTGCATTAAACTCATCAGATTCTGAATAACCAAAACCGTCTAAAATCATTAAAACGACCGGTCGCGTAGGTAAATGTTGCTTCAAAATGTTATCTCCCTTGTTTGCTTGCTATAATGCGCCATTACATAAATGTTATTTTACGATATCTACCCTTTTATTGCTTTAACTAACGCGCTTAGACTATAAAATATGACAAAACTAGCTGCTATTGAACTCATCACTTGTGACACTGAAATACTGAAAGCTGCCAATTTACTAAAGGTTCTCTCTCACCCTATTCGGCTAAAAATTATCTGCCAACTGGGGCACGAAGAAAAAACTGTCCAACAATTAATCGACAGTGTAGGCACAAGCCAAAGCAACGTATCACAACACCTTGCCATTATGCGCGACAAAAGGGTTTTAAGCTGTCGAAAAAATGCAACCCAAGTACTCTATAGCGTGTCGCAAAAAGCCTCTATCGAATTAGTACAACTTCTAAAACACACCTACTGTTAATTAAGGCTTTATCTAGATGGATATTTATTTTGAATTTATGGGCAACCACAGCTTGCTGTTTGTTGCCCTGCTAATTGTTATTGTTTTACTGTTACAAACGGTTTTTAGTGATGTTACTAGGAAATATAAACTTGTGTCTGCACCTGAGGCCATCGCCTTAATTAATCGCGATGACGCTGTTGTGATAGATACCCGTAACCAAGCAGATTTTGAAAGTGGGCACATTTCTGATGCTGTGCTCATTCCGTTGCCCGATATAAAGGACAGCGCTGACAAATTAAATAAATACGAAGGCCGACCTTTACTCTTTTATTGCAAATCAGGCACGCGTTCTGACGAGGCATGTAAAATCTTAAGTAAGCAAGGCTTCAACAACGTATACGCACTTAGCGGCGGCATTCAAGCTTGGCAAGACGCCAACATGCCGCTGGTTAAAAAATAACTTAATTCACTAGGAAAAACATGGACTCAACAGAAACGAAAGCCACAGACGACAAGCAATTTGCTATACAAAAACTATTTGTTAAAGATATTTCATTTGAATCGCCTAATTCCCCCATCGTATTTACCGAGAAGTGGGAGCCAAAAGTTGATATTAATTTAACCAGTAATGCTGGCAAGGCTCCTCAAGACCTCTATGAAGTAAATGTTACTGTGACCGTGACCGTTTCCAACAACGAGAAAACGTCCTATCTAGTCGAGGCAACTCAAGTGGGAATCTTTGGCATTAAAGGGTTCCCTGATGCAGAAATGGGGCCGCTATTAGGCAGTTACTGCCCTAGCGTACTTTTTCCATACTTACGTGAAGTCGTTTCAGAACTCGTCACCAAAGGTGGTTTTCCTCCCATGCTATTAAACCCCGTCAACTTTGATGCGCTTTACGCTCAGAGCATTCAACAAAACGACATAGCAAAGGCAAACTAGCTGTTCGGTAATATATGTCCTCAAGAAACATAGCGGTACTCGGCGCAGGCTCATGGGGCACCGCCATGGCAGTTATGATGGCCCGATCTGGCCACCACATTACTCTATGGGGCCATGATCCTGCGCATATTGAAAAGCTTCGCGTAGATGGGTGTAATGCAGAGTTTCTACCTGGCACCGTTTTTCCAGACACGCTTACGGTATCAGACGATTTAGCGCAAACCGTCTCAGCACACGACTTTTTAATGGTTGCTGTGCCCAGCCACGCATTTCGGGAAACCCTATTAAAATGTAAACCGCACCTTCAACCTAAATCTATCGTTACGTGGATTACTAAAGGATTTGAAACCGACAGTGGTTTATTAGCGCACGAGGTCGTCGGAGACGTCTTGGGTGGTGACACAAAAATGGCTTTAATCTCAGGCCCAAGCTTTGCGCTAGAAGTAGCGCAAGACTTGCCCACCGCTGTTGTGGTCGCCTCGCCTAATATAAACGTTGCCACGCAGGTCGCAAATACATTACGTGCACCTAACTTTTTAACCTTTCCTAGTAACAATATAGCCAGCGCTGAAATTGGCGGCTCAATGAAGAATATCTTAGCGATTGCTGCAGGTATTTCAGACGGCTTGGGGTATGGCGCTAACGCACGTGCCGCCCTCATCACACTCGGGTTAACCGAAATGGTACAGCTGGGTAATGTGTACAAGTGTTCTGAAAGCTCTTTTCTTGGCTTGGCCGGCGTGGGTGATTTGGTCTTAACCTGCACCGACGATAAATCTCGCAATCGACGCCTCGGCTTACAATTGGGTCAGGGGAAGTCCATTAACGAAGCAAGGCTTAATATTGGACAAGAAGTTGAAGGCATCCACGCGGCTCGCGAAGTGCATGCCATCTGTGAGAAATGGTCTCTCGACATGCCTATCTGCACACAAACATACCGTATTTTATATGAGGGCATCGCGCCAGATGTTGCCGTTAGATATCTACTGACCCGCGCCCAACGCGTTGACCCGGAAATAAACTAACGACCACCCATTACCACTGAAAGTCATTTTGTCGCCAAGCCTCATACACCGCAACCGCAACCGAATTAGATAAATTTAAACTTCTATTGCCTTCTTTCATTGGAATTAGAAGTCGATTCTTTTCAGGCAATGACTCAAGCAATATTTTTGGTAATCCTCGTGTTTCCGGTCCAAACACCAACGCATCTCCAGATTTATAATTAACCTGCGCATAATTGTTGCTCGCGAATCTGGAAAACGCAAACACATTATTGGGCTTTTCAATGGTTAAAAATTCCTCGAAACTTTGATACTCTTTCACATTCGCCATATCACGATAGTCCATGCCCGCGCGGCGCAATTTTTTATCATTTATTTCAAATCCAAGTGGGTGTATTAAACTCAAACGAGCCCCTGTGTTTGCACAAAGCCGCATGACATTGCCCGTGTTCGGTGGTATTTCTGGTTCAAATAAAACGATGTGTATCATAATGATGTAGGGTTTAGGTTAACTGGTATAATCTGCCTATTATCTCACTAACAATACTCAAATGCTTCATCCTAAATTAGCGTCTTATTTTTGCGGAATGCGTTTTCAAACGCCGGTTGTTTTACTATCTGGCTGCGTAGGGTTTGGCCAAGAATACACCCGAGTAGAAGGGTTTTCACACCAAGATATTGGCGCTGTTTGCTTAAAGGGCACCACGTTAGAAGCTCGCCTAGGTAATTCAACACACCGGGTGTATGAAACGCCCTCTGGAATGTTAAATTCTATTGGCCTACAAAACCCAGGGGCGCATAAGGTTGTTAACGATATTCTTCCTGCTTTAGATTTTGAGGAAACTCGCTTTATCGCCAATGTATCTGGATCCACTATTGAAGAATACACTGAGGTAACTCGCTTATTCGACCAATCGCCTATCGACGCTATTGAAATTAATATTTCTTGCCCTAACGTAAAAGAAGGTGGCGTTACATTTGGCAATGACCCAGACATGTCGGCACGCGTTGTTGAGGCCTGCCGTTCGGTCACTAAAAAACCTATTATTACCAAACTATCACCTAATCAGACAGATATCGCTGGTAACGCAAAACGTTGTCTTGAAGCCGGTAGCGATGCGTTTTCTGTTATCAATACATTGATGGGCATGGCGATTGATACAAAAACTCGCACCCCTGTTATCGGCAATGTACAGGGTGGCCTATCTGGCCCAGCCATTAAGCCAATTGCCTTATTAAAAGTGCATCAGGTCTACCAAGTATGTAAAGCTCACAATATCCCCATTATCGGCCAGGGCGGCATTACGACTGTAAACGATGCGCTTGAGTTCATTATCGCGGGGGCTAGTGCTATTGGCTTGGGCACAGGCTTATTTTATAACCCATTATTAAGCAAAAAAATTAATGGTGGCATTGCTGATTATTTAGACAAGCACCAGCTGAATCATTTATCTGAGTTGATTGGAAGCCTGAGTGTTTAATCTACTAAGCACCAAAGTCTTTGATTTTTCGGGTTAAGGTATTACGTCCCAACCCCAATAATTTTGCGGCATCTTGTCTGCGACCCTTAGTTTTCTCTAAGGCCTGTAAAATCAATACTTTTTCTACTGACGAGACAACGCGTTTAGCAATATTTGGCTCTCCCTTAGACAGTCTGTCGATAATGTCGGCCTTTGCCGCATCTAGCCAATCACCACTCACAACAGACGCTTGCGCCTGTTTGCTTGCTCTTAACTCTTCAGGCAAGTCCTCTAAACGAATGGTATTGCTCGGGCACATAGCCATTAACAAATGACAAGTATTTTCAATTTGCCTAACGTTACCCGGCCATGGCAAACCGGACAAATAGCGCATTGACTCTTCGTCGAGTATTTTAATGTCATCGTGTAATTCTTTCGCCACTGTCGCTAAAAAGTGATTTAACAACAAAGGAATATCTTCACGCCGCTCCCTAATGGGTGGTATTTCGATTCGAACAACGTTGAGACGGTGAAATAAATCTTCCCTAAATCGCTTTTGCTCTACCAAGCTCTCAAGCCCTTGGTGGGTTGCCGCAATGATACGCACGTCCACCTTAATGGGCTCACGACCACCCACTGAAAAGAACTCTCCGTCTGATAAGACACGCAATAACCGTGTTTGCATATCGGCAGGCATATCACCAATTTCATCTAAAAATAATGTGCCTCCATTGGCCTGCTCAAAACGCCCTTGGCGCCGACTTGTTGCGCCCGTAAACGCGCCTTTTTCATGGCCAAATAATTCTGACTCCAACAAATCTTTGGGAATAGCAGCCATATTCAATGCAATAAATGGCTTGTCTTTCCTTAAACTGTGTTGATGCAACGCTTTAGCAACCAACTCTTTACCCGTGCCAGATTCGCCGTTAACCATAACCGTAATATTAGAGCGTGATAAACGCCCTATTGACCTAAACACTACTTGCATTGACGCAGCGGTACCAATAATTCCAGACTGGCTTGCATCGTTCCGCGCACTAGTCTGGCCGCTGCTACGTTTTTGTTTATTGTGGGTATAAGCGCGCTCCACTTGTATCACCATTTCATCAATATCAAACGGCTTAGGGAGGTATTCAAATGCACCGCCATCATAAGCAGAAACGGCACTATCCATATCTGAGTGAGCCGTCATAACAATAACCGGTAAAGTGGGGCACTGTTCTTGTATATCCGCTAACAACTCAATCCCCCCTTTTCCTGGCATGCGGATATCTGTCAATAATACATCTGGTATTTCCTTTTCCAGCAGACTCATTACGCCATCCGCACTAGAAAAACAGGTGACTTGGTAACCCTCTCTTTTTAAGGCTGTTTCTAATACCCATCTAATCGAGCGGTCATCATCAATCACCCATACTGAAGTGTTGTTATTCATATTAAGTCTCTAACGGTATTATTGTTGAGAATACTGTGTAGCCCAGCTCACTGCTCACTTCTATTATGCCACCATGGCGTTGCACGTTTGTTTGTGCAATTGATAATCCTAGCCCCGTGCCTTCTGTTCGACCCGTCACCATTGGATAAAACACTTTGGGTTGCATCTCTTTTGAAATACCAACGCCGTTATCAATCACATCTACCTTAACGGCTAAGCGGTGCATGGTTTCTCCAATGGTAAAGTTTCGATGTATCCTCGTTCTTAATACTACCTCGCCGCCCTCACTAACCGCTTGTGTCGCGTTTCTAACGATATTCAATAAGGCCTGAATCAATTGATCTTTATCGCCCTTAATATCAGGAATACTGGGGTCATAGTCCGGCTTGATAATAATGCTTCCTCTAACTTCTGCCTCAACTAACTGACGTACACGCTCTAAAATGACGTGGATATTGATATCTTGATGGTTAGGAACCGCTGATGACCCTAACATCTGGTCCAGCAGTTTTTTCAACCTATCCACCTCATCAATAATCACGCGGGTGTAATCTGTAAATTGCCCCTGTAGCTCTTTGGATAATAATTGCGCCGCCCCTCTAATACCACCTAGCGGATTTTTAATTTCATGCGCCAAACCACGTAACATATCCATTGCCAATTTATTTTGAGATATTAGATTTTCATCGTTATTTATTTGTAAGAAATTATGAAAATCTAAAATTTCTACCAGCACCTTACCTCCATCATCTGGCAAAGGTATCATGGAAATACTGAGGCTTTTCTTTAACCCCATTGGGCTGCCAAATGAAGTCGTGTGCTCGATAAGCTTCGCATTTATGTCGCGGCAGTGTTGCAAACCCTTGTCGATATCAAAGCTCAACCGATTAAACAAGCATTTTGATGTCGTGCCCAATGCCTTCCGTTCACTGATGTCTAACAGCTCTTGTGAGGAGTTATTCATGTAGAGCAATTCATTTTTTTCGTTAAACACTAAAACGCCTATGGAAAGCTGCTCCATAATTGAATTCTGTCTATAAGCATCTATATTCATTACTGTAATGTAGCAATTACTACGCCAACTCTCTTGGCCATCCAATTCTTATAAGCGAGTGGGTTACTATAAACTCTCTAGGCTAATATTGCACCAGAACAGTGCGTATTTTGCTTTTTTATAATAAGCTCGTATGGTGACGCATATAGAAAACCGTTTCTGAACTGATAATTTGTACTTCACCAGTCAAGTTTACTACTTGTATTTGAATGGTGTGCTCACCTCTATCCACGCCCTCAATTATATTACCCTGATAATTAATTCCATCAAGAATCCACTCAACTGTATGCCCTTTTTTCAAAAAAGGTTCCACCGCATACGCAACACTTACAATTCCCTCATTGCTAATTATAGTTCCCTCCTCACTCGGTGAAGTTATATAAATACCTTCATAAGGTTTGAGTTTTTCCGGAATGATTTTATTAACTCCCGGACTTTTTTTAGGCAAAACAGGAGGCTTATATGTCATTATTGGAGGCACTATCACCTTTATAGAGCCCTCCATGGGTACATCTGAGTAAGCTGTTTTACCTTGTTTATTCGTATATTTATACACGTCTGCTTGTGCCAAGCCGACTATAAAAATAACCAATACAAGCATAATCTGTTTCATAAAACGTCCTTTCCCTTTAGCTACTCTAGCTATAAGACCATAATTTTTAATTTTAATGCAAAAAAACCCCGCAAATGCGGGGCTTTTCTCAGTTTTTTTGGTGCTTACAAACTGTAGTACATATCAAACTCAACGGGGTGAGTGCTCATACGTAAACGAGTCACTTCTTCCATTTTAAGGTCGATATAAGCGTCAATCATGTCATCTGTAAATACGCCACCTTCTGTTAAGAACGCACGGTCTTCGTTCAACGCGTCTAATGCTTCGTCAAATGATTTCGCCACTTGAGGAATTTTTGCTTCTTCTTCTGCTGGTAAGTCATACAAATCTTTGTCCATGGCTTCGCCTGGATCAATTTTGTTTTTGATGCCATCAAGGCCTGCCATTAACATCGCAGCGAAACATAAATATGGATTCGCAGTTGAATCAGCAAAACGCACTTCGATACGACGGCCTTTAGGGTTTGCAACAAAAGGTATGCGAATAGATGCCGAACGGTTACGTGCTGAATACGCCAACATAACAGGTGCTTCAAAACCAGGTACTAAACGTTTGTAACTGTTTGTTGATGCGTTAGCGAACGCGTTGATTGCTTTAGCGTGCTTAACGATACCACCAATGTAATGCAGCGCAGTTTGAGATAAACCACCGTATAAATCACCCGCAAATAATGCTTTGCCGTCTTTAAAGATAGATTGGTGAACGTGCATACCATTACCGTTGTCGCCAACGATTGGCTTAGGCATAAACGTGGCTGTTTTACCGTAAGCATGAGCAACATTTTGTACTACATACTTAAGTTCTAATACTTCATCCGCTTTTTTAACAAGCGTGTTGAAAACAGTACCGATTTCACATTGGCCAGCGGTCGCCACTTCGTGGTGATGCACTTCTGTTTCTTGGCCCATTTCTTCCAGTGTTAGGCACATCGCTGCTCGCATGTCGTGAAGTGAATCAACAGGAGGTACTGGGAAGTAACCACCTTTTACGCCAGGACGGTGACCCATGTTGCCGCTTTCGTATGATTTTTCTGAATTCCAACCCGCTTCTTCAGAATCTATTTCGTAGAACGTACCTGACATATCAGTACCCCAACGAATATCGTCAAAGACGAAGAATTCATTTTCAGGACCAAAGTAAGCCGTATCACCAATACCGGTTGATTGTAGATACTCTTCTGCTCTTTTAGCAATTGAACGCGGGTCTCTTTCGTAGCCAGACATATCAGTTGGTTCAACAACATCACAACGCAAGATAAGTGTTACGTCATCAAAAAATGGGTCTAAAACTGCTGTTGCTGGGTCTGGCATTAAAATCATGTCAGATTCGTTAATACCTTTCCAACCAGCAATAGATGAGCCATCAAACATTTTGCCGTCTTCAAACACGCTTTCATCAATGGTGTGTGATGGAACCGTTACGTGCTGCTCTTTACCAATGGTATCGACGAAGCGGAAATCAACAAATGTGACCTCTTTTTCTTTGATTAAATCTAATACGTCTTGTGCTGACATGATTACTCCTAAAGTTAATTTAATGTTAATTTCTAAAAAGTTAGCCAGACAATTTTTGCACATTTTATGCCAAAATATAACCCCTTGTTTTAAAGGGCTATTTGTTTAAATACTGTTTTACTTCTGCTTCTTAAGCACCGTATTGGTGCGCCGAAGCCTTTTATGTGCCATGTTGGTGCGATCGTTACGAAAATAAGACCTTGACCTTTGCCACCACTGGCACCGATAGCGTCGCCTTTTCAAACTCTGTAGCCAATTGTTTGAGCAACTCAACGTCTTTAACATTTGGTATCGGTAACTCAATCTCAACCACGACCTTCCCTTCTAGGTAATGCAAGTTAACCCGTTTAATCTGGTCTTTTTCAGCAATCTCGCTCCACGCCTCATCAAGCTTTATCAACAGGTCTTTTCTAATCGGTAAAGCCAAACTGGGGGAAACAACCTCATCATCTTCAGGGTCGATATGCACCATTACTTCGCCAATATTATCTATTTGGTCAATCAATGATAAGCGCACCGTTTCACTGATTAAATGGCCCTCAGACACGCTGATCATCGGTGACACGAGAATATGCACATCCACCAAGGCCGCCTCGCCCATTTTGCGTGTGCGTAAAAAGTGCAGGGCTTTAACGCCATCGACACGCAAAATAACTTGTTTAATTTGGTCAACTTTATCGGCATCTAACGCCGTATCCACCAATTCTTTGCTGGCGTCTAGCACAAGGTCAAAACCAATTTTAATCACCATTAAGCCGACAATTAACGCCGCAATGGAATCAAAGTATTTATAACCGGCCATTTCTAAACCAACACCAATCAGCACAACAAAGGATGAAATCGCATCACTTCTATGATGCCACGCATTGGCTTTTAACAAATCCGACTTGGTTTCAATCGCTGTCCGCATGGTCAGGTGATACATCACTTCTTTTGAAACGATCGAAATACCCGCAACGCCGATCACTAACCAACCATGAGATAACGATTGCTCATTAAAAAACCGTGAAATAGCGTCCCAAACAATCGCCCCTGCAACCGCAATTAAAATGGCGCCTAAAATGACCGTTGCTAGCGTTTCAAACCGTGCGTGGCCATAGGGGTGGTCTTCATCCGCATCTTGGCTACCGTGATGAGCCGCAAAATACACCAAACCATCCGTCAATAAATCTGATAATGAATGAAAGCCATCGGCAATTAGCGCGTGCGACTGCCCCAACCAACCACAGCCTATCTTCATAATAGACAGCACCAAATTCACCACGCCACCAATAACGGTGATGCTTTTCTTGGCTTGAAGCGCTGTATCGGGGGATTGCGTCATCACTTATTTAGTCGTTTCCAACCTCAATCGTTAAAATAAACTCGTGGTCAATTTCTTCTATTTTTAATACCGTGTGGCCATTAATGCGACACCACGCGGGAATATCCTGCATAACACCAGGATCGGTACACGTTACCCGCAAGTTATCGCCAGATACCATCGTTTTAATCGCATCTTGCGTCTTTATAACGGGCATGGGGCACATTAATCGACGCGCATCCAGCTCTATCATACCCGCCAAGCCTCTTGAATTTCATCCACCGCAAAGGGCTTTACGCTAATGTTCTTAATCACTTCGCCTAATTCAGCGACTTCAACATCCACGGTATCAGCATCACGCCCTTGGCTAAAACGCGCCACAATTTTTGCGGCCAATTCTAAATCATCGTCTTCTATCGTCCCATCCAATAAAGTTAACGGGCCTTTGTGGCTCATCGTTCTTAAGGTGATAAATTGTTTTCTGTAGCCCTGCAAGAAGTTATTCTCACCTTCCTCACGCGCAACAATCAATTTGAAATGCGGCTTAGGGCGAAAGTGTCGGCCCACTTTTAACAACATAATGTCATCAATTTCATATTCTTTTTTTCCGCGTGAGGCCCACAGGTCTGTCAACTTAACCGAATACGCTTTATCCGTTAAAAAGCAGCAACCACCGGCGGGTTGCGCATAATCAACAAAACCAAACTTTTCAGCCAACGCCATTTGTGGCTTACGCGTACGGCCACTAAAACCGTATAACTCATCGCGATTTACCCAGCCTTCTTTTTCTGGCAATGTTTCAGGCAAGTTTTGCGCACATAGCGGTCTTAATAAACGGTCATCCGCACCCGACTCTCTTGAAATAACCGGCATCGTCTCTTTACGTTGCGACATCGGGCGTTGCCCAATCACCTCGCCGGTAATAATAAAATCAAAGCCATTCTCGTCTGCCCATTCTTTGGCTTTACCCACCATAAACACTTTACAGTCTAAACACGGGTTCATGTTTTGCCCGTAACCGTGCTTCGGGTTAATCAACACGTCCTTATATTCTTCAATAACATCAATGATGTGCAGCTTAATGCCTAATTGTTCAGCGCTCCACAACGCATTATTACGCTTCGGCTTGGCCTTGTCTTTTTTGCGAATCGCATGCGTATGCCCTTCCACACAAAAACCCGTGTAAAAGTTGATACCTTCTACGTGAATACCCTGTTCCAGCATAACTTTTGCTGCTAATAATGAATCTAAGCCGCCTGATATCAGCGCGACTGCTTTGCGTTGTGTTGCCATAATTCTCAATTAAACCGTTAATTTAGCGCATTATACCGGATAGGCTTTTAATGATATATGCAGGCTTATTAGATATACTTCACGTTTATTTAGTTTACTGTCAAATTTAACGTGTCAAAATCGAATCAAGACCTACAAACATTCCAGGGCCTTATCCTTGCGTTGCAAGAATATTGGGCTGACCAAGGGTGCGTCATTCTGCAACCATTAGACCTTGAAGTCGGCGCTGGAACTTTTCACCCAGCCACTTTTTTACGTGCGATAGGCCCCGAGCCTTGGGCGACTGCCTATGTACAGCCTTCGCGCCGCCCGACGGATGGTCGTTTCGGTGAAAACCCTAATCGATTGCAGCATTACTACCAATTTCAAGTATTGATTAAGCCGTCTCCAATAGATATTCAAGACTTATACCTAAATTCTTTGACGCACCTTGGTTTAGATATGCTGGAGCACGATATTCGCTTTGTTGAAGACAACTGGGAATCACCAACTCTCGGTGCATGGGGACTCGGCTGGGAAGTTTGGCTAAACGGCATGGAAGTGACGCAGTTCACCTACTTCCAACAGGTTGGCGGTTTAGATTGCAAACCCGTGAGTGGTGAAATTACCTACGGGCTTGAGCGCATTGCCATGTACATTCAAGGCGTTGAAAGTGTGTACGATCTTGTGTGGGCCAATACTAAAAATGGCCCCGTGACGTACGGTGATGTATTTCACCAAAATGAAGTCGAACAATCTGAATTTAACTTTGACCACGCTAATATTGACCATATGTTTAAACAGTTTGATGAGTGTGAAGCGGCTTGTAACTTATTGATTGAAAAAGGCTTGGCCTTACCTGCTTATGAACAAGTTCTAAAAGCATCCCACACATTTAACTTGCTCGATGCTCGCCACGCCATTTCTGTTACTGAACGCCAGCGCTTTATACTTCGTGTTCGTAGCTTATCTAAAATGGTGGCTGAAACGTATTACGCCTCTCGCGAGGAGCTCGGCTTCCCCATGTTAAACAACAGGGAGGCATCATAATGGCGGCCACAAAAGACCTGTTTTTTGAACTGGGCTGCGAAGAGCTACCACCCACCACACTTAAAACCTTACGCGACCATTTGTTGAACGGTATTACTGAAGGGCTTAGTGAAGCCAATCTTAATTTTTCGACTACGCACACCTATGCAACGCCACGACGCTTAGCTATTTGGATAGAAACGGTGCAAACCGCTCAAGAAGATACCCAAGTTGAAAAACGCGGGCCAGCCGTTGCTGCCGCTTACGATAAAGAGGGCAACCCCAGTAAAGCCGCTATGGGTTTTGCTCGTGGCTGTGGCGCTGAGTTTGCGGAATTAAGCACACTTAAAACCGATAAAGGCGAGTGGCTTAGTTATAACAAATTGGAAAAAGGCCTACCTGCGGAAGAACTTATTCCCGCTATTATCGACAAAGCACTCAACCGCCTACCCATTGCTAAACGAATGCGCTGGGGTGATTCTAACGTTGCCTTTGTAAGGCCTGTTCACTCAGCTGTATTATTGTTTGGTGATGAGATAATAAACACGACGTTTTTAGGCGTTGCCACATCAAACACCTCTTTTGGCCATCGTTTTCATGCGCGGGAAGCCATTACTATCCGCTCTGCGAGTGACTACAGTCAGCAACTTAAATCTGCCTACGTTATTGCGAGTTTTGAAGAGCGTAAGTCTCAAATTGAAGAACAGGCTATCAAAGCCGCTTCTGCCGTTAACGGCTTAGCGCACATTGAACCTAGCTTATTAGACGAAATTACCGCCTTAGTTGAATACCCTGTTGCGGTAACGGGTAGTTTTGACGAACACTTTTTGGCCTTACCGAAAGAAGTTCTCATCACGACGATGCAGATAAACCAGAAGTACTTTCCTGTGTTAGATAACAATGGTGACTTACTGCCTTTCTTTATCACCATTAGCAACATAGACAGTAGCAACCCCGCCTCTGTTAGTCACGGTAACGAGCGCGTTATTCGCCCACGATTGGCCGACGCTGAATTTTTCTGGCAACAAGATACCAAAACCTCTTTAGCAGATCGCATATCATCGCTAGATAACGTTGTGTTTCAACATAAATTAGGTTCCATCGGTGACAAAACTCGCCGTGTTATGGCGCTTTCAAGTCAACTTGCCGAACAACTTGGTTACGATGCTTCAATGGCCGCGCGTGCAGCAGAGCTTTCGAAAACCGACCTTGTGACGGAAATGGTTGGTGAATTTGCCAGCTTACAAGGTGTTATTGGGCGGTACTACGCAAACGAAAACAACGAGCCTCAAGAAGTTGCTACGGCTATTGAGGAGCAATATTTACCTAAGCATTCAGGCGGCGCTTTACCGGCCACGCAAACAGGTCAGGTTCTCGCTCTATCCGACAAGCTGGATTCAGTTGTAGGTATTTTTAGCATTGGTTTATTACCCACAGGCGATAAGGACCCCTTTGCCCTTAGAAGAGCCAGCTTAGGCATTTTGCGTATCATCATTGAAAATGATTTGTCGCTCGACTTGAAAAAACTCATTTCAACTTCATGTGCCACTTTTAGCCACACGTTCGACGTAAATAACACCAAGTTGCTGGTATTTAGCTTCATGATTGATCGGCTAAAGGGTTTTTGTTTAAGCAATGGCTTTAGTGCAGAACAATTTGCCGCCGTCGCTAGCGTGGGCTGCTCTGAACCCGTCGATTTTATCAGTCGCCTTGAAGCTGTTAAGCAATTTTCCGAACTTGAAGAAGCAACCAGCTTAGGTGCGGCAAACAAGCGCATTCAAAACCTTTTAAAGAAAGCGCCCGACGATGTTTCTGATCAGTTCGATGCGTCGTTGTTAGTAGATAGTCAGGAACTTGAACTTCATAAGCAATTAAAAGTTGTTGAAAGTACGGTTGCTCCCTTGATTGAACAGCGCGAGTATATAAACGCACTCAAACAATTATCGATACTTAAAAGCCCCATCGACGATTTCTTTGAGCATGTATTTATTATGGCTGAAGATGAAAAACTTAAAAATTCTCGGCTTGCCTTGCTGTCTCATATTCATTCCAACTTTATAAAAATAGCCGATATATCAATGATATAGATGACTTTTGACGCACACTTTAAAACTGATATTATTTTAGACCGCGATGGCGTTATTAATTTAGATAGCGACGAATACGTTAAGACCATTGATGAATGGATACCCATTGAAAGTAGCATTGAGGCAATCGCCTTATTACATAAATCGGGGTATCGGGTGTTTGTTGCCACTAACCAATCGGGTATAAGCCGTGGTTATTACTCTGTAGAAACCTTAAAGGCCATGCATCAAAAAATGCTTGGCTTAGTTGATCTAGCAGGTGGCTTCATTACTGATATTGCCTTTTGCCCCCATTCGCCTGACGATAACTGTGATTGCCGTAAACCAAAAGCAGGCTTATTGACTAGCCTTGCTGATACAAATGATATCGCCTTAAACCAATCTATTGTTATTGGCGATAGCTTACGTGACCTAGATTCCGCAATTCTTGTAGGCGCAAAGCCCATGTTAGTATTAACCGGCAACGGTAAAAAAACCCAACACGACAACCCGAATCTTAACCTTCCAACCTTCGAGAACTTATATGACGCAGTCAAGTCCATCCTCACATAACCATTTTATATTAGGTTTACGCTCCGTTATATTCTTTGCCTTTCAGGTCGTTACATTATTCATTTTTGCTCCGCTCGTCTTATTGTCTTTTCCCTTTTCTTATAGTGTTCGATACGGCATCGCTAGCGCTTGGGCCAAATTGGTTATTAAAGGCCTAAAGTTTATTTGTAACTTGGGTTTTGAAGTGACGGGCTCTGAAAACATAAAAGGCAATGGCATAATTTTTTGTAAGCATCAATCGGCTTGGGAAACCTTTGCTTTACAAGTTCTATTTCCGGAACAGTGCTGGGTATTAAAACGTGAATTACTTTGGATTCCTTTATTTGGCTGGGCACTTGCATTAATTCAGCCTATTGCTATCGATCGCTCTAAAAAAAGTAAGTCATTTAGGCAAATTATTAAGCAAGGAAGCGAGCGTTTAGAATCTGGTCGTTGGGTGGTTATTTTTCCTGAGGGCACGCGCATTGCACCGGGTAAAAAAGGCAAGTACATGGTGGGCGGCGCACTGTTAGCTGAAAAGTCGGGTTACCCCGTTATTCCTGTTGCCCACAATGCGGGGGAGTTCTGGAGACGGAAGGCATTTATTAAATACCCAGGAACTATTCAGGTGCGAATTGGTGAAATGATTGATAGCAAAGCTATTTCGGCGCGTGAGCTTAATCAGAAAGCAGAAAGCTGGATTGAAGGGCAGATGGATGAGATAACTCAAAAACCTTCTTAAAAAGGACCTCAGGGCGCCGTTTTTTTCCTTATTTCCGCTTCAATTATCTTAATTTTTTTCAAATCATAGCTAGCGACAATAGCTTTTTCAAAATCTTTCGTTTTTAAAATAATCGTATACTTTCTTCTTGAATCAAAAAAAGTGACGATACCCGCTAAAATTGAAACGACGCCGCCTGCAAAAAACCAGCGTGATGTTAAAACCATTAAAATGATACCCACGGCGATAAACACATAAGCTCTATCTCGAGCTGGATTTTGCTCGCCAATATAAAGAGACTCTATATCACTAAGTTTATACTCCTTCCTGTCCACCCTAAGCCCATCGTCTAAGATAACAATGTTTTCTTGTTTTAATATTTCTTCATTATTCATCGTTTTTACACATCCAAATTAGCTACTTCTAATGCATTTTTCTCAATGAACTTTCTTCTCGGTTCAACCTCATCACCCATCAATGTTGTAAACACCTCATCGGCTGTTACAGCGTCTTCAATTCTCACTTGTAGTAAGCGCCTTGCATCAGCATCTAACGTCGTTTCCCACAGTTGCTCTGGGTTCATTTCACCCAAGCCTTTATAGCGCTGTATTTGCTGGCCTTTTCTTGCTTCTTTCATTAATAAGGAAAAGACCTCTTTAAAACTACCTACCGCATATGCTTTATCACCAATAAGCAACTCTGAACCCTCTTCAAACATACCGCTGACTGTCTTACCAAAGGCAACCAGTCGTTTATATTCACCCGACTTAAAGAACAGGGCTGTCATCTCAAACTCTTTTTCAACTCCATGAGACATCGTAGAACAGTTGATAACCCACTTATCATCCAAGACCTTAAGCGAAAGCGTATACGTCGTAGGGGATGCTTCTATGGCGTTCAACTTATCTTCTAGCGAGGCCATCCATACCGTTAAATCTTTTTGGCTGGTGGTATCTGTTATTTCTTTTGATACCAATAATTCATTTAGAACCAATTCATCATATCGACCCGATAATCTAGCAATCATTGACTCGATTTGAATGTGTTCTTTAGCCAACTCTTCTAATGCAACACCTGAAATCGCCGGTGTTGAATCATTAATTACCATGCTCGCTCTTTGTAAGGCTAACTGAAGCAAGTAGCTGTTCAGCTCGTTGTCATCTTTAACGTAATATTCTTGCTTGCCTTTTTTAACCTTATACAGCGGTGGTTGTGCGATATACACATTGCCGTTTTCAATCAACTCCGGCATTTGACGGTAAAAAAACGTTAATAACAACGTACGAATGTGTGAGCCATCAACGTCGGCATCGGTCATGATAATGATTTTATGGTAGCGTAGGTTTTCAGGCTTATATTCTTCTTTGCCAATACCGCAACCCAACGCTGTAATCAGTGTGCCGACCTCTTCTGACGATAACATTTTGTCAAAACGAGCCTTTTCCACATTCAGAATCTTTCCTTTAAGCGGAAGAATGGCCTGTGTTCTTCTATCGCGCCCCTGCTTAGCGGAACCGCCAGCTGAATCCCCTTCCACTAGGAATATTTCTGATAGTGCAGGGTCTTTTTCTTGGCAATCGGCCAACTTTCCCGGTAGCCCAGCGATATCTAGCGCGGATTTTCTACGAGTCATTTCCCTTGCTTTACGTGCGGCATCTCTTGCCCGAGCGGCCTCTAGCATCTTACCCGCTATCTGTTTCGCTTCTGTCGGGTTTTCTAATAAGAAGTCTTGAAGCGCCTCTGATAATGAAGACTCTACAATCGACTTCACTTCTGAGGACACCAGTTTATCTTTGGTTTGTGATGAAAACTTAGGGTCTGGTACTTTTATAGACAGCACGGCCGTTAAACCTTCACGCGCGTCATCACCAGATGTCGTTGCTTTTTGCTTTTTAGCTAAGCCATGCGCCTCAATATACTGATTTAGTGTTCGCGTTAGACCTGATCTAAAGCCCGCCAAATGCGTACCACCATCTCGTTGTGGAATATTATTTGTATAACAAGAAATATTCTCCTGATACGAATCATTCCACTGTAGCGCCACCTCAACATTCACATCATTTTTATCTACATTAATGTAAATAATATTTTCGTGTATTTGTGTTTTAGCTTTATTTATATGCTGAACGAAAGCTCGTATGCCACCCTCATATTCAAATATTTCTTCTTTAGCAGTTCTCTCATCTGATAAACGAATGCGAACGCCAGAGTTTAAAAACGACAGCTCTCTTAATCTTTTTGCTAATAATTCAAAATGAAATTCAATGTTGGTAAACGTCTCTTCACTGGGTTTAAAGCGCAAGCTCGTTCCCGTTTCATCCGTTTCACCTATCTGCTTAAGGTCTTCAACCGGCTCACCCATTTTGTACTTCTGATAGTGAACACCGCCATCTCGCTTAATCGTTAGCTCTAATTCTTCTGACAGCGCATTAACAACTGACACTCCCACGCCATGTAAACCGCCAGATACCTTATAGGCATTGTCATTAAACTTACCGCCGGCATGCAGCACCGTCATAATAACCTCTGCTGCTGAGCGGCCCTCTTCGGGGTGAATATCAACAGGTATACCACGACCATCATCAGTAATTGTTACAGAGTTATCATCGTGAATAATCACGCCTACTTCTGAGCAATGCCCAGCTAACGCCTCATCAATTGAGTTATCAACCGCCTCAAAAACCATGTGGTGTAGGCCGGAACCGTCGTCCGTATCACCAATATACATACCCGGTCTTTTCCTAACTGCATCCAAACCCTTCAACACCTGAATGTTTGAAGAGTCATACGTTTGGTTGGTGTTTTCTTCTTCGCTCACTTAAGTTTCCCCTTTTTGAATACAGCCATGTTCCACGTGAAACACTCTTGATTCATTTAATTCCATAAAATCTAAAAATAGATTTTCTTGCGTTGTTGTAATAAAAACCTGTATGCCTAAACTTACAACAAACGACATCACTTTTTTAAAGTTATCTCTATCTAGCTCTGCCGCCAAATCATCCAATAAAACACAAACCGATTTGTCTTTCTGGGCGCTCATTATCTTTATTTGTGCTAAATATAAAGAAATAACCAAGAGCTTCATTTGCCCTCTAGACAAAAAGTCCTGGGCTTTTTTATCTTCAATCAACACGCGAATATCTGATTTATGCGCGCCTACTGTAGTAAACCCGTATTGAACGTCTCGGGCTCTATTTTTAATTAGCGCGTCGCCTAAAGACAGCGCCTGCTCCCAACCTTTAACGTAATCAACTACTATGTCTTCTGTGCCAATAAGGAGTTTGGCAATTTGCTTAAGCTCCTTTTCAAGATGGTACACATAAAGGGCCCTTTCTTTGCTCACTATTATACCGTATTCAGCAAATTTTTTATTCCATACATGTAGTGTATCTAGTTGCTTTGATTTAAGTAGTTTGTTTCTTTGTTTAAGTAGTTGTGTGTATTTTTTAGACGCGTCTAAAAACTCATGTTTCACGTGAAACACTCCCCAATCAATAAACGACCTTCTTGCGCTTGACCCCCTTTCTAAAAGCGTTTGCGACTCTGGTCGAATTAAATGCGTGTGTAGATAGCGAGATAGCTCCGACGCTCTCTTCTCTGTTTTTCCATTTACTCTAATCGTTGTGTCGTTTTGATCTTTTTTTATAGCTATTTTGTTACTTATGCCGTTTGGAGAGTCTAGTTTCGCATACACAATCAGGTGGTCTGCTTCATGGGTAATTATTTTTTTTATGTTTTGTGTTCTAAATGAGCGAGCCCTGCCTAGTAAATATATAGCTTCTAATAGTGTTGTTTTTCCGCTGCCATTTGGGCCAACGATAATATTTAATTTAGCGGATGGCTGAATATTGATGTTTTGAATATTCCTAACATCTTTAATGTGTATCTCCGATACGGACATTCTAAACCGCCATTGTTGGGTTTTTAGATGCGCATAGGCATAATGACAAACCGGCTGCTTGTATCGTTTGGATCCTCAAGCAAGCAGCTGCTATTGGTGTCAGTGAAGGAAATTCGCACCTTGTCTGACTCAATAACGTTTAATGCGTCCATTAGGTAGCTTGAATTAAACCCCATACTCATTTCTTCGCCGTTAAAATCAACCGTTAATGTTTCCTCTGCCTCGTCTTGCTCAGGGTTGTTAGCATTAATCGTCAAAAGCTGTTCAGATAAATCCAGCCTTATTCCTTTATATTTTTCGTTAGATAAAATAGATACCCTTGATAAAGCCGACTTAAAGGATTGTTTTTCAATAATAAGGCTGTGTTTGCTTTCATCAGGCACTACGTTTTTAAAATTTGGAAACCTGCCATCAATTAGCTTTGTATTAAGTTGAACATCGCCTAACGTAAATTTAATGTTGTTTTTTCCGACATTAATGTCTATTTTCCCTTCCGTTTTTTCTAGCAGCCGTAACACTTCGTGGGCGGCTTTTCTTGGAATTATGACTTGGCTTATCGATTTGGATTCGTCCTCTAGAGGCTTTTTTGAAAAAGCCAAGCGATGGCCATCTGAAGCAACTGTCTGCAAGGTGCCTTCCTCTACTTCCATCATTAAACCATTTAAGTAGTAACGAACATCTTGTTGTGCCATACAAAAAACGGTTTTACTAAATGTTTTTGAGAGAACCCCTTGTTCAATACTAATATCGTCTATGTAATTTAGCTCATCAAATAAAGGGTATTCTGCGGCAGAAAGCGTACGTAATTTGAAACGGCCCTTGCCCGCCCTAATAACAACCTCATCATTAGAAAAGTTTAATGAAACTGTCGAGTTATCCGGTAAAGAACGACAAATATCCAATAATTTTCGTCCGGGAATGGTGGTTTTAAAGCTTTCTTGACAATTTATAGGGGTTTCGACAGCGACTTGGACCTCAAGATCAGTGCCTGCTAATTTCAAAATACCCCGATCAAGTGAAAAATACACATTAGATAAAATAGGTAGCGTTTGTCTTCGTTCTATAACACCAAATACTTTAGTTAATGGTTCAAGTAAATCTTCTTTATTAATATTTAATTTCATTTTTAAATACTTATTGTAATTATAAGGGAAGTTTTTTTTGTTAATAAGTCAGTTTTGTTTTTTATAATCAAATGGTTACGTAAACTAAAACCTGTTGTTAATTTTTAATTTACCAGTGGATAAATTGTTAATAACGTCCACTTAATGGTTATCCACAGTTAATCATAGTTAATGCGACAGGGTTCTCAACAGGTTTTTATAATCTTCATCTATTTTTTGATCTGAATCTCTAAGCTCACTAATTTTTCGTGTTGCATGTAACACGGTTGTATGATCCCTGCCACCAAATTGAGAGCCTATTTCTGGCAGACTATAGCTAGTTAATTCCTTAGCTAAAGCCATGGCCAGCTGCCTAGGCCGGGTAATGGACCGGGTTCGTTTAGAAGATAATAAGTCTGACATACGTATTTTGTAATACTCAGCAACGGTTTTTTGAATATTGTCTATCCCAATTCGTTTGTTTTGGAGGGCAATAAGGTCTCTTAACGCTTCTTTAGTGAAATCCAAAGTTATTGGGCTGCCAGTAAAGTTTGCGTTAGCTAAAACCCTACGTAAAGCCCCTTCTAGTTCACGGACATTAGATCTAATCCGGTTACCCATAAAAAAAGCGACCTCATCGGGTAAATCCACGCCACTAAGGGCGGCTTTGCTTTTTAAGATAGCAACCCTTGTTTCAAGATCGGGCGGCTCAATCGCAATGGGTAAACCCCAGCCAAAGCGAGATTTGAGGCGTTCTTCCAAGCCATTTATTTCCTTTGGATAACAATCACAGGTTAAAACGATTTGTTTGTTATTTTCGATTAGTGTATTGAATGTGTGAAAGAACTCATCTTGAGAGCGCTCTTTCTTTGCAAAAAACTGTATATCATCAATTAATAGTAGGTCTAGCGAGCGATAAAAGTTCTTAAACTCATTTATAGTGTTTTTTTGAAGTGACGTAACCATATCGGATACAAAACGCTCAGAAGATAAAAAACTGACCTTGGCTGATGTGTTGTTAGCGACAATACGGTTACCAATTGCGTGCATTAAATGAGTTTTACCCAAACCAACACCACCATAAATAAAAAGCGGGTTATAAGCCGAACCAGGGTTTTCAGACACTTGAATGGAAGCCGCATTGGCTAGCTCATTAGATTTGCCGATGACAAAGGAATCAAAGGTAAACGCGTTGTTTAAATTATGATGAGCAAGTGGCTTCCGCCTAACCTGAGCCTTACCACTAAGGCTATTAACTGGATGGGCGGTTTCACTTTTAGAGGACCCTATTTTTAATAGTATAGACGAGATATTTCCATCTAACTTATTGATAATAGACGTTATTTTTTCAATGTAATTGTCAGACACCCAGTCTAGTACAAACTTGTTTGGTGCGTACAAAAGAAGCTCGTCAGCACTTGATTGAGCCTGTAAGGGCCTTATCCAGGTATTAATTTGTTGAGGGGGGAACTCGTTTTCCAAGTGTTGTAGGCACTTTTCCCAAAGTAATGACACGCTAATCCTTACGAAATATGTTTTGTCTTAGAATAAACCTAAAAACAAAAGTTATCCACAGGAATAATGATAAAGTTGAATAATTAAAAAAACAGGGTTAATGGTTATATTCATTGACTTTACGCATAAAAAAAAGTAATCTGCGCAGTCTTTTTCTCAAAAGAAAATAAGCCCTTAAGCAGAGCTTCTTTTGATAATTTATAATTTAAGTTTTTACAAGGCAGGTCATCATGAAAAGAACGTTTCAACCAAGTAATTTAAAAAGAGCAAGAACACACGGTTTTAGGGCAAGAATGGCAACAAAATCTGGCCGTAAAATCATTAACGCCCGTCGTGCGAAAGGCCGAGCTCGTTTATCAGTTTCCCATTAAAAACGAAGCAACGAGCCTTTAAAAAAACAGATAGGCTAAACACTGCGTCAGAATACACTAAGGTTTTTTCTGGGGCACAAAAAAGCACCGATCGGTTGTTTACGGTGCTAGCAAAAAAAAACAAATTAACAACAGCGAGGCTTGGCCTTGCTATCGCGAAGAAGAGCGTTAAAAAAGCAGTTGATAGAAATCGTATAAAACGAGTAGTTAGAGAATCTTTTAGGCATCAAAAGCGGGCACTATCAAGCATTGATTTTGTTGTTTTATGCCGAGATAAAACGGGTTTAGCCAGCAAGAATGAACTTGCTTTGTCTATACAGTCACATTGGGAAAAGCTAGCCACCGATGAATAAAGTTTTTATAAATCTTATTGGTTTTTACAAACGCTTTATTAGCCCATTGATAATAAAGCGTTGCCGTTTTTACCCAAGCTGCTCTACATATGCGCTTGAAGCATTTGAAGAATACGGTTTTTTAAAGGCTTTTTATTTAACTACTAAACGCCTTTCCCGTTGCCAGCCTTTTTGTAAGGGTGGCGTAGACCCCTTACCAACACCACAGAAAAAACATGGATAATCAAAGAACTTTATTATTTGCTGCGCTGGCTTTTGTTTCAGTGCTAATTTGGCAGGCTTGGCAAAAAGACTATGTTCTTCCACAAGAAACACCTGTGGTAGCAAATGCGGACGGCACAATTGCGCAACCTAAAGACGTGCCAGAAGCTACGTTAGATAACAAGCTTAACGGCGCGGAAGCTGTCGAATTAAACGAAGTTAGAACGTCGTCACGTGGTCAAGTTATTAACGTCACAACGGATGTGTACGCGCTTGAGATTAACACGCTGGGTGCGGGTATTAGCCAACTACAATTATTACAATACCCAGAAGAAAAAGGTAAGGAAGCGGTTATTCAACTATTGAATGGCGAGGCACCTAAAGTCTTTGTTGTTGAGTCGGGCCTAATTTCTCAGAGTGGAGACAGTCCTAATCATCATGCTTTGTGGACAGCTAAACAAAATAATTACACCTTAACGGACGATACATTACATGTGCCATTAACGTGGCAAAATGGCAAGGGCTTAACGGTCACGAAAACATACGTATTTACTAGGGGCGGTTATAAAGTAGATGTTGAAACGCGTATGGATAATAACCAAGCAAATAGCTGGTCTGCAAGGGAATATTTGCAAATAAAACGGAATGCTTTTGAAGAGAAAAAAGCCAACTCATTTATTTATACCTACACAGGCGGTGTGCTGTATACCGACGAGGAAAAATATCAAAAAATTGATTTTGATGATATGCAGGATGAAGACCTAAAGGTCCAATCTATAGGTGGTTGGGCCGGTATGATTCAGCACTACTTTGGTGTGGCATGGGTTCCTGAAAAAGAAAATCAATATAACTATTACACAAAATCGCTCGATGACGGCACGTACGTAATAGGCGCGTATTCTCCTAGCAAAACCATACAACCCGGCGAAAGCAAAACGATTAACTCTATATTGTTTGCTGGCCCTAAATTACAAGATCAACTTGTCGCAACTGCACCAGGCCTAGAGTTGATGGTAGATTACGGCAAACTAACCATTATTGCCGAACCTATCTTTTGGTTACTCAGCTTTTTCTACGATTTTGTCGGTAACTGGGGTGTTGCCATCATTATGGTGACGTTTAGTATTAAAGCGCTGTTCTTTAAACTGTCTGAAAAAAGCTATAAATCCATGGCAAACATGAAAATTGTGCAACCGCGAATTGTAGCTCTAAAAGAACGCTATGGTGACGATAAGCAAAAGCTAAATCAAGCGATGATGGAGCTGTATAAAACGGAAAAAATTAACCCATTGGGCGGTTGTTTACCGATTTTAATTCAAATTCCGGTGTTCATTTCTTTGTATTGGACATTACTAGAAAGCGTGGAATTAAGACAAGCGCCGTTTGCTTTGTGGATAGATAATTTGTCAGCAGCAGACCCCTATTTCATCTTACCGGTTATTTATGGCATCACCATGTTCTTTCAACAGCGCTTAAATCCAGCGCCTGTAGACCCAATGCAGAAGAAAATGATGCAAATGTTACCGATTATGTTTACTGGCTTCTTTGCGTTTTTCCCAGCAGGTTTAGTGTTGTATTGGATTGTGAACAATCTTTTAACCATTGCTCAGCAAACAGTCATCATGAAGCGCATAGAGTCTGGCCAAGAAAAGTAACAAAAAATGAGCAATACCAATGACACGATAGCCGCTATCGCAACAGCGAGCGGTCGTGGTGGCATTGGAATTATTCGTATTAGTGGCCCCGATACTAAGCACATTTGTGAACAGCTTTTAGGTAGTCAACTTGCCCCGCGCCAAGCCTTCCTTAAATCGTTTAAAGAACACGATAACAGCACCATTGATAGCGGCCTTGCCCTCTATTTTCAATCCCCAGCCTCCTACACCGGTGAAGACACGCTAGAGCTACAAGGTCACGGTGGCCCAGTGGTTTTAGATATGTTGTTAAAACGGGTGTTGTCACTCGGCGCACGCATAGCAGAACCGGGTGAATTTACCCAACGGGCATTCTTAAATAACAAACTAGATTTAGCTCAAGCAGAAGCCGTGGCAGATATTATTGATGCCGGCACAGAAGCCGCCGCAGTATCCGCGCAACGGTCACTACAGGGCGCTTTTTCAGAACATATAAACGACTTACAAAAGCAGTTAACCCATTTGCGCTTGTACGTAGAGTCAGCGATAGATTTTAGCGATGAAGACATTGATTTTTTAGGCGGAGAAGAATTAAAAAAATTGATTAAAGAGTTACAACAAGCCTTTAAAAAATTAACAGATACCGCCAAACAAGGCAGCTTATTACGCGATGGTATGACCGTTGTATTAGCAGGTAAACCGAATGCTGGTAAATCCAGCCTATTAAACGCCCTCGCTCAACGAGATACGGCCATTGTTACCGCCATAGCAGGTACAACACGCGATGTACTAAAAGAACAAATACAAATAGACGGTATGCCCGTGCATATTATTGATACGGCAGGCTTGCGTGAAACCGATAACGCGATAGAGAAAGAAGGCGTAAAACGAGCAAAACAAGCCATAGCAACCGCAGATCAAGTGCTGTTGATAGTGGATGATCAAGAATCAGCGACAAATGAGCACTTATTGTTATTAAAAGATATTCCAGCAGACATACCCGTCACCATTGTTTGTAACAAAATAGATTTAACAGAACAACAACCAACGGTTTATGTAGAGGGTGAGCAAACCGTTATAAAGCTGTCCGCCAAACAAGGAAGCGGCTTAAACCTGTTAACCCAACACCTAAAAACTCTAGTGGGTTTTAACCCCGAAGAAAAAAACATATTCCTAGCGCGCCGCCGCCATTTAGATGCCCTAGCAAGGGCTAATGAACTGTTAAATGCAGGCATAGAACAACTGCTCACCTACCAAGCCGGCGAACTGTTTGCAGAAGACCTTCGCTTAGCTCAAAATTCCTTATCAGAAATAACAGGAAAAATGACCCCAGATGATTTACTGGGAGAGATCTTTTCTTCGTTTTGTATTGGTAAGTAAAAGGCTGTCGAGTTAATTAACACCCGTGTTAAGCTTAAATTGAGAAGACTGAAATTGTTCCTGTTTTGTGCTTGATTAACGTATTACAGAGAATTATAGTCCTTCTTTGTATAGGAATTACAGGGAAAATACATTCCCCTTAATAACAAGTTCGCAACCGGCGCTACCTATACGGTAAACTGATTGGAGTAGACATAAAGGGAGCCCAGTGGTAAATCGAACCAGAGTACATATTAATACGCGCCGCCCGCGAACGTCCGAGTTGAGCGGCAATAGTTTAAAGAACTTTTGCTTGGTGAATCAAGTTCGGCGGTACCCAAGTGAGAACAAGTCGTTGGAGAGGCATGTAAAATATATCGGCCACTCATTCGCTGCGCTCAATCAGAACCCATATATTTTACATGCCGCTCAACTCGGCCGTTATGCACCATAGGAATAAAACATGGAACTAAAAGAATTTGTTAAAGAAACGCTCACACAAATATCTGAAGGTGTTCAGGATTCTCTAGCGTCAGTAAGAGACAGTGGTGGCTATGTTAATCCCGCAACGCGTGCGAGCACAAAAACCACAGATGATTCACACTTTGCAAGTATGACCCACGGTCGCAACGTCTTTTTAATCAGTTTTGATGTCGCTGTAACAGTTGAAGAAGAGTCAGGTAAAGATGGACATGCAAAACTAAAAGTTGCTAGTGTTTTCTCTGCTGGTGGCGGAGGCAGTAAAAGTAATAAAAGCTCATCAACAAACCATATTAGTTTTAAAGTACCGCTTGCTCTTCCTGTTGACCCCATCACAGAAGATGAACTCAAAACCAGAGAAGCTGCCGCAGCAAGATAACAACAAGAACAAATTAATCGTATGAATCAGCCCTTGCGTTAAAAAATGTATAACAAGTCATTCAACCCGACCGTTTTATACGCCGTTCCGCTTCGCTCTACTCTGTATAAAACGGCCGGTTAATTCAAACGTTATGCATTAAGAACTTGACATACCATATATGATATATATACTATATTTAGTATGTGGAAAATATATGAGCACAAAGATGCGCTAAAAGGACTGAAATCACTACCTATCGATATCCTTAAAAGATACGAGAAATGGAAGGATATCGTAGCAATATCAGGCCCTGCAGGACTAAAACAAATCCTGGGGTTTAAAGATGAGGCGTTGCGCGGTGAGTGGAAAGGTTGTCGTTCCTCTCGCCTCAATATTCAATACCGCATTATTTATAAAATTGATAACGACCAATTGTTTGTAAAAATAATCAACGTAACTGCACATGATTACCGGAGGAAATAATATGAAAGACTATAAAGAAGCCCAAAAAAGAACAGATGTTTCCATTGGTGAATCTGTAAAAATTATCCGTGAGTTACAAGAATTAAGTCAAAACGAGCTATCTTCATTAACCGGCATCCCTCAATCAACACTTTCAGCTATTGAGCACGATAAAATTAAGCTAGGTGTAGAAAGAGCCAAAGTGCTAGCTAGGGCATTAAAATGCCACCCAGCAGTTTTAGTCTTTCCTGGTTGGGATGTTGACCATGAGATAGCTGCATAACAAGTGGGTCAAAGGCGACGCGAGACCTCCCCCAAAATAATGGACACTAAAACCTAACGGAGAAAGTGTCACCATGAAACCCCTAAAAGAAAAGCACAAACAGTATACGGTCGATTTCAAGCTCACCGCTATTCGACTTGCAGAACACCCTAATGTCCAAACCCAAGATGTTGCGATTGCGTTAGGCATTCACCCTTTTATGCTATCTCGATGGAAGAAAGAACATAGGGATGGCCAGTTTGAAGGCGCGGTTCATGAATGTATTAAGGGTACAGAGGAAAAAGTGTTAGAACATAAGCAAATTCGAGAACTAGAAAAAAGAATCAATAAACTTGAGCTAGAGAATGTGCTTTTAAAAAAAAGCATGTCGCACGGTTTCGAACCAAACTAGATGTTTTTACCTACATTAAGCAACAACCCAAGGACATGAATATTCAAGTGATGTGCAACGCTTATGGCGTATCTAAAAGTGGTTATTATGCCTGGTTAAAAAGAAAGGATAGTCCTAGAAAGCTTCAAAATATTCAACTGGCCACCATCATTAAAAAGGTACACCTAAAAAGCCATGGAATTTACGGCAGTCCCCGTATTACCGTTGTCATGAATCGTCAAGGCATTGAGGTGAGTGAAAACCGTGTCGCACGCATTATGCAGTCCTCCTGCATTGTAGGGCGCATTCATACGAAGAAACGACGTGCGCCCGCTTTATATGATGTCATTAAGCGTACGGGCAATAAACGACTGACGTCGTCATTGCCAAATGATATTAACCAAGTCTGGGTAGGCGATGTCACGTATATACGGTTCCAAAAACGCTGGTGGTATCTCGCCGTTGTGATGGATGTTTATTCACGTAAAGTATTGGGCTGGTCTTTAGATTCACACCGACGCAAAGAGTTAACCATGGCCGCACTCAGTCAGGCCTTGAAAAAAAGGCAGCCTGCACCAAATATGCTGTTTCATTCAGATCGAGGCGTCGAATATGGCGCAGGAGGTTATCGAGCGCTACTCAAAAAGCATGGCATTAAGCCCAGCATGAATCGTCCGGGCCACTGTACAGACAATGCACATATGGAATCATTCTTTCATTCGTTAAAAGGAGAATGGATTAGCGGTGTGGAATACGCTACAGTAAATGCATTAC
>NVUJ01000016.1 GCA_002733135.1 Cycloclasticus sp. | reverse complement strand
GGTAGGCACTTCATGGGCTGGCGTGGCCAACAAGCCGTTAAGTGGACATATGGTGGCTATGCCGCGTTGATGCTAGCTTACTTTGGTAGCAAATTTGTATTGCAATTAATACTTAACCCCGGCTAATTAATTTAATTGCCCTATCAACCCTGGCCATATCTTTTCCCAACAACAACCATGGTCTTGATTTTTAACAACGACCACTTCAATATCTACATTACTTGAAAATTGCTGCGCGAATTGTTTTGCAAGTATTAGTGGGCTAACCGTATCTTGATCACCAACAAAGTGTACTTGTTTTATATTTTCAAGTTGAACGCTGTAATCGATAGGATTTAAAGAGCCATATAAAGGCGTCAGGTTATGAAATTCGGCCCACGCACCATGGTCAAGATTACCCGCCACTGTCACTACACTTTCAATATCACCACGTCTTGCTGCAACCAATAAGGCCACAGTTGCTCCGCCCGAATACCCAACTAGTCTGAGTGTAATGGCAGAAAACTGTTTCTTTAGTAACGTCAGCGCAATATTAAAATCGTTTATTACTTCATTCGAAAACCGTTTGTTAGTCCAGTATTGATTACTACAATTTTTCGAACGGCTCTCTAGCACAAATTGACAAGGTCTTGCCAAATACGCGGCTTGCCCCCTTTGTTGTGCTAAAGCAAGCTTAAGACCTACAGGATTAAGCGGTGTAGGGTCCATAGATGGCCTAGAGCGCGTTAACCAAGCAAAACCATCCCCTTCTATATAAACCGTTAGTAGGTCACTTTTAGTTGCTAAGCCTGTGTAACTCGTTAAATTAAAATAATCTCCCTTAACACTACTTTTATTCCATCCATTTTGTTCAGCTAATGCGTCAGCTATATTTATCCGCTGCTGTTGTGTTGGCACATTTACGCAACCATACATTAGCAATAGTAATAGACTAGTTATCAGATATTTATAACCACCAACAATTGTTTTGTTAACAAACATCTCCATCACCTAAGCATTAATTTGCTCAATTATTATGCAATAAAAAAGCCGCTAGGTTTACCCTAGCGGCTTTTTACTCATTACGGTCTATCTTAGAACAAGAACCTTAATTTAGCTGCAATTGATTGGTCCGTGTAATCTTCACGGCCGTCAACGTTATATTCCACTGTTAAATTAGCACCTTCAGTTATGTTGTAATCAAGCCCTAAACCTGCGCCGTAGACCACTTCATCAGGCTCAATGCCATCTGTAGTGAAGTTAGCACCACCACCTGCAAACGCAGCTGTTAGGTCTGATTTATCACTCATTACGTCATAACCAATACTTGCGCTAGCGGTTAGTGATAATGCATCTGTTGCTGCCATGTTAGCTCTTAAACCAACACCCAATACTAAGCTGTCTGCATCGTCGTCATTAACGTCCAGGTTAAATACGCCAGCACCTGATTCGTCATAACTATCGACTTCTACATAGCTGTAGTCTGCGAACAAGTAAGGCGTTAAGACTGTTTGCTCGCTCAATTGATGTGATTGCTCTAGTTCAACATTCACCTCAGCATTCCAGCTATCGTAGTCAGCTTTTGCAACAGAGCTGTTAAACAATACTCGTTTGCTATCGTAATCCGATGTACCAGCACCTATTTGTATATTAATCGCTGAATTAGCGCTCAGTGCTTTAGTGGCATACAACTTAGCTTGGTAGCTTTCAATATCAACATCATGACTACCGACTGCCAAGTTACTTTCTACGTCACTTTCTACATAGGCTACTGCTATACCAACGTTTAATGTGTCTGATAAATCAGCGTCAATACCTAATGCGATACCTGAACTATCAATATCATAGCCCGTTACGCCATTGCGGTTATCTTGATCCACTTCGCTACCAAAGGGTTGTAACCAGAATCCACGGTTGCTCATCGCGCTATCACCACTTGATGCACCACGACGGTTACCTTGGCGAGCGCCAACGGTTCTTGTTAACGCCGCTGCCATGTTGCGTGTTAACTCTGCAACACCACCTGAGATACTCGGAATAGTTGATTCAATCGCATCAGCCAATTCTTTTTTGGTTTTGAGTGAGGTCAACGTCTTCAATTCTTCATTGAACTCATCGCTATTGCCATCAGGATCCATGTTTAGATCATCAAGCACTTCTGCAGCACCTTCAGCGGCTGGTGAGCCTTCTTCTTGCACTTGCTCCAAGGCTGAGCCCATAGCGACTACGGTTAAGTCGACTCGTTCGCCGTCTTCGCCATCAATCTCGCCAACAAAGTTAAACTCAAAGCTGTTATCGGTTACGTTAAAGGTACCATCACTATCGATGCCGTCTTCGCCGTATGAGTCAATAACACCCCTTAGTTCCTCAACACCGGCAAGATCATTATCATCAGCATCTACAACCACATCGATATTGGCATTACTTTCTAGATAAACATCTTCGCCTACCGTTAAGTGACCATAGTCTTCGCCATCATATGCGCCAATTTGTAAGACACCGTCTTCCCCTTGATAATAATTACCACCCACGTAACCAGATTCGTGGCCTGAAGAACTGGCTGCAAAGGCTAATGTGCCGCCCGCGTTATTAAAGTTATTGTCTTCCCCAAGGTAAACATTACCTGCAACTAAGCCACCTGCGGTGTTGTTAAACGTACCATCACCATATTCAAAATCGAGCGCATAACCTGCATGATCATAATAACTAGCTATTGTAATAGAACCCGAGTTATTAAACACACCGCTCATGTCATTAATATAGACACCTATGGCTGATGTTGAGTAGTCAGCATATACCACTTCAGCATGTATGCTACCCGTGTTCGTAATACCAGCGTCTTCACCACCAACATAACCAATGCTGATACCCGTCGCATAAGCATAGCTAGCTGAGCTAGCGGTTGCGTTAATGGAGCCATTATTAGTTAAATCGCCGTACAAATTATTAATCGAAATACCGATAGCACCAATTGTGCCATACGATGTGTATGTATTTTCAGCCCAAGCGTTTATATCACCGTTATTAGTAATGTTAGCCGACCCATAAACGTTGTTTGCATAGATACCCGTCGCATATGCCATAGCACTGTAAGAGGTTAAATATGCTCCTGCATCTATAGACGCACCTTCAGCATTGGTAATACTGCCGTATAACTCGCCCACACCTACACCCGTTGCGTAAGCACTATCATAGTTATAAGCTGTTGCGCTGATACTGCCGTTATTAGTAATATTTCCGTCTTCGCCAACGTAACCAGCCCAAATGCCTGTAGCTGCAGCATTACTGCTGGCAGAACTTGCAAAAGCACTAATCTCGCCATTTGCACCGTTAGTAATGCTGCCGTATAGCGTACTGACACCAATACCCGCTGCGTATGCACTAAATGCATCGTAATAAGCGTCTGCCGTAATGCTGCCTTCATTGGTAATGCTGGCATCTTCACCTACTGAACCAGCATAGATACCTGCTGCGGATGCAAATTCCGCGTCGGTCGCTGCTACTTTAATCTCGCCTGCATTGGTAATGCTTGCATCGTCATTAACAGAGCCCGCATAAATACCTGTCGCGTACGCGCTGTACGCACTGCCAGCGAATACATCTATTACAGCGTCTAAGCTATTTGTGATACTGCCATAGGCATCTAGTGTATCAACATCAATACCCGTCGCTATTGCAGTAGCAGAATATGAATCGTCAGAATAAACATTATATGCATCAACATAAATATCGCCATTATTCGTGATAGCGCCGGTAACAGCATCAGCTGCAATACCAGCAGCAGTAGCTCGCGCATATGCAATGGCCGCCGAATAAGCATCTGCATCGTATGCTTCAGCATCAATCATGCCGTTATTAATAATACTCCCACTGACGTCATCTGCGGATATACCCACGGCTGAAACGTACGCGCCAGCATAGTATGCAGAGTATGCATCTGCACTATGCGCACTAGCACTAATATTCCCTTCGTTTGTTATCGTGCCGCTGACATTGCCACTGTCTATACCCGCAGCAAATGCACCCGCAGTTACTGAATAGTTGTCGACATTAAATACATAGCCTGCATTAGCAGTAATATCACCGTTATTTGTAATTGTACCTAGTAGATCACCGGTCTCTACACCTATTGCGTAAGCAGAATATGCTGAATACGCGCTCGCAAATATTGAGCCGCCATCGGATACTTCAATTGAACCAGACGCCTCAACGGTACCTGTAGCAATGCCTGTGGCACTTACGTCTTCGCCCCTAAATGCGTATGCGTCAATTTCGCCAGCATTTGTAATACTTCCGTACAAGTGGTCTGCATAAATGCCCGTTGCATCAACTGTTGTACCATAGGCAGCGTAAGCTTCAATAACACCATTATTGATGATATCGCCATACACGCTGTCTTCACCGAACGCCGCTATACCTATAGCTGAGATGTCTTCGCCGAAACCAACACTCGCATTAATGACGCCGTCTTCGCCATTGGTGATGCTACCGTCTTCACCTATCTCATCAAATACAACAATGCCAGCAGCGATTGCACTATCATCAACATCGCCAGCGTACACGTCTATGAGACCATCATTTGTGATAGCGCCTTCTAAATCATTAAATACTACGATGCCGCCTGCTGCTGCAAAAGCAGCATTACCTGCATCTACTTCAATAGTGCCTGTATTTGAAATATCGCCTGACACATCATCTTCACTAACAATACCACCCGCTAGAGCGAAGGCAGCACTGGCAGCGTAAACATCTATAACTCCACCGTTTGTAACGTTGCCCGAGATATTATCTGAGTGAATGCCTGTTGCTATAGCTGCGAAGCCTCCAGCCGCATAGGCATCGAGCTGACCATTATTGGTCACATCGCCCTCTATTGAGCCTACATGTATAGCCGATGCGAATACAGAACCACCACTGACAGCTGAAGCATCCACCTCAGCACCGCCTTCAACTGTTATCGTACCACCAACATCTAAACTACCTTCAACGTTAATGCCTGCAGCAAATACTGTATCGCCGTCTTCACCATAAGCCTCAATAATTCCACCGTCCTCACCGTCGCCCGACACTGTAATGCTGCCTGTGGATAACACATCACCGAGAACATTAACGCCAACTGCGGCTACTGTCGTAGACAAACTATCTTCGGCATTGATAAATCCGTTATTAACAAAGCTTCCATTAACGTCTTCGCCATATAGAACAGCTGTTGCAAAGTCTTCACCCAGCGCATCGGTATCAATGGTGCCGTTGTTGGTTACTAACGCCATGGAATCTATTAAACGTACTTGATTCACCGTCGAGAACGACGATACTTGTAATACACTGCCAAACCCAGGGAAAGAAGTTCCGCTTCTTTCTACGATGTATGGCCCTGCTTCTGCAAGCATTGGCAACGCACTCATTGATAATATAGCTGCGCCGACTGCTGTGTTTAGTTTGTTTTGTTTGAATTTAACGTCCATTTAATCCCATCCTAGGTTTGTTGTATTTATGTTAGTTGTAGTTATACAACGCTGAGTCTACCAGAACATCCAATTATTACTATACTTTTTTATAATTTTTTTAGTTAGCAAATGATTAGCCCTCATGTATACTTTTAGGCGTTACCGCACGTACACATTTATTAAGGAATAGAACATGCCCACTAACCCAGATTTTGTAGCGCCCATGGCACAACCTGCCCAGCAAATGTCGCTACAAGAGGCGATGCAATTAGCCATTAAACAACATTCGGAAGGTCACCTTCCTCAAGCGGCGAACCTCTTAAAGCGCATATTACAAGCCACCCCCCAAAATGCGAACGCGTTACATTTATTAGCCGTTATTACGCAACAAACAGGTGATACTGAAAAAGCGATTAGCATGATTGCTCAAGCTATTGCTATAAATCCAAATAACGGTCAGTTTTATTCAAATATTGGTGAGATGTGTCGCCAAGTAAAGCGTGTTGATGAAGCCATTAAATATGGTCAACAAGCTGTTGCTTTATCGCCAAAATCTGCCACTGCGCACAGTAACCTTGGTATTGCTTATTACGATAACGAGCAGATGGATGAAGCACAGGCTTGTCAACAACGTGCGCTTGAGATTAACCCATCGCTTATTACTGCACTTAATAATATGGGCAGCATTGCGCGAAGCAATAAAGACAGAGACGGCGCCATTGAGTTTTATAAGCAAGTACTTGCCATTATGCCGCAACACGCCGAATCGATGAATAACTTAGGTGCTGTGTTTACAGAAACCGAGCAACCAGAAGAGGCGGTTAAAGTACTGATTAATGCTATTAAAGCCAACCCTAACTACGCCGAGGCCCATTGCAATATTGGCACTGCCTTTTTAACCCTTGAGCAATATGACAAGGCTGAAGTTGGTTTTAAGAAAGCCCTATCTATAAAGCCTGATTATGCTGAAGCATTTCAAGGGTTGGCTAAAATCTATCAAGAACATAAAAACTTAACCAAAGCCGAGGAAATGACTAACAGAGCGCTGACTATTACGCCCGATAAAGCTTCTGCTCACGCCTTACTTGGCGGCATTCTCACCGAGTCTGGCTACCCCGACAAAGCGGCACTTTCTTTTAACAAAGCAATGGAGCTTGACCCTGAGTTTATTGGTGCTCATCTGGGTTACGGTCATTTGTTGATGGAGCAAGGTGATATTGACGAAGCCGAATCTAGCTTTAAAACAGCATTAAGCCTTGATGAAAAATGCCTTGGTGCGATGCTATCGTTAGCGCAAGTTAAAAAAGTGACCGCCGATGATGATAATTTTAAGCAATTGATTAAACAAGCGGCTGAACTTGATGGCATGATGGAAACAAAAGCGCTGCCACTGCACTTTGCTTTAGGTAAGAGCTACGACGACACCAAACAATACGACTTGGCGTTCAAACATTATTTGGAAGGTTGCCGCTTAAAAAGAAAGCGTACCGTCTACGACCCTGCCGACAACGACAAACTGACCGATAATATTCGCCAGTTTTTTTCAAAACCTGCTATTAAAAAAATGCGCGGTGAGGGCTGTTCATCCGACACACCTATTTTTGTTCTTGGCATGCCGCGTTCTGGTACGACATTAACTGAACAAATTATTGCTAGCCACCCTGATGCGCATGGCGCTGGAGAGTTACCTGATTTAATGCGGCTATCTAATCGCCCCAATGATTGGGAAACTGCGGGCTACCCACAAGTACTGAAAGGTTACAGCCACGAACAATTAAAAGCACTTGGCGAAAAATATATAAAAGGCCTGCAAGAACGCGCACCTGAAGCGAAACACATAACCGATAAGATGCCTGCCAACTTTACTTGCGTTGGCCTTATTCACTTAATGTTGCCAAACGCTAAAATTGTGCACGTTAAACGTAGCCCTGTTGATACGTGCTTATCGGGCTTTTCGCGTTTATTTAATAAAAGCCAACATCAAAGTTATGATCTAGCTGAAATGGGGCGTTATTACCGCAATTACCACGATTTAATGACGCATTGGAAAAAAGTGTTACCTACCGATAGTTTTTATGAAATTCAATACGAAGACTTGGTTGAAGATACTGAAAAAGAATCTAGAGCTCTAATTGATTACTGTGGTTTAGAATGGGACGACAACTGCTTAGAGTTCCACAAACACGAACGTAATATTCGCACAGCAAGCGTTACGCAAGTTCGCCAACCTATATATAAAACATCTGTCGAACGTTGGCGTTCTTATGAAGAACATTTAGGGCCGTTATTTGAAGCACTCGGTGATTTAGCGCCCAAGCAATAAATTAGTTTAGTGCTTTAATGCCCGCCGATATGCCCTTTAGCGACGCCTGAAGTGTTACTGGTTTTGCTTTAGGGTTAAAGCTGAATTTAATATTAAGGTTGTTTCCTGCCTTTATTTTTTGCAGTAACTGGCGACTCACAGCCCCTCTTGCCATGCAGCCTTGTTGGCTACACGTTGCTAATGCCAGCGATATACTCGAGCCTTTGTCTACGGTTGCCACAACACCTGATGGAATGTAAATCCCCAAGGGTGCCAGCACAAGCAATTGATGGTTGTTACTTTTATTTTGCTTGCTTAGCACCACACGAAGAACGCGTCGTTTTGTTTTTTTATTAACCAGCGTTTGCGATAATGCACAGCTGGTTTTATTGGCCGCAGTCGCTTGACACTTAAATGACCATGCGCCGAATTTGTCACCCACTTTGGGAGCGGCCATTGCAGCTGTTGATATTATTAATAAAAAAAATCCTACCGTGTAACCACCCAATTTAAATAACATTATTCATCCCTGTGTACTGTTTAATGTGAGCCGATAGTTTTGCACCTTTGCGCATTGGACGCAAGAAAAAACCCAGCCATTAATAGCTGTTATTGCCTGTCGATTAGCGTCACCAAAAGCCCCTCACTGGCATCTTCAATCATGTCAAATACACGCTCAAAGCCATTGCCTTTGCCATAATACGGATCTGGCACTTCGCGCAACGCTGTGTGGGATGCAAAATCCAAAAAGTAATGTATTTTAGATTTATGTTCTGACGGGCAGGCTTGTTCTATTAACGCGTGGTTATGAGCATCCATCACGAGTAAGTAATCAAAATACTCATAGTCGCTTTCATGCACTTGTCGTGATCTTAAATCCGTCATGTCGACACCGTGTTCCATGGCTGTACTAACAGAACGGGCGTCGGGTGAGTTGCCAACGTGATAAGCGTGCGTGCCGGCAGAATCGATGCTGATTAAATGCGCATAACCCTTATCGTTTACCAGTTTGCGGAACACACCGTGTGCCGTTGGTGAGCGGCATATATTGCCCATACAAATAAATAGTATTTTTATGCGTCTCATATAGTCCTAAGTGTTTGATTATCATATCATTGGTGTTTTAACAGTCCCAGCTAATTTCATACAATCCCACCCCCGATTGGTACACAAACTGTACAATCAGGAACAGCCAGTGCGCTAACACTAGCAGAACCCTAGCAATTAAAGTTTATTAAGGAAACTTCATGCCTGAACACAGTATACCAGCGAGCTTCAACGAACACTCAATTAGAAATGCAAAGTGGCTAGGTAAGGATTTTCGTCTATCTATTGGCGAATGTTTATACCTCCAAGTCCGTAAATCATCCAAAACATGGTTAGTACGCCGCCGTATTGATGGCAAAGTCAGCGTTACAACCATAGAACAGCATCAAAAGCGTTCAATCAATTACTGAACAGAGGGTTTATAACTTGCATGGCCTTATCTTTGTTTAGCTCAAGAACTGAGTCTAAATCTCGGACGTGGCGGCTTGAATGGATGCCTTTTAATGATAAGCCTCCTCTTAATACTTGGGAGAATTGGAGCGATGAAAATTAAAGTGCCGGTGGATATATGGCATCTATAACGTGTTGTCAGAGGCCATATATGCTATCTGTGAAATTGTGGAATTACTCGAAGATGCTAAAAACGTTACCTGAGAAACCAAGAATCAAGGACTTAGCGAAATACTCAGATGCCATATATACACCACACCTACTATTACCATGTGTATGGTATTAATTAATCCATTAATGGTGGTGTATGGGTAAGGTTTAAAAAAAGGGGTATGTTTGCAAGTAGACAATATGGACAAAGAATGGTCTTAAAAAAGGTTCTCCCAAATATTTTACAGCTTGGTTCAATAAGTCTAGACTGAGCTTACAGTCCTAAGAAAGAACGCCCTTCCAATGATTAATAACAAGAAATGTTATGGATAGATTAATAGATATTATTAATGCTGCATTCAATGTCAGTCTCACTATTGTCTTAGGGATTGCTGCTGGTTTATGGAGAAAACCATACCGATAAACAAACCGTATTAACAAATTTAACATAGCTATAAATTAGACAAGGAGTCGCCGGTATGCCCATAACAAAGCATCCAAAATACATCCAATCTGTTCCCACCTTAAATAGGTAACCATAGTGGCTACATTACTCATTTGTATTTTTATACTAATCGTCATAACCGGGATTTGTTATAGCCGCGGACACTCCACAATTAAAACGACTTTAGTTACACAAACAAAGTTAAATGGCTCATCAACAAAACACCTGATACAAAACAAAATTCAAGGTATTATTCAAAATAACACCATAGATTTAGACGTATGCTGGAGGTTTCATGAAGCAACTGAAAGACAGTACAGTAGGATTCGTGAATACCTGCTAGAAATAGATTGCCCCGCCCCATCAAGCCTAACCAAAGGCCAAGCAAGCGATATCATAGGGTTATTTCGCGAGCCTGAAAATGAGGATCTAGAAATGCTGAAGTTCTTTAAAATTAATCATATTCATAAACTTAACCAAACGGAATCTCGGTGGAAACTTCATGAAATATTTTTAGACCCTAATAATGTTGCGTTATGGGAAAACAAACCGGCAACAACTGAGCAAAAAGAGTTAATACACTACCTTAGCGAGGAGCAAGTAACGAATATTAGTTTCGATCAAGCCTCCGATTTGTTAGACGAGTTAATTGATGAAAACGAAGAAAAGCATGACGAGTACGAATTATTGTATATTTATACGATTCTCTTTTAGATCCTGAGACAAGAGAGTTCCTTAAGCTCCGTAAGTTTACTTGGCTACAGTTTCGTTCATCAATAGATTCGCTAACAAGAAAGTGGTTGTCTCTTGATACTATTGAGGATAATGAAGCGCTAATTGAAGAAGAATTGATCCGCTTATACCCACAATTGCGGAAAAACAACTACAACTAAAGGACGAGCGTATGGAAGGGTTTCTTATATTCGGTTTTATCTTAGTAGTATTGGCTAAATTTTATTGGGATGATCGCCAAGAGAAAAAAATTGCCCGGACGATTCTCGTTGCTGAACTGATAGAACAATCACAAAAAGCTGACTCTTTATGCCAAAAAGCAATAACTTCAAAAACAGCTGCCGCAAAAAGAAAGTATTCCCTGCTTGCCATTGAGATATTGGATGAAATTAAAATTCATCCGGAAACTAGAGAATTAGTGTCTTCTTTTGACGAGTCTTACGAAAAGATTAAAACTTTAGCAAAGTTGGCTGCTGTGTTTGAAGCTATCGACAAAGCCGATAAACATAAGTTTAAAGGTAATGAAAAGTCAGAATTAGGCGCTCTCCAAGATGCTCTTTATGAAATCCAGAATAATGACATTCGGAATAAAGATTTTATAATTCTGGTTCCTCACCCAGAAGAAGGCGAGCTGAATTCAATCGAGTCTATTGAGGAAAGGTGTAAAGAATTAGGCTGGGAGAGAAAACAATAACTGAGGGTCTCTGGCTAACTCGGTTGCTTGCGGGTGCAAGGAGGCGCGGTTACTCGCTATTTAGGACGTTTTTTTAGGCTTGTCCTTGTCCAAAGATTATTAGACTCAACTTGGCCTGGACTAGCCGTAGAATTCATAAAAAAATGTCGCTTCAAAGTTACTATGTCCAAATTCAGGCATCTATAAAGCCACCGTCTAGAAATGCGATGACTTTCGGTGAATCGTATTGGTTATAGTTTGCCAGCTAACTTAATATGTTTGGTTGGCTAAATCAGCGCATGCCCATAGATAACAATCTTGTACGTTATCACTACTGTTAAGAAAGTGTTCTAGCCTGTCGCCATAGATTAATGAAGTCATTGCAGAAAGGTGAGCAAGTTCGGTTGTCAGATCATCAATCAACTCTAAATCTCTTTTATGTTCAGGCTTGGTTTTATTTTGCCGTAGGAGCTTCTTTTTCCATTATTTTTAATCCTCTTTTTGTATTAGTTAAATACACTTAAGAGAATAACGTTTTCAAAACCGATTGGTACTGTAATCCCCCGTTTAAAGCTTACAAGATAAATATTATGAATGCTAATTAACAGACGATAGTTACACATAAAACCCCACCCTTTCTTTATGTCTCGGACTTATGGAACCTGTACGCGAGACTACACAGGAGTGACGCAATTTCTGAATTGCTACCAGCGTGAGAAACTTAGCATTACATACTAGCCGTTAATTTCACCCCCATAGAGTGTGTAAGCCTGCTTACTGTATCCCATTGTGGCTTAGTTTTACCTGAAATAAATTTATACAGGCTTTCACGGTTAAGCCCCGTATCTTTAGCCGTTGCGGTCACGCCTTTATGAGTAATGACATGGCCAAGCGCGGTGATAAAGACACTAGGATCATCATCTTCAATAGCGGCTGTTAAATATTCCGTAATTTCATTACGTGTAAGCAGATGATTAAACGGGTTATAAGATTTAGTTTTCATATTCATTCACTCCAAGTCATTTACTATCTTTTTAGCAAGTTTAATATCTTGCTGTTGAGATGATTTATCACCACCACAAAGCAATATAATAATTTCATTGCCTCGTATGGTGTAATAAAGTCGGTAGCCCTTACCAATAAAAATACGCATTTCACTGACCAGTCCACCAATGGATTGAACATCACCAAGATTACCATTAATAGCTCTATCTAAACGCATGGCAATAGCTTTCGCGGCTTGCCTGTCTTTTAGTTTAGAAACCCATTTATCAAATGTGCTCGTGGTGTGTATTGTGTATTTCACAAAGGCAGTGTAGCCCATAGGCTACAAAACGGCAAGAATTTAAATGATGATGTGATTATGTTGATGTTTATTGAATGGAATTAAAAATTCGTTATTTTTCCCGCTTCAAAACCGATTGGTACACAGAATTGGTACACAACATACATCAAACGTACTGATATAACCTAACGGCATATATTGCCCATGCATATAAATAATACTTTTATTGGCCCCATGCTGTTTTCAATAATTAAAGTTTCTCGAGATAAAAGATCATGCCCGGCAACTGTTTCTCTTTAGATTTATCAGTAGATGAACCAATATTAGTTGCCGCATATCTTTTTAACTGGAATTGGCCAGCAAAGACTTTTTGCGTTACTTGCACATGTTTTTTTGCTTCCATTTCATTATTAAAACTTGCACCATCGCGAAAAGCCCTAACAAAAAGCAACAATCGTGCACCTTTAGCACTAACAGCTGATATGTTTTTTACGTAGTTTTTTATTAACACTGGAGGGATTGAATGCAAGCACCCCCTATCAATTAAAATATTGTATTGTTTATCTGGTGGGCTAGATTCCGTTATATCAACGGCATGAAATTCCAATAAGTCTTTCGTGCTCTCTTCGGCATGTTCTGACCGTGCTTTATCGATGACCGACTGGGAAATGTCTATACCTACCGATTGATACCCTAATTTTGCAAACCACTGAGCTATCACGCCTTCTCCACAACCTATATCTAGGACGCTACCGGTTGATGGAAACCAACCGCTTTCCAACGAGTCTACAACTTGCGTAGCAATACCCCGCCCTCTCCATATAGGTGAGAACTCATCATCATCCCAGCTCTTTTCCCAATACAATCTGCGTGCTGATCTAGCGCTTTCTTCTACTTCTTTTTTATTATTATCTGCCATATTAAATACCTTTAGAGTCCACCCATTCACCTTGCACTTTGTTCAAATGAATCACATCATCTGGAACACGGTCATATACGCGATCACTCCCTGTTAAATTTACAAGTATAGTTTCTTCTGAACCTATACGTCCGTTCCTCGCTAGCTTAATAACCGAAGCTACAGCTGTTGCTGCAGAAAAACATATCTCCACGCCTTCGTGCTCCAATACGAGTTTTTGTGCATCTTTTATTTCATCTTCCACCACTGACGAAAATGCACCGCCGCTCTCATCGACGATAGCCTTCATGTACGGGTAGACTTTAGTAGGGTCTCCACGAAGTATCGCCTTTGCAATGCCTTTTGGGTGTTCGACTATGTGCCGTTGCTCAATCGTAGCCGCGCCTTCTTCCCATGCTTGAACCATGGGTTGGCAACTTGCTTGCTGGGCACATAATAGCTTTGGAGTTATTGAAGACACACCAAGCGTTTTAAGCTCTTTTGATGCCTTATACGTGCCGTACACCCCCATCGCACTTGAAACGGCTTGAACATACCAGTGTATGGGTTTACCAATTTGCTCAACAGATTCTAACCAAGCCAGCTTTAACCCTTCACGCCTACCTAAATTAAAGAAACCACGTTCTGCTGTATGGCCTTTTTTATCAGCAAATGCGGCAGCCACCACAAAAGCTTCGGCAAAACTTGCATCGTGCAAAATATAATGCGTGAGCTTGCTGTTAGACTCATAATTCACCCTTTCACGAAACTCACTACCGGTGAAAAGACTCATCTCTAAATCAGGAATCATGGGTAATAATGTGGCGTAAGCCGTTGAGCTATTGCCTGTAGACGATGTACAAAAATGTTTAACGCCACTTTCAAATAGATAGGGCAATGAGATTGCGGCCATTTTATATTTTGTTGTACCCGTTGGGTTTGCCGTTTCATTTTTTAGATACAGATTGGACAACCCAATTTTTTCACCTAGCGACTGCGCATGTATCAGCGGGGTCATTTTTTCTTTTTTTGGTAATAGCTCTTTATCAAGCACTGGAATAAGGTCGAAATATCGCTCATAGGGATTATCAGAATCCTTTAACACTACCTTCGATAAATCGAATTCTGCTTCTGTCAAACCTCCACATTTTTCACACTGCGGACTATAGCGTTTAGATTGAACATGCCGACACGCAGCACAGATAACTTTAAACTTTTCCTTCATAAAGCAAACCTATTGGGTGATAAGAACCTCAAATCACTTCGATTCTTATTTTCTATAATATTTGTTAACGCTTTCCCTATCCCACAACTTAATAAAACACCCTTAGAACCCCCACCTGTTCCGATAAAAACGTTTTTATAATTGGGTAATTTTCCAACAATTGGCAGCTTATCTGGGCTCATCGGCCTGTAACCAACTTCGTGCGATATTACCTCGAAATCATTCAAATTAGGTAGTATATTTCTTATGTTTTTTAAAATTTTGTCTTTCGCCTCCTCTGTTATGCCGGCAACAATTTCGGCTGAGCTCATTGTCCCGCCAGCCCAATATAAGCTTTCTTTAAACTGATATAAGCCTGTCAAACCATGCGTAATATCAAAAGAAAAGGGCTTTTTCTTAAACTTCAAAAGGAGTAACTCTCCTTTCCCTGCTTGTATGTTTATGGGGAATTTCAAAGCTCGGAGTGAATTAGCAGCCCAAGAGCCATTTGTTATGGCTAATGTGGACACTGGAATTTCTTGCTCATCCGTAACAATATGAGTAACTATTTGGTCTTGTACAATAAATTGATTAGCGTTTTTGTCTTTAAAAATCGCACCTAACTTAATCGCTGCCTTCTTCAATGCATTTAAGTATGCAGTGGTATCAACGGTAAAATTACCCGATGTAAAAAGGCCACCGCATGAACGTTCACTTATTCTACTATCTTGCTGGCTTACTTCATCTGGTGACAACCATTTAGCACAAAAACCTTTATTTTCATCATACCTTTTTTGCATGGCTTTTAAGTTCGTTACCTCTTCCTTAGAAAAAGCTAGAAATAACCTATCTATTTTCTTTAAGTTAAAGTGCACACCCGAAAGATTAGCAATTAGTTCACTTTGATTGAGGTGCTCTTGGTAACTTGATAAGTAAAACTCAGCCATGGGACCTGGTAGGCCAGGACCATGCAATGGATTGATTCCGCCTGGGTTACAACTTGTTCCCGAATAGGACGTAGACCTTGCATCATATACCGCAACTTCATGCCCATTTTTAGCTAATATATAAGCTAAATAAACACCGGTTATTCCTGCACCCACTACCGTTACTTTCATTGTATTTGTATTTTTATTTAGTCTTTTTGGCACTTATATTTCTAGGGGTGATATTTTCAACAACTTTAGTCAATTTATGACGCATGGGCTTTCCATTTGAATTACGTGGAATTTCATCCACTTCATATATTTTTGTTGGGAACTCAACTACCCTCATTTTTTTCTTGTTCATACTTGCATATATGTCCTTTACGACAGCTGCTACATCCGTAGTTTCATCTAAATGCACTGCAACAGCCAACGATAAAACGCCGTCTTGATCGGTTTCAGAAAAACAAAGGCCCTCTTTAACACCCTTAGATGATTGAATGATTTCATCTATGTTTTCAGCGTTTATTTTAACGCCGTTAATATTCAAGTGATCTTTCAGCCTACCTGTTATATATAGTTGGCCATCATCAGAAAGATAGCCACGGTCACCCGGATAAAACCAACCGCCTTTAAACGCTGTTTCTGTTTCTTTAGCCGCCCCTAAATACTGAATAGCCTGCCCCTCATTCATTACTCTAACTATGCCCTCTTTCCCATCGAGGATAACCTTATCATTTTCATCGACGATTTCTATGCTAACCCCTTCATACGCTTTACCTACAGATCTATCTGATGAGTATTCGGTTAACAACCTTGTTGTTAGTGGCCCTGCCTCAGTTGAGCCATAACTCACTCTAACTGTCTGAAAATATTTTAGTAGTTTTTCTAAAAATTGCGGCAGTAACGCTGTTCCCACGACCCTAACTTGAAATATTAACGGTTCAGCAGGAACAGGAACATTTTCTAGCAAGCCCATTAAATGATGCACCGAGCCCACAACATGGTTAATGCCGTATGCATATAGTGACTGATAGTTTTTTACTATTGCATACGTGCCGCCTTGGCCTAACACTGTTATCGCATTTAACGTTGCGATGTTACTTGTTTTGAAGAACCTGTCATTTAGCACAAGGGGTATATCACTATCTTGATACTCTTTTAATAGCATTGACCTTTCGATAAAGTCGCTACTACTAAGAGGGATAAGCTTAGGCGAGCCTGTCGTGCCAGACGAGCTAGATATATAGAACTTATCATCCCTGTTAACATATCCAGGGAATTGTAATTGTTTAGCAGATTGATATTCGGCAGGTCGGTTTGTAAAAAACTCTCTTGTTATTCTGAGGTGTGATTCTGGTATTTGTTTACCAGCCTTGTCCGTTAAAACCTTGGAGATCACTAAATTTTCTTTACTTTTAGCATCCGTACTTCGGTGATCCAGCCAACTTGCGCCATTAAGACTCAGCGCGAAGATGGTAGCAATTGTTGCTGTGGGATCGTTATACATATCGATTGACACTAAAGAATTTTGGCCAATTCCTTTTGTCCTCAAATGCAGAGCGCAACATATTACGGCCTTCCTAAGGCCCTGATATGTCATAACGTTCTTACCTTGCCTTATGGCTATTTTATTACCACGCCGACCTGCACTTTGTAGAAACAGATACCCAATATTGTTAGCTTCCATATGTATAAAATTTCCTACTTATAATTTAACTATTATGCCGCGCTTCAAGATGATTTAATACAAAACTAAATAATGCATTGAGGTCTGTATACGTTTTAACTACTGGCGATGCATTAGTAATTACGCTACCCCAAGGTTCTGTTAAATTGACATTGTGCATACAAATAAGGTCAGCCTTATCAACTGGCAAGCCTTTTTCCATCATATCGACATCAGTACACACCAATACCACTTTTTGTACCGTCTTATTGCGTAAAAGAATTTTAACAGGCATCCATCCTGTTGCATCACCTATGCTCAATAACACCTGACCTATATAGGCTTTATCAGCGCACACCCAGCCAATGGAGGAGTCTTTGATGTTTTGTATAAAAAAGCTCTCAGCTTGACGCATGCTTTCAGCGTCGAGAACTAGGAACACAGCTGGAATTCTTCCGGATCCTACATTTAAGATGGACCTCACTGCATCTTTTGGGTTCGAAGAAAAAACAGCCGCGCTTAGGCTAGGGTGATGGTTATACTCGATAACAACCCCTTTGGTTTCGTTAAAGGGTTTGCTTATATTTTTTGTAATGTAATCAATTCCTAAATTGGCAATACTTGATGCTTGGGCAATGAGTTGAAACATTACTATATTATCTGGGTGTAATAAATTAGTTACGTTATCTACAATTGCCCCAGATGAATGGGCGGCAACGCTGTTCAAAGTAACCGTTTCACTATTGTTAATTACATCATCTAAAGAAACACCTGATTTTTTTAAATGCACCATTAGAGCGGCGTCTATTTTCACAGGCATTAGTTGAGCTGGAGCTGTGTTTAGAGCCTCCCTTTGTTTATTTAGCTTATAAATCAACTCTTTCAACGTTGAACGACCATTCCCTACTACATAAGATGGTTTACGCAATATTGCTCCAATCATTTCACCATCAGCAATCATGATGCGGTAAACATCTCCTTCTACAAACGCTTCAATTAATAAAGGGTTCTTTCCATATAATGAACCTTTGGCGTGATCATAAGCCAGCTGAAGTTCATTGTAGTTTTGTATGTTAGCGGTAACGCCTTTGCCTTGGGTCCCCCTAATTGGCTTTACGACACAAGGGTAACCTATTGTTTCTCCTGCGCGTTTAAGCTCTTCTTTTTTGTTAATCACAACTGATTTAGCCGTTGGCACACCAATATCCCGCAACATCCTTAAGCTTATTGCTTTATCAAGAGACGTTCTAACGCCATGATAACTGTCTTCCATTGGCGATGCGCTTACAAAAACCCGGCTTTTCTTTCCCCAGCCAAATTGCCATGCATTAAATATACTGGGGTACGGCGACATCGGAATTTTGTCTTCTTGAGCAATGTCGAAAAAAGGCGTTTTTCTAGGGTGTGCTTTTTGGCAACTAGCTTGAAAGAATTTGAGTGTGCGTTGAACCTCATCACACTGCATAGCTTTCCCTGTCATCAATAATTGGAAAATACTTAATACCGATTTCATGGCTAGTGTACTGATTCTCAGATAATGAAAATCAACCCATATCAGCACCCCATTAGAGTCGGCCGTTGAGCTAACGCCCGAACTGGTTATGCAACCATTGTTGTCATTTATCAGAAATTTTACAATGTTACTGAGTACAGAACCTACATACATTTCTGTTGCGCCCTCCTCAGGTTTAGCGTCTATATAACACTGAGAGAACACTTCAGACATTTGAAAGCAGACATTTTTAGCTACTGCTAGTTCTGACTCATCAACAGTGACGCTATACATTATTATGGGTGCTTTTGAATACGGGTTTGAACCAAAATACACATGCTCCCTTTTAATATTCATACCGAACTTTCCTTTATTGGGTATTTAACGTTAGCTTAAGTAAGTGGCTTATACCCTACGCCATATATCAACTCCCAACTTACCTCTGTTATATCGCCTTTTGAAGTGATTTTTAGATACCGAGGAACCGCTTCTTGAATTTCTTGTTGAGTAGTTTGTAAAGAAAATAATCCTTTAAAGAACCTTGCTACATCACTCTGTTCTTGAAATTTCCACGGAACAGCTTCAAGGCTTTCTTGTACATCATTAAAGCCTGTGTTTTTCATCATTATTGACAGTTGCTGTGGTTGCAAGAAAGAGCCCACATGACCATCACTGCTATTATTGTGCACATAATCATTTAGCCATAACGCAACCGACGAACCTTGCATAACGTCACAGATGACACAGCAACCACCCTGCTTTAAAACCCTATATGCTTCATCAATTGTTGCCTGCTGGTTATTGCTATGATGTAGCCCTGCCAAACCCAATACAACATCGACACTCTTTGACTCAATACTCTTCCAATGCTCAATATTATCTTCAACAACCTGATAATTAGAGCTCAAACGTTCATTTAGCGCTTTGGTGGGCTCAATACAAATCAAATCCACATCACCCTCAAGCTTCTGGTAAACGCCATCTGCTAGATAACCGCCTGCGGCTTGAATATCAACCACGCGACAACCATGCGTTAGCGGGGCTTTATCTATCAACAAGCTGCGTTCAGCATCTCTTGCAGACGGGTAGTTTTGCATGGCCCATGATGCTGAGACCGCGGGTTGGTTTTTTTGCAATTTTTTGACCTCACACATCAAGTTTTTTCATGAGAATTCGCCAATCACCAGCAATGCTTTTGTCCGAGCTTACGCCAACATCTACATAATTATTTCGAAGATTAAATTTCATCCTATGCTTTTCAACCTCCCCCCATAATTCTAAAATCTCTAACTCCCTAGCTTTTTGTATATACAGCAAATAGAACTCTTCACGAATACCTTTTCTAGTATGCTGACTATCAATAACCATGCGATTAACAACAGCTAATGGAAAACGCATTCTTGTACTATGGTCTTCATAGCTTGAAAAATCCGCAAGTTCACCTTCTCCTTGTGCAATATTGAAAGCTACGCAGGCTATGATGTTCTTTTTATCATATTTCACAAGATGCCACGCTCTAAGGTCATGCTCATCAACCACATCGCCAAAACGTGATATCGCATTATCTAAACCAATTGATTCAGACCAAATTTTTAAGCGGAACGCCTTAATTTTTGCCACTAGCTGGGGTCGCTCATATCCTTTAAAGAAAATAATATTTGTCATACTTAACTATTCGCCATGTCTTTCAACATAATTCGCCAATCCCCTGGAATGCTTTTATCGGCACTTTGACCTTGGTCTTGAAAACCATTTTCAACCAACAAGACATTATATTCTTCCAATATTTCACCCCATACTTGTTTCATTTTTAGCTGTTGTGCTTTCTGGATTCTAGCTAAAACAAGCTCTTTCCCAATATTTTTATTCCGATAGTGCTTATCGACAACACGGCGACTCAAAATAGCCAAGGGGTAATGCATATCACCTAAATAAGGCGAATAACTACAAAAATCTTTCAACTCATTTGCATTATTGCCTATAGTTAAGCCACCCACACCAATCATTTTATTTTTATCGTATTTCACACAGTAATATGTTCTTAAATCCGCAGCATCTAAACTAAAACGGTTTTTTGCTGTGTCTAAACCTACCTTTTCTGACCAAATTCGAACACGAAAGTCTTCAATTTCTTTTAATAGTTTGACGTTTTTACTACCTAAAAAAAAAGTAGTGCCTTCTGTATTATCGGTCATAAAACACATTCTTATTCTTGCAATTCTTTAAGAAACGCATGTACTGCTGTCACCCCTTCTGGAGGAACGTTGTTATTCAAATCTTGCCACAAGGACAATCCAGAATCAGCAATTTTTAGGCTGTCTATTTTATCAAAAGGTATTCGGTCGAATAAACATTCATTGGTTTCAATGACCACGATAAGCGCTTCGACTTCATTATCCATCAACATGGCTTTACAACGCTTTACTAAACTATTACGAGGCATTTGTATTTCGTTTTCAGAAAGGTGCTGCGTTATTTGGTGACTTGTTAGGCTGCTCTTAATACCTTTCTTCATTAAGGCTGCGTGTTTCTTACGCGCCTGTTTCATTGCCAACTCATTGCCGACAAAAACATGAATGGGTATGCGACCATCTCCATCAATAAATGTTTCAAGGAACTTTGGCAAGGCTTTCTTTGCAATTTCACTGGCACCCATATTTGGTGTGAAATTAACCTCATTGATAATAGCGCCATTAGTGTGCCAAGGCTGCGTTATATCTGGGGTAATAATATCTATGCCTGCATTATAAAGACCAAATAACTTAGCGGCCCTGACAGCAGCCGTTATGTTCTCGGGATGAACATCAGCCGTTGCATCCTCTGGCGTTCCGCCCCATGCGTCGCTTTGAAAAGCTCGTAATGAAACCAGCTCGCCAATTGCTGGCTTAGATTCAAGCGAATGACCTTGTGCTGTCATCGTTGCTATTGCAAGCGCATCATCTGGATACGCTCTGGGGTTTAGCCAAGGCGCTTTATCTTTTTCGAATTGTTGCAAAACATCTATCAGTTCCCTGACTGTATTCTTTCCATTGCCAACCACTGATATCGGGTTCCTTTTAATCGCATACAACAAAACACCATTAGAAATTAAAAGGCGGTGACAAACACCTGGCACTTCTTTTTCTATTATTATTGGGCCCTTAGAATACTTACGGGCGCCATCGAAAGCTGCTGATAGCTGCTTTATATTTTTAATGCCTACCATTACACCTTCGCCTCGATCACGATTAGTCGGCTTGACTACTAGAGGCGCACCTAATCGTTTAGCAGCTTTAATTGCTGATGCTTTGGAATTAACGACAATGTGTACTGGCCCTGGCAACCCAGCCAACTCTAATATTTGCGCTGTAGAAACCTTATCTTGAGCAATTTTAGAGCCTATTGCAGAGTCCGAATCGCAAGCACTAATCAACATTTGGCGTGATTTAGAGCCCCAGCCTAGTGCATAAACAGCTGAGCCTAAATGTGTAAATGGTATATTTTGTTCGTATGCTACCTTTAGTAGCGGGAGCGTTGTTTTCCCTCCTTTATAGAACTTCTTAATTGGCATACGACACTGTTGTTCAATAACTGTCTGAAGCTGTTTTTTGTGTTTAGGTGTCAGCTCATGACTAATCATCCATTGAAGGATATCGAACGCTGACCTTACAGCTACTTCATATGCTTTTTTAGGTATTCTTTCAATGACAGCTACTGGCAACCTTAACTGTATATATTTTGAGTTTTCTTTATCATCCTGGTAGTGAATTTCTTTTTTTAAATAAAACACAGGGATGTTAGCGAACTGCAGAAGCGTATTAACTAATATTTGACCGCAACACCCCATCTGAAAATTCAATTCATCTGTCTCACTGTCGAATCCAGAAGGTTTCATATGGTATGTGGAGTCCTCGATATCAAAAACAGATAAAACCCATTCATCTACCCTTTGTTGACATTTAGGGGGGAACGCCCGTGTTTTAATTGAAAATTCTCGCGTTATTTGGCTTGGCATGTAAATAATTTTTCTATTTGTTAATTTATCTAGTTAATTGTACTCAATCTTTCTTTAAGCTTTTCGCATAAAACATCATGTCGTTTAGTGGCGATCTTTTCACCGCTGTTTTTCCATGATGTTAACTTATTATCGACTTCTGTTAGGCTGCTTATTTGGTCAAACGGGTGGATTCCCATTAAATACTCATCCGTTTGCAGCACCAGCACAATGGCTTCCACCTTTTTATCTAACAACAAGGCACGACAGCGTTCCAAGGCGCTATTTAAAGGCATATGTAATTCACCCTCAGACAGGTACAAGGTTAAGTTAGCAGTTGTTAAACAGTTATTGATGCCGGACGATAAATAATCTTGATGTTTGCCTTTAGCCTGCTTAAGCGCATCATTTCCACCTACAAAAACTTCAATGGGTATTCGCCCGTCGCCCTTAATTAAGTTATTGATAAAAGAGGGAATGCAAGACAGAGATGCTGAGTTAGACCCAAGCTCTGGAGAGAAATTAACTTCATTAATGACGGCGTCATTTTTGTACCATGGCACACTGATATCAGTGGAGATTAAGTCAATACCGACATTACAAAGACCAAAAGCTTTAGCCGCTTTTAGGGCAAGCGCTAGGTTAGCGGGGTGTACTTGATTTGTTACATCTTCTGAACTTCCGCCCCACTCATTACTTTCAAAAGGCCTTAATTGAACACGCTGATTTTTAGCTGGAATAATTTCTAGGGAAAAACCATCTGCCTTCATTATCTCTGTTGCGAACAAATCTGCTGGGTATTCTGGCGATCTTAGCCAAGGGGGCTTTTCGTTTTCTATAGCATTATTACTTGCAATAAGCTGACTGACTGTTTGCTGCCCATCGCCAATAACTGATATAGGCCACCTTTTGGATACATATAAAAGGCTTCCGTTGACAATAAAAATTCTGTGGCAAACACCCGCTACTTCTTTTTCAAGAATAATTGGGGCGCCTGGCGAAAATTTCTTTGCGTGTTCAAAGGCTTTAGATAAAGTTCTATTGTTTTTGATTCCTATCACAACGCCTTCACCACGGTCACAGTTAATAGGTTTAACGACGACAGGCCAGCCAAGTTCTTTAACTCTATTAGTTGCTGTTTCTTTCGAGTTTACGATGATTTGTTGAGGAGCAGGTAACCCATACATGTGCAGTAGTTTTGCTGATCTTACTTTATCTTGTGCTGCGACAACTCCTGTTATCGAGTCTTGTTCGCTTCCGGTTACATTCAACTGATGAGACTTACCACCCCAACCCAATTGATATATTCCATAACCGAGGTGAATAAAGGGTATATTTTCATCATTTGCTGCCTGCAAGATGCGTAAAGTAGACTTACCACCTACATAAAAATTTTTCATCGGAATGCGTATTTTTTTCTCAACGGTGTTGTGCACACGTTTTGTGTTTTCAATGCTCACCTCGTTCTTTACCATCCATGTAAGCAAACTAAAAGCCGATTGAATGGCAATTTCATAGGCTTTTTCGCTCACCATTTCAATTAATGGCACTGGAAGAGCAATCGCAAGAGATTCATTATCTTCAGTTATTTGGATTTGAATATTTTTCTCAGCATAAAAAGCCGGGATATTCGCAAATTGTAGGAAAATATTAACTAGTTGCTGCCCTCTATGGGCAATGTTGTACATTTGTTGTTCTGACGAGCCAACACTTTGCGTATCTTCAGCACCGTAAGGCGACGCTTTTTTTTGAAAAACAGACAACATCCACTTATCAATATTCTCTAAACAATTCGTGGGGAATGCTAATGCTCTCACGTTGAATAACTTTGTCTGTTGTTTTAGCACCTCAAAATCCCTTTTTTGTAACGCAACTTATTCAATCAACAAATTATTAACTCTATCTAAATCTTCTTGTGTATCGACACCAGCCTCTGGAATTTTATCGACGGATGGCACTAATATCTTTTCACCTTGAGCCAATATTCGTAATTGTTCAAGTAACTCAATCTTCTCAAGAGCGCAAGCTGGCCACGTTATATAACGTCTTAAAAAGCCTGCGGTGTAACTGTATATACCGATATGTCTAAAGTGTGTTACATCACTGACTGAGGTGTTATTTGGGAACGTGTCTCTATCCCATGGAATGGGTGCACGGCTAAAATAAAGTGCGTAGTCCTGTTCGTCTCGAACCACCTTGACCGCATTGGGGTTAAAGACCTCTTCTACGTCAACAATGGGCGCACATAAACTGGCGACTTGAGCCTCGCTTTGCCCCATTAGCGCTGCCGCTGCTTTATGTATTAATTCGGGTGGAATCAAGGGCTCATCGCCTTGGCAATTAACAATGACGGTATCATCTGTCCAGCCCAATATATTGACCACTTCTGTTAGTCGTTCTGTGCCACTAGTGTGTGACTCTGATGTCATTACTGCGTTATAGCCCGCTTGTTTCACGCAGCTCAAGATGCGCTCATCATCGGTGGCAACAACAACCTCTTCCGCACCTGCTAGTGCAGCCTTCTCACACACATGCAAGATCATTTCTTTGCCCCCTATTTTAAGCAACGGCTTGCCAGGCAATCTAGTTGAAGCGTAGCGCGATGGAATAACAACTTTAAAAGAACTCATGCGTTTTAACGTAACTCGTCTACCTCATCGGCAGTTATCTTTCGCGCCTCATCTATTAACATAATGGGAATGTCATCGCGTATCGCATACGCTAATCGGCACGGAACACACACTAATTCTTGTTGTTTTTTTAAGTATTTCAAGCTTGATTTACAGGACGGGCAAGCCAAAATATCGAGTAATTTTTTATCCATTTTCTTTCTCTTTTATCAGTGACAATAAGGTTAAGCCAAACTTTTCAGTCATAACTGCCTTTATAGGTACGTACCAGTGTTTCTCAGTGGCTATCATCGTGCATTTAACGGCATCTTTTTCTGTCATTAAGACTAACTTATCGTCGTTAAAATTTATATCGCTTTGTGCATAATTAAAATGGTCGGCGAACACGTGGGACTCAAATGTAATACCAAACTTCTTTAAATGCGCAAAGAAACGTGAAGGATTACCAAGTCCAGCAACGGCATGACACGGTGCTGACTGAAAACTATCAAGAGCTCGGCTCTCCCCTTCATCAACTAATTTATACGCTACAACACCTTCTACGCGGAGCGGGAAATGTCCAGAGTCAGCCAACCCATTGCACACGACTAAATCGACTGTTTTCAAGCGTTGAACTGGCTCCCTTAAGGGTCCCGCTGGCAATAAATACCGATTACCGTATCGTCTGTCGCCATCAATCAGTGCTATTTCTATATCACGTTGCATGGCGTAATGCTGCAAACCATCGTCTGAAATAATGATATCGCAATGATATTGATCAATCAGTGCCTGTGCACTATCGGCACGTATTGGGCCAACTGCCACGGGGCAACCGGAGCGCCTTGCTAGTATTTTAGCCTCATCACCAACCACTCTAGAGTCACTATCGGCTCTCACTTGTTGAGGCCAGCTAGATGCCACGCCTCCATAACCTCGACTGATGACACCCGGCTTGTAACCAGCAGATTTGAGTAAGTCTGCGACCCAAATAACAAGTGGCGTTTTACCCGTTCCGCCAACGGTGATATTGCCAATAACAATAACGGGGACAGATAAACGTGTAGATGTTAACCAGCCCGCCTTGTAAAAATACAGACGTAGCTTAACGATAAGTCCAAACAACCATGATAAGGGTAAAAATAACAAAGCAATGGGGCGACGCCCATACCACATGTTATCGAAAAAACTACTCGATTTTTGATTCATAAGCGAGTGAGTCTCTATTTTTCAGGTGGTGGCTCATTAGCTGCGAATGTAATGTTAACGAAGCCTAGTTGACTCGCCGCGTCTAACACCGAAATAACTGACTGATGCGTCGCTTGGCCATCCGCACTAATTAACAAAGGTGGGTTTTCTCTATCTCCAGCCGCCTGCTTTAACGCTTTTTTTATGGTGTCTATTGCCGAATTTACGAGTTCTTTTTGATTGATATAAAATTTACTTTTTTTATCAATGCTAATTTCCAACATTTCTGTGGCTTTTTTGTGTTCGCCTGACGCTTGGGGTAACTCAATTTTTAATTGCGTTTCTCTATCGAACGTTGTCGTTACCATAAAAAAGATTAACAACAAAAAAACCACGTCAATCAATGGCGTTAAATTAAGCTCCAGCTCTTCTTTTTGTTGGCTTTTAAAGTTCATTCAGACTACTCTCGGTCGCCCTGCATCATTTCAATCATCTTTAGCGCCTCATCTTCCATTTTTATCACCAGCTCATCCACTCGACCCCTAAAATAGCGGTAAAACATCAACGTGGGAATAGCTACCGTTAAACCAGAAGCTGTGGTTATAAGTGCTTGTGATATACCACCTGCTAACACGGAAGGGTCACCAACGCCAAATGACATAATGGCCGCAAATACTTTAATCATGCCGATGACCGTTCCTAACAAGCCCAGTAATGGCGTAATTGAGGCAATGGTTCCTAATGAGTTCAAATACTTTCCAAGATCATGTGCCACTTGGCGACCTGTTTCTTCAATGCTTTCTTTCATAATCTCACGGCCATGAGCTTGGTTTACTATACCTGCTGCAAGCACTCTGCCCAAAGGGGAACTAGCAGCCAACGTTTGCACCTTGGCTGAATCTAATTGATGTGCTTTATGTAATTGCCAAACAGATGACACCAACTCGCTTGGAATGATTTTCTGACTATTTAGAGACCAGAATCTTTCTCCGATAATTGCCAGTGAAATAACCGAACACGCAATGATAGGAATCATCAACCAACCGCCTGATATTAGAATTTCGAGCACAGTATCCTCTATTAGTAATAATTAAAAATTATTCACTCATGTTACTTTATTTTTTAAGCCGAAACACCCGTCCTAACATTATAAATTTTAGCTAAAGGTTGTTTAAGGCTGCCAATTCCAAAATTTGGCATTATTTTCCCTATAACTCTCAACGTTAATCGAGTTATTCGTATCAAATACGACGATCAAAGCACCGTGGTTTGCGGTATCTAATCCTCCAACTTCGATTTTTTTGTACCGTTCTAACACCTCTGTTTTAGGAAAACCAAAACGGTTTTTATAACCCACTGGAAACAGAACATACTGAGGGTTAACCGCCTCTATAAACATTAACGATGAA
>NVUJ01000004.1 GCA_002733135.1 Cycloclasticus sp. | reverse complement strand
TCAGTCGCTGCACCCGCAATGGCTGATACAAACAGGGCGCTTGAGGCATGGAAAACATTTGCCGCTGAGCAAAACAACCCGAACTATGATAAGTGGGTAAGCTTAATTTCTGACCCTAAAGCCATTGCTTTAGCGAAAGAATGGAAAGACTTACGCGGTTATGATGCATATGACTTAATGGACAAAGCCAAGTTACCGGCAGACTTAAAACCAGGCTTGGTGATTACAGCAGAAAACAAGGCTAACTACCCTTGGTTAAAAGAATATTTGCCCAAAGAAATTTATGATCACATAGGTTCAGAATGGGGAAATATAGCTAAAGTAAAAATAGTACCTGCTAACACATACTACATGCATGAAGGATACCTAAAGAACACTAAAGAGATTAAAGAAAAAAATACTGAAATAAAGATAAACGAAAAAGGAATGGTGGTTTATGCAGATGGAAGTAATCTGTTGATGAAATTACCTGGTGCAACAGCTATACCATTTCTTCATCCAAAAAATGGTTTAGAACTGAATTGGAGCTTCATAGCTAACTCAGTTAATACTGATACACTGGATTTTACTGGTGAGTGGACGGCTTGCACGGCAGAGGGCGAGTTAGAACGTGCATACAAAGGAGATTTGTGGTGGTGGCATTATCACGGTCGTTCAAATGTGGGACCAATGGGTGATATAGACGGCAAAGAAGAGTTTATTGAAGGTGGATCAATCTTCTTCCTAGAGCCTAATGATGTTCGTGGTCTTGCAGGTGTTCGCCAACGTTATGCAGATGCTAATAAAGAAGATGACTTTAAAGTATTTATTCCAAGCCTGCGTCGTACACGGTTGTTAACAGGGTCAGATTCACAAGATCCTATTGCTGCTGGTCTTGATATTACTTGGGATGACTGGCGTGCTTATTGGGTGAAAACAGACATTACTAAGTTTGAATATAAATTAACTGGCGAAGGTTTTATTTTAGGTCTTCCTGAAGTCGGTCATGCGTATAACCCTATTATGAGAAATACAAGTAAATGTAGTTGGGACTACATGGAAGTCGAATTACGTCCAGTATGGATATTGGATATTATTGATAAAACAGGTAGCTATCAATACTCAAAACGCCGTAATTATATAGATAAAGAGCTTTACTATACACAGTATCAAATGACGTGGGATCCACGAGGTAAGCCATATCGTAACTGGTATGATGCTCTAGATTGGAGACCATCAATTGGCGATAATCAATGGCGTTCAGCGGTGGTTAACAATGAAGTGTCAAACCGAGCGGGCACCATCGATTTTAAAGCTCGTTGGGATAATCGTGAAGTAGAAGTGTCAGAAGAAATGTTTGATATTGACCAATTACGTGATTATCAATAAATCATAAATCCATAATCAAAAACAGCACTATTTTTTTGTAGTGCTGTTTTTTTGATCAACAAATAAATAGTCGTCCATGAAATCACATAAGTCACTAGTAGAGACCTCAGCATAACCCCCAATCGTGGCACTAAATTGTTAAAATCAGGCATGCAAAAATAATTTACCACAGCCTGAATTATTCGTTTCAAGTGCGGACCTTAACCACCCGGTTTTACATGCGCTTGATGATACTGAATCTTTGCTGGATTGGACGCAGATTGAACATGTGTTGTCCTCAATCTATGCGTCAAATACAGGACGGCCCAGCTATCCACACCCCCAGCTTACTGCTGGGGGTGTGGTATCGGGTGTTCAACTGGCTCAGTGCCTATACCGAGACTTGCTGTTTCGCAAGTTTTGCCAACTTGAAGCCAAGAACATTATTATGACCGAAGGGCGCATCAATATTATCGACAAGGTGAATGGCGCAGCCAGAGAGGGTGCCCTGGGGTACAAGGTGAATGGCGCAGCCAGAGAGGGTGGGGCACGCCATACCGATAGAAGCCGCTCAATCAGGGCCTGGCAAAGGCAACGACGGACAAGTAAAGCGAGACCCAGAGGCTGGGTGGCATGTCAAGAAAGACAGCCGCGGTCGAATTAAATCAACCTATGGATTATCCGTTCATACGGGCGTGGATGAAGATGGTTTTATTCATCGTCAAAGCATCACCTCTGGCAATGTCCATGATAGTTAGGAACGTGACACACTATTGCTAGGCGATGAGACCGCTTTATATGCGGATGCTGCATACATTCTGGGTGAAAGTAATATTATCGATACTAAAACAGTGCTCGATGCAACGTCACTTATGGACGTTAATATGCCAAACAAGGAAGGTTTTTTTGTGCTGTCCACGCCAGGTAAAACAAGAAAACCTTATTAAAAATAAGGCATTAATAAAGGATGCCTAGCTCTAAACCGAGTGACCTAATAAAAAGCCAGCCCTTAATAACTAAGGGCTGGATATAACGCTATTTATCTACCGTAATAACCGACAATAGATGCTTTAGCCAATGTATTGGGGCCAAGATAAAAACCAACCAATGCAGGGCTTGCGTCCGCCTTTAAGCCAAGGCTCTCTACTTTAAGCGCATGGATTGTGAAAATGTATTGATGAGCGCCAGCTCCTTCTGGTGGACATGGGCCGCCATAACCCGCTGAACCAAAGTCGGTAGGAATCTGAATGCTACCTTTAGGCGCTATGGCTGATTTGATGTTCCCCGCATTAGATTTTAGTGAATTCGTTGATGTTGGAATATCAATGATGACCCAATGCCACCAACCACTACCCGTTGGAGCATCTGGGTCGTACATGGTAATGGCAAAACTTTTTGTGCCTTCGGGCGCATTTTCCCAGTTCAATTGAGGAGAAATATTGTCACCTTTACAGCCGTATCCGGCAAACACCTGCTTGTTAGTGATTTGTCCATTAATATCGGGGCTAGATAAACTAAAGCCATCTGCCTGTACGTTGCCTATAGCCAGTAAGCTTAGAGCGCAGATTAAAACGATAAAATATTTTTTCATAACGATTTTTCCATGTATTTAAATGAGTAGGTTTGTCCTTCGCATTTTTATATTAACTGCTAAGGAAGTAAATACACTACATGAGTTAAAAAGTAAATGAAACGTAATGATGCACTTTTAGCGTAGAAGCGAGCATTACGTGTTCTTTTTTTACTATACGTTTATGAAGTATATTAAGTTTATTTTGACGCTTTAAATAACGTATAGTAAGGTCGAATTGTGACAAAAGCGTGCTATATATGCCAAATATAACCATTTCTATCCTAGCCATTGAAGAAACGATGATTTACACCTTGGCGGGGCCCTACGATATTTTTTCAACAGCGGCGATCTGTAGCCAGCAAATGGCGCCGAAAAAGCCAGCCTTTGTTACCCAAACATCGATAGTAGGCTTAAAGAAAGGTGCTTTGACATGCTACAACGGTTTGACGATTGAGTGCCAACAGTCACTTGATGAGGTGGACAATACGGATCTTATTATCCTTCCTTCTATTGAGTTTCTTGAGCAGCCATTTTTAAATAAATACCCTGAATTGAAAAGCTGGCTGATACAGCATTATAAAAAAGGCACCGTGATTGCCAGTGTGTGTGCAGGGGCTTTTTTATTGGCAGAAACGGGTTTGCTTGATGGCAAAATAGCCACAACCCATTGGGCATTTGCAGATGATATGCAGGCAAAGTTTCCTGATGTTGAGGTGCATAGCGATAAGATAATTACAGAGCAAGATAATATTATTTGCGCAGGTGGGGCAACGTCTTGGCAAGACCTTGTGAGCCATTTGATAGAAAAATATTCGTCTGTTAATACGGCTAAATATATAGATCAGTTTTTCTTGTTGAATTCTCATCAAGCAGGTCAACAGCCCTATAAATTACTTAAAAGTATGGCGCCTCATGAAGATAAGGTGATTAAGGAATCACAAGAGCTGATTGAAGATAGTTTGACTGAGCAGGCGTTATTGGCTAACGTCACACAAGCATCTGGCCTGCCAGAGAGAACCTTTAAAAGGCGTTTTAAAGTGGCTACAAAACAAACGCCGAATGAATATATTCAAAATGTGAGAATTGATACAGCTAAAAATTTATTGTTGATATCGTCTTTCACCGTGCAAGAAATTGCGGAGCAAGTTGGGTTGATGGATGGCAGTTACTTTAGGCGTTTGTTTAAGCGAAAAACAGGCTTGAGTGCGCAAGACTTTAGACGAAGTTTCGCAAGTTCTGCGCGGTCAAAAAAAGTATTACGAAAATAAAAGTACGGCTATTACGGGTATTTATTGCACTCATCGGCTGAACTTTTTGTCTGTACCTGTGTCGTATTGCGAGTTACGGAAATAAGAAATAATTAAAAGGAGAGGGTTATGAGAGCATTAGTGATGTTGTACGGGGTTGTTTGTTACTTTGCATTTTTTGTGGTGTTTGTTTACTTTATGGGTTTCGTTGGTGACGTGTTCGTGCCCATTTCAATTTCATCAGAAGTTGAGGTGTATTCACAAAATGCATTAATGGTTAATATCGGTTTGATGCTGATGTGGGGCGTGCAACACAGCGTGATGGCTCGCGGTTGGTTTAAAGACATGATTGCCTCTGTGGTGCCACACCATGTTGAACGCAGTACGTATTGCTTAGCATCGGCTATCGCTCTGGGTGCGTTAATGTACTACTGGCAACCAATGGAAGGTATCATTTGGCAGGTTGAAAATGCAATGATGGTTAATGTGTTATGGGGCTTTTTTGGCTTGGGTTGGGCTTTAATTTTTTTATCAACCTTCTTAACAGATCACTTTGATTTATTTGGTTTACGTCAACCGTGGTTACATTTTGTTAAAAAGACTTATACACCTGTCGTGTTTACTGAAGTGCTTTTTTACCGTTGGATTAGGCATCCTATGATGTTGGGTTTATTCATTGCATTTTGGTCGCTACCAACGATGACAGTGGGCCACTTGGTGTTCTCAATTGGCATGTCAATTTACGTGTTAGCGGGGATTCACTTTGAAGAAAAAGGCTTGGCAAGACATTTAGGCCAAACGTATGTGGATTACCAGAAGCGTACGTCTAAAGTTATTCCGAAGGTTTACTAGTATCTATTATTCAAGGGCTTGGCATTGCTAAGCCCTTGATTTTTTTGGGACATGCTCTAAAATGCCCCACTTGAATAAGGAACGCTGCGACAGGGCTCCCCTGCTAGGCTTATTCAAGGTTCAGGTTTTAACGGCGTTCATTATTAACAGGAAACTGAAATAATGGGCGTTGTGCAGAGGTGATTCAATCACTTCCTACCCTTCTTGGTAACAACACACATCACTCATATTACAGTGCCTATATTTATAATGAGGCAGGTTTATTATGAGCAAAAATTTTATTTTTACATCTGAATCGGTGTCTGAAGGGCACCCTGATAAAGTAGCGGATCAAATTTCTGATGCGATGTTAGATGCATTGCTAGAACAGGACGTGGCATCCAGAGTAGCCGTTGAAACGATGGTGAAAACGGGCATGGTTATTTTGGCGGGCGAAGTCACCACCAATGCGTGGGTGGATACCGAAGAACTGGTTAGAAACGTCGTTAAAGAGATTGGTTACGACAAGCCAGAAATTGGTTTTGATTGGCAAAGCTGTGCAGTACTTAACGCGATTGGTAAGCAGTCACACGACATTGCTGTTGGCGTTGATGATTCTGACGACCACGAACAAGGCGCGGGTGACCAAGGCCTGATGTTTGGTTACGCTTGCGACGAAACAGACGTGCTGATGCCAGCACCGATTACCTATTCTCACTTATTGGTTCAAAAACAAGCAGAGGTGCGTAAATCAGGCAAACTCGATTGGTTACGCCCCGATGCGAAGAGCCAGCTCACGCTGCGTTATGAAAATAACAAGCCTGTCGGTGTGGAAGCGGTTGTTTTATCAACACAACATTCACCGGATATCAGCGCCAAAGACTTGCGCGAAGCGGTGATTGAAGAAATCATAAAACCCGTGCTACCAGAAGAATGGTTTGCGGGTTGCTTGTCAGAAAACATTCATATCAATCCAACGGGTCAATTCATTATTGGCGGTCCTGTGGGTGATTGTGGTTTAACCGGCCGTAAGATTATTGTTGATACTTACGGCGGCATGGCACGTCATGGTGGTGGTGCGTTTTCGGGCAAAGACCCCAGTAAAGTGGATCGATCTGCTGCGTACATGTGTCGATATGTTGCTAAAAATATCGTTGCGGCTGGTTTGGCGTCGCATTGTGAAATTCAAGTGTCTTACGCGATTGGTGTGGCAGAGCCCACCTCTATTTCGGTAGAAACCTTTGGAACAGAAACCATTGCCAGCGATAAAATTGAAGCGCTGATCAGTGAACACTTTGATTTACGCCCTAAAGGCTTAATTGCAGAGCTTGATTTATTGCGCCCTATTTATCGCCAAACGGCAGCTTACGGGCACTTTGGTCGTGAACTTCCAGATTTTACGTGGGAACGTACAGACAAAGCAGACATCCTACGTGATGCTGCAAAATAACCTAACTTACATACAAAACGAGAGATAACTATGAGTTTTACAGATTATAAAGTAGCCGATATGTCATTGGCAGAATGGGGCCATAAAGAAATCGCCATTGCAGAAAACGAAATGCCAGGCTTAATGGCGCTTTGTGATGAGTTTGGCGAGAGCAAGCCGTTAAAAGGCGCGCGCGTTGCGGGCAGCTTACACATGACGATTCAAACAGCGGTATTGATTAAAACATTGGTGGCATTAGGCGCTGAAGTGCGTTGGTGTTCGTGCAATATATTTTCAACGCAAGACCATGCAGCAGCAGCGATTGCAGACTTGAATATCCCCGTTTACGCTTGGAAAGGCGAAACCATTGATGAATATTGGTGGTGTACAGAAAAAATGATGACCTGGCCTGAAGGGCAGCAAGCCAACATGATTTTAGACGATGGCGGCGATGCGACTTTATTGCTACACAAAGGCGTTGAGTTTGAAAAATCAGGCGTTGTGCCGGATGCGCAAGATGGCGACAACGAAGAATGGGTGGCTATTCTTGAAGTATTACGCCGTAACTTACCGGTTGCACCAAGCAGATGGCAAGACATGGCCGCTAGCGTAAAAGGTGTGACGGAAGAAACCACCACGGGCGTTCACCGTTTGTACCAAATGCAAAAAGACGGTGAGTTGCTGTTCCCGGCAATGAACGTGAATGATTCGGTTACAAAAAGTAAATTTGACAACTTATACGGCTGCCGCGAGTCTTTATTAGACGGCATTAAACGCGCAACCGACGTGATGATTGCGGGTAAAATCGCCATTGTTATCGGCTATGGTGATGTTGGCAAAGGCTGCGCGCAAGCATTCAAAGGCATGGGCGCAACGGTTTGGGTAACAGAAGTAGACCCTATTTGTGCGTTACAAGCCGCAATGGAAGGTTACCGTGTGGTGCGTATGAATGACGTGGCAAACCAAGGTGATATTTTTGTAACAACCACCGGCAACTTAGGCGTTATTAATCACGACCACATGTTGGCGATGAAGAATGAAGCCATCGTGTGTAATATCGGCCATTTCGATTCTGAAATTGACATTGCCTCATTAGAACAATACGAGTGGGAAGAAGTGAAACCACAAGTGGATCACATTATTTTCCCAGACGGCAAACGTATCACGCTATTAGCGAAAGGCCGTTTAGTGAATTTAGGTTGTGCAACGGGCCATCCAAGTTTCGTGATGTCAGCATCATTCACCAATCAAGTCATGGCGCAAATGGAATTCTTCACGAATGGAGATGCGTATAAAAATGAAGTATACGTATTGCCAAAAACGCTGGACGAGAAAGTCGCGCGTTTGCATTTAGAAAAAATTGGTGTAAACCTAACCGAATTAAGCCAAGAACAAGCAGATTACATTAATGTGCCTGTTGAAGGCCCTTATAAACCAGAACATTATCGTTACTAAACTATGGCGTTAGAATCACATCAACCGATTAGCTTTGAGTTTTTTCCGCCAAAAACGGAAGAAGGCCGAGTAAAGCTATTAAACGTGAGTAAAAAGCTGGGTCAATTAGACCCAGCGTATTTCTCTGTGACCTTTGGTGCAGGCGGTAGTACACAGCAAGGCACGATAGATACCGTGCTGGACATCAAAAAACAGGGCTTTTCCGCTGCGCCACATTTATCTTGTGTCGGCTCAACTAAAGAGAATATTCGCGCGATTTTAGCGAACTATAAAGAAAACGGTGTGGACAGAATTGTTGCCTTACGCGGCGATATTCCATCAGGTACGTTAGACATAGGTGAATTCCGCTATGCTAATGAATTGGTAGGCTTTATTCGCGAAGAAACCGGCGATCACTTTCACATTGAAGTGGCGGCATACCCAGAAATACACCCGCAAGCAAAAAATGCACAAACAGATTTGAAAAACTTCAAACAAAAAGTAGATGCCGGTGCCAATGGCGCCATTACGCAGTACTTTTTTAACTTTGAAGCCTATATTCGATTTGTTGAAGATTGCGACAAAATGGGTATAAATGTGCCGATTGTGCCGGGAATTATGCCCATAACGAACTATTCTCAGTTGGCAAGGTTCTCCGATATGTGTGGTGCGGAAATCCCCCGCTGGATTGCGAAGCGCCTAGAAGGTTTTGGCGATGACCGCGAATCCATCAAAGCCTTTGGCGCAGATGTGGTGAGCGAGTTGTGCCAATCTTTGTTGGATTATGGTTGTCCGGGCCTGCATTTTTACAGCATGAACCAAGCTGAAGCCAGCTTGGCTATTTGTTGTAACTTAGGCGTTGAAAACGCATGAGTGAGAAACAAGAAATAGCCTGCGCTATATATAAAACCAGTAAGCGCGATGGTCTGTACCTGTACATAAAAGAACAGGATGATTTTGAAGACGTGCCGCCAGAAGTGATGAAGCAATTCCCAAAACCTGAGCACGTGTTTGACTTAGAATTGTCAGCAAACAGGCCTTTAGCACGAGAAGATGTGTTTAAAGTAATCAGTAATTTGCAAACGCAAGGGTATCACCTACAAATGCCACCAAGGCCAGAAGCACCGATCGCCGATATTGAATTGCCGGACAGCCTGCACGGTTAATCATGCGTATATCGCGCTTGTTTGTTGAGCAATCACTTGTCGAGGGCGCATCAATTATCTTAGAACCCGAGGCTGCGCATTATTTACGCAATGTATTGCGGCTGAAAAAAAGTTTCCAGCTGACAGTATTTAACGGCAAGGGCGGCGAGTACACAGCAACTGTGGCCGAGGTTGGTAGAAAAATCGTTAGCCTAGCCATTGGTCAATGGCATGACGTTAACTTGGAGTCATCCTTGGCTATCGAGCTCGGTTTAAGTGTGTCGCGTGGCGAGCGAATGGACGTTGCTATTCAAAAAGCAGCCGAATTAGGCGTGGCAACTATTACCCCCGTTATTACCCAACATTGTGTTGTTAAGTTAACCGGTGAACGGCGGTTGCAACGCCATCAGCATTGGCAAAATATTATTTACCGTGCGTGTGAGCAGTGTGGACGTAACGTTCTGCCGTTATTAAATGTAACGATGGATTTGGCAGATTGGTTGCGTAGTGAACTGGCAACCAACCGAATCATTTTTGAACCAGGAAGAACTGATACGCTGAAAACATACACAAAAGCAGAAGGCGATGTGGCTAGCTTAATTGGTCCAGAAGGTGGGTTTTCTGAGCAAGAAGTTGTTGATGCAGAACAAGCAGGTTTTACAGCGCTTGGCTTTGGGCCAAGGGTGGTTAGGAATGAAACGGCGGCTATTGCATCTATAGCAGCTATGCAGGTGTTGTGGGGGGATATGGGTTGAGGTCGCTGCCGCTGGGCGTTCATTTCTTTTTACGACAAAAAGAAACGAACCAAAGAAAAGGTCGCCCTAATCTCAGTAAATAATTACTTTTCGGGTTCACGTGTAAACTCGCTACGCTCAGACAACACGCTCACTTATCCGAAAACTAATCATTTACTAACGAGATAAAGGGAAGTTAAAGGGCCTAACGTTTGAGTTAACTGGCCTTTTTATACAGAGCATAGCGACGCGGCGTATAAAAAGGTCGGTGTTGAACGATTTGTTAGGTGATTTTCATTAACCAATTTGCTTAATCCAGTCACGTAAGTACATTTCCAATCTTGACGCTTCCTCGGATGATAAAATATTGGTATGAGCTATTACATTTCTACTTCTTTCTGCTTCATCAAGTCTACTTTGAACCCAGCTTTGAGTTGGCAGCAAGTCGTCAAATTCTGTCCAGTTATTAACGATTAGCTTTGCCAAATCGCTAAAATCCATATAAAAGAGTGGCTCTTTGTTTCTACCGGTATGCCACTGGTTTTTTTCTTCTTTCGCTTTTCTGTCTTTTAGCTTGCCCTTCATAGGGGCTGTAGCTGTAGCTTCAGAGTCAAACCAGTTACTTCCATATTTATCTTTGAGCCGCGCATCAATTAGCGAACGAACAACGTTTTCCAAAACAAAAAGCGTTCTGAAAGAGCGTTGCATTGCCTTAGCTCCGGCTCTAATGTTTTCTTCAACAGAAGACAAAAGGTCTTGGTCTTTTCTCTCTTCACCACTTACAGCTCGACCACGTAAAAGCCCAGATGCCTCCATGTCTTTAGTCGCATAATTTGCTAGAAGACCTGAAAACACAAAACTTTTAATATCACCTTTCAAGACATTAACTCTTCACGTATTGCTTTGAAAATAGCTCTGAATGTATCAACATTAGTTGTGTCAGGGAGATGAACTTCTATCCGGTAGGTTAGACCAATCGAATTTACTCCTCCACCAACTGGCGGTTTTGGTAATTCAATATCTATTTGCGGAGTAACTTTTTGCTCTTTCGGCTTTTCTGCTTTGAGTGTAGCACCTGAAAAATCTGCATAAGACGCTAAAGACTTAAATGTTGTAGCCATTTTCTCAGCGGTTTTTTCACCTGCACCTGTTTTTGTCTTAAACCAACCTTTTAAATCAGTAGCAGTTTTTGATTGTGCATTTTTATCACTTTTAAATAAGTCGTCGTAGGCATTCATCATACAGCCAGCGAGTACTTTTTTAGATTTATTGTGATCCATATATTCGCGATAACTAGCCTGCGGTTTTCCAGATGCATCTAGCATGCTTAAAAATTTCAAGACTTTTATCACGGCGCGGTCATTCGAGCTGGTGAAGCCCATATCTTTTAGAAAGTCGACACCAAAAGCATCAGGTACTGCTGCTTTTTGTATTGCAAAAAGAATAGAGTGTAAGTTTTTTACTGATTGCATTCTTGGGACATCTGTTTCCATGATTTTTTCTCGGTTTTGTTTTTTCACCTAACATTGTTAATAAGCGGAAGCAATGTTCCACCTATTAATTATATAGGCGGATGGTGCTTCCATGTATTGGGATATTAAAGTATGTAAAATGGAAAACATCAAGCGCCGCATGTGTTTAAGTAATTTTTTGGATGGATTAGAAAAATACTCGGTTATGATATGGAGCTTGTAGCGATAAACTTTAGATTGGAGAAACCCATGCGCCTAGGCGTTGTAATGGACCCTATCGGGTCAATCAATATCAAAAAAGACACCACCTTTGCTATGTTGCTTGAGGCGCAAAGCCGTGGCTGGTCGCTTTTTTGTATGGAGCAGCAAGACCTGTACTTAGATGATGGCAAAGCGCAGGCGACGATGCGCTCGTTGACGGTGGAAAGAAGTGCCGATGGTTGGTTTAAGTTAGGTGAGGTGCAAGAGCAATCGCTTTCGACGTTAGATGCTATTTTAATGCGCGTCGATCCGCCGTTTAATATGGACTACATCTATACCACCTATTTGCTGGAACGCGCGGAGGCTGAAGGCACGCTGATTGTGAATAAACCGCAATCGCTACGTGATGCGAATGAAAAGCTTTTTACCGCTTGGTTTCCTGAATGTTGTTCGCCAACGCTGGTCACCTCTCAACCCGAACGGCTGCGCACATTTTTGCAGGAACACGGGGATATTATCGTCAAGCCACTCGATGGGATGGGAGGTGCGTCTATTTTCCGTTTGAAAGAAAAAGACCATAACTTAGGTGTGGTGCTGGAAACGATGACCGATCACGGTAAAAAATTGACCATGGCGCAACGCTATTTGCCGGAAATTAAGCAGGGTGATAAACGTATTTTATTGATTGATGGTGAGCCTATTCCGTATGCCTTAGCGCGTATTCCCGCCGAAGGTGAAACGCGCGGTAATTTGGCGGCGGGCGGTACGGGTGTTGGCCAGCCGTTAAGTGAGAGGGACTACTGGCTGTGCAAACAAATTGGCCCAACGCTAAAAGAGAAAGGGCTGATGTTTGTGGGCTTGGACGTGATTGGCGATTATGTGACCGAAATTAATGTCACCAGCCCAACGTGTATTCAAGAATTAGATAAACAATTCGGCATAAACATAAGTGCACTATTGATGGATTGCATTGAGGAAAAAACAGCATAACGGTGGCTTCAACGATTATCAGTTCGGCGGATAAGTTAGGGCTAACCTTTTTTATGGCGGGTATCGTACACGCACTCGTTATTTTAGGCGTGACGTTTGAGGCTGATATTCAACGTTCTGTTGGACGAGCGTTGGAAATTGTATTGGTTAAAACGCCGGATAAAGAGCGACCTGATGAGGCGGACTTTTTAGCTCAAGAAGATCAAATGGGTAGTGGTACTGAGGAGGAAAAAGCGATTAATCAGCAGCAGTCTAGGCTGCAAAAAATGTTTGAAGAACAGGTGGTGTCTGAAGCAACTAAAGATCAAAAAGCTAAAACAAAGGCGCAAAAAGTTTTGCTGCAAGCAGAAGCTGAGGTGGCTATAGAGGCAAGTAATAAATTGGTTCCAGATAACAGCAAAGAGTTAACGGTGGCCGATTTTCTCCGACAAGACCGAGAAATAGCACAATTACAAGCTGAGATTACAGCAGCGTTTACCAGCTATTCGAGAAGGCCGCGCACCTTACACATTAACTCGATTAATGCGCATAAATACATAGCGGCCAGTTACGAAGCGGCGTGGCAACGCAAGATTGAACGCGTTGGTAATTTAAATTACCCGGGTGAAGCAAGACGCAAGAAGCTGTCTGGCACGCTTATTTTAAGCGTTGAGCTGTACGCAGACGGTAATTTAAAAAAAATAACCATTAATCGTCGTTCTGGGCATAAAATTATTGATGATGCAGCCATCAATATTGTTAAACTTGCAGCGCCTTTTGCGCCGTTACCCATTGAGCTGCAACAGGAAGTTGATATTTTGGTTATTACCCGAACGTGGCAATTTTTAAATGAAGGCTCACTAAGAACCCGATGACTCTCATACAAAGAAAATAGATAAATGAATTCGAAACAATATTTAACTAATAATTTTTTAATTGCCATGCCTAATATGCAAGGTGATGATTTCTCTAAAACGGTCACCTACTTATGCCAACACGATGAAGAGGGCGCATTGGGGCTAGTCGTCAATAAACCCCATACAATGAAAATGGGTGATATTTTTAATCAGTTGGCCATTACGGCTGTGAGGCCGGAGATTGCTGAGGTCGCATTATTTATGGGTGGCCCAGTGCAAACGGAACGGGGTTTCGTGCTACATACACCAGTGGGTGATTGGGATTCGACTATGCAGATAAACGAACACATAGCATTAACGACATCCAAAGATATATTGGAAGCGATTGCCGAAGATAAAGGACCTGAAAAATGGCTGGTTGCATTAGGGTATGCTGGTTGGGCGGCTGGACAGCTTGAGCAAGAAATCCAAAGAAATTCTTGGCTGCACGACAAAGCAGAAGAACATATTATTTTTGAGGAATCATTAGAACAACGCTGGGAATTGGCCGCGCATAGAATTGGCGTGGACATTAGTTTAATGAGTACTGAGTCTGGACATTGTTAAGTGGCTATTTGTTTGGGGTTTGATTTTGGTGTTAAAAAAATAGGTATCGCCGTTGGGGATACGGAAACACAAATAGCCAACGCCTTAACAACTATTAAAGCAGTGAATCAAAAACCAGGCTGGGAAAACATTTCAACGTTGGTTGAGACGTGGCAACCAACTACAATGGTCGTCGGCATTTCTCGTCAAGAAGATGGTGTGGATAATGAGGTGACACCAAAAATGCTTCGTTTTTCACGCCAGTTAGAGGGGCGGTATCAGTGTTCAGTAGAATTGTTTGATGAAACGTTGACAACGTTTGAAGCAAAACAGTTATTGTTTGATGAGGTACAAGTAAGTGCTGATAAACTATGGGAAGTTCAAGATCAATTAGCGGCGCAGCTTATCCTTCAAAGTTGGCTTAACACGAAACATCAGAGTAAATAAAAAACATGGAAACAGGGTTAACATCTGTAGATATAGAATCTGTCATCGAAGAAATGGCGAATCAACTGGCATTACAACTGAAACAAAAGAATATTGACTCGCCACTCATGATTGGCGTGCACACCGGTGGCTTATGGGTTGCAGAGAGGCTACACGCAAAGTTAGGTTTAACCAAGCCACTGGGCGAGATAGATATTTCATTTTATCGTGATGACTTCACGCGCATTGGATTGAACCCTCAAGTTAAGCCTAGTCAAATCCCTGCCAATGTTGAAGGCGAACATATTATTTTGGTAGATGATGTTCTTTATACGGGCCGAACAATTCGAGCGGCACTCAATGAAATCTTTGATTATGGCCGTCCAGATAGTGTTGTTTTGGCCGTTTTAGTAGACAGGGGAGGTCGAGAATTACCACTTCAAGCAGATATTGTTGGCATGAAACTGGATTTATCACCCCAAAAACAGGTAAAATTGTCAGGACCAGTGCCATTGGCGCTAGAAACCAACCGGATTTGATTGATATGAACTCTAGCAAGCAAACTGCTAGTACGTCCTTCAAAGCACCTGATAGTTCAAGTTTACAGCTAAACGACCAGGGCAGGCTCCGCCATTTCCTAACCACAGAGAATTTATCAAAAGACATCCTGACTGAAATCATGGATGTAGCAGAATCGTTTTCTAGCGTCGCTGATCAAGCAGTTAAGAAAGTTCCTGTGTTGCGCGGTAAAACAATCGTTAATTTATTTTTTGAGGACAGCACCCGAACACGCACCACTTTTGAGCTAGCGGCAAAACGCTTATCAGCGGATGTTATTAATCTCAATATTGCGACATCAGCCACTTCAAAAGGGGAAAGCATCCTCGACACAATTCGTAATTTAGAAGCCATGCACGCCGACATGTTTGTTGTACGTCATGGAGATAGTGGTGCAGCTCACTTTATAGCGCGTCACGTTGCTCCTCATGTCAGTGTCATAAATGCAGGTGATGGCCGGCATGCGCATCCGACTCAAGCCATGCTCGATATGTTCTCTATTCGCAGAGAAAAGAAAGAGTTTAAGGGTTTAAAGGTGGCCATAATTGGTGATATTTTGCACTCAAGAGTGGCTCGTTCTCAAATACATGCACTCAATACGCTGGGCGTTCAAGAAGTTCGAGTGATTGCCCCATCGACCTTGTTACCTAGTGATACAAAATCGTTAGGCGTTCAAGTACACGGCGATTTGCGCAGTGGGCTAGATGGCGTAGATGTCATCATCATGTTGCGACTACAACGTGAAAGAATGGGTGGCGCATTATTACCGAGTGAACATGAATACTTCGAATGTTTTGGTCTTACCGCTGAGAAGTTGGCGTATGCAAAACCAGACGTAACGGTGATGCACCCTGGGCCAATTAACCGTGGTGTGGAAATGGACGCAGATGTGGCGGACGGCAAGCACTCGATTATTTTGCAACAAGTGACCAATGGTATTGCCATTAGAATGGCGGTAATGACACTGGCATTAGGGGCTAACAGAGCGAGTGATTCATCGTGAATATATGCATAAAAGGTGGGCGAGTTATAGATCCAGCAAATGGTCGAGATGGCGTTCAAGAGGTCTATATTTCAAAAGGCATTATTCAAGGCGTCGGTGAGGCACCAAAAGACTTCCGTGCTGAATTAACAATAAACGCCAGTGGTAGTTTTGTGATGCCTGGCTTTGTGGATTTAAATACAAATTTAAGAGAGCCTGGTTACGAGCAAAAAGGCACTATTAAAAGCGAAACAAAGGCTGCTGTACGGGCGGGCTATACGACGGTCTGCTGTTCCCCAAATACACAACCGGTTTTAGACACACCGGCGGTTGCCCAGTTAATTATAGATAAAGCTGAATTGGCGGGTTATGCAAAGGTACTGCCTTTAGGGGCTTTAACAGTAGGTCTTGAAGGTAAGGCGCTCAGTGAAGCGTATGCTCTAAAGAAAGCGGGTTGCATAGCACTTTGTCAGACGCCAAATAATATGACAAGTCAGGTGCTTAGGGGTGCTTTGCAATATGCAACAACACACGATTTATTGGTGATACTTAAACCAGAAGATATGTCTATCAAAGATGGGGGCTGTGTACACGCGGGTGTTATAAGTTCTAAATTAGGCTTGCCAGGCATACCAACATCAGCTGAAACTGTCGCGATTGCGCAAATTATCGAAATAGCCGAAGAAACGGGTGCACGAGTGCACTTAACGGGGATTTCATCTGCAAAATCGGTGGCCATGCTTGCGCGTGCTCAGTTCGACAAATTAACGATAACTGCGGATGTGCATGCGCACCACTTACACCTAACTGAATATGATGTTGGTACGTTTGATGCGAATTACCATACGTCTCCACCACTGCGTTCGCAAGCAGATAAAGACGCTTTGATTGAGGGTGTGGCTAAAGGCATTATTGATGTTAGTTCGGGCCACCAACCCCATGAAGTTGAGGCAAAACAAGCGCCATTTCCATCTACGGAGCCAGGTATTTCTAGCCTAGAGACAGTCTTACCTTTGATGCTGGAGTTGGTTGATGATGGCTTAATAAGTTTGACACAAGTCGTCGAGCGACTAGCGTTAAGCCCCTCAAAGATTTTGGGTATAGAGTCAGGAAGTTTGTCCGAAAAGGTGGCTGCAAATATTGTCATTATTGACCCTGAGGCGCAATGGACGGTTAACGATGAGAACTGGCAGAGTAACGGCGTCAACACGCCCTTTTGGGGCCAACAAATGACCGGTATGGTAACGCATACATTGGTTAATGGCCGCTTAGTTTTCGAGAAATAATGCAAGAAAATACACGTAATACCATCTTCGTTGAAGATGCAGACATCATATCGCAACAAGCTTTTGACGAAGCGCAATTTGTTTTGCGAGTTCACGCGCCTAAATGTGCAGCCGTTGCTCAGCCTGGGCAATTTGCGCATATTCAATGTGACCCGCAACGTCCTATGCGAAGACCATTATCCATCATGCGTGCGTCAGTTGAAGAAGGTTGGGTAGAGTTTTTATATAAGGCCGTGGGTGAAGGCACGGCTTTATTAGCAGAGCAAAAAGTGGGCTCAAGCGTGAGCGTGATGGGGCCAATTGGCCGCCCGTTTGAATTACGTGCCGACAAACCAATGGCCTTACTATTAGGCGGTGGTGTCGGTATCCCGCCGATGATTTTTTTGTCTGAGTCGATTAAAGAAGAAGGTAGCAATATTCGCCCTATTGTTTTTATGGGGTCTGAAGTCCCATTCCCATTCGACAGAAAAACGTCGGTCATCGATGTTGCAGGTATTCCCCCCGACGTTAGTGATTGCTTGCCTTTGATAGAAGAATGGAATATTCCCAGTCGTTTGGCCAGTTTGCAAGGTTACGATGGTGTCTATCAGGGTTACATTACCGATTTAGCGCGAGAATGGTTAAGCAGCTTGAGTGATGAAGAAAAGCAGCAAGTCGCCATCTACTCGTGTGGCCCGACGCCAATGTTAAAAGCGGTAGCATCCTTAGCTGTGGAGTTTAATTTGCCTTGCCAAGTGTCATTAGAAGAATACATGGCTTGTGCAGTCGGTGGGTGTGCTGGTTGTGTTGTAAAGGTTAAAACAGATGAAGGCGAAGCCATGAAGCGTGTTTGCGTAGATGGCCCTGTGTTCGAAGCAGAAACAGTGTTTTCTTAGACATGAAACTTGTTTGGCTAGCTTTATTAGCAGCCTACTGCGGTGTTATCTTTTATTTATCACACCAACCATCGGTGTTGGCACCCATGTTATTTCCATATCAAGATAAATTATTTCACGCAATGGCATATGGCGTTTTAGGCTTTTTATCGCTTGGCTATTTTAAGCTTGTACTTATTGGATATAAGCACGTGCTTATCATCGCCCTTGTTTTTTCTGCCTTGTACGGAGCAAGCGATGAATGGCACCAATCATTTATAGCTGGACGCGACGCGGATATTTTGGATTGGTTAGCAGATTGTTTCGGTGCAACTCTAGTTATTAGTGTGATGAGTTTTTTCTCAAGGAAAAATCAGCACTTACTCAGTAAGTGACCTATGCGTCCGCCAGCATGTGTTTTACGTTATCAAAAGCATTGGTATAAAGCTCTGACAAAAAGGCGACAGACGATTCACGATTTTCCTCAGATACATCAATGCTTGCGTGATATTTAAGCAAAGAAGAGCCGTTATCATCGACAACGCTTACGGTGCCTAAATAATTCTCAAAAGGCACGTCTCCACCAACAATGGTGTAGCTATATTGATGATTGCTTTGTTGGGTTAGTTGGTCAGAAAAAACAGCACCATCTGACATAGTGAGATGGCGGATTGTGCCAATCCCAGAGCCTTCTATTTGGGTGTCTACAATACCTGGAAACCAAGTTTGCATAGTCTCAAAAGGGCCAACCAATTCCCAAACGGTATCTGGGGTATGGGGAATGCTTAATTCTACAGAAATAGTTGCTTTCATTGTTAACCCGTTTGTCTAGTCGGTAGATGCTTAATATATCACCAATAAATGTACGTGCGTTATTTGTTCCACACGTTATTTTTTGTAGCAAGATAAAGTTGTTCAACCTTCTTTCTAGCCCACGGTGTTTTACGTAAGAATTTGAGGCTAGACTTTATTGATGGGTCACTGGTGAAGCAGCGAATATTAATTTTTTGCCCCAATATTCCCCAACCATAGTGTTTTTCAAGGCTGGTAACAATGCTTTCTAATGTTAAGCCGTGCAGAGGCTCTTTGTTTGTTTTGTCAGTCATTTAGGCTTCCTCAAGTGCATCTTGTGCTGTTAACCAAGCGTCTTCTGTATGAGTTAATTCTACATCCAGTTTTTTCTTATCGCTAATCAATGAAGCCAGCTGCGCTTTTTGTTCGGGTAGGTAGATGTCCGCATCAGCAAGTTTTTCTTCAAGTTGTTGTTGCTTGGCGTACAGTTTTTCTAATTGTTTTTCCGCTTTTCTTAAGGCATCACGCAAGGGTTTTTGCTTTTGCCTATCGCTGGCTTGTTGTTTCTTTTGATTTTTACGTGAATTATTTAAAGTGTTGCTAGTAGAAGCCTTTTCAATTAATTTCGCCTGGTTTTTGATCCAAGAAGCATAATCGTCTAGGTCACCATCAAACAGGGTAACTTGGCCGTTGGCCACCAATAAAAACTGATCGGTAATGGTCCGTAATAAGTGCCTATCGTGGGAGACGATTATCATCGCGCCGCTAAAGTCCTGTAAGGCTGTGCTTAATGCGTGACGCATCTCAATGTCTAAGTGGTTAGTGGGCTCATCGAGCAAGAGTAGGTTGGGTTTTTGATAAACCAGCAGAGCAAGAGCAAGGCGAGCTTTTTCGCCACCAGAAAAAGGCGCAACGGTTTCTAAGGCTTTATCACCATGGAAACCGAAACCACCTAAGAAATTTCTTAAATCGCGTTCGGTGGCTTTTTTATCGAGGCGTTGTAAGTGAAGCAAGCATGATGCTGCGCCGTCCAAGTGCTCCAATTGGTGCTGTGCAAAGTAGCCAATTTTAAGGCTTTCTGCCGAGTCCGTTGTGCCACTGGTTGGCGTGATCTCGCCAGCCAATAATTTAATGAGCGTAGATTTGCCTGCGCCGTTTGGGCCCAGTAATGCGACCCTGTCCCCAGGCTTTATAGACAATGACACACTGTCTAAAATAACCTTATCGGTATAAGTAAACGTGGTTTTTTCAACCTTAATCAGTGGGTTTGAAACGCGTTCGGGTTTGAAAAATTCAAAATTAAACGGTGAATCAATGTGCGCAGCGGAAATGAGTTCCATTCGTTCTAATGCTTTAAGCCGGCTTTGTGCTTGCCTGGCCTTGGTGGCTTGGGCTTTAAAGCGATCCACATAGCTTTGCATGTGTGCACGTTCTTTTTGTTGGCGCTCAAAATTTGATTGCTGTTGGGCTAGCCGTTCTGCGCGTGCACGTTCAAACTGGGAGTAATTACCGGTGTACATAACGGCTTGTTGTTGCTCGATATGCAAAACATTGCCGACAACGGCGTCTAAAAAATCTCTGTCGTGTGAGATAAGTAATAAAGTGCCTTGGTAATTTTGTAACCACTCTTGCAGCCAAATTACAGCGTCTAAGTCTAAATGATTGGTAGGTTCGTCGAGCAATAATAAATCAGAACGGCACATCAGGGCTTTAGCGAGGTTCAAACGCACACGCCAACCGCCTGAAAAAGATGAAACAGGGTTATCTAAATCACATTGTTTGAAACCAAGGCCGCTGAGCAATATTGCGGCACGTGAGTTGGCGGTATAGCCGTGTACGGTTTCCAATTGTGAATACAGTTCGGCGGCTCGGTGTCCGTCGTGCTGCTGTTCGGCTTCGCTGATACTGGCTTGAATTGTTCGTAATGCTTTGTCGCCATCGATAACAAATTCAATGGCGGGCTGTTCGGTCACGGACAACTCTTGTGCAACGTGTGCGGTTACAAAGCCAGACTGGATGTTTAAATCACCTGTATCCGGTTGAATATTGTCCAATATCATGGCGAACAAGCTGGACTTGCCGCAACCGTTTGCACCACTAATACCTACTCGTTGACCAGAGTGTACGGTAAACGAAACATTCTCGAGTAATAAGTTGATGCCTCGTCTAAGAGAGACATTTTTTAGCTTTAGCATGCAATATAAGGATAGTGGGGTATCAAGATATTATACCCAATGAGCATAAGTCTGATGCAAGCAGATGAGAGCCTTTTTACACTATATTCAAAGAGGCTAAGTGTCGGTATTTAGTGCGAATTGAGAAAAGTGTTGCGGCGCAATAAAATATCTGTATAATGCACTGCAACAAAACATTAAATTAACCAAAAGGAAATATCATGTTAAAAAATCTAGAGGTATTATTAGCTCCTGCTAAAAAATTAGCTGAACTAAACAAAGCACAAATCGAAAAAGCAATTGCTACACAACAAGTTGCTGCTAAAGAATATGTTGCTTTAACAGAAGCACGCATCAAAGCAGCTTCAGCGATTAAAGACATCGTTGGCTTAAACGCATTTGTACAAGATCAAGTAGAACTAGCTAAAAGCTCGTTTGAAAAAGTACAAGCAGACAGCAAAGTATTAGTTGAAGACGTTAAAGCTTACAACGAAGAAGTGATTAAACTTGTTCAAGAAGGCAACGCAGTTGTTACTAAAGAAGTAAAAGCAACCGTTAAAAAAGTAGCTAAAAAAGCTGCTTAATTTAACCGTTAAGTAATACCAAAAAGCCGCTACCTTTGGGTAGCGGCTTTTTTTATGCATGGTATTTATAAATCACGCTGGGTGGGTATGTTTGTTGTGCGATAATTCATTTTTGTATCAATGTTATTACCCATGTCACAGGCCCAAGCTATATTGCAGTCCACCTTTGGTTACGATCAGTTTCGCCCACCGCAAGATGAAATTATTGCCGAGTTAGAAGATGGCCGTGATACCTTTGTGCTGATGCCAACCGGTGGAGGCAAATCCCTGTGTTATCAAATCCCTGCTTTATTACGTGATGGCGTTGCGGTTGTCGTTTCTCCGCTAATAGCGTTAATGCAAGATCAAGTAGACGCGCTTCAACAATTGGGTATTAAAGCGGCGTATTTGAACTCTACGCTTAAGGTAGGGGAAGCTCGGGCTGTTGAGCAGCAGTTAATTGATAATGAACTGGACTTGCTATATATCGCGCCAGAACGTTTATTGAATGAAGCAATGCTATCGCTATTGGAGCGTTGTCAGCTTGCGCTGTTTGCTATCGACGAGGCGCATTGCGTGTCGCAATGGGGGCATGATTTTCGGCCAGAGTACCAGAAATTAAAAATTCTGCATGAACGCTATCCTAAAATACCACGTATTGCACTAACGGCCACAGCTGACCAGCGAACACGCGATGAAATCATTAGCCAGTTACAGCTGGAAGATGCGCGTGTTTTTGTTAATAGTTTTGACAGGCCAAATATCCATTACGCGATTTCTGAAGGCAATAATCCAAAGCTACGCATGTGGCGTTTTTTACAAGAAAACCACGCTGATGACGCGGGCATTGTTTATTGTTTGTCGCGTAAAAAAGTAGAGGCGACAGCCGAATGGTTAACTGAACAAGGTCGGGTTGCGTTGCCTTATCACGCAGGTCTGCCTCAAGAGGTACGGCAAACTAATCAACAGCGATTTTTACGTGAAGAAGGGGTTATTATAGTCGCAACTATTGCTTTTGGTATGGGTATCGATAAACCCGATGTACGCTTTGTAGCGCATTTGAGTTTGCCGAAAAGTATTGAGGCGTACTACCAAGAAACGGGCCGCGCGGGTCGTGATGGTGAGCCTGCCAATGCGTGGATGGCGTATGGTTTGCAAGATGTATTAACACTACGGCAGTTTTTGCAAAACTCGACCGCTGATGAAAGTCACAAACGGGCTGAGCACAATAAGCTGGAGTCTATGTTGGGGTTGTGCGAGCTGATTGCCTGTCGTCGCCATGCGTTATTGGCTTACTTTGACGAAGCATCAAACGAAGCCTGTGGTGCTTGTGATAATTGCGTGAGCCCACCTGAGAAATGGGATGGCAGTGAGGCGGCGCAAAAAGTGCTGTCGACTATCTATAGAACGGATCAACGCTTTGGTGTGAATTACATCATTGATGTGTTGATGGGCAAAGCGGATAATCGCATTCAACAAAACGGTCACGATAAAGTGAGTACCTTTGGTATAGGCACAGAGCTTTCGGTAGCTGAATGGCGAACGGTTTTTAGGCAGTTAATCGCCTTGGGTTATATTAATGTTGAAGCCGAAAACCATGGTTCATTAAAGCTGACTGAAAAGTGCAGGTCAGTATTACGTGGCGAACGAACATTATTATTAAGAAAACAAAGCAAAGAAGCAAAACTCACCACCGAGAAAAAGAAAAAAAGCCCTGTACGCCCACAAGACGAGCCTTTATGGGAAGCGTTACGAACATTACGTACGCAACTGGCCGACGAGGCAGGCGTGCCGCCTTACGTTATTTTTCACGATGCGACGTTGCAAGAAATGGTGGCTAAGCGGCCCAATACAGAAGCAGATATGCGTTATATATCGGGCGTGGGCGATCAAAAAATTAAACGCTATGGGAAAGTGTTTTTGGCAGAGATTGCTAAATTTCCCCTCGCAGAACTACTCAACAACAGATTAAGCGCAACCGTTAACGAGACCTTATTGCTGTATCAAGAGGGGTTAAGCGTTGAACAAATCGTCATTCAACGCGGCTCAAAAGAGAATACGGTGTACGGGCACTTGGCAGATGCCATTGAAGTTGGGCTGTTAGACGTGCGAGCGGTGTTAGAGCTTGAGGATAGTGAGTATCAAGAAATCGTTATGATGATTGAATCACTAGAAGACGAGTCCAAAGGCCGCATTAAGCCTATCTACGAAGCACTGGATGAAGAATATGACTATGGCGTTATCAAGTGCGTTCAAGCATCAATGTAAAACCTAAGAATCTAACGCGTCATCTGCGACTTTATATTTAGGGTCTTCAATCACATTCACTTCAATTAGTTTTCTAGCATTGTGAAGCAATTTTATACACTCCGGGCTTAGGTGCCGCAAATGTAATGTCTTACCCGCTTTTTCATAGCGCTCCGCTAAGGCGTCAATGGCTTCAATACCTGAGTGGTCAGCTACGCGTGAGCGTACAAAGTCAATAATCACTTCTTGTGGATCGTTTGCCGGGTCAAAGTGTTCGCGAAAGTTATGTATGGATGCAAAAAACAACGGGCCAATGGGCTTATAGACCTTAACGCCGTCCTTGTCTTCAATTTCAAAGTGCATGTGTTTTGCATTTTTCCAAGCAAAAACTAATGTCGACATAATAACGCCAACCACCACGGCAATGGCTAAATCAGAGATGACGGTAACAACCGCAACCGTAATGCCGACCAGTGTGTCTGAGGTAGGAATGCGGCCTAATAGCCGGAAACTGGCCCATTCAAAGGTACCAAGCACCACCATAAACATTACGCCCACTAAGGCGGCAACGGGAATCATCTCAATCAACGATGAGCCGACTAAAATAAAGGCCAATAGGAACAACGCTGCAGCAATACCGGAAGCTCGCCCGCGCCCGCCCGAATTAATGTTAATCATGCTTTGGCCAATCATTGCGCAACCTCCCATGMCGCCAAAGAACCCAGTAGCAATATTTGCAAYGCCCTGCCCTACGCATTCTTTATTACCTCGGCCMCGGGTTTCGGTCATTTCATCAATCAGTGTTAGCGTYAGTAACGACTCAATCAAGCCAATAGCCGCAAGGATGATAGCGTATGGGAAAATGATTTTKAGTGTTTCTARGCTTAAATCGACCATTGGAATATGGAACTGAGGTAAGCCRCCAGCAATCGTCGCCATTGGGTCGCCGSTCATATCAACGAGTACGTCTTGTACGGTWCGTAAATCCATATCTAAACCAACAGACARCGCAACAATAGTRCCTATCGCCACCARYGATGAAGGGATAGCTTTCGTTAACATRGGCAAAAAGTGAATRATYGCCATGGTCAGYGCKACCATGCCAAGCATCATCRCCATTTGATTGCCTTGCARCCATTCMAGYGCRCCGGTGYTYGGGTCTAARAAYTGRAATTGCTGYAATTGYGCCATRAAAATAACAATSGCWAGGCCATTAACAAAACCTAACATAACAGGGTGTGGGACWAGGCGGATAAAYTWRCCKAGGCGGAAGACGCCKGCCAATATTTGTAATATGCCCATCAACACAACGGTGGCRAATAAATACTCAAYGCCGTGGATGGCGACTAAGCTGACCATGACAACRGCCAATGCACCTGTMGCGCCAGAAATCATCCCAGGGCGGCCGCCAATAGCGGCAGTAATTAAACCCACCATAAATGCAGCATATAAACCAACGAGTGGCTCWACACCGGCAACAAAGGCAAAAGCCACGGCTTCTGGCACCAGCGCAAGYGCAACRGTTAAGCCAGAAAGCAGRTCGCTTTTCAGGCTCTGAGAGCGAGAAATWATSAGTTGGAACATGTGTGTTGAGTATTAAATTTAGAGTAAGCTTGAATTTAGCTTAGCAGRWATAATWATTATAGCAGAAAATGTGCACTTGCAGCATTTTGTAGTTATCGCTATTTTTACTGCGTTAAGCAATCAACAACCTTTTTTATTCCGGTGGATTGGTAAATAAACTAAATAAAGGCTCGTTAGTATAATAGTTATAGCGCCCTAGCTTTTGTTTTTTAACAAACCCGTGTTTATCTAGTAATGYTAGATATTTACTGGCAGTAAGTCGTGAGACACCAAGGTCGTTTTGCAAGTATTCTATCTTTGTGTAGGGGTGGCTAAACAAGTTGTTGAGCAATTCTTGGCTATARATTTTGGGCAAATCAGTTCGAATGCGATGTTTATAGTCTTGCATTAAGCGTTTAATCGCGGTGACAAGCTTGATGGTATGTTTCGAYGTCACCTCAACACCATCCAGAATATAAAGTAGCCWYTYKTSSSNAYGNAKCNCGMWMTSTYYYACATGCTGCAGTAAGTGGTAATAATCTTGTTTAGTTCGAATAATGTAAGCACTTAAATACAAAATTGGGATATCTAATAGGCCTTGTGCGACTAAGTAAAGAATATTAATAATTCGCCCTACGCGGCCATTGCCATCATAAAAAGGGTGAATGCTTTCGAATTGATGGTGAATGATGGCCATTTTGACTAAAGGATCAGCATCAAACATCGCGTCATCATTGATGAACAGTTCGAGATTTGTCATTAATGCCACGATGTCATCATAATTTTGCGGTGGTGTATAAATAATTTCACCAGTATGCTGGTTTTTTAGCGTAGTGCCCGATTGACGGCGAATGCCGCCATCATTTTGTTCTAATGTTTGGTAAAGGGAGGTGATTAAGTTTGTGCTAATCAAACCACGRTCACGTACTTCTAAAAATCCTGTGCGTAGAGCGGCGGCATAACGTGACACCTCTTTCGCTGAAMGTGTACCGATGACATCTGCAAACAATGAATTTGTATATAGTTCGTCGTGYGTGGTGATAATGTTTTCAATAGCTGAGCTATCTTTTGCTTCCTRTAAGGTTAGCGTGCTGATTAAAATAGCWTCATTTGGAATCGTTCCAACGACGCCTTTTAGTTCAGCCAGGTATCGGTGCGCACGGGCTAGCTTACGTAAAACCGCGTTGGTTTCTATGTCAGAGCTTGGGGGTAATAAGGGGATTGTCTTCATACTTTAACTSATGYTTTACGAGYAAATAAGTATAGATAAMTTGATTTCATAGACAGATGATACCCAACRTGTATAGAAAACTCAATTTTCTATACAYGTTRATGTGTCATGTATAGAAAAAGTAAGAATTAGTTTTTAATCTTACGTGCTCGRGTAAAGCGCCCTTTTACTTTTCCGTTGGCTAAGTAATTTAACGCTTGTCGAACGGCATCRTGTTCAATRGCAACRTAACTACTGCGGTCRAARATATCAATTTTRCCAATTTGTTTGCCTTCAAGCCCTGCTTCACCAGTGAGTGCGCCTAAGATGTCGCCGGGGCGCATTTTGTCTTTGCGTCCGCCGTCTAACTGTATGGTGCACATTGGAGGCCGCAAGATAAAGGTGGAGTCTCTATCTAATGATGCAGGCACATCAATAAGACAGGGTTTGTTTTGCAATTCTTCAATGTTATTAATGCGGCGTTGTTCATTTTCGGTGAATAGGCTCATCGCTAAACCGCGTTCACCTGCACGCCCTGTCCTGCCAATACGGTGAATATAAATCTCTGGGTCGCGAGGTAGTTCGTAATTAATCACCATGGCTAGGGACTTAATATCCAAACCACGGGCAGCCACATCAGTTGCAACTAACACGGAGCAACTGTTATTAGAAAAACGCACCAGCACTTGGTCGCGCTCGCGTTGATCTAAGTCGCCATGTATCGCAAGGGCCTCAATGTCGCTGTCTTGAAGCAGTTGCGCAACCTCATTACACTGCACTTTAGTATGGCAAAATACCACCGTGCTGGCAGGTCGGTAATGCTGAAACAGGGCCAATAACGTGTTGTTGCGCTCGTGTCTCTTTACTTGATAGAACAACTGTTCAATCACATTGGGTTGGTGTTCCGCTTCAACCGTTACGCTAATAGGGTCGCGCTGTATGTTGCGACTCATCGCTTTAATGTTGTCGGGGTAGGTAGCAGAGAACAGCATTGTTTGGCGAGATTTTGGCGTGTAACCAATAATTTCATCCATCACATCCGAAAAACCCATATCCAGCATGCGATCAGCTTCATCTAATACCAATGTTTTAAGTTGGCCGATATTAAGCGTGCGTTTTTTTAGGTGATCTTGCAGTCGCCCTGGTGTGCCAACAACAATATGCGCTCCATGTTCGAGTGAACCAACCTGCGGCCCAAACGGTTTGCCGCCGCACAGCAGTACTAATTTAATATTAGGCACATTACGCGCTAAACGACGAATTTCTTTACCCACTTGGTCAGCAAGTTCGCGTGTAGGGCAAATAATCAGTGCTTGCGTGCCAAAAAAACGCGGGTTGATTTTATCCAATAATCCAATACCAAATGCAGCGGTTTTACCACTGCCCGTTTTAGCTTTGGCGATAATGTCTTTACCCTTAAGAATATGAGGCAAACTTTGTGCTTGTATCGCCGTCATCTGTTTGTAACCAAGTGACGCTAGGTTTTTAAGCTGCGCTGGGGATATAGATAACGTTGAGAAATTTGTATTAGCCACGGTGGGTTATGCCTTTTCGATTAAAGCGATGTCATTAAATTGGATGCCAGCCCAGCCAGTTTTCATAAAATTGCGTATGTTTTGGTGGTCATCGCTTTCAGGCGTAGCCAGTACGTCCCGATAAAATTCACCGAACAGCGCCAAGGTTTGTGGTTCAGTAAATTCATTCAGCCTGGCAAAGGCAAATAATTTGCATGAGCCGTTATTGTCGCCTGCTTCATTGCGGGTATTGCCATTGCTAAAACCCGTTGGCGTAAAGTCGTACAGCGCATCTATCGCACCCATCGTATCACTAAATTGCAGTGTGGTCAGTGCTTGGCGAAGTTGTTCTATGGTATTCATGTTAGTGCCTAAGTGGGGTTTTTAAGTGGTAAAGGGTCTTAATTGAAATTTCGCTGCTGGTTAGGAAATCATTAAAAGAGGTTTTTCTTGTCCAAAGTTTTTTATAGTCAACATTATTGGCCGTTAGCTTTCCTTCGAGGTTGCTTTCCTTAATAAATTTTGGCTTGAATTCTGTAGAGCTTGTTACGCCATAAAAGTCCCTATACAAGGTACGGTTATCTTTTTTACCGCAAGCAAAACAAAGTTCATCCTCAAGATTCTTATTTTGAATCATAAGGCGAATATTGTAAGGCTTTAGCCGGTTTATATTTTCTTTAAATATAGATAAATCGTCGGTTACATCGGTGTCAATAAAAAAGTATGAAAGATCTTTTTTTTTGATAATTCTTTCTATTTTACGGAACGGAGTATTCCAAAGATTATGCTTTTTTAACACCCCTGGGCTTAAATGACCTTCGTCTTTTAAGTGTTGCAGTAGTTTCTTTTCCGTTTCTCCTTCGTAAAAGTAACGTACTATCTTCATTACAATAAGGCCTCAATTTTTGAGGTGTCGGGTAGTGTGTTAAAAACATCATTTTTCACATAACCGAGTAAGCTCCGGTCATTTTTGGTGTAACCCAATTTTTCAGGGTGAGAAATTTTTACAAAAGGGCCTTTTCGCATAAACGTATAACTATGCGAAGGCAAGTTCATTTCCAGAATGTCGCAATTGTGCGTTGTATAAAATAATTGAGCATTAGGACTTAACTTTTCAATCATTAAATTAAGCATGGCTATTTCCATTTCAGAATGTGAATAAGCCATTTTTTCATCTAAGAAGAAGATTCCGTCACCTTCCGCGATTATAAAATGAATAAAATGAGCAATATCAATGGATTCTATCGTGCCCCTAGATAACCTTTCGTGATTGTTTATTTTTCCCTCTTCAATAATAATTTCATCATTATTAACAAACCTAACAATGTATGCATCTTTAGTGCTCTCTTGGATTTTCTTAACGTACGCTATTGAGGGGTCAAATGTTTTTAAAATAGCATCCAATAGGTTAATGTTTGGTGCTCGTTCGTTAAGTCTTGTTGGCGTATTAAAATCACTGTACGAGTAATTCCAAACATCCCCACCCTCTAATGGGTAGCCTAACGAGTAGACGGCAGATTTAAACCCAGGGTTTTCAATGCCATGTTTATTCTCTTGGTCGTATATAAACTCTGGCGGGGAACTTTCTAGCTCCAACAACATTTTTTCAAGCGTATAGCTTTTCTTTAACTTGCATGTGCTAAAGCTCTCAAAAACCAACTCATCGCAGTTAAATTCGATTTTTAGTTTATGAATGTTGTGTGAGTCTAGCGAAACATAGATGACTTCAATGCTCGCATTTTTTTCTTTATCGCAGATGGTTTCAGGAACCCTTCTAAAGTCTCTACCCTGTAAATAATTATTGATAGAGCACATAATTTTTCCAAGCGATGTTTTTCCAGAGGCGTTAGCCCCCATAAAAATGCAGACTTTTTTATATTTTATATTTGGGAAATTTTTTAAGAACTCACCGTCCAAGGTCGAGTTCTTTATCTTTTTGGGATACGTAAAATCAAGCTCTGTATCCTTAAACATATAAAAATTATCTATTTTTAACTTAAGAAAAATCATGGTTATTTTCCAAAATGTGGATTTAATTTGACTTGATTATAGGTCATTTTTACAGAAATGATGGCAAAAACACCTAAATTTGAGTGTTTTACGTCAGGTGCTGCTTTGATTAGTGTGTTTTACGGGGCGCTTGGGTCAGTTGGGCGTAGCGTTCAAACAGGTGTTTTACCCGTTCAAGTGGGCTGTTAAAAGGGGCTTTTTGGTACAGCGCGTCCACGGTTTTGTCCATCGCCTTGTGTGCCTTGCGTAAGGTGGGCGGCATTAAGTCAGGATCGTATAAATCGGCCAGTGTGGTGTTTGGGTCTTTGGCTACTTCTGCGGCGCGGGCATCTAAAATAGCTTGCGCCAATGTTTCTATGCGCTGTTTTTGTTGTTCGTTAGCGGTAGGCCAAGGGAAGTTGTTGTAGACCAGCTTGGCGGAATATCGGTAATCGCTTTTTAAACGCCCCGCCACGGTACGCATCCAATCCATGTGCATTTGGCTGGTGAGGATGCCAAATTCATATAGACCAGCATCGGGAATCATCAAATTAAGGTTTGTACTGATGGTGTTGCTGTCGAAAAATCCCATGGGTACATAAGGTCTGCGTTTTGATGATACGCTGGGAACTAGAATATAAGTATCTGGAGTTCGAGTATCTCTAAACTGCCAAGGTATTTCGGCTAATTTATTTGCTCCTTTATCGCGGCTGGCTAATCGCATCTCACGTACACCCTCAATTCGTCGTTTTATTTCAGGGATTTGCATTAAATCACGCCGTTGTTTGACACTACTTTCAGCTAACCACAAGCAATAACGTTCACCACCATTTAGAAACTCTCTTGCTCCTAATGCTGGTTTTATCCATTGTTCTAACTCAGGATTGTTGGCTAATAACGCTGTTCGCTCTTCTCCCGTTAAAAACAAGAAGCCTCCTTCTACCGGCTTATTACCGAAATCCATTTTAGGTATATTATTCAATGATTTAGTTCTATTGCTAACAACTACATCAGGTGCATCAATCAAATAAGGATTAATATTTTCAGCTTGAATTGCCACGGGTTCAGCTTTTAAATCAGGGTAATCAAATAGCCATTTTTCGGCCTTGTCGTGATGGCTAAAACCAATAATCACGCAATGCACGGCTGCTTTGCCTTTGGCGTCGTTATGCCACTGAAAGGTGCGATGAGCAAAATTAATGCAAATGTCTCTAGCGAGTATGGGATTCCATAACGCGCCTACTTGCTCGCCCATGGTGATGGAGTTGGTGGAGACAAAGGCGACTTCAACAGCGGTATTTTCAATAAACAATGCGGCTTTATAAAACCAACTGGAAACAAAATCGAGAGATTTCCAATTTTTAACATCAAAAAAGATGGCACCTTGAGCATTGGACTGTTCTTGGGAGCGGAAGTTTTTGCCCAGAAACGGCGGATTCCCAATAATGTAATTTAGCTGCTCGGCGGGTATAACGTCACCCCAATCGGTGGTTAGCGCATTGGCGTGGTGAATGTTGGCGTGTTCTTTTAGCGGCAATAAATCGGGTTCGCGGCCAAATTGTTTGGCAAACTCTAGGTTCATTTGGTGCTGGGTTAACCACATGGCGACTTCGGCTATGCGGGCGGGCCATTCGTCTATTTCTATGCCGTAAAAGTTGTTCAGGTTAATTTGCGGGTCTATCTCTAGGCCAATGGCGTTTTGGGTTTGTTGCTGCTGTTGGGCTTGCATAATGCGTAGCTCAAGCCTGCGGACTTCACGGTAGGTGATGATTAAAAAATTACCGCAACCACAAGCAGGGTCTAAAAAAGTTAGGCCGCGTATATGGGCCATCAGCTCGATGAGTTTTTGGTTACGTTTGTTGCTTTGTTTTAGGGCGGTGGCTTGTTCAAATTCTTTATTCAGTTGGTCTAAAAATAACGGTTGAATCAGTTTTAGTATGTTGGCTTCGGAGGTGTAGTGCGCACCTAAGTTGCGGCGTGCTTGTTTGTTCATAATGGATTGGAACAGGCTGCCGAATATGGCGGGGCTGATGTCTTTCCAATTAAACAGGCAACATTGTATGAGTTGTTCACGCATGTCGGCGCTAAAGCTTGGCAGCTCAATACGCTCTTTGAACAGGTGGCCGTTAACGTAGGGGAAGGCGTTTAGCTCGTCGCTGAGGTGTTGGTTTCTTTCTTCAACGGGTTTGTCGAGCACTTGAAATAGCTTGTGCAGGTGCATGTCGGTGTCTAGCCCTGTTTCGTCGGTAAAACGGGTCAGGTACAGGGTGAATTGGTGGCGGTTAAACACGCCGGTGTCTTCTGCAAAGAGTATAAACAGCACGCGTACCATAAACACTTGTAGTTGGTGCCCTTGGTAGCCGCTGTCTTCTAGTGCATCGTGCAATTCGCCTAGCAGTTCGGCGGCTTTTTCGTTTAGGTCGTATTCGGCAATGTCGGTGACTTTGTTGCCGTGCATAAAGTCGAACAGGTGCAGGTTGTCGCTGAGTTCGCTTAGGGTAAAGGCGTAGTCCTTGCCGTCGTCTAGGTCGTAGAGGCGAAAATCGTTCAGGTCGCAGACCATCACATAGCGCGGTAATTCGCTGTCTTTTAGGCCTTTGAAATAGCCGATGCCTTGCTGGTAGGCTTTGTCTAAATTTTGCCCAGTGGATTTCATTTCTACCAATAACATGCCGCGCCAAAATAGGTCGATGCGTTTGGTGCTGGTATTTTCGCCAGTTTTTACCGCTTGTTCAAAGCTGGCAACTCGACGGCGGCTGATGCCGAAAATGTTAAAAAAATCGTTTAGAAAACTTTGTGACTCAGCATTTTCTTTTACCGCGCTTTGGTAATCCAAACTGAATTGGTGGGCGCGGTTTTTTATGTCTCTAAAAGATAGTGCCATGACGTTTAGCCGCGCGACATGAACTTGCCGGTGCTGGTGTTAATTTTAATCACTTCGTCATTATCAATGTATTCGGGCACTTGCACTTCTAACCCCGTGGTTAGCGTGGCGGGTTTGGTGCGTGCAGAGGCAGATGCGCCTTTTAAGCCGGGCGCAGTGTCTACGATTTGTATGCTAATGGTTGCCGGTAGTTCAATGGCCACAAGTGCGTCTTCAAGCAAAATACCGACCAGACTATCGAGTCCTTCGCTTAGGTATTTAACTTGTTCTTCAATATCTTCTTCATCCAGCGTGTATTGGTCGTACGTGTCTAAATTCATGAAGGTATAGGCGTTACCATCTTGATAGGAGAACTGCAGGTTGGCTTTTTCACAATCCAAGTCTTTAAGAAAGTCATCGCCCTTTAATGTTTCATCGCGTTTTTGTTTGGTTTTTAGGTGATTAAACCGTACTTTGTATAACGTTGATGCGCCGCGTGATGAAGGGTTTCGAACGTCTATTTTTTTAACTGCGTACGGCTCGTCATTAACTTCGACGATCATTCCGCATTTTAAATCGCTAGCTTTAGGCATGGTGTTTCCAAGAATATTAATGGGCGCAATTATACGCCAATAGTTAATGCTGGGAGAGGAGCCTATCTAATTGATTAGCAAAGGTTTGCTTGTCGGTATTGTTGAGTGGCGGAGGCCCTCCGCCTACTTCCAGTCCGCTGGATCGCATGGTTTCCATAAAATCGCGCATATTAAGACGATCTTTTATGTTTTCTTCGGTATACAGTTCGCCACGTGGGTTGAGCGCTATGCCGCCTTTTTCTATTACATCTGCAGCCATGGGAATATCGCCGGTGATAACCAGATCGCCCGCTTGCATGCGTTTAACTATTTCGTTGTCGGCTTCGTCGAACCCTTGTGATACGCGCAAAAAAGAAATAAACGCGGAAGGTGGAACGCGAATAACTTGATTTGCAACCAAGGTGGTTTGAATTTTCGTTCGCTCGGCAGCGCGAAATAAAATTTCCTTAATCGCCACTGGGCAGGCGTCGGCGTCTACCCAGATGGCGTTAAGCATACAGTTTAGTGATCGTGAGCAGCAGCGGCATTTGGTAAGCGAATGCGCTCGACCATATCCACAACGCTTTGTGGTGGCGGAGGCGTGAAGCTTGAGACGATAAATGCGACCAAGAAATTCAAGCACATACCAATCGTGCCAATACCTTCAGGCGAGATACCAAACAACCAATTTTCAGCGGTGTTAGCAGCTATTGGTTCAATGAAGATGCCTTTAAAGTAGATGATATAGCCCATGGTGAAGATAAGCCCGGCCAACATGCCGCAAATTGCGCCGTATTTATTCATGCGTTTGCTGAAAATACCCATGATGAGCACGGGAAACAACGAAGACGCCGCCAAGCCGAAGGCAAAGGCGACCACCTGCGCCACGAAGGCGGGCGGATGCAGCCCCAAGTAGCCCGCGACTAGAATGGCAAAGGCAGAGGTAATTCGACTGGCGCGTAGTTCGCTTTTTTCGCTAATTTTTGGCATGAACGTACTTTTGAGCAAATCGTGTGAAATGCTCGCGGATATCACCAGTAATAAACCCGCTGCGGTTGATAACGCTGCGGCTACACCGCCGGCTGCTATCAATGCAATCACCCAGTTGGGCAGTTGAGCTATTTCGGGATTGGCTAATACCATGATGTCGCGATCGATATAAATCTCGTTAGCGAAGGGTGCACCGTTTACAACCTCGCCATTTGATGGGTTTGTTGTTACGCGTTCGCCTAAAGTACCCAACGCGCGCCCTTCAAAGGTTGGTTTGCCGTTACCGCCAAATGCATTGCCAGCAGCGTATTGCAATTTGCCGTCGCCGTTGTGATCAAACCAAGCCAATAAGCCGGATTTTTCCCACGTTTGGAACCAACTGGGCATCTCGGTATACAAGGTGCCTGTTTTTTCTGGCCCGTTGATGCTGTTAATAATATTCAATCGGCTGAGTGAACCCACAACCGGTGCTGTGGTGTAGAGCAAGGCGATAAAAATCAGTGCCCAACCAGCAGATTTACGTGCATCAGAGACTTTCGGTACGGTAAAAAAGCGTACGAGTACGTGAGGTAAACCTGCTGTACCTACCATCAACGCTAGGGTTATGGCCAACACATCCACCATTGATTTGTCGTTAAACGGTTCTGTATACGAGCTAAAGCCCAAGTCTATTAGGGTCTTGTCCAAGGCGTCCAATAAGAAGCCAGTGCCGTCTGACATTTGGCTGCCAAACGCAAGCTGTGGTACTGGGTTGCCGGTGAATTGTATGGCCATAAAAATAGCGGGTACTGAATAGGCAAACATCAACACAACGTATTGTGCCACTTGGGTGTAGGTAATGCCTTTCATGCCGCCAAGAACCGAGTAAATAAACACAATGCCCATGCCTAAATACAAGCCCTTATCAATCGGTAGTTCTAGAAAACGTGAGAATACGATGCCCACGCCACGCATTTGTCCGGCGACGTAAGTAAAGGAAATAAAGATTAGACACATCACCGCAATCACGCGTGCGGCGCGGGAGTAATAGCGATCACTAATAAACTCGGGTACAGTAAATTTACCGAATTTGCGTAAGTAAGGAGCAAGCAACATGGCGAGTAGTACGTAACCACCGGTCCAGCCCATCAAGTACATGCCGGCTTCATAGCCTAAATAAGAAATAAGCCCAGCTAGGGAAATAAATGAGGCGGCCGACATCCAATCTGCGGCCGTTGCCATGCCATTAACAACAGGGTGAACGCCTTTGCCAGCGATATAAAAGTCGCCGGTGGTTTTAGCTTTTGCCCAAATGGCTATGCCGATATACAGCGCGAACGTCGAACCAACCACTAAATAAATTAAAATTTGTAAGCTCATCGTTTAATCATCCACGTCGTATTTAGCATCGAGCTCACCCATCTTTTTGATGTAGTAAAAAATTAGCAAAACAAAGGAGATTATCGAGCCTTGTTGGGCAAACCAAAAGCCCAGTTTAAACCCGGCAAACTCAATGCTATTAAGCGGCTCAACGAGGATAATCCCAAACACAAACGAGACGAGAAACCAGACGAGTAATAATTTTAAAATAAGGCGAATATTGTCCGCCCAGTATTGGTCAGCATTAGTAGACATAAAGACTCCTCCCAAAGAGTGAATGTAGCCACGTACTATGCGTGGTTTTTAGGCTTTTATTATTGGGGATAAAGGCTTGGGATGCAATGTTATGAAGTGGTTTATCACTGGCATTTTGGTTGAACAAAGCCGTGGTCAGGTAAATCATATAAGTGGCTCTAAGATGTGCAGCTTATTTACGAATTAAATTGCCAAATGAATTGCTAGGGAGTATATATAGTTAAGATTTTTATAACTTAATGAGACCTTTGCACGAGTCCATTTTCCGTGAGAGCAAAGCAGGGCGAAAAAGCGCAGTTTACAAGTGTAAATGCGTATTTTGAGCCTATTTTTAACGCCGCTATCGCGGAAAATGGACTCGTGCAAAGGTCTCATTAAGTTATAAAAATTCCTTTAATAATATAACGGGAGATATTTATGCCTAGTTCTATCGCTCTATCACTTAGTGTTGGTGTGCTTTCTGGAATTGCTACCTGGCTTGTGCTTGGTCCCTTGTCAGCGTTTTTACTTTTATGGGCTGCTTTTATTGGTTGGGGTTGTTTTTTCCACTCTGGTGGCACAATGGATGGCCTAAAATCAGGCGCTATAGGGAATGTTTTCGGCGTTATCTGCGCTGTTATTACCGCCATGTTGATCTTTAATGTTAACCTTGGTGCATTGACGGCAGCTATTTGGGTTGGTGTTGTAGTTATTGGGCTAGTCTACATTGGTGCAACAGTATCAATTATGGGTAATATTCCTGCGGCTGTTTATGGTTTTGCATCTACGTTTGCCTATGTTTTACAAACACCAGATAAGTTTACTGCGGATGCAATAATGCCTGCCGCCATACTCGTGGTTTCTTCTTTGATTGTTGGGCAGTTATTTGGTTTCGCCTCTGGCACGCTCGCAGGCAAACTTACGAAGTCTTAAATACGCACGAAATACAAACTAATTAAGGCTCAGGAGCGCAAAGCTTCTGGGCCTTATTTGTTTATTGCTCTGTACAATAAAATGAGGCAGGTTTGGATATAAAAGCTTCCCTATCGGGTGTTTAGTCGACTAGGAGTAACCAACACATTAATGTAACAACGACCATGCCAATCAAAAGTAAAATAGACGCCCTTTTACCGATGGGTTGTTAGGTGGGGTTTTCTTTTATGACATCTAATAACGCTGTTTCTAATGTTTGATATTTAAATGCATAGCCCGCACTTAGAATTTTTGCAGGCAGCACTCTTTTTCCTGTTAAGAGCAACTCCTCACCCATTTGCCCCATCAGTAGCTTAATAACAAACTTAGGCATTGCTAAACAAGTTGGCCGCTTCAATACTTTTCCAAGCGTTTTTGTGAACACTTGGTTGGTAACGGGTTTGGGTGATGTGCCATTAACAGCCCCGTTTAAATTTTCGTGCTCAATGCAGTATAAAATAATGCCAATTAAATCGTCTAAATGAATCCAAGACATCCATTGCTCACCCGTGCCTATCTTTCCACCTAAGCCGAATTTAAAAGGCGGCAGCATTTTATTTAACGCGCCTCCCCCTCCACCAAGCACAATACCAGTGCGCAATAAACAGGTGCGGATTCCAAGTACTTGCGCCTGCAAGGCAGCGGCTTCCCACTGTTGGCATAAATGGCTAGAGAAACTGTTATCGCCTCCTGTGTTTTCATCTACGAGCTGGTCGTTAGTTTCTCCCACGCCATAAAATCCAATCGCAGAACCGCTTATGAGCAGCTTGGGTTTATGTTGAGTGGTTTTTAAATATTCGACCAATTTCTTTGTTGTATCAAGGCGGCTGTTCAAAATTCGTTGTTTTTGTTGGTCGCTCCAACGCTTATCGGCAATGGGTTCGCCCGCTAGGTTAATTACAACCTCAAATGTAACGTCACTTTTTAATTCATCAAAGGTATTAATGCCCCTAAGAGGTTTTTCGATGGCATCAGCGCGCCGACTCAACACAACAATATCGTTATTATTGTCTAATAAACGCTTGCAAAGAGTGGAGCCAATAAACCCCGTACCGCCTGTGATTAAAATATTCATAAGCTTTTCCTATAAAGCAAAGCCAAAGGCTTAAGTCATGAGCTTTAACGCTAAGTAAGGCGTTAAATTAAAGATGATAACAGCCAATTTAAAACGGCTTAGGTAGGAGAAATATAACGCATTTAGGTGGTCTTTCTCTACACCAAGCAACTTGTTGTGAATGCTTTTAATAGGTTCGCGAAACAATACGAGTATCAACGAGGTGACCATTAAAAAAATCAAGCTAATCACTGTGCACCAACCAAGAAAAGTCGTTAGTACGGTTAAGTCAGTCATTTCGTGCTCCAAATAAATGGATTTACTATCTATTCTAGTGTGACTTTGTATAAAAGAATTAATTCAATGGGGTGTAAGGGAACGCGAACGAAGCGAATGTTCCAATGCATTGAGGAGTATTAAACCGATATGGAAGCAAAAACAGAGTTTTACGTTTGTTGTGTAGAACAACTGCCTAACGCAGACGAGTTAATATTTATCCTGCGAGTAGTAACCAACATATAACAGTAACGATAACAGCACCCATTAAATTTAATACAAAGCCTTCTCTCGCCATTTGGTCGCTGTGTACGTGCCCGCTACTAAATACAATGGTGTTAGGTGCGGTCGCTACGGGTAACATAAAGGCACAGCTGGCGCTGAAGGTGGCAGGAATCATTAACAATAGTGGGTCTATACCGGCGTTGAGTGCGGTAGCAGCTAACACGGGCATTAGCATGGCTGTGGTGGCAGTATTGCTGGTAGCCTCGGTCATAAATGTAACCGCGAGTGCAATAACGGCCATCATGCCGATAATACTAAACGAGGTAACAACGGAAAGTTGTTCGCCGAGTTGCGTACTCAGGCCAGAAATAACGAATGCTTTAGCTAGGCAGATACCACCGCTGAACAGCAATAAAATACCCCATGGGATTTGTTGAGCGGTTTTCCAGTCTAACAATTTTTGTTTGTTGCCATTGGGTATAACGAATAGTGCGATAACGGCGAGCAGTGCAACAGAAGCATCGTTTGCTTGGGGTATATCGAGCCAACCACTCCAGCCGCCGAATGGTTCTCTGCGTGTAATCCATAATAGTGCGGTGATTCCAAAAATGGCCATAACACGACGTTCGTGGGTGCTCCACTTGCCGACCTTGGGCAAATGCAAATGGCCATAATTTTCAACGTTGCGGGTGAGCCATAGCCAGATAATCGGTAAGAATATAATGACCACAGGCAATGCCCACATCATCCATTGGCTAAAGCCGATTTGTAGGCCGGTGTTTTCTTCGTACACCTGCATAAAGACTAAGTTGGGCGGCGTGCCAATCGGTGTGCTGATGCCGCCCACACTGGCGGCATACGCTAATCCAAGCATTAGCGGCAAGGCGAGTGTTTTGTTGTCGGTGCTATCTATAACGGCCAGTGCAACGGGTAGTAGCATTAACGTGGCAGCGGTGTTGGAAATCCACATGCTGAGCGTGGCAGCAGCAACCATAAAGCCAAGCACCAAACGTTTGGGGCTATCGCTACCAAACCAATGAACCATGGTGAGAGCAAGCCGGCGGTGCGCGCCGCAGTGCGAAATGGCGGTGGAGAGTAAAAAGCCACCGAGTAATAGCAGAACTAGTTTGTTGCCGTAGGCGGCAGCGACTTGGTCTGCTGTTAAAACGCCGGACAGTGGAAAAATAGCAATCGGTAAGAGTGAGGTAATAGGAATGGGGACGGGTTCAAATATCCACCAAGTAACGCACCATATGGCAACGGCGGCGGTAATCGCTATGTCGTTAGTTAAACTGGCGTTTAGCCCATAAAACGTTAGGGCGGCCAGTAACGGGCCAAAAATTAAGGCAAGTTGTTTTAAGTTTGGCGATAGACTCAATGTGCTCAAAATTTAAAAATGATATTGAGCAGGCCAAGCAGCTGGTTATTTTGCGTTTTATTGCCAAATAAAGGTAAGCCGTTGCCGTCGTATTGATCGTATTTAATTTCGGGAATAATATTGAGGTAGGGGTTGATTTGCCAATCTAGGTTGGCGGTAAAGGAATAAACTTCACCCGGTGAGCCAGCAAATAGTACATTAGCACCCACTTTATCTTTAACCCATTCTATCCGTGTGTTTACGTGCAAATCGGGCTGTAATTGATATCGTAAGGCAGCAAAAGAGCCATACCATTCGGCATCCTCCACAATAAACTGAGGGGCCGCTTTAATGTCACCGCCTTCTTGTGAGCCGTAAAAGAATTCAAGTATGGCTTCTAACCTAGGGTTGAACTGGTGCATTAACGTTATATTGCCCGTAAAGCGATCTAGGTCTTTGCCGCTACTGCTTAGTGCGAAGAATTGTGAGCCACCTTTAGCGGGTGCTTCACCAAAATCATCTGCACCATTGCCATAGATCATTTCTAGATCTATCCCTGTACGCATATCGGATGTTCGATAACGGATACCTGCTAAGTAGGCGAGACTGCCGTTACGGTTATCAAAAGTATTCCAACCGGTTGTAACTCCGCCTTCAATACTTAATAAACCAAAATTTTTGTTAGTAGGCAGTTTAATGGAGATTAGCGCACCAACGTGTTTGATGGGGGAATACAGTAGCTCGTAGGATGATGTTGCAAACCAACGAGGTGGTGCATAGGGGTAGCCGATTTCTCTTGAAAGCGCGGACATAAAACTACCCACCATAATGTTCATGCCATCAAAATAAGGCAAATAAATATCTAAATACCACTGCGGTATAGAAAGCTTCTCATCATGATTGTCATCAAAGTCAAAGTCATCAAACCCGCTAGTGCGTAGAAACTGAGAATCTGTACCGTATACAGCAAGAATGTTAAAACCAATATCGATAGATTCACTTTTAGGCGCAGGTGTTGGCGTAATTCGGCTTAATAAATTATGTTTAGGGCTGAATTTTGTAGTGGGTAGGCAGCCGTCGCCTTTACAAAACATAAGTGCAAGCTGGTTAAGGTGAAAACCTTCATCGCTGGATAAGGCGCCATTCGGTAAGATGCCATCGCTGCCGTCGTCGTTGAACACCAGCGTCGTGCTTACCCAGCCAATAAGGCCTAATTCATTTTTAGATAATACCTCGCCAAAAAGACTATCAGCGAAAGAACCAGGGGCATAAAAGTTGTCTGTAGATAGGGCTGAGGTGTTGCCTAATAAAATAAGAAAAAGGCCTAAAATTATTTTTTTTAGCATGGGCTTTTATGGATTAAGTTTGGAAGGGCTAACAGAGCTAACCACGCCGTGGCTTGCTCGATTTAAGCGGTTTGTAGCCTTGTGATGTGTGTTTGGTAATGAATTTTTTTGTGCCGGTTTTTGCACGTTGTTTCCCAATGGGTGGTTTGTTAGGAATCAGGCAATTCGGCCCTTCACCAATGAGGCTCTTTTTGCCCATTTTCAATAATAGATTTTTGATGACGCTCCAGTTATTTGCATCGTGGTAGCGCAATAGCGCTTTGTGTAAACGACGTTGTTCGATTTTTTTGACGGTATTTATTTTTTCGCTCTTATAGTTCACACCTTTTAATGGATTTCTACCGGTGTGGTACATCGCCGTTGCGGTGGCCATGGGTGAAGGGTAAAAGGTTTGCACTTGATCGGCTTGGAATTTGTTTTTCTTTAGCCACAGCGCAAGGTTCACCATGTCCTGGTCTTCTGTGCCGGGGTGGGCAGCAATAAAATAAGGTATAAGGTACTGTTTTTTGCCGGCCTTTTTTGTGTACTTTTCAAACATGTCTTTGAAGCGGTCGTAGCTACCGATACCGGGCTTCATCATTTTAGATAGCGGCGCATCTTCAGTATGTTCAGGTGCAATTTTTAAATAACCGCCCACGTGATGGGTAACCAGTTCTTCCACGTATTCTGGTGATTCAACCGCTAAATCGTAACGTAGGCCAGAGGCGATCAAGACGCGTTTAATGCCCTTAATTTTGCGGGCCTTTTTATATAGCTTAATCAGTGGGTCGTGATCGGTATTAAGGTTGGGACAAATGCCGGGGTATACGCAAGACGGTAGGCGACAGGCGGCTTCAATTTTAGGGTCTTTACACGCTAGACGATACATATTGGCGGTTGGGCCGCCAAGGTCGGAGATGGTGCCGGTAAAGCCGGGAGTTTTATCGCGAATATCTTCAATCTCGTTCAAGATGGATTGCTCTGAGCGATTTTGAATAATGCGGCCCTCGTGCTCGGTAATTGAGCAGAATGTACAACCGCCAAAACAACCGCGCATTATATTGATAGAGAAGCGAATCATCTCGTAAGCAGGAATTCGCATACCTTCATATTTTGGGTGCGGAACGCGTTGGTATGGCAGGCCAAATACTTCGTCCATTTCGTCTGTTGATAATGGAATGGGCGGTGGGTTTAGCCAAACGTCTTTACCGTCGTTCTCCTGAACCAATGCTCGTGCATTACCAGGATTCGTTTCTAAGTGTAAAACACGCGAGGCGTGCGCGTATAACACAGGGTCGCTTTTAACCTTTTTATATGATGGCAGTCTAATAACCGTTTTAGCGCGGTCAGTTTTGCTATTTTTAGGTAAGAATTTGAGGGTGACGACCTGACTCCCATCGTTAGCATCATCGGCGTTACTGATTTGGCATTTGCCACCGGTCGCGGCGGCGAGTTCTTCATCGGTTTGATACGGGCTGTTGTGCGGGTCAATTTTGCCGGGCCTATCAACGCGGGTAGAATCAATCAGCGTCCAGCCATTAGGTAGGCTTGAACGCACAAACGAGGTGCCTCGAATGTCGGTAATGTCGCTGATAGGTTCGTTTAGAGACAAACGGTGCGCTAGTTCTGTGATGGCGCGCTCTGCATTACCATATAGAAGTATATCAGCTTGCGAATCCACCAAAATGGAACGTCTAACCTCGTCGTCCCAGTAGTCGTAGTGTGCAATTCGGCGCAGGCTGGCTTCGATACTGCCAATAACAATAGGTGATTCTGGGAAGGCTTCTTTGCAACGCTGCGTGTAAACAATCACCGCGCGGTCGGGTCGATGCCCCGCCTTATCATCAGGAGAATAGGCATCATCAGAACGCGTGCGTTTGTCTGCTGTGTAGCGGTTAATCATCGAGTCCATATTGCCTGCGGCGATACCAAAAAATAAATTCGGTTTGCCTAACAGTACAAAATCATCTTTGTTTTGCCAATTTGGTTGATCGATGATGCCAACGCGAAAGCCTTGTTTTTCGAGCAAGCGGCCTATAACAGCCATACCGAAACTCGGGTGATCAACATAGGCGTCGCCGGTAACGATGATGATGTCGCAACTGTCCCAACCAAGCGCATCCATTTCTTCACGTGATGTTGGAAGAAAGGGTGCGACGCCATAACATTCTGCCCAATATTTTGGGTAGGATGATAGTGGTTCTGCGATGGGCATCATTGGATAACTCCCTCTTGTATCAGTAGCGCGCGAAGCTTTTCAATACGCCTTCTATTGACGCCAAAGTCATAGTGACCTGTTCTTGAGGCGGAGCGTACGTGAATAATATTTTGTTTCTGGCTAATAACTAGGTCTAGGTCATCTACAAAGCCGAATACCCGGCTGGTGAATTCGGCGTGAATTCTTTGGTTATCATTAATAACGCTCACCTTTTCTTCTAAGCGCTGGATAAGTGCGACGAGTGTGCCAGTGTCAACTGTTGAGCTGTTTGCTAATGCAAACGGCTTGATAGAATGTCCTTCAATAGCTTGGCTAGATACGCAGTTGGGCGTGTCGGGGCAAGGTTTTAAGTCGGTATCGTTTGAAAAAGTGTATGTAGATGACATGGCGAGTATGAGCAATAACAGGGCTTGCATTTAGCTGTTTACTTCAGCTGAAGATGGAATAAGCCGTTTAGATAAGAATAAGCCAACCTCAAACAGTATCCACATAGGTAACGCTAATAAGGTTTGAGAAATAACATCGGGTGGTGTTAGCAGCATACCAATGATAAATGCACCAACGATAATATAAGGGCGTTTTTCGGCCAAACTTTGTGGTGTTGAGATGCCGGTTTTAACCAATAAGAATGTAGCGATGGGGACTTGAAACGCGACGCCAAATGCAAAGAATAAGGTTAAAACAAAATCCAGGTATTTGCCGATATCGGTCATTACGGCGACACCTTCTGGTGCGGTCGCGGTTAGAAATTCAAAAATCAGCGGCATGACGACAAAATAGGCGAACAACATGCCGGCATAAAACAAAAAAGTAGCGGCACTGACTAAGGGTAATGCGATGCGTTGTTCGTGTTTGTATAGACCGGGCGATATAAACAACCAAAGCTGGTAAAAAATCCATGGAATGCTGATAAAAATCGACAACATCAGCGTTAGCTTCAAGGGCGTTAGAAAAGGCGAGATAACCTCAATGGCTACCATGCTTGTGCCTTCTGGCATGTGAATTAGCAACGGCTGAGCCAATATCGAGTAGATATCGTTGGCGAACGGTATTAGTGGTAAAAAAATAACGAGCATACCAACTAACGCGTGTATTAAACGCGTACGCAATTCAATTAAGTGAGTAACGAAGCTGCTCTCTTGATCTTGGGGTGTTGCTTCAGGCATAGTTGATGTGTGCTCAGCCCGATGGCTGAAACGACTTACTTGTTGTCGTCTTTATCGTCGTCGTTGGCGACTGATTTTTGGTCGTCGGTGGTTTTTTCTTTTTCGCCTTCTTTCATCGCGCCTTTGAAGCCTTTAATAGCGCTACCTAAGTCGCCGCCCAAGTTTTTCAAGCGTTTAGTGCCAAATAATAAAAGCACGATAACGAGAATAATAATTAACTGCCAAATGCCTATGCCACCCATGTGAACCTCTTACGTTGTTTTGTGAACTGCACCATTCTACTTGGTTCTGTTAGCTTTTTCATCTAGACCAGACAAACCAAAACGACGTTCGAGTTCTTTTAGTACGTCATCTGCGCTTAAATCTTGCTGTGCTAGTAGAACAAGGCTGTGAAACCATAAGTCAGCCATTTCATAAATAATCTGTTTTTTATCACCCGATTTGGCTGCGATAACAGTTTCTGTAGCCTCTTCGCCAATCTTTTTTAGAATGGTGTCTAGGCCTTTGTTGTACAGGCTGGCGACATAGGAAGAGCTGGGGTCTTCTTGCTTTCTGTGCTGTAGAACTTGCTCAAGTTTTTTAAAAGTGTCGCTCATGATGTATAAATAGTTTTTGGGTCTTTTAAAACGGGCTCGGTGGACACCCACTCGTCATCTTCAAGGTGTCGGTAAAAACACCCTTCACGGCCAGTATGACAGGCAATGCCGCCAATTTGTTCAACCGATAATAAAATAACGTCTTCGTCGCAATCTAAACGTATATCTTTAATCACTTGTTGGTGCCCTGATTCTTCACCTTTATGCCAGAGCTTTTTGCGTGATCGAGACCAGTACACAGCATGGCCCTGTTCGGCCGTTAGTTTTAGTGCGTCTTCGTTCATCCACGCGACCATTAAAATTTTGCCGCTTTTGTGGTCTTGTGCAATAGCGGGCACTAGGCCTTGTTCGTTCCAACGTACTTCATCTATCCATAAACTCATAAGCGCACCTCGATGCCATTATCTTGCATGTGTTGCTTGGCTTCGCCAATGGTAAATTCAGCAAAGTGGAAAACACTAGCGGCTAAGACTGCATCAGCTTTACCTTTAGTAATACCATCGACCAAGTGGTCTAAGGTGCCTACACCGCCGGATGCAATAACGGGGACTTCAACGACTTCACTGATGGCGCGAGTTAGTTCAAGGTCGAAACCAATTTTAGTGCCGTCTCTATCCATGCTGGTGAGTAAAATTTCGCCAGCACCAAAACTCACCATCTTTATCGCCCACTCGACGGCGTCTATGCCGGTTTTTTTTCTACCGCCGTGGGTGAAAATCTCCCAGCGTTTCGGTTCACCTTCTGCGCTAACGCATTTAGCATCAATAGCGACCACAATACATTGCGAACCAAATCGTTCGGCAGCTTGTTTTACAAATTCTGGGTTAAAAATAGCGGCGCTATTGATACCAACTTTGTCGGCACCCGCCTTTAACATGCGGTTAATATCGGCTAACTCTCGAATTCCGCCGCCAACAGTTAAGGGAATAAATACTTCGTCAGCGACTTGCTCAATCACGTGAACCATTGTTTCACGATTATCTGACGTAGCGGTGATATCAAGAAAGGTGATTTCATCGGCGCCTTCACGGTCGTAGCGTCGAGCAATTTCCACCGGGTCGCCTGCATCACGTATATCAACAAACTTTACGCCCTTTACAACGCGACCGTTGTCGACGTCTAGGCAAGGTATGATGCGTTTCGCGAGACCCATATTAAGCGTAAGACTCCGCCAGTTTTTCGCCTTCGGCAAAATCGAGTGTGCCTTCGTAAATGGCGCGTCCGGTGATGACGCCCATAATGCCGTCGCCAGCCACGTTGCCTAATGCGTGAATATCATCCATATTGGTGATGCCGCCAGATGCGATAACAGGGATGCGAATAGAGCGGGCAAGTTTTGCCGTGGCTTCAACGTTAACGCCTTTCATCATGCCATCGCGGCCAATATCGGTATAAATAATAGAGTCTACGCCATCATCTTCAAAATGTTGTGCTAAATCGATAACGTCGTGTTTAGACAGTTTAGACCAGCCGTCGATCGCGACTTTGCCATCTTTTGCATCTAAACCAACGATAATGTGGCCGGGGAACTCTTTGCAAACGTCACCAACAAAATGCGGCGCGTTAACTGCTTTAGTGCCGATGATGACGTATTGAACGCCCGCGTTTAGATACGTTTGAATAGTGTCCTCATCGCGGATGCCGCCACCGACTTGAATAATAAGGTCAGGGTGGGCTTCAGCAATATCGTGCACCACGCCTGCATTAACGGGTTTGCCAGCGAATGCACCGTCTAAGTCCACCAGGTGCATACGTTTTGCGCCTTCGTTGACCCATCGAGTGGCCACTTCTACGGGGTTGTCAGAAAAAATAGTTTCGTCGTCCATGCGGCCTTGGCGTAAACGAACGCATTTTCCTTCTTTAAGATCAATGGCGGGTATAAGAATCATCTAGATTGTTCCTGGTGGTTAGGATTTGCACCCAAAGGGCATAAGTTTCGATGGAGTGGACGGTTAAGCATGTTCGCTCGACTCAGCTTTAGCGTCCCAGTTTAGGAAATTTTTAAGTAATTGTAAGCCAACATCTTGGCTTTTCTCAGGATGAAACTGAACAGCAACAATATTTTTCCACTTTATGGCGCATGGAAAGTTATACGGGTAGTTTGCGTTAGCTAAAACGTAATTATTTCCCACTTTTGTCGCATGATAGCTATGAACAAAATAAAATCGCTCATTATTTAATATATTTTCAAATAGTGGGTTTTGTATAGAGTAATTAACGTTATTCCACCCCATATGTGGTATTTTAATCTTATTATTTTCGCTGTTTACTGCATTTGAAGAGAATTTTATGACTTGTCCGGGAATAATGCCCAAACACTCTACGCCATCATTTTCTTCACTGTGTTCTAGGAGAGCTTGCATACCAATACAAATTCCTAGTAAGGGCTTGTCTTTTGCAGCTTGTTTAATGGTTTCATCTAAGCCTGCGCTACGTATAGCAGCCATGCAATCGCGGATAGCGCCAACCCCTGGAAAGACGATGTGACCTGCAGATAAGATGGTCTCCCTATTACTGGTGACTATCACATTAGAGTCAGGCGAAACTTTTTTTAATGCTTTTGAAATGGAATGAAGGTTACCCATTCCATAATCTATAACGGCAACGGTGGCCATAAGTGTGGTTCTCTTATTTGATTACAAGCAGCCTTTTGTTGAAGGCGTAATACCTTCCATTCGAGCGTCTCGTTCAAGTGAAAAACGCAACGCACGGCCAAAGGCTTTGAAAATAGTTTCCGCAACGTGGTGTGCATTAACGCCTTTCAAATTATCAATGTGTAAGGTGATATTGGCGTGATTAACAAAGCCTTGGAAAAACTCACGAAATAAGTCAGCATCAAAATCACCAATTCTAGCGCGGGGGAATTCAACGTCGTAAATCAAGCCTGGGCGACCAGAGAAATCAATAACCACGCGCGAGAGTGCCTCGTCTAATGGCACATAAGCGTGGCCATAACGATAAATGCCTTTGCGATCACCGAGTGCATTGTTGACGGCTTTGCCAAACGTGATGCCTAAGTCTTCAACGGTGTGGTGAGCATCGATGTGTAAATCGCCTTTTGCATTGATGTCCAAATCAAACATACCGTGGCGAGCGATTTGATCGAGCATGTGCTCTAGAAATGGAATGCCTGTTGAAAAGTTAGTTTTACCTGTGCCGTCTAAATTGACGGTAACGGAAATTTGAGTTTCTAAGGTATCGCGTTTAACAGTTGCGGTTCTGTTATCCATGTTTAATTGTATGCTGAGTGGCTGATTAAGTTGGCATTTTCCCAATAACGGCGAGGGATAGCAAGCGAGAAGTTTGTTAGAGGTTGGTTTATTGCCTAACCGCCGATAACGGGAGGCCAAAAAGCGAGCACATCTCCATCGGATAAGACGGTTGATGCGCGCTTGTCTTTATCGATATAGATGCCGTTTAAAACGATTAGATGGAGGTTTCTATGGCCAAGTTTTGCTTTGTTAACGATATCCGGGATAGTATCACCGGGGTCAAGTGGGAAGGTTTTAATTTCCCCACCAATATTTTCCGGTGCGACTTTAGCGAGTGATGCGAATAATTTTACGGTGACTTCTGACATATTAAATAAGAGGCGCTAATGCGCCTCTTTGTGTTTTTTCTAGCTGAGGTTAAGGCGTTGTTTAGTCTCTTCTTTTATTGTGCCATCGGTATTCCAGCCACGTTTTTCATAATATTCGGGGAGCATTTGGTCTAGCTCGCAAACATGGCCTTTGGCAGGGCCAGCTTTAACGGGCTCGTTTAATAAACGAGGCGGTAGCGTGTCGTCCGCAGCGGTAAAGCCAATGCGGTTATTGTAATCACGCTCCATATTCCAAACGCGCTCGCCTAACTCAGCCAGTTTTTCTGCGGTCCAATCGCCCTCGCATGCGGCGTCTAATTGTTCGGCCACTTCCTCAAGTCCTTGGGCGAACGAAGAGAAAGTACAAATGCCAGCGGAGTCGAAGACGCTGGTGGTGTCTTGAAAAGCAATCAGTAATTCTGCTTTGCCTTCGGTTGCTAATGGGTCGGTTTTGAATGGAACGCCAGCGGTTTCTGATGCGTTGGTATAGCCACGAACATGGCAAGCGCCACGGTTGGACGTGGCATAACCTAAGCCCATGCCTTTAACGCCACGGGCATCATACGCAGGGAATTCTTGGCCTTTAACAACAATGGCAAGATCAGGTCGGCCGTACTTCGTACAGAAGCGTAAAGAACTTTGAGCGAGTTCTTTACCAAAGCCCTCGTGTTTTGAAATCAGCTCGATACACTCAACCATGGCAGCGGCATTACCGAAGTTTAATTCAATGCCGCCGGTGTCTTCTTTGGTAAGGATGCCGAGTTCAAACAGTTCCATAGCCGCGGCGATGGTGGCGCCAGCAGAGATGGGATCAATTGCTTGTTCGTTACAAACAAAGTTGGCGTAGGTAACAGCATCTAAGTCGTCCACACCGGTATCGCAACCCAATGCCCATGCGGCTTCGTATTCGTTACCGCCGGAATTGCCTTTAAAGTATTTATGGATGTCTTCTCGGTTTTTGATGCTGAAATGTTCAGGATCAATCGTTGAAATACGTCCGCAAGAAATGGTGCAAGCAAAACAGCCGGCATTGCGAGTAAGGTTAGGTTTGCCATCGCTTTTTCTAGGCACAGCCATTGCTTCGCTAGATAGCTTAGGCGCTTCTAGAAAAATACTGTCTTGCCAGTTTCTTGCAGGTAATGCGCCGACCTCATTCATATGGTTCATCATCACATTGGTGCCCATAACGCGTAAGCCTACAACGAGTTCGGTTTCTTCAATTAGTTGTTTTGCTTTGTTGGTTGCTTCAAAGAATCGTTTTGGGTCTTTGATATTGCCCACACCTATACTGCCGCGTAGCGTTACCGCTTTGACGTTTTTTGAGCCCATCACAGTGCCAACGCCAGAGCGACCTGCGGCGCGATGAAGGTCATTGACAATGGCGGAGTATAAATTACCGTTCTCGCCTGGTACGCCAATCGCGGCGATGCGAAGTTGTGGGTCTTGATGTGCTTTATGCAGCCACTCGTCGGCTTCCCAAACAGATTTTCCCCAAATATCGTCGGCCGGAAGAATGTCGCATTTTTCATTGCTGATGTGGATGTAGACAGGTGAGCTGGCTTTACCCTCTAAAACGATCATGTCCCAGCCCGCGCATTTCATTTCGTTGCCGAAGAAGCCACCTGAGTTTGAGCAAGCTAGTGCGTTGGTTAAGGGGCTTTTGGTGACGCATGAATAACGCCCGCCTGTTGTCGCCATGGTGCCAGTTAGAGGGCCGGTCACCATAAAAAGCTTATTATCAGGTGAAAGGGGCTCAACTTTTGGGTCGACTTCTTCAGTAAAATATTTTGTCGCTAATCCGCGCTGGCCTAGGTATAAGTCGGCCCATTCCATGTTCAAATCCTCTGATCTTGATGTGCGGTCTGTTAAGTTTATGCGTAGTATTTTTTTTGTCCAGCTCATATTGCCACTCCAAATATTAGAATTTGATTAACATCTTAATATTGATACTGGCTAATAACAATGTGATTATTAGAATATTGAAGGCGTTGATGATTGTAAGCATATACTTACAAGACATGAGGTAGGCACTGATTTTTAATCAGTGTGATGGTAGTTATACTTCTTACGTCGCTACAGAATCTGCGAGAAGGACCTCGCCAAACAAGGATTGTTTGTTAAGGAGATGCAATGGACCGCATCATCAACAAGGATGTTGAAAAGGACAGATTTTTGCCAACCAAGCTAGGCGACTACTTTGACCGACGGAGCATGCTCCGTCGGTTTTTTTATGTCTGTGGAAAAATGTTTTAAGACTTAGGCGCTCTAGAGGCGCGCTTACGTTCGTTTTCGGTTAATAATTTTTTTCTTAAACGAATATAACTAGGAGTTACTTCAACCAATTCATCGTCTTCAATGAACTCTAACGCTTGTTCTAATGTCATTATGACGGGTGGAATAAGCGTTAACGCTTCGTCAGTACCTGACGCTCGAACATTCGTTAGCTGCTTGCCTTTTGTTGGGTTAACGCATAAATCGTTGTTTCTGGAATGTAAACCAACAATTTGACCTTCATAAACTTCTTCGGCGTGGCCTAAGAAAAGTTTGCCGCGATCTTGTAATCCAAATAAGCCAAAGGCCGCTGTTTTACCTTTTACCATAGAAACCAGCACGCCATTTTGACGAGAGGTGACTTCACCAGATTTGAGTTCGCCGTAATGATCGAAAATGCTGGTCATGATGCCTGAGCCAGATGTCAGCGTAAGGAAATGTCCACGGAAGCCAATCAGTCCGCGAGACGGGCTCAAAAACTCAAGGCGGATACGGCCTTTGCCGTCGGGTACCATGTTGGTTAGTTCGGCTTTACGCAAGCCCATTTCTTCCATGATGGCGCCTTGGTGCGGCTCTTCAATGTCGATAACCACTTGCTCAAACGGTTCGTGTAGCTTGCCGTCAACTTCTTTTTGAATAACTTCAGGTCGACCGACGCCTATCTCGTAGCCTTCGCGACGCATGGTTTCAATTAATACAGATAGATGAAGTTCGCCACGGCCGGAGACAATAAATTTGTCTGGGGTGGCGCCTTGTTTTACGCGTAAAGCCACGTTATGAATCAGCTCTTGTTCTAAACGTTCTTTAATATTTCGTGAGGTAATGTATTTGCCGTCTTGGCCGGCAAACGGAGAATTGTTAACAGAGAAGGTCATGCTAACCGTCGGTTCGTCAACGGACAAGGGAGGCATCGCATCAATGTGTTCTGGGTCGCACAGGGTATCTGAAATACCCAAGCCATCAATACCATTGATACAAATGATATCGCCGGCAAATGCCTCTTCAACTTCAATGCGTTCTAAGCCTAAATGCCCTTTTACATTCAATACCTTGCCTTTACGTTGTTTGTTTTCGCTATCAACAACAGTAACTGTTTGGCCGGGCTTTAAACTACCGCGGGTAATGCGACCAACACCAATAACGCCGACATAACTGTCGTAAGCAAGTGATGATATTTGCATTTGGAATGGGCCCTTAACATCAACCACGGGTTGGGGTACGGAGTCACGGATGATTTCAAATAACGGCGTCATGTCATCTGCTAATTCGTCCGCTTCAGGGCCGGCAACACCGTTAATGGCCGAGGCGTAAATAACAGGGAAATCTAATTGTTCGTCAGTTGCGCCAAGTTTGTCAAAAAGATCAAAAACTTGATCAATAACCCAATCAGGGCGGGAGCCTGGACGGTCAACCTTGTTGATAACAACAATCGGCTTTAAGCCTTGCTCGAATGCTTTTGATGTCACAAAGCGGGTTTGAGGCATCGGGCCATCAACCGCATCAACAAGCAATAAAACACAATCAACCATGGATAAAACGCGTTCAACCTCGCCGCCAAAATCAGCGTGGCCCGGTGTGTCTACGATGTTGATGTGAATACCTTCCCATTCAATTGCTGTGTTTTTAGCAAGAATGGTGATGCCGCGTTCTCGTTCTTGGTCGTTAGAATCCATGACGCGTTCGGCGCCCTGAGATTTACGGTCAAGCGTGCCGGATTGCTCAAGCAGTTTGTCAACGAGGGTGGTTTTGCCGTGGTCAACGTGGGCAATGATGGCGATATTACGAAGGTTCTGTTTCACGAAAATTAATTCCTATAATTGAGAGGCGTTAGCCGAAGTGTTTAAAGCGGGCAGCAAGTTTAGCTTTGCTCCCATGGTAAATTATGAAATCGCCAGCCACCAAGCGTGCCACGGTGGTTGTCGTCATCTTTATCACCTTCGAAGCCTTCATCCATATTGTACAAAGCCGTATATCCAGCTTGCTCAAGGCGCTTGGCAGCGGCCATTGAGCGGACGCCACTTCTGCACATAAGTACGAGTGGTGTTGACGCTGATGGGGCGATTGTTTTTACCTTATCAACAAAGCCAGGAATTATTTCCCAAGTAGGAGGTTCTTTAATGGTGATAAGAATCGAACCAATAGGGTGACCAAGAAATGAATGCTCAATGCTGGTCCGTGTGTCTATTAACAGTGCTTGAGCATTATTGTCGAGAATCTCGTATGCTTGCGTAGGCGAAATACTGGTTATGTTAGACATGGCGAGCCTTAAAGGATAATTAGCCGGATATTATACAATGAATATTAAAGTGACGTTACACTCAACGCGACTGCTTTTGCCCTATGTACATAGCCTCATTTCTGAAGCCTTGTTCAGTTGCTCCAATTTGCCCTTCTTCTCGATAGAAAACGACGGATAATGAGGCGCAGAGTTTTAGCAATTCGTTATTGGCAAGTAAAAATTCTGGATTTGTGGGTCCGACGGCACTGGTTTTATTGCGAATAAATGTTTGGTAAAAAAGCAGGCCTTGAGGTTTTAATGCGTCAATAATATTAGGGATGATAGTCCTATCAAGAAAGCGCGAGACGATAATAACATCGTAATAATTGGGGGGTATGAGGACTCTTGTTATATCGTGGGATACTGCATTAATTGAGTTGTCGTTAGGCAGCTGTTGTTTAATTTTATCGATTGCAACGGGGGAGATATCCCAAGCGTCTACCTTTAGGCCTTTGTCAGCTAGAAAAAAAGCGTTTCCGCCAAGTCCACAAGCCAGGTCTAAGGCAAGCCCACTACGGGGTAGTAAATACGTGTGTTCCGATAAAACTTGAGCTGGTGAGTGTGCTTCAGTGGCGCGGAGTTGATAAATAGCATCCCATTTTTGCTGGCTTGGGTTTTTCATTTAGTCGCGCCAGAATATAGGGGTAAATAGGACTAAAAGGGTAAAAATTTCTAGTCGTCCGAGCAACATTGCAAAACACGAAATCCATTTGCTAGCGTCCGGCAAACTTGCATAATTACTGCTGATGTCACCTAAACCCGGGCCTAAATTATTGAGTGTCGCTGCGACGGCAGAAAAGGCAGTGACTTGATCGAGTCCGCTAATCATCATTAGAATCATGAGAATGCCGAAAGATAAAATGTAAGCAGCGAAAAACCCCCACACTGCATGGACTACAGTACGCGGAACAACATGATGGTTTAATTTAACGGGCATGTCAGCATGCGGGTGGACTAAATGCATAATCTCTTTGCCCAATTGTTTAAACATAATAAGTACACGAACGACCTTTAAGCCACCCGCTGTTGATCCTGCGCAGCCCCCATAGAAACTCATAAAAATTAAGAGAACGGGTATAAAAGATGGCCAGCTAGCATGGTCCGTTGACGTAAACCCAGTGGTGGTTGCAAAGGCAACAACTTGGAATAAAGTTTGTTCTATCATGCCGGCAGAGAAACTGTTGGAGCTGAGGGCAATGACACCCACGGAAATAATTAAAAAGTGGATCAATAAAATTGAAGCATACGCTTTTAGTTCGCTGTTTTGGGCGTACAGTTTGAAATTTAATGAGCTAACGGCTTTGAAATGAACGGCAAAGTTAATACCGGCAATCAACATAAAGCTGATGCATATTAAATTTAGGACAGAGCTGTCGAAAAAAGCAAAGCTCGCATCATGAGTAGAAAACCCGCCGATGGACACAGTACTAAAACTATGCGTTATGGCATCGAAGAAACTCATTCCCCCTAACCAATAGGCAAGTATACAAGCAACTGTAAGCCCTAAATATATTTCCCATAGCGCTTTGGCAGTTTCGGTGATTCGAGGCGTTAATTTGGTATCTTTAACCGGGCCAGGCGTTTCAGTTTTGTATAACTGCATGCCGCCAATACCTAGCATTGGCAAAATAGCAACGGCCAGAACGATAATACCCATTCCTCCGAGCCATTGCAGTTGTTGGCGATAAAAAAGTATGGATTTTGGTAGCGTGTCTAAGCCTGTTATGACGGTAGCGCCAGTGGTTGTTAGCCCAGATATTGATTCAAAAATCGCATCCGTCAGTGTTAACGCAGGCATCGATGAAAAGTAAAAGGGGATGGCACCAGATAGGCCGAGGCTCACCCAAAAGATGGTTGCGATTAGAAAACCGTCACGCGTTCGTAAGTCATCTTTTGCACGTTTGGCGCTTAACCATAACAGTAGGCCAGTAATAAAAATAACAAAAAAACCAATAACGAAAGGCCGATGGTTTTGCTCGTCATAAATAAAAGATACGATAATAGGCGGTAGCATTGTGATGCTAAACAAGCCGAGCAAAAGACCCGAAATACGCCTAATCACATCGTAATGCATAATTAATTTATGAGTTTGCTAAGGATTGATTGCTCGGGTTTGAAAAGCGCTTCAACTTGGTGAATGAGCGTTTTGTCAGAGACAAACACGATGATGTGATCGCCGCCTTGAACAAGTAAATCATTTTTTACAGGGATAGATTGATTGTCCCTGACAAGACCAATAATAACGGTTCCTTCAGGGAGTTTAATATCGCGAACAATTTTGCCGGTTATACTCGATTTAGTGCCATTATCCTGGACCGTTGCTTCAAATGCCTCCGCTTTGCCACGTAATAGGGAGTGAACGTTAGAAATGTCACCTTGCCTAACTTGAGAGAGAATTTTGCCAATAGTGGTGTGTTGAGGGTAAATAGCATTATCGATAGATCCATTATCCATCATGCTCATATAGGCATTTCTATCGACTAAACTCATGACCACAGAGGCCCCTAAACTTTTTGCCAGCATGGAACATAGAATATTGGTTTCATCGTCACTGGTGGTGGTGCAAAAGACATCTGTTCTATCAATGTTTTCTTCCAGTAAAAATGTCTCGTCCGTTGGGTCTCCACAAAGCACGATAGTGTTATCAAGTTTATCGGAGAGTTCGTATGCCCTTTTGGGGCTTTTAGTGATAATTTTAACTTGTAGCGTGTTTTCAAGTTCTTTAGCTAACCCTAAGCCGATTCGTCCACCGCCAGCGATGATTAACCGCTTGTAGGGTTTGCTTTGATTAAATAGCGTATTTAAGACTGTTTGTATGTCACCAGAAGGTGCGATAAAGAATACCCGGTCGCCAGATTGAATAACAGTTTGGTGCGTCGGGATGATGATCTTACCTTCTCTATAAATACTAGCGATTCGTGCGTATAAGTCGCCTAATAAAAGAGTAAGGTCCTTTAATGATTTTCCGACCATCTGGTCTTTGGACGTACACTTTGTTTCGACTAAGTTTAAAGAACCGTCCTTGAAAGATAAGACTTGTTGAGCGCCCGGGTGCAAAATCAAATTCTTAATAAAATTAACGATTTCCTGTTCGGGGTTGATAATGGTGTCGATGGGGATGGCTTGCGCATTAAAGAGTTTGTGTTGCACGTCTAGAAATGCAGGTGCTCTAACACGGGCGATTTTTTGAGGTACATTGAAAAGGTGATGAGCGATTTGACAGGCCATCATGTTGGTTTCATCGCTGTCTGTGACGGCAATGATAATGTCCGCGTTTTTCACTCCAGCACTTTCTAATACATCTGGATGGGTAACATTGCCACATATTGCTGAGATATCGAGACGTTCACAAGCCGCGTCAATAACAGATTGGTCGTTATCAACTAGGGTGATGTCTATATGTTCATTCGATAAATTGCTGGCAACCGTAAAGCCAACTTTCCCTGCACCTAAAATAATAATTTTCATTGGATGCAGCGGTGCTTTGCTTTATCGTTTGCCTCTAAACTCAACACCCAAAGCGTGTAGTTTGCGATATAAATGTGTTCTTTCAACACCTGCTGTTTGAGCGAGTTTTGTGACGCTTCCATCGTGTTGATCAAGATGGTAATCAAGGTAGGCTTTTTCAAATTGAGCTCGAGCATCTTTAAGTGGTAAATCATAAAAAATAGGTAAATCAGTCGAAGGAATCACGGATCTAGCCGTTTCACCGAGGGTTGTTTTTACTTCGGTGAGGCCGATTTCGTCGCCAATGCCTAGTATTAGTAAGCGTTGAACCACATTCCTTAGTTCGCGTATATTCCCTAGCCACGCATAATCGCTTAAAAACTGTTGCGCCGCAACAGTAAAATTACGTTTTGGGAGATTTTCTCGTTTTATGTAATGTTGTAAATAAAAGTCTAGTAATAACGGAATGTCTTCTTTTCTATCTCGCAGACAAGGTAAATGAAGGTTTGCGACATTCAATAAATAATACAAGTCTTGTCTAAATTGACCGCTCTGTATGGACTCTTCGAGGTCTTGTCTCGTTGATGAGATGATTCTAACGTCGGCTTTAACATCTTCGTCGCCACCAATTCGTCGGAATGACTTCGACTCTAAGGCACTCAATAATCGGTGTTGCACCTCACTGTCCATATCGCCTATTTCATCAATAAATAAGGTGCCATGATTAGCTTTTTCTAATATGCCATAGTGAATGGCATCGCCTTCTTCACGGCCAAAAAATTCTTCTAACGCATTATGGGAAGTAATAACGCCCGTATTAAGTTCAATGAATGGGCCTTGTTTTCTATGGCTGTGTTGGTGAATATATCGAGCTAGTGTTTCTTTGCCACTTCCAGGCTCGCCGGTTAATAGAACGCGCGTATCGTGTTGGCTAAGTCGACGTGCTTGCTCAAGTAATTGCTGAATGAGTGAGCTATTACCGAGTGGTTCATCAATGGCGGTTGAAAATTGCTTGAGGTCGATGTTTTCTTGTTTTAGTTTTTCTGCCTCAAGCGCGCGTTCTACGGTCAAGAGTAATTTTGCAATAGAGAGTGGTTTTTCTAAGAAATCGTAGGCGCCTAACTGAGTCGCTTCAACGGCGGTTTCAACCGTTCCATGCCCTGACATCATAATAACAGGACAAGATAAATCACCGGTGTTTGCCCATTCTTTCAGTAGTTCAACACCGTCAATATCAGGCATCCATATATCAAGTAAAATAAGATCATGCCGAGATTCATGACGGGCTTTTTGCGCAGCGGCCGCACAGTCAGCTGTCGATACTTGATAGTCCTCATCTTCGAGGATATCGCTAACAAGGTTGCGGATATCTGGTTCGTCGTCAACGACAAGTATATGAGGTTTGTTCATAAGTTAGGTCCGTAGATAGATGGGTATTATGCCGTTTCGACAGGCAGTTGAATAATGAAATGAGCGCCTCGATTGTCGGATGGTTTTAACATAATCGTGCCGCCCTGCTCTTCAATAATTTTTTTAACGATGGCTAAGCCAAGCCCAGTTCCTTTTGACTTTGATGTGACATAGGGTTCAAAAATATGTTCAATGTCTGAATTATCTACCCCAGGGCCATTATCGGCAATACAAATTTCAACCACGTGTGCTTTTTGTTGATAGGTCGCGGTAATCTTTATTACGCCATCTTGAATATCTGCTGTGGCCTCTTGGGCGTTTTTAATTAGGTTAATGAAAACTTGTCGCAAACGAACGGGGTCTGCAAAAACATGGGGTAAGTTATCTTGAAGCTCAATATTAAGGTGTTTAATCTGACCTTGATATAAGCTGGCAATATCTTCAATGAGTGAGCTGATGGGCAAGGAATGAGGTTTGGATTGTGGCGGACGCGCATAGTCAGAAAAATCATCTACCATGCTTTTTAGCGCAGAAACTTGTTGCACGATGGTATCGGTAGATTTTTTTAAGATATTATTGGCTTCTTCGTCGACTTGGTTATGAAGCTTTCTTTGTAATCGTTCGGCAGATAGTTGTATGGGTGTAAGCGGGTTTTTTATCTCATGTGCTAGGCGTTGAGCCACTTCACTCCAGGCAGCGTTTCGTTGTGATTGAATGATGGGCGTTACATCATCAAAAATTAACACATAACCTGATAATACTTTATCGGCGGCATATAATGGGGTGCCTTTTAAGAGCAATGTCTTCTTTTGATGGTGAATGGTGAATACGAACTCATGTTGCCATTTTTTCGTTGTTGCAGAGAAATTTTCTATGAGTAAGTGGGTGAAGTTATCAAGCTTTGGGTATTTCGCTGCGACTTCATTTAAAGAAATACCGGTGCATGAAGATAGGTCATGTTCGAGAATTTGATTGGCACCTTGATTGCTTGTTTTGAGTTGCAAGGAAATATCGAAGCTTAAAACGCCATTTGATAAGTGACTCAATACGGTTTCTAGGTAAGCGTGTTGGTCCTCAGCATCTTGTTGAGCGGCTGATGCCTGTTGTCGAGCAGTAAAAATGCGCGACGTCATATCATTAAACGAGGTCACTAAGAATCCCAGTTCATCTTTACGACTAACCTTAAGTTTTTTCTCATAATCACCTTTTGCTACGGCTTGCGTACCTATGACGAGTTGGCGGATAGGCGCGACCAACTCTCGTGCAAAAACAAACGCGGCCCAACTGGCCGCTAATACACTAAAAACTAGAACCAAAGAGAGTGTCAATGTAAAGCTGAACTTCAAATCATCACGTAAGTAATTAAATTCTTGATACGCGGTATAAGCATTTTCAACCGAGCTGGCTAAGGCACTTAAATCTTCAGGTACGGAGTAAATAGCTTGTAAATAACGCTTCGGGTTTGAGTGTTTAATTTCGACCAGTGTTCTTGCGATAAGCCCAGAGTTTGCAGTGGGTTCAAGCCCAATAAACTCACCATTTTGGTTGACCAACAATAACATTCCAGCGTCTGGGGTATTAGGTATGAGTACACCTGGGTCGATATTAGTCGTAGCGATGATTTGACCTTGTTTTGAGAAGGCCGTTAATTCTCGTGCATTCGTTTGTTCGCGAAGTGACACCAGCGCAAGGGAGATAAACATGTCGGTGCGCTCTTCAAGTTGGTTGGCGAGTTGGCGAGTCTCTTTCATTAACGATCGTGTCCTATTATCCAGCGAGCGCCGACTTAGCTGCAAAGAGTCTTGCATGGCGTCGTCGATTTGTGCGTCAAACCAACTATCTACACTTTGATGTAGCAGTTGATTCGAAAAATAAAAAACCACACCAGTAGGGATCACCGAAATAGCGAAGAATAACAAAACAATCCTAACCGTTATTCGCGAGCCAATAGCTTGTTTTTTAAATTGCCGCCATAGCCAGCGAATATTAGCAAGTAGTAGACCAAATAAGACGACTGTACCGACAATGTTGATGAGTATCAGCGTGGAAAACAACTCATTGAATTCAGACGATGATTGTGTCGCGTGGCTCATCAAATAAAGACTGAAGAGAAGGCTGAGTAAGCCTACAGCAGGAATTAGATAAGTCCTTTTCTTTATCGGTTTAGTGGCCATTTATAAGTATTACTTTTTAAGTGCCAGCCGGGTGTGATGTAGGCCATGGGTCGCATGGGTAGGGGTAGTGCCTCAATGTTGAGATAGGCCTTTATTGAGACGTTTGCGTCAAGGCCCTCCAGAGTTGAAATGGCATGCAGAGGGACGTCTTTGAGGACGCCTATCGCATGCAGTGCTGGCGATAAGCTGGAAAAATTATGTTGGACGTTATTCGTAATATCGTTAATCTGATATGTTTTGGCTAACGTGTGGTGCTTGATTTGATAGGAGAGCTTGATGCTATTGATGTGTTTGCCCCATAGCCATTTTCTGGGTTCTACAATGGATACGTCTACATTAAACGTTAGCGTGACGCCATTTTCTAACGCGTCGATGGCTTCATTGCTCAATGTGTAATCGATATGTGCATTTAATAAATAGGTTGAGTCTTGCAGTGTCAGCATTGCGGCGTTTACGGTAATGTTCTGCTTGTCACCGGCAAACGAGAGAGTTGTACAAAACAAGGTTAGTAAGGCCAAAAGTAAAGAAAGAATTGGCTTTCTTGAACAGAGCAATATTAAGTCTTTGTTAAGCATGCGTAGTAAAATCCATCCATATTATTTTCGCCGGGCAATATTTGTTGTCCATAGTCGCACGGTTGCCCCCAGTTAACATCCATCTTGAGCTCTTTTGCATCTGAATGATTTGATAAGAAGGCTGCGATTTGCCGGCTATTCTCCGCCTCTAATATAGAGCACGTGGCATATAAAAGCACACCATTTTTATCTAATAAAGGCCACATAGCGGCTAACAATTTGCTTTGTAATTTAACTAAGGTGGGAATGTCTGATGGCTTGCGAAGAAGCTTGATATCAGGGTGTCGCCGTATGACGCCGGTTGCAGAACAAGGCGCGTCCAACAAAATTCGTTGAAAGGGGTTGCCATCAAACCACTCATCTGGGTCTAAGGCATCAACAGTTAATATGTCTGCCTTTAGTTGCAAACGTTCAACGTTTTCTTGAGTTCGTTGGTTTCTTCTTTCGTCGATATCGATAGCGACTAACGACACTTCTTCTGGCGCTATTTCAAGAATATGTGCTGCTTTGCCGCCGGGTGCAGCGCACACGTCGAGCACACGCTGACCTTTTTCAACCTTTAATAAATCAGCGGCTAATTGAGCCGCAGTGTCTTGTACGGAGGATGCTCCTTGCCAAAAATCTGGCAATTGGTCGACATTAACGGCGTTATCAAGCGTTAAGCCTACTTCATTAAAAGGGTTGGCCGAGGCGGCAATGCTAAGACCTGTTAATTTACTTAGATAATCGTCTCGTGAGTTGACTGTTGAGTTCACCCTTATGGACATGGGCGGGTATTGGTTGTTAGCACTCAAGATGTCGGAGGTTTGTTTGCCCCACGTTTTACTGAGCTGTTCGACTAACCATTGTGGGTGGGCGTATTTTTTATGTAAATCTTTGTCGACGCTGTTTTCTAATGATTCGCGGTTGCGCAAAAAATTTCTCAGTACGCCATTTAATACACCTTTTGCCCAACTTTTTTTGCCTTGCTTGCAAGTGTTAACTGTTTCGGACACGGCGGCGTGGTCCGGTGTGTCTAAGTAAATAATTTGATACAAGCCCAGTAAAGCTAACACGGTAATGTCAACGTCTTTAGCCTTAAACGATTTCTTTAACAATACGTCAAGGATAGCTTCTAAGCGCAAATACCAACGAATAGTGCCGTAACAAAGCTCTCTACAAAATGCCCGTTCTCTTGGCTCTAACGAATCACTTAGTTTGAGTGCTTCGGTGAGTGATTTACCTTGTTGAACCACGGTACAAATAATTGTAACGGCGGTTTGTCGGGCTGAAGCGGGTGTTTTTCCTGTTGATGACATGCTAACCCAGCAATGAACCGTTAATTTGGTGTGCCGCTAGGTATTCACGGGTAGACATTCGACGTTTATTGGCTGGCTGCAGTTCAATAATTTCGAGATATTTATCGGCACAGGCCACGAACAGTTGGTTTTTGCTAGCTTTAACGTGGCCAGGTGATGCGTCAGATCTGTCCGTGCTTAATTTAGCTTGCCAAATACGTAAAGATTTTCCGTTAAGTACAGTATGCGCGACAGGCCAAGGGTTGTAGCCTTGTATGGTGCGTTGTATTTCAATGCTGGGTTTGTTCCAATTTAATAAGGCTTCTTGCTTATCTAGTTTGTGGGCGTATGTGGCGTCGGCTTCTAATTGCTGGGTTGGGTTTAGTTGGTCATCCTCAACGTCATTTAATAATGCCATTAATGCGTCAGCTCCAAGGTTGGATAATTTGTCGTGTAAAGTGCTGGATGTGTCATTAGAGCCAATCGTGACGGTCACTTTTGATAGTATATCGCCAGTGTCTAGTCCTTTATCCATTTGCATTAAGGTAATGCCCGTTTCTTTGTCGCCAGATAAAATGGCGCGTTGAATGGGGGCAGCGCCACGCCAACGAGGGAGTACTGAAGCATGAATATTGATGCAACCGTGTGTCGGTAAATCCAATACCTTGACGGGTAAAATAATGCCGTAAGCGACGACAACCATTAGGTCTGGCTCGTAACTTGTCAGTGTGTTGAGCGAGTCCGCGGTTTTGAAATCAAGCGGTTGCTCGATAGGTATACCAGCCTCTAGAGCGCATTGTTTAACAGGGCTAACTTGAACTTTGCGTCCTCTGCCAGCAGGCCTATCTGGTTGGGTGTAGACGGCGCAGACTTTATGTTTACTACCAATTAAGGATGTAAGGGCAGGTACAGAAAATTCAGGCGTGCCAGCAAAAATAATATTCATTAGTTGTCTTGTTGTAAAAGGTTAAAGCGTGGATGAGCGATGAGTATTTTGTTCAGCAGTTTCTTTCTCCATGCGTCCAATCTTTTTGCGGATTCGATTGCGTTTCATTGGAGAAAGGTAGTCGACAAATAACTTGCCATTTAGGTGGTCAATTTCATGCTGGATGCACACAGCTAATAAGTCGTCGGTTGTTAACTCGAAGGGTTCGCCTTGTCTATCTAATGCCTTAACGGTAATGCTTTCAGCCCGCTCGACGTCTCCGTAGAAGCCGGGTACGGATAAACAGCCTTCTTCCATCACTTCTATACCTTCCTGATGAGTAATAACAGGGTTTATCAAGCACAAGGGCTCATTTTTTTCTTCGGATATATCGATAACAATTAGCCGTTTATGAAAATTAACCTGAGTTGCAGCAAGCCCAATGCCTGGGGCATCGTACATGGTCTCAAACATGTTATCGATTAAGAGACGAATAGCGTCGTCAATAACGTCAATATCGACAGCTTTAGTGCGAAGCCGTTTGTCTGGAAAGTGGAGAATGTCTAATTTTGTCATACTGAATGTGTAGAAATGTGCGTTTATACTCAAATGTTTAGGGTGAATTCTAACGAATTTAGGTTAAACTTTGAATAGTGATTAATTTAAGCTAGACTTATACACTATCTATATTTGCCTTAAAAGGGATGATCATGGCCATGAATAAAATAGTAGGGTTGTTAGTTGGGTTATTGTTTTGTTGGAATGTATTAGCAGATAACATCGAACTGAACCCGTCACACCCAGATCGATATGTCGTTGTTAAGGGCGATACGCTTTGGGATATTTCAGCACGTTTTTTACAAACACCATGGCGCTGGCCCGATATTTGGCAAGCGAATGATCAAATTGAAAACCCGCATTTAATTTACCCTGGCGATATTATTGAATTGTCTTTTATAGATGGACAGCCGAGACTGACACTAAAAAGAGGTGACGGTAAATTATCGCCATCCATTAGACGTTCTAGCTTAGAAGATGCGATTCCTACTATTCCAATTGGTGATATAGCGGCATTCTTAAATAACCCTCGAGTCATGACACAAGAAGAGCACGATGCAGCGCCTTATGTTGTAGCCTTTGATGATGAACATATTTTAGGCAGTCCCGGATATAAAGCGTATGTGAGATCTTTAGATGAAAATAGCGAAGAAGGGTATAGCGTGGTTCGCCAAGGTGCGGAATTTAAGGATGGTGAAACGGGTGAGTCGCTAGGCTTTGAATCAGTATTTATTGCAGAGTCTACCGTAGAGAGAACAGGAGACCCGGCCACCGTTATGGTGTCGAAAGCAACGCGCGAAGTACTTAAAGGAGACCGCTTATTGCCAGCTGTGGAAGGGCCCGTCGTGCAAAATTATTTCCCACGGGCACCTGATAGCGATATCAAAGGGCGCATTATTGCAGTGGTTGATGGGGTAAGCCAAATCGGCAAGCATAATATTGTTGTTATTGATAGAGGCCAACAAAATGGTGTTGAAGTAGGCCATGTATTGCAAATTGATCGAGCAGGCGAAACCATAAGAGATGTTGTGGCTGGTGGAGGCGCTGAAGTAACGTTACCTGATGAAAAAGCAGGTACCTTAATGGTGTTCCGCGTATTCGAACGTGTCAGTTATGGGTTGGTTATGAAAAGCCGGCACGCCTTACATCTTTTAGATGTAGTTCGCACACCTTAACATTGAATTATAACGGTAGACCTGACGCAGATTCTTCTGCGTCAGGTTTTTCTTTTAGTGAGATAGATGCATGGCTCGCTTTATCGCGAGTTAAAGGCGTAGGCCCGAAAACATATTTGGCTCTGCTTGATGCTTTTTCTAGCCCATCACGTGTATTTTCAGCTTCAATCAACGAATTAAAAAAAGCAGGCTTATCGAGTTTGTTAGCGGGGCAGATAAAAAACTTTGATTATCATGCAGTAGCGCAGGATCTAGCATGGTTGGCTCAAGATGATTGTCATGTCATGCTTTGGACTGACAGCGATTACCCGGCTTTATTACGAGAAATATCTGATCCGCCGCCTGTTTTATTTATTCGTGGTGATCGATCATTATTGAATTCTTTGCAAATTGCGATGGTCGGTACCCGCAACCCCTCTCCAATGGCGTTAAAAACAACCCACGCCTTTGCAAAAAACTTTGCAACCTTTGGTTTAACAGTAACAAGCGGTTTGGCACTTGGCGTGGATCAGGCGGCACATAAGGGGGCCTTAGATGTTAGGGGGAACACGATAGCCGTGGCGGCAACGGGCTTAGATAGAGTCTATCCAGCAAGCCATAAGCCTTTAGCTGAAGAAATAATAAAGACAGGTGCCATTGTTTCGGAGTTTCCAATTGGTACTCAAGTTAAACCGGGGTATTTCCCCCGAAGAAACAGAATTATCAGCGGAATGAGCCTGGGTGTGTTGGTGGTAGAAGCCGCTATAAAAAGTGGAACTCTTGTGACGGCAAGGCATGCAATGGAGCAAGGAAGGGAAGTATTTGCAATCCCTGGCTCCATTCATAACCCCTTATCAAAGGGGTGCCATCATTTAATCCGTCAGGGGGCTAAATTAGTTGAAACGGCAGATGATGTATTAGAAGACCTTGGTAACCTTTCGTTAGCGTCAATGACAAGCGTGAATGAAGAGGCAGAGAATTTGGATTCACCCACATCTTCTTTGGGGGCTGACTATCTAAAGTTGCTTGAAAAAATAGCTTACGACCCCATACTAATTGATGAGCTTTTGATCAACTCAGATTTTACAGTAGAAGAAATTTCGTCTATGTTACTAGTATTAGAGCTCCAAGGTTTAGTATCATCTGCGCCAGGTGGATTTTTCTACCGCTGTTCGACCGAATAATTAGAGAGCAATTTGAACGAAATGAAAGAAACTATTTTTGAAGTACTCGTTTATCTATTCGAGCATTATATTGATGTGGACGAAGATAAGGCGATGGAACAGAGCACGCTAAAAACGGAGTTAATAGAAGCTGGCTTTACGGATAATTATGTTGACAGAGCCTTTGACTGGATGGAAGAGCTTACTAACCTGCCCTTCGAAGCAATTGAAAATACTGTTCAACAACGTTCTATTAGAATTTACTCTCATGAAGAACGTCATCGTTTCGATGTTGATGCTCAGGGTTTTTTATTATTCTTAGAACAGGCTGGAATCATTGACTCAACTCGGCGCGAGTTGATTATTGATCGGGCGATGGCGTTAGGCGATGCCATTTTAACAGTCGATCATATTAAATGGGTCGCTCTCATTGTTTTATTTAGCCAAACGGGTATGGAAGGGCACTATTCACAAATGGAAGAACTCGTTTACGGCGATATTCCATTCGAACTTCACTAGGCGCAGATATGTCAGCACTGGTTATTGTAGAGTCACCGGCGAAAGCCAAAACGATTGAGAAGTATTTAGGTAAAGGGTTTACCGTATTAGCGTCTTATGGCCACGTTAGAGATTTGGTGCCGAAAGAAGGCGCAGTTGATACGGAAAACGACTTTGCAATGAAGTACTCCTTAGTTGAACGAAATCAGCGTCATGTACAAGCCATGGCTAAGGTGATGAAAAAGGCAGACGAACTGTATCTCGCAACCGATCCAGATAGAGAGGGCGAGGCCATTTCTTGGCACGTTGCAGAGTTACTGAAAGAAAAAAATCTGCTAAAAGATAAGCCTGTGTACCGTGTTGTTTTTCATGAGATTACAAAAAAGGCTATCCAAAAAGCGATAAAAGAACCGCGTGAGTTATCAATGGATATGGTGGATGCTCAGCAAGCAAGGCGGGCATTAGATTATTTGGTCGGTTTTAACTTATCCCCTTTATTGTGGAAAAAAATTCGACGGGGCTTATCCGCTGGCCGAGTGCAAAGCCCAGCGCTGCGATTAATCGTTGAACGTGAATTAGAAATTGAAGCGTTTAAAAACCGTGAATATTGGAGTGTTGAAGCAGAGGTTAAATCAGGCAGTAAATCATTTAAGGCAAAGTTGACGCACTTCTCCAGTGAGAAGCTGACACAGTTTAGTATTGAAAATGCCGAGTACGCAAACAGCATCAAAGATGAAATTGTGTCTACAGCTGTCGGTAAGCTGTTAGTAAAAAAACTACAGAAGAAACAGCGCAAGCGTAATCCAGCAGCGCCTTTCACAACGTCAACGTTGCAGCAAGAAGCGGCTAGAAAACTTGGTTTCACGACCAAAAAAACTATGCAAATCGCGCAACAATTGTATGAAGGAGTAACGATTGGTTCAGAATCAGCTGGTTTAATTACGTATATGAGAACGGACTCGGTTAATCTTGCTGAAGAGGCGGTTAACGAGATGCGAAATCTTATACAAACGCGTTACGGCAAAGAAAATGTGCCCAAGACAGCGCCTGTGTACAAAACAAAAGCAAAGAATGCGCAAGAGGCGCATGAGGCCATTCGCCCTAGTTCAGCGGCTCATATTCCTGAAGAGATCCGAGGCTCACTGTCTACAGATCAGTATAAGCTTTACTTGCTGATATGGAAGCGAGCTGTAGCGAGTCAGATGACGCCTGCTCTAATTGATGGTGTCAGCGCAGATTTAACTTGCGGGAATGAACATGTCTTTAGAGCAACCGGTTCTACCGTCAACAAACCAGGTTTTATGGCAGTGTATCTTGAAGGTAAAGATGACAGCAAAGAAGACGATGATAATAAAGAAAACTTATTGCCGCCGATGAAAGAAGGTGAACTCATTGACTTGTTGGCCGTTACTCCTAACCAGCACTTTACTGAACCGCCACCTCGTTATGGCGAAGCGAGTTTGGTTAAAGCATTGGAAGAGCGCGGCATTGGTCGTCCATCAACGTATGCTTCCATTATTTCCACGTTACAAAATAGAGAATACGTGGAACTTGAAACCAAGCGCTTTTACCCAACGGATGTTGGGCGCATCGTGAATAAGTTTTTAACGCAGCATTTTACAAATTATGTCGATTATGATTTCACGGCTAAATTAGAGGATGATTTGGATGCCGTTTCTAGGGGCGAAAAAAATTGGCTCCCATTAATGAAACAGTTTTGGAAGCCTTTCAAAGAGCTGATTGACGACAAAGAAGTAAGTGTTCAGCGTAGCGATGTAACGCAAGAAGCAATGGATGAAAAATGTCCAGAATGCGGCAAACAATTATCTATTCGTTTGGGACGAAACGGCCGTTTTATTGGTTGTACAGATTACCCTGAGTGTAGTTATACGCGAAACCTCAATGACGATGCGGCTTCAGCAGAGCCAGAAGTTGTTGAAGGCAGGCAGTGCCCAAAATGTGAGTCGAACTTAATTACTCGTTCAGGGCGTTATGGAAAATTCATTGGTTGTAGTTCTTACCCAGTTTGTAAGCACATGGAGCCATTGGAAAAACCCAAAGATACAAATGTGGTATGTCCCGATTGTAAAAAAGGCACGATATTGGAGCGTAAATCTCGTAAGGGAAAAATATTTTATTCTTGTTCAAACTACCCCACGTGTAAATATGCCTTATGGAACGAACCGATTAATGAGTCGTGTCCAAGTTGCAACTGGCCGATCTTAACGGTGAAAACAACTCAACGCCGAGGTGCTGAAAAAGTGTGCCCACAGCAGGAGTGTTCGTATGTGACACCTTGTGAAGAAATGGCAAAACCAACGTAAATTTAATAAAGAAAATACTATGCAAAATCAATCAATATTCGTTGCCGTTTTAATGGGTTCAGATTCAGACTTTCCCGTGATGGAGTCTACTTTAGAGGTGTTAAAAAAGTTAAATATCCCTTTCGAAGTAAGAATTACTTCGGCGCATAGAACACCAGCAGAAACGCACGCTTACGTCACTGATGCTGACAAACGTGGTTGCGCAGTATTCATCGCTGCTGCCGGTTTAGCGGCACATTTGGCGGGTGCAGTGGCTGCAAATACGGTTAAGCCTGTGATTGGCGTGCCATTGGATGCAGGGTCTTTGCAGGGCAAAGATGCATTGTTATCTACTGTGCAAATGCCAGGCGGTATTCCAGTAGCTAGTGTTGCTATTGGTAAGCCGGGTGCAAAAAATGCAGCGTATTTAGCAGCGCAAATTTTAGCGCTGTCTGACGAAGGCGTAGCACAGCGAGTTCTTGCTGAAAGAAAGTCTGCGGGTGAAGCAGTCGTCAAGAAAAACCAAGAGCTTCAAGAAAGACTTCAGCAAACGTAAATCAGCGAGAGTAAGCCGTGCCATCAACTTGGCAAAAAAGACGATTTGTTGAGCAACTTCACCGAGGTGGAGTCGTGGGTTACCCAACCGAGGCAGTTTTTGGCTTGGGTTGTGATCCATTAAATGCCAAAGCTGTTGCTTTATTACAGGCATTGAAAGGAAGGTCGAGCGATAAAGGATTTATCCTTATAGCGTCTGAATTTGCCCAAATTAAACCTTATATTAAGGTCTTAGATGATTCGGTTGTTGCAAAAATTCTTGCCATTACTCACGAGCCGACCACGTGGATTCTGCCCGCAAATGAAGCTGTACCAACATGGTTAACAGCGGATGATAAAACCATTGCTATCCGTTTGGTGCAACATGGTTTGGCGAAAGAGCTATGTGATCTAGCAGGGATGGCTATAACGTCTACAAGTGCCAATGTGTCAGGTAGTGTGCCGTTTAAAACGGCCTATCAGACACGTTTAAAATTCTCTGCCAAAGGCGTTTATACTATAAGTGGACGTGTCGGTAAGTCGAGTAAGCCCAGTAGAATTATTGACCCTTTGTTGAACAAAAAATTACGTTAAATATTGAGAATTTATTGATGTCATCGCCCAATATACAAGCCGTTAAAGAATACTTGCTATCGTTACAAGATAGTATTTGTGAGTCCCTAGAGGTGCTTGAAGAACGCGGGAATTTTGAAGAAGACATATGGGATAGAGAGTCGGGTAAGGGTGGTGGTCGTACGAGGGTGCTTGAGGGCGGAAAGGTGTTCGAGCAAGCAGGCGTTAATTTTTCCCACGTCCAAGGTGGTTCTCTACCGGCTTCAGCAACGCAGCATCGTCCAGAATTAGCGGGCCGATATTTTGAAGCGATGGGCGTGTCTTTGGTGATCCACCCACGTAACCCTTTTGTACCAACTTCACACGCTAATGTTCGTTTCTTTACTGCAGAAAAAGAGGGCGAAGAGCCGATTTGGTGGTTTGGTGGTGGCTTCGACTTAACGCCTTATTATGGCTTTGAAGAGGACGCTGTTCACTGGCATAAACAAGCTCAAAAAGCGTGTGAACCTTTTGGAGACGGGGTTTATGCAGAATACAAAAAGTGGTGCGATGAATACTTTTTTTTAAAACACCGCAATGAGCCTCGTGGTATCGGCGGGCTCTTCTTCGATGATTTAAATGAAGGGGGGTTTGAGCGTTGTTTTGAGGTGATGAAAAGTGTGGGTAATCATTATATTGCCGCCTACGCACCAATCGTCGAGCGTCGAAAAAACTTAACGTATAATGAAAAGCATAAAGAGTTCCAACTTTATCGTCGAGGGCGTTACGTTGAATTTAATCTCGTGTATGACCGGGGTACGTTATTTGGTTTGCAGACGGGTGGGCGAACAGAATCTATTTTAATGTCTATGCCACCGCAAGTGTCATGGCGTTATAACTGGCAGCCTGAACCTAATACAGCTGAAAGTGAATTATACGAGGAGTATTTAAAACCCAAAGACTGGTTAGGTTTATTGTGTTCAGCTGATTAAGAATTCGTTTTTGTTCTTTCTTGCGCAAGTGCACTAGTTTCAGATCGCCTGTTTTTTTCTGCTAGTGCTTTGATGACGTTGCCTAAGCCGCCGTTTTTCTTGATGCTTTTGGCGAAACTGCTTCTGTAATTTGTCACCAAACTGATGCCTTCGATGATGACATCATAGACTCTCCAGACACCTTCTTTGTTTTTTGCCATGCGGTAATTAACCGCGATGGGTGGGCGAGACGGTTGAATGATTTCGGTCTTTACAATAGCGCGTATACCTTTAGCATCAACCGACATTGGCAAAAAGTGTATCGTCCATTCGTCAAACTCAGTAAATGCAGTGGCATACGTATTAACTAACAAGCCCTTAAATTCTTTTTGGAATTGTGCTTTTTGTTCGTCAGGTGCTTTACGCCAGTATTTGCCAATAACTATGCGGGATATTTTTTCTAAATCCACACGGGGCTCGATAACGTCGTCCACTAATTTCAAAATGTACTTGCGGTCAGAAAGTTTATCTTTGTCCTCACTAATTATCTTATAAAGCAAATCGGAGGTATCTTGTATGACTTGTTGAGGCGCACTCAGTCCAGCCGCAAATGAAGTGAAAGCTACTGTTGATAAAAGGGCAAATAGCCCTGTTAATAAAAGTCCTTTTATTTTTCTTATCATCATTCTTTTTCCTATAGATGTTGGTTTTATCGTTATTGTTACATTAGACCTTTAAAGTTGCTATTCCATTGCAGCATTAATGGCGTTTATCACGGTGTCTTCTATTTCTTTTAAAATAGGTAGTGCATCGCTATTCTGGCCAATAAAGCTGGGCTTAATAAACAATATATGGGCTTTACCTGAACGTTCGATGACTGTGAGCCTCATTGGGCATAACGCCAGCATGGTAGGGTCAGCATTACTAACTTTGTTAGCATACCAGCCGTTGCAAAAAACCATGCTGCGAATACCACCTAAATTATTTTTATTATAGTTTTCAGCCCATTTTTCCTTAAAGCGCGAAATGCTTTTGCCTATGTTGACGTCGAAAATAACGTAAAAATTTCGCTGTTCGAGCTCTTGGTATACAGAGTCAAAAGCCTCATCGATGGTGACGTCGCCAGATTTTTCATACACGCTATTACTATCAGCGTACGCGTTAAACGTAAGTAGAAAGAACATTAAAAGCATTAAATTTTTTTTCATTTGTATTTACCGAAAGCTTGTTTCTAAACTAGTCAAAAGGAGTATAGTTGCTCAGGTTAAAATTTCTAGAGTTAGTTAAAGACGTTATGGTTAAAATAACGACAAAAATATTATAGCCCGAAATGGTAGAAGAAATGAATGCTAATACATCAAATGCAATTCTTTCAACTCGACAACGTCGAATGAGGTCTGATGATTTTAGTCGACGCTTGATGCGAGAGAATAAGTTAACAGCTGAAGATTTAATATACCCAGTTTTTGTCGTAGAAGGCACTAAGCAGCGCCAAACCATTGAGTCTATGCCTGGTGTAGAGAGACTTAGTATCGATTTATTGTTATTGGAAGCTAAAGAGGTTGCTGAATTAGGCGTCCCCGCGATTGCAATATTTCCAGTGACACCTGCAGATGCGAAATCAGATGATGCAAATGAAGCATGGAATCCAAATGGTTTGGCACAAAGAGCTGCGCGAGCATTAAAGCAGGCATTACCTGATTTAGGCGTTATTACAGACGTCGCGCTGGACCCTTTTACGTCACATGGCCAAGATGGTTTGGTTGATGAGACCGGTTATGTGTTGAACGACGAAACGGTTGAGGTGTTGGTGAAGCAGGCACTTTCTCATGCTGAGGCGGGTGCGGATATTGTTGCACCATCCGATATGATGGATGGGCGCGTGGGTGCCATACGTGATGCTTTGGAAGTTGCAGGTTATACCAATACTAAAATTTTAGCGTACTCAGCAAAATATGCCTCCAGCTTTTACGGCCCTTTTAGGGATGCCGTTGGTTCAGCTGCTCAGTTGGGTTCGGACAATAAATACAGTTATCAAATGGATTGTGCCAACACAGACGAAGCATTGGTAGAGGTAGGGTTAGATATTGAGGAAGGCGCAGATATGGTGATGGTTAAACCCGGCATGCCTTATTTGGATATTGTTAGACGTGTGAGTGATGAATTTTCAATCCCCGTGTTTGCATACCAAGTGAGCGGTGAATATGCGATGTTAAAAGCGGCCGCTCAAAACGGTTGGTTAGATGAAAAAGCGACCGTTTTAGAATCGCTGTTGGCGTTCAAACGTGCGGGGGCAGATGCCATACTCACGTATTTTGCAAAAGATGTCGCAACATGGCTTGATGAAGAAAAATAAGGAATCATTAATCATGGATCGATACGCAGTGTTGGGATTCCCAATTAGTCATAGTATGTCCCCCGCGATTCATCAGAGGTTTGCTGAACAAACGGGCGAAAAAATAAGTTATGAAGCAATAGAAGTTCACCCGGATGTGTTTGCTAACTTGGCCGATTATTTTTTTAAGACGGGTGGTAAGGGTTTAAATTGCACGGTGCCATTAAAAGAATTAGCGTTTCAAAAGGCAGACGCGTTGACGGAGCGAGCAACGATTAGTGGTGCTGTTAATACCTTAAAGTTAATGCAAGACGGCTCGATATTAGGCGATAACACCGATGGAGTTGGTTTAATAACTGACCTGTGTGGTAACTTGGGCTTAACGTTAAAAGGTAAGCGGGTGTTGGTATTAGGTGCAGGTGGTGCAGCTCGAGGTATTTTAGAACCACTATTAAGAGGAGAACCCTCAAATCTTTGGCTGGCGAATAGAACCGTGCCGAAAGCGCGAGCGATGGAAACGCTTTTCTCTTCGCTGGGTGATATACACGCTTCGAGTTATGAAGCGTTGATGGGCGAGGAATTTGATTTAATTATTAATGCCACGTCTACGAGCTTAACGGGCGACCTGCCGCCTCTAGCCAGTGGTTTGTTATCATCCAAAGGCGTGTGCTATGACTTAGCGTACAGCAAAGAACCGACAGCGTTTGTTTTATGGGGAGAAAAACAAGGCGCAGTATTGTCAACAGATGGCCTAGGTATGCTGGTTGAGCAAGCGGCTCACGCGTTTAATTTATGGCGAGGTGTGATGCCTGAAACGTCTGCGATTAGGGGCGGACTCAGGGCTTAACTACAGGCATTCAGCCATATATTTATTCTTCAGTCGCACGTAGTTTTGTGGGGAATAGGTTAAAAATTGTACTTCTTTTTCATTAATCAGTCGTGCTTTTTTAACCGGCGAACCCACGTATAAATAGCCACTCTCTAATACTTTGCCGGGCGGAACAAGGCTTCCAGCACCAATCATTACATTGTCATTAACCACAGCGCCATCCATCACAATAGCGCCCATACCAAGCAGACAGCGATTACCTATCGTGCACCCATGCAAGGTGACGTTATGGCCAACGGTCACATCATCGCCAATTATTAACGGGTAGCCTCCGGGATTGTAGTCGCTGGCGTGTGTCACGTGTAATACGCTGCCATCTTGAACATTTGAGCGCGCGCCTATTTTAATACTGTGAATATCGCCACGAACAACGGCCAATGGCCAAATAGATACGTCCTCTGAGAGCTTCACGTCACCAATCACAACAGCTGTGTCGTGTATATACGCAGATTTAGCAATGGACGGGGTTTTAGAATCAAAAGATTTAACGTGCATGAGTTGTATCCTGTTCTATACTTTACCGAGTGAGTGTTAAATGGAGAAAAACATGAGTGTATCAGGATTTATTACCTTAGCTATTATTGTTGTGTTAGCAGGCTATGGTGTGGCGTTATATAACAGTTTGGTGAGCTTGAAACATAGTGTTTCTAAGGCATGGGCAAATATCGATGTGTTATTGAAGCAGCGTCATGATGAGTTACCAAAGCTAGTCGACACATGTAAGCGTTACATGGCGCACGAGCAGGATACGTTAGAAAAAGTCATGTTGGCGCGTTCAGGTGTTTCACGTGCATTAGGTAAGTCTGATGTGAGCGCTCTAGGGCAAGCAGAAACGCAAATGCGTCAAGGGTTGATGAATTTATTTGCCGTTGCTGAAGCGTACCCAGATCTTAAAGCAAATGATTCTTTTCAAGATTTGCAAAAACGTATAAGCCAACTGGAAAACAATATTGCAGACAGGCGTGAATATTATAACGAAAGCGTTAATCTAAATAATGTACGCGTGGAGCAATTTCCAGATGTCATTGTTGCCCGCTTCTTCAATTTTAAAGCGTTCGAGTTACTTGAGTTTGAAGAGTCTGAAATTGCCGATGTTAGTGTTAAAAAATTGTTTGAATGATTGATGAGCTAGCCTACAAAATTCAAGGCTTATCCTCGGATGAATTTTGGCTATTTTTTACGGGTGCTTGTGTTATAGCGGCAGCTTGTTTTTATTTTTCTTTTCGCTTCTTTTGGCGATACCGGATGATGCAAGACACGCCAACGGCGTTGTTACGCTCGGCGTCTCAAGGCTATAACGAATTTAAAGGGACGGCTAAATTGCTACCGGGTGAGGCAATAATTGCCCCGCTTACCAAACTAGAGTGTGTTTGGTACGAATATAAGGTGGAGGAAAAGCAATCGCATTATGTGCGCGGTCGTAGTCGAACTAGTTGGAGTATTTATGAAACAGGCGTCAGTGATGGCGTGTTTTTTTTGGTGGGTAGAACTGGAAAAGCGATTGTTGATCCAGATGATGCAGAAGTCATTCATTCAAGGTCAGACAGTTGGTATGGAAGCACGCCGTATCCTAGCGCAGGCCCAAAAGGGTTTAGTTCAAGAAGCCTACCTATTGGCAAGCGTTATCGGTATAGCGAAAAACGCATACACGAGAACGAGCTTCTCTATGTATTAGGTGACTTAAGGTCTTTTAAGGAGGCAATTGTACCGACCAATAGTGAGTCATTAGCGGCGATTCTTAGACATTGGAAAAGTAATCCGCAGCAATTATTGCAGAAGTTTGATAAAAACAAAGACGGATTATTGGATTCAGAGGAATGGGAACAAGCCGTTGTGATTGCCAAACGGTCATTGGCGGAGCGTCAGACTGAAAATAGTGATGCAAATATAGACAATACGATAGAAAAGCCTACTGATAGTCGAAAGCCATTCTTAATATCTGCTAAAGATGAATTAACCTTAATTAGACATTTTCAATATAAATCTTGGGCGGCGTTGTTGTCGTTTTTTGTATTTGGTGTCGCTGCGGTTTGGATGCTGGGCGTCAAGTTTCAATAGTGGCTCAAAAGCAGGAATCGTGCGACCATAGTCTTTTTTATAACCCTACAATCAAATGCCTAACCCATTAATCAAAACATTCGAATTACCACCATTTTCCGAGATAAAAGCAGAGGACATTGAACCAGCAATAGATTATGTTTTAAAAACCAACAAACAAAAAGTAGATTCATTGCTCAAATCGGATGAGGCTCCTAATTGGGAGAACTTGGTGTACCCCATGGAATTAATGGATGACTGGTTGAGCAGAGTTTGGTCGCCAGTGAGCCATTTAAATTCTGTGATGAATAATGATGAGTGGCGAGAAGCGTATTCAAACTGTCTACCAAAGTTGAGCGAATATTCTACGGAAATTGGCCAGAATAAACCGCTATTTGAAGCCTATCAATCGATTAAAAATAGCGCTGAATTTAAGCAATTAGACGGCGCACAGCAAAAAATTATTGCTAATGCGCTACGCGACTTTGAGTTATCAGGTGTTGCGTTGCCCGATGACAAAAAGCATCGATACATGGAAATAAACCAGCAATTATCGACGTTAACGAATCAGTTTGAAGAAAACATTATGGATGCAACGAATGCATGGAGCAAACAAATTCTAGAAAAAAAAGAACTAACGGGGTTGCCAGATTCTTCCTTGAATTTATTTCGTCAAACAGCGGAACAAAAAGAAAAAAAGGGCTGGATGCTAACGTTGGAATCCCCGTGTTACATGGCAGTAATGAGCTATGCCGATAACAGGGAGTTGCGTTATGAAATACATCATGCCTTTGTAACGCGGGCATCAGACCAAAGCAGGGCCGCTGATCAATGGGACAATGCAACCGTTATGGTGGAGATTGTTTCTTTACGCCAAGAAAAAGCTAAATTATTAGGATTCTCAAATTATGCTGAGTTATCGCTAGCAACCAAGATGGTCGACTCAACGGCTGATGTCATTGATTTTTTGGATCAATTAGCATTCCGATCGCTGCCGATGGCTAAACAAGATTACCAAGCGTTAAGTAGCTTTGCAAAAGAACAGGGTCTTGATGGTGTTATAGAGTCTTGGGATATTGCCTATTACGCTGAAAAACTGCGAGAAGCGCAGTACCAATTCTCTCAAGAAGACGTAAAACCATATTTTCCGGCGAACCGTGTGTTATCGGGCATGTTTTCGGTAGTAGAAAAATTGTACGGCATTGAAATTTCAGAATTAAACGACGTGGATATCTGGCATAAAGACGTTCAGTTTTTTACTATTACGGATGAAGCTGGTAGTCAACGAGGGCGTTTTTATATTGATCTGTATGCGCGCCCTCTTAAACGTGGTGGAGCGTGGATGGATGAGTGCGTTACGCGTTTTAAAAAAGGTGAGAGCGTGCAATCGCCAGTGGCTTACTTAACCTGTAATTTCACGCCACCCATTGGGGACGACCCTTCGTTATTAACACACGGCGAAGTCGAAACGTTATTTCACGAGTTTGGTCATGGTTTGCATCATATGTTGACTAAAGTAGATCACTTGAGTGTGTCAGGGATTCATGGTGTGGAATGGGATGCGGTCGAGTTACCGAGTCAATTTATGGAAAATTGGTGTTGGCAACCAGAGGTAATGGAGATGATTTCGGGGCATTATCAAACCGGCAAGAAACTGCCCGATGAGATGTTCGAAAAAATGTTGGCGGCAAAAAATTTCCAATCGGGCATGCAGATGGTCAGACAAATCGAATTCTCCTTATTTGATTTCCGTGTGCATTTGGAATTTGATGGTACAAATGATTCGCAGATTTACAAGATTTTGCAACAAGTGAGAGACGAGGTAAGCGTTGTTAAAACGCCTTACTTTAATCGTTTCCCCAATAGTTTTTCGCATATTTTTGCTGGTGGTTATGCCGCAGGGTATTACAGTTACAAATGGGCCGAAGTGCTTTCCAGTGATGCGTTTTCTTTGTTTGAAGAAAATGGTGTATTTGATAAAAAAACAGGCCGAGCTTTTCTACATAATGTGTTGGAAAAAGGCGGCAGTGACGATGCGCTAAATCTATTTACAGCGTTTAGGGGAAGAAAACCAATGATTGATGCTTTGCTAAGACATTCAGGGATAGCAGCATAAAATGGTAAAGCGCATTCTATTCTTGTTGATTCTTATACCAACGATGAGTTTAGCGGCCCATATAACAGACAAATTATTGGTCGGTATGTACGCTAAGCCAAATAGCGATGAGCAACCAATCCAATTGCTTCCTAGTGGTACGCCCGTGGATTTAAAAGATGAACAGAATGGCTTCGTTAACGTTGAATTAGTAGACGGCACAACAGGTTGGGTAGAAAAGCGATTTTTATCAGATGAAAAGCCGGCTAACGTGCGACTGTTGGCTTTACAGAGTAAGTATAGGCAGGTTCAAAATAAATTGGATGCACTTGAAGCGACTGCAGCGGAAACAACAGCCTTCGCAGAAAAACAGCAGGGAGCCGGCGCAGACCAGAGGGCCGTGCCAGCAGAGTTCGAACAATTGCAAAAATCAGAGCAAGCATTAAAGGCGTCATTGAGTAAAGCGCAAAAAACTATCCAATTACTGAATAAGCAGCTAGCTCAGCATCAAGCATCAGCAGTGTCTAGTAATCCTTCGGAAGGGGGTATGAAAAAAGTAAGTGAGGAAGCAAGCTCAAGTATTTACGCGTGGCTGTTTGCAATATTAATGTTGGCGCTAGGCCTTGGGGCAGGTGTGCATAAAGGTATGCAGATTCAAGATAATCGGCAGAGAAAGAAGCACGGCGGCTTTAGAATATAGTAATATGCATTTAATTTAAAGCTATAAGCGTTCCTGAAAGTTGTAAAAAATAGTTGGTCAGAGAAGGGTATGCGGCTTTTTTCATCAAAGAAAATCGGTATAGTTACAAAGCTTTGAGAAATATAAAATATAGGCAACTTAGGAGAATCTAACGTGGCAAAAAAACATCATCAAATTTTAATCATAGGCGCTGGTGCGGCAGGTGTAACTGTTGCTGCAAGCCTAAAGCGTCATTCAGACGGCAAGCAATTGGATATCGCTATTGTTGACCCATCAGAGAATCATTACTACCAACCTGCGTTTACTCTAGTTGGTGGCGGTTGCTATAGTTTAGAAAAAACTCGCCGTTCAACGAGCAGCTTAATCCCAAGTGGCGTAAATTGGGTCAAACAAGCGGCTACTAACATTGACGCAGATAATAATTCAGTTGAATTAGATAACGGCGATAAAATCAGCTATGACTATTTAGTGGTTTGTCCGGGCCTAGTTTTAGATTGGGATGGCATTGAAGGTCTAAAAGAAACAATCGGCAAAAACGGCGTTTGTACCAACTATTCACCAGACCACGTTGAATACACATGGGAATGCATCCAAGGCTTAAAATCAGGTGCGAAAGCATTTTTTACTCAAGCTCCGTTACCATTTAAGTGCCCAGGCGCGCCACAAAAAATCGCTTATTTAGCAGCCGACTACCTGCGTGGTAAAGGCATATTAGATCAGTGTGATGTGCACTTTACTAACCCTGGCCCTGGTATGTTTGGCGTACCTTACTTTGCTAAAGCATTATCAAAAGTAGCAGATGGTTACGGTATACATAAAGAGCTATTACATAAATTAACTAAGATTGATGGTGACGCTAAGAAAGCAACGTTTTTAGTAGTTGATGGTGATAATAAGGGTGACATTAAAGAACTTGATTTCGACATGCTTCACGTGACGCCACACCAAAAAACACCAGCGTTCTTGCATGGTTCTGCTGTGTCGAATGATGCTGGATATGTGGATGTTAACCAAAACTCCATGCAACACGTTAAGTACACCAATGTATTCGGTTTAGGCGACGCTTGTTCAACACCAAATTCTAAAACGGCGGCAGCGGTTCGTAAACAAGCACCTGTTGTAGTTGAGAATATTAAAAACCTTATGGATGGCAAGCCCATGTCTGAAGGTTACAACGGTTATGGTTCATGCCCGCTCACAACAGCGCGCGGTAAGGTGATGATGGCTGAGTTTATCTATGGTGGTAAAGTAACGCCAACACTTCCATGGATCGCTAAACCAAATGAAGAGTCAAGCTTAATGTGGCACACGAAAACGATCGGTTTACCCATATTGTATTGGGACTTTATGTTGAAAGGCTACGAGAAGTTCTTAGAGCCTCAATTAGATTACGATACAGGCGAATAATCGTTATTTGAATAATAAAAAAGGGCGTTCAATTGAACGCCCTTTTTTATTGAGTTGAGTTTATCTAAAGAGATGTTTTTATATAAAAGTATTGAACATCGTCTTCGCGTTCATAAAGAATCATTTCGTGTTTGGACTTATCTATAAAAACACCAATATCTAAGTGTGCCGCAGGGTCTGTGGCCATAACTTGTATCACGTCCCCAGTTTTTACATTAGGCAATAGCTGTTTCAGCCGAAGTAATGGTAAGGGGCAGTTTAAGCCTTTCACGTCAAGAACAATGTCGTATTGCATATCTAAGTCTGAGTAATAATGTTATTTTATTATTTGAACAAATTGAGCGTTATTAAGGCAAAAAATGAAATATAAAGATCTCCGTGATTTTATCTCAAAACTTGAAGAATTAGGTGAGTTAAAGCGAATTTCTGAAGAAGTTGATCCTTACCTTGAGATGACGGAAATATGTGATCGGGTATTAAAAAGTAAGGGCCCTGCGTTATTATTCGAAAATCCAAAAGGCCATTCTGTGCCTGTGCTGGCAAATTTATTCGGAACGCCAGAACGGGTGGCGCTTGGTATGGGTCAAAGTAGCGTTCAGGCGCTATCGGAAGTAGGTGAAGTTCTCGCAACGTTAAAAGAACCAGAACCACCTGAAGGCATGAAGGACGCGTGGGAAAAGTTGCCTATTTATAAGCAAGTATTAAACATGGCGCCGAAGCGGGTTAAAAAGCCGCACTGCCAAGAGGTTATTATTGCAGGTGATGATGTTGATTTGGCCGCGTTCCCTATTCAAACGTGTTGGCCAAACGATGCAGGGCCATTGATAACTTGGCCGTTAGTGATCACAAAAGGGCCTCTTGCGAGACGCCAAAATTTAGGGATTTACCGTCAACAGGTGATTGGCCGTAACAAAGTGATTATGCGCTGGTTAGCGCACCGTGGTGGAGCGTTAGATTATAAGGCTTGGCAAGCCGAACACCCTGGGGAACCCTTTCCCGTAGCCGTTGCGTTAGGGGCAGACCCAGCCACTATTCTGGCGGCAGTAACGCCTGTTCCTGATAGTTTATCGGAATATGCATTTGCCGGTTTATTGCGAGGTTCAAAGACGGAAGTATCTAGTTGCCTGACACATGACTTAGAAGTGCCAGCCAGTGCGGAAATAGTATTAGAAGGGTATTTATACCCAGATGAGGTCGCCGATGAAGGGCCCTTTGGAGATCATACCGGTTACTACAATGAGGTGGAAAGTTTTCCAGTTTTTACCATTGAACGTATCACACATAGAAAAGAGCCCATCTATCACTCAACCTATACAGGCAAGCCGCCTGATGAGCCGGCTGTGCTGGGTGTGTCATTGAATGAGGTGTTTGTCCCTATTCTTAAGAAACAGTTTCCAGAGATAGTGGATTTTTATTTACCACCGGAAGGCTGCTCGTATCGAATGGCTATCGTCAGCATAAAAAAACAGTATCCAGGCCATGCAAAACGCATTATGTTTGGTATCTGGTCGTTCTTACGTCAGTTTATGTATACAAAATTTGTGATTGTGACGGATGATGATGTGAATGTACGTGATTGGGAGTCTGTTATTTGGGCGATGACGACCCGTGTAGATCCTGCGCGAGATATTAGTTTAATTGAAAACACACCGATTGATTATTTGGACTTTGCATCGCCAGTGTCTGGCCTAGGTTCAAAAATGGGCATGGATGCAACTAATAAGTGGCCAGGCGAAACTAATCGCGAATGGGGCAAGCCGATTGTGATGGACGAGGCTGTTAAGCAAAAAGTCGATGCTTTGTGGTCAGCGCTTGGTTTAGAGTCAGTTTAAGCAGAAATACCGAGGTCGGAAAGAGCGTTTATTGATGTTGCATTTTCTGAGATCGCTAAACCATCTTTATAATAAGTGTTAATTTCCCCAGATGGCGCCCCTTGTTTTTCATGAAGATTGCCTAGTAAAAAGTAAGCTGAACTTGTCGGTTTGATGCTGATACTTTGAGTAAGGTACGTTTCAGCTTTGCCCCAAAGTTTTTGTTCTAAACAAAGTCGGCCGAGAGTATTCAGTAAAACCGGATTCATTGATTGATTCTTACCCCACTTTTCAATTTGCTTGATTTTTTTATTAGTCGAAATATTAAGTTCGCTGTATATTTTAAGTAGCTGAGCATTAAGTTGCGCGTTTAAACTCTTTAATAACAAGTCTTCAGCAATCTGACTTTTGCCTATAGCAATTAAATGCATGGCATAAGGCGTTAAATAATCGGTGTTGAGTTTTTGTCTTTTATCTAGACTTTTCCATACAGTGTCAATATTTTGTCCGCCAGCTGGATGTTCAAACAATTGAACTAATGTGTCGTGCTCTATTGATTGCCAGTTTTCAGGAAAAATTTTTCGGTTGTTTTTGACGCTTGGAAGCAAGGTATAAAGTGAGTTCCAATCTTTTAGCTGAGCGAATGTTTTAAGTAATAAGGTCAATACAATTGGCTGATTTGGTGTTGCTGATTTAAGTTCCTGTAATGTCGCGAGAGCTTGTTCGAGCTGACCGGCAGATAACTGAAGTTTCGCGCGAGTAAGGTGAATGGCGTGAATTTGGTCAGGTAATGCCTCACCTGCCTTAAATAAGTAATCGTCTCTACGGCCATACGCTTCTTGTGACTGAGCAGCATGCGCAGCGCTTAGGTAATTTAATAGAGGTGTGTCACTTTGTTGAGCGTGTTTGACGAGCAGTTTTTCGGATCGTTGCCAGTTACCTTCAGCAGAATCAATAATGCCTTTGTTGAGCTCTTTTTTGGAACGTATTTGTTTACGTCGTTGATTCCATTGGTTGATAATTTTTGGTGTTCGCTTTATGGTTAATAAGGTGCGTAAGGCAATGTAAAAGCCAATAAAGAAAACGGCAGTGATAAATAAAAGTACAGCGAGGGATGTTTCGACTAACCACTGGCCGTAAGTTAATTGGACATACCCTGGGTCTATGTGAACTTGGTAAGCGAGACCGCTAGCAATAACTAAGGCGGCGATGATAATTAATATAAGTTTCATATTTACACCTATTCAGCTGTCTTTACTGGAGTTGAATCGGTAGGCAAATCGTTATCGTTAGTGTGAATGGCGGTAGCTTGTTCGGGAATCGCCAGCAGTGGTAGATCACGTAGCATTTTTAGTGACAAACTAATAGAAGGAAGCGTAGTTTTGACGGCGGTATTTTTAAGTGTCTCGAGTTGTTCAAGGGCTGAGCTAACAGAAGGTTGGCTGGCGTCAAAGTAATCTTGTAACCAATCCATGGAAATAGAGATACTGGCCTTGTAGAGGGCTTCATTTTGATCAATTAAGGCCAGTCGTGCAGCTTCTAATTTGAGCGCTAAGTTTTTTCTTATCAGCTCGACTTGTTCTGGCGTCATCAAGGCAGCCATCGGTTTGTTGAGTCTGCGAACAACAATCAATTTACTAAAGTTCTCCCACGCCTCATTTAAGGTGTCTTGAATATTGTCTGGAATTGCCGATGGGCCAGCTGAGCCGATTTCTGGTGTTTGTGCCGTTCCAGCGTGTGGTTCAGTGATATTCATCTTAGATATAGCGCCTTCAAGAGCCAATAATTGAGACGAAATGCCAACAACGTCTGGTAACTCAATGCCACGAAGAATATTAATTTCTTTAGCGAGTTGTTTTCGAACAGAGAACGTCATCGGATCGCCATTTTCTTTAAGCCGTTGGTCGGCAGCTTGTAACGCAACAATGGCGGTATCAACATCGCCAACTAGTTGTAACCTATTATTGGCAAGGCTGGTTAGATATTCTGCCTCGGCTATAAGCCATTGGCGTCTGTTTTTTCCAACTTGTTTTTGCAATAAATCAATTTTTTCATTGGACTGATTTTGTAAGGTTTCTAGTCGTTTATTTAAGTTGGCAATATGGGTGTTTAAAGCGTTGGTTTTTAATTGCAGTTCTGTAGATAAGTCAGAAGCGCTTTCTTTGACGCTATCAGATTGCTTAGCCAAGTCAGTAATTTGTTGTTCCAATTGTGTGAAGCCCACATACCCTGCAGCGGCACAAGCAATAACGAGAATAAAGGCAAGCCAAGCAATGCCACCGCCACTTTTCTTGTTAGTCGTTGGAGCACTCGACGTTTTTTTATTAGCAGGTGTTTTTTTAGCACTAGCCTGTTTATCAGACACAGGTTTTTCCTTGGGTGTTTCGGTTTTCTTTTGTTTGTCGGTCATTCGATAGTGTCCATAAGCTTTAATGAGCCGTTGCAGCGGCTATCTTTAAGTGTAGCGATTTAAGGCGAGTAAGTGGCTGAGATTTGAGTTCGCTTATAATGCCTACATAGTATAGCCATGGAGGCTTAAAAGTATAAGAAAAAACTATGTCTGATTTGCATCAACAATACAAGCGACTAAGCCGGAGTCACTCGCATCGCTACTGACGAGTATACGTTGGCAACCGAGTTTTTTGGCGTAGTCGGCGATACGTGTGCTGAAGACGACAAAGGTACTTGTGCTTTTTATACTCGTAGACTGATTGGGTAGTAGTTCGAATAAATTGTCGAGCGCGAGTTGGCTAGTAATAGTAATGTAATGAAGAGCTAGGCGTGAGTTAAGGGCGCTATCGGATGGTTTCTTACGCGTATAAACATCAACACTAATCACCTGCATGCCGCATTTCAGGAGTTGTTCTGCTAAAAAAGCACGCCCTCCCTCGCCTTTTATAATTAAGCTCGTTTGCCCGATAAGTTGTTTAGGCAGTTGTTCAAGGAGTTGCTCTGAATTGAACGGTGTGGGTGCAACGATATGGGGCTGTAAGCCAATTTTTGTGAGAGTATCCGCAGTTTTTGGCCCAATGGCGATAATCTGTCCAGTAATGTCAGGCCAATTTTTTTGTAGTAATTTGTTTGCTTGAATTGCTGCATTGGCGCTAACAAAGATGAGATAGTCAACAACGTTGACGTCCTGTAGTTTTCCAAGCGCTGCTTGTGGATTGGCGACAGGTTGAATATCAATGACTGGGAAAGGAATCGGCTGAAAACCGTTGTCTAACAATTGCCCACATAACACAGCAGATTGATGCTGAGGCCGCGTAACTAAAACATTAATACTGGCGTCATTTGTCGGCATGGGCATACAATCGGTCTAAAATATTTTTTGCGCCTCCGGTTAATAAACGCTTAGCAACAGTGGTGCCGATTTCTTCTGCGTTTTCTACAGGACCTTCTAGTTCTTCTGAAATAATTAAGCTACCGTCGGGTTCGGCGACTAAGCCATGTAAACGAAGGATGCCATTTTTGATTTTTGCGTGCCCAGCAATGGGTGCTTGGCAGCCGCCTTCTAAGGTGAAGTTCATCGCCCGCTCGGCGGTTACTCGGCTGGCGGATACTTCGTCGTGTAGACAGGCGAGTAGCGCTTTTGTTGCATCGTCATTGATGCGGCATTCAATGCCAATAGCGCCTTGGCCAATCGCCGACAGCATGATTTTTACCGACAACGCTTTTTTAATGCGCGATTCAAAACCAAGCCGTATTAGGCCTGCGGCAGCAAGAATAATCGCGTCGTACTCGCCATTATCTAGTTTTTGTAGGCGGGTATTAACGTTGCCTCGCAGGGACTTAATTTGTAAATCTGGTCGTTTCTCTAACAATTGGCATTGTCGTCTAAGGCTGGATGTTCCAACGACAGCACCGTTTGGAAGTTCATCGATGGATGCGTAGCGATTGGAGACAAATGCATCGCGCGGGTCTTCGCGCTGAAGTATCGCGCCAATTTCTAGACCCGTCGGTAATTCTGCCGGTACGTCCTTCATAGAATGTACGGCGATGTCGGCATCACCTTTCAACATGCCTTGCTCAAGCTCCTTAACGAATAGGCCTTTACCACCAATTTTTGCCAAAGGCGTGTCTAGAATTTTATCGCCTTGGGTCACCATTTTTACCAACTCGATTTCAAGGCCTGGGTGTGATTTCTTTAGTAAGCTGGCAACATGCTCAGCTTGCCACAGGGCTAATGGACTTCGACGGGTTGCGATTCTTATAACTTGCATTCAATGAGGTTTGATTTATTCGGTGAACTAATTATACCAGTCGTTTAATTAGTTTTTCTTAGTGGCTTGAGGTTTTTGCCGTAGTAGTTTATTTAATTCGGCTCGGTGACGGCGACTGATAGCAAAGGTTTCATCAATGCCCTGCAGATGCAATTCGAATTGACCAGCAGCTATTTTTTTAACCACCTTAATGGCGTTAATATTAACCAGTGCATTGCGGTGAATGCGGAAAAATAATTCAGAGAACTCTTCTTCCAGAGCTTTAAGCGACTCGTCCAGTAAAATGGAATCGTTATGGGTGCTCGCTAAAACGTATTTATTGTCCGCCTTAAAAGAAATAATGTCCTTTAAATCAACGACCTTAAGCCCACTATGTGTATGCGCGCATAGGTGCTGACGTTGGTTTAATGGCGGCTGAGTGGCTGGCATAATGGTGTCAGGCGAACCGTTTAATCGGATTGTTTTTTCGATAGCTTTATGTAAGCGTTCTTTCTTTACCGGCTTTAGTAAATAATCAATAGCGTTGTTATCAAAGGCTTTTAAAGCATATTCATCGTAGGCAGTTACAAATACGATATGTGTATTCAAGTTGGCTTTCACAATCTCTGCCGCTGTTTGTAGGCCGTCCATTTTAGGCATGCGGATATCAAGAAATGCTATATCTGGTTGTAGAGTTATGCATTGCTTTAATGCTTCAAGACCGTTACTAGCATCTGCATAGACCTCGTAACTGGGGTTAATGTCTCCTACTAGACGTTGTAGTCGCTGCCGGGCTAAGGGCTCATCATCTGCAATTAAAATTTTCATGCTGGCTCGGTTTGGTAAGGAAATTTGAGTTGAGTTTGAAACTCAGACTCGCTGGAGCTAACTAATAATTGATTGTTGTTAGGAAAACAATTTTGCATGCGTAAACGTATGTTGTCTATCGCCATGTGATGCCCGGGGCGTACTGTAGCTAGGGCTTCGTCGGAGAGAGGGTTTTTGATTAACAGGGTTATTTTATTGTTTTCTATTCGCCCCAAAACCTCTAATTTGCCACCTTTTTCCAATGGTTCAATGCCGTGATAAATCGCATTTTCAATCAATGGCTGAATACTGAGTGGCGGTATGAGCGCATCGTCTGGAATAGTCGAAACATCTATATTAATGGTTAAGCGGTCGCCTAAACGTAATTGTTCAATATTTAAATACTGCTGCACTAGTGTAAGTTCTTGCTCGAAAGGAACGAGCCGTTTAGAGCTTTGCATATTCGCCCTAAATAATTCCGCTAAATCTTCAGTAAGCGATTCGGCAAGAGGCGGATCAATGCGCGTCAAACTGGCGATAGTATTCAGGCTGTTAAATAAAAAATGTGGGCGTATTCGTGCTTGCAAGGCGTCTAAACGAGCTTCAGATTCAGCTTTTGTCTGCCTTCTCCATTGGTGTTGAATGTATAAGAACCGCAGTAAGATGATACTAAAGATAACGCTAATACCACCATTCCTTAGGTAGACACTCATATTGCCTTGGGCGGGTGCAATAAATAATTCAAATTGCGGCAATAAAAAAGTAATAACCCAAGTCATTAAAAGGGTTATTACGTTAATGGTGAAAAACATAAATAAAATAATGCTTATCGCGGGGCGTTTATTTATTCGTTTTTTAAAGCCGCAAAAAATGGCAGAACAAACGAACGCAACCCATAAAATGAATAGTGCATTGAGACTGAGCGAAGTCCAAAAGTTACCTGCTATAAAGCTGGTATTTAAGGCTAGGATAATGGCTAATAATTGGGCGACAAGCGTGACATATAAAACGCTGATTGCACGACACATATCAGGTAATAAATATTGCTGATCCGTTGTAGAACTTTTATCCATTTTAAGAGAGTTAGCTCGTTTCCTATTCGCTTAAATTAAGCCAATCTTAAGTGATATACTAGGCAAAATTTCACTTTTGTCAGCAAATTATGTCACAAGATAAACAAAATAAACTCTGGGGCGGCCGTTTCACGCAAAGTACAGATGCCTTTGTGCAGGCGTTTACTGCGTCCGTAGAGTTCGATCAGCGCCTTGCACCTTACGATATTCAAGGCTCTATTGCCCATGCAAAAATGTTAACGCATGTGGGCATATTAACCGAGCAAGAATGCACGCAAATTATTGATGGTTTGGGTGATATTTTAAATAGTATTGAAGTAGGCGAGTTTGAATGGTCAATTGCATTGGAAGATGTGCATATGAATCTTGAGGCCGCTTTAACGGAACGCATTGGTATCGCCGGTAAAAAGTTGCACACAGGGCGTTCGCGTAATGACCAAGTCGCCACCGACATTCGTTTGTTTATGCGCGATCAGTTGGTGTTGATTCAGTCTGAATTGGCACGTTTACAAGCCGGCCTTGTGGGTTTGGCGGGTGATAATGCAGACACCATCATGCCTGGCTTTACGCACTTACAAGTAGCGCAACCGGTGACCTTCGGGCACCATTTGATGGCATGGTTTGAAATGCTGAAACGTGACTCTGAACGGTTTGCCGATTGTGCGAAGCGGGTTAATGTTATGCCGTTAGGCTCAGCCGCATTGGCGGGTACAAGTTACCCGATTGACCGGTTGATGACTGCTGAGTTATTGGGGTTTTCTCGTCCTTGCGCGAACTCGCTAGACGGTGTGAGTGATCGAGATTTCGCGATTGAATTTTGTGCGGCCTCGGCGTTGTTGATGATCCATTTATCACGTTTTTCAGAAGAAATTGTTTTGTGGACCAGTGCGCAATTTAACTTCATTCATTTGCCCGATGCATTTTGTACGGGCTCATCCATCATGCCGCAAAAGAAAAATCCGGACGTGCCTGAGTTGGTGCGCGGTAAAACCGGTCGCGTTAACGGTAATTTAGTATCGCTACTAACACTAATGAAATCGCAACCTTTGGCGTATAACAAAGACAATCAAGAAGACAAAGAGCCGTTATTCGATACCGTGGATACCGTATTGGGTTCATTGCGCGCATTTGCCGATATGGTGCCAAATATTGAGCCGGTTAAAGAGTCGATGCTAAAAGCCGCGAAACAAGGTTTTTCAACGGCAACGGACTTAGCTGACTATTTGGTAGGCAAGGGTATCCCTTTTAGAGATGCGCATGAAGTGGTTGGTTTAGCTGTACGTTTAGGGACAGAAACAAACCGGGATTTATCGGATCTGTCGCTCGAAGAACTACAAAGCTTCTCGCAAGAAATTACCGGCGATGTGTTCGATGTATTAACGCTAGAAGGTTCTGTGTCAGCACGTGACCACATTGGTGGTACGGCGCCGAACCAAGTTCGCTTGGCCGTTGCAGACGCGAAAAAGTTTTTGGCAATATAAAGCAACAGAAAATACAACGATAAAAGCCCCTTGTGAGTTTGTCGCAAGGGGCTTTTTTATAGGGTTATGCTTGTTTTAAATGCTGGATCATCGTGTCTACATCGCTGCAGGTAAACGGATCATCTGGGCAGTTGTCCATTTTTCCAGGTTCGCTGAATAAAGCGGTAATTTGCTGGTCATCAACCAACATAGAATAACGCCATGAGCGGTCACCAAAACCTAGGTTGTCTTTTTTCACTAACATGCCCATTAAGCGACTAAATTCACCGTTGCCATCAGGCAGCAGTTTGATGTTTTTTACGCCTAGATTTTTGCCCCACTGAAACATGGTGAATGCGTCATTCACGCTTAAGCAATATACCTCGTCAACGCCAAGGTCTTTCAATTCTTGGTATTTAGCATCATAGCCTGGTAGGTGAGTGCTTGAACAAGTGGGTGTGAATGCACCCGGTAGTGCGAAAACCACTACTTTTTTACTGCTAAAAATGTCGTTTGTTGTTACATCATGCCAGCGAAAAGGATTGTCGCCGCCAATGCTCTCGTCTCTTACGCGGGTTTTAAACGTAATATTAGGTACTGTGTTTATCATTTGAGGTGTCTCCATTAAAGATTAAAAGTGCGAAGGTTCGCGTTAACTGGAGATAGTTTAAGGTTGGCTTTATGTTAAGTAAAATCGAATGATTTTATAGTGATAATAGGTTTTATCTATTTATTTGTTGGCCTACTTGTCAGCGTAGAAGTTTTGCATAAGCTCAGTGAGCATGGTCATTAGTTGTATTTTTGGGTTAGTTTTTCGCCAAACCAAACAAATTGTTCGCGTTGGTTGTGGGTTTTTAAACGGGATATATCGGATGTTGCCATCGCTATAGTCCTCTCGAATGGCTAAATCAGGCATAAAGGTGATGCCGGTATTGGCACGTACCATTTGTCGTAAGGTTTCTAAACTGGTGGCGCGAACATTTTGTTCTTCTTTTGCGCCATTAAGCTGACAAAACTGCAATGCTTGGTCGCGCAAGCAATGCCCTTCGTCTAGCAGTAACAAGGGTTCGTTAATGATGTCGGCAGGTGTAACCGTCAACTTGTTAGATAGGTGATGTTGTGAGGATACGGCCAGTTTAAACGCATCATCAAATAAGCTGGTAAACGTTAAAGCCTCGTCTTTAATGGGTGCGGCAAGCAAGGCAGCATCAATTTCGCCGTCTTTTAATTGTTGTATTAGCGTATTGGTTTTTTCTTCAATTAATATTAAGCGAAGGTCTGGCAACTGGTCTTTAATCAACGGGACCAAATCGGGCAGAATATAGGCGGCAAGTGTTGGGAAAGCGCCTAATCTAAAATTACCGCCTAAGGGGTGTTGAGCGTTGTGAGCTAGCTCTTCTATGTCATCAACATCGTGGAGAATCGCTTTGGCTTTGCTAACAATGTTTTCGCCAACCTCGGTAACAATGACGCGTTTATTGTTGCGTTCAAAAATCTTGATGCCCAGCGTTTCTTCCAGTTTTTTAATCTGCATGCTAAGCGTGGGCTGGCTAACAAAACAGCGTTCAGAGGCTTTGACGAAACTCTTTAATTCAGCAACCGCAACAATATATTTTAAATCTCTTAGGTTCATATTGCCGGTTGTTATTTAAGATAGAACAGACGTTAACCAAGTTTTAATGTGTGCGATTTCTGCTGGACTAACGGAATGCTCCATTGGATAGGAATGCCACTCAACGGTGTAGCCGTTTTCTTCAAGAAAAGTTCTGGCGGATTCCGCTTGTTCAATGGGGATAACGGGGTCGAAATCACCGTGGCCATAAAAGATAGAAATATCAGCATTGCTGTTTTGTTCAGCGTTTTGTAGCGTATCACGAACGGGAATGTAGGTTGATAACGCCATAATGCCCGCCAATGTGCTGGGGAAACGAATGCCAGCATCAATGGCAATAACTCCGCCTTGCGAGAACCCCGCGATAACGATATTAGATGGATCAATACCCATCGCGATTTCATCGTTAATCATATCGGTGATAACGGCGCTGGATTGAATGATGCCAGCGTTATCGGCACGGCGCATTAAATCCATCTCGCTGATGTCGTACCAAGCGGGCATAACCGCGCCACCGTTGATAGAAACGGGCATGTCAGGCGCTTGAGGAAAGATAAAGCGAATACCTAATTCATCTTGTATGCCCAGTTCAGGCACTAGGGGTGCAAAGTCGTTGCTACTTGCGCCAAGGCCGTGTAGCCATATAACGGAGCAGCGAACAGGCGTATTGGGGCTAGAAATAATAGACGGTAGACGGGTTGCTTGCATGGGGAATAGTTGAATTTGCTAATGAGGATTAGAGTATGCCAAAAAACGTCAAACGTTTATACTGCTGAGTATTGAAATTAATTTAGAGGATGCTGACATGGCGCGTTTGTTAAAAGTAGTAATAATTTTAAGTTTTTTAACTATATCAGTGGGTTGTGGGCAAAAAGGTGATTTGTACATGCCAAGTGAACAAGTGGCAAAATTACTAGGGCTATAAATGGATTATTTCCAGTACCGCGAGCGGCAGTTATTTGCTGAAGATGTTGCTATTGCGTCGATAGCTGAGCAGTTCTCAACGCCAACATACGTTTATTCCAGAGCAACGCTAGAACGCCATTGGAAAGCCTTTGATCAGGCATTCGACGGTAGGCCGCATTTAATTTGCTACGCTGTCAAAGCGAATTCTAATATTGCCGTTCTAAATGTGTTGGCTCAATTAGGCTCGGGCTTTGACATTGTTTCCGTGGGTGAATTAGAACGCGTATTAATAGCTGGCGGCCAACCAGAAAAAATAGTCTTCTCTGGTGTTGGTAAACGACGCGATGAAATTCGTCGCGCCTTAGATGTCGGTATTCGGTGCTTTAATGTAGAGGTATCGGCAGAGCTCGATCGTATTAGTGAAATAGCCGGCGAATTGGACGTGGTAGCCAATATATCTATTCGCGTTAATCCCGATGTGGACGCACAAACGCACTCTTATATTTCCACGGGCCTAAAAGAAAATAAATTCGGTTTGGCTATTGAAACAGCGTTTGCAGAATATCAACGCGCCAATCAATTGCCGCACCTAAATGTCGTCGGCTTGGATTGCCATATCGGCTCACAGTTAACCGATGTAAAGCCCTTCGTGGATGCGCTAGATTGTGTTTTGAGCTTGTTGGAACGATTAAAAATAGTTGGGGTTGATATTCAGCACTTAGATTTGGGTGGTGGCTTAGGTATTCGTTATCGAGACGAGCAGCCACCGTTACCTGAAGAATACGTTAAAGCGCTTTATCAACGGCTAGGTGATTTACCGTATGAAATTTTGTTGGAACCTGGCCGTGCCATTTCTGGTAACGCGGGTATTTTAGTCACTAAAGTGGAATACATTAAACCAACCGAAGATAAGCAATTTGCGATTGTGGATGCGGCGATGAATGACTTAATCCGCCCTGCGCTGTATCAGGCGTGGCAGGATATAGTGCCTGTAAATCAGTTATCTGATAGCCCTATAACCAATTACGATGTTGTCGGCCCGGTGTGCGAAACGGGTGACTTTTTAGGTAAAGACCGCGGCCTCGCAATTAAAGAAGGCGACCTATTGGCGATTCGCTCATCAGGTGCTTACGGTTTCACCATGAGCTCAAATTATAATTCTCGCCCGAGCGTTGCCGAAGTGATGGTGGATGGCGACCAGGTTCATTTGATTGGTGCTCGTCAAAGTGTAGAGAGTCTGTGGCAAAACGAGGCGATGTTACCCAATGAATTCGAGGAAGTCGGTTGCTAATTAACTTCAGCAAAATGCACGGCTTGGGAAATGACTTTGTCGTTATCGATGCGATTAACCAATCCGTTGATTTAAATGCAGTGCAAATTCGTGCGCTAGCAGACCGTCATTATGGCGTGGGTTTCGACCAGCTGTTATTGGTAGAAAGGGCACAGGGCGACGCTGATTTTCGTTATGTTATTTTTAATGCCGACGGTAGTGAAGTATCGCAGTGTGGAAACGGCGCGCGTTGCTTTGCGCTATTCGTTGCGCAAAAAGGCTTAAGCAATAAATCATCTATTCGTGTAGAAACAGGCGCGGGTGAATTGGTTTTGACGATTGAAGGGACACAAGTAACCGTTAATATGGGCGTGCCTCGTTTTGACCCGGTAAATATCCCATTAAAGAGTGAACAGCAGCAATTGACCTATGTCGCAGATGCTGGTGATGAGCAGGTGGAGTTTTCAGCGTTATCAATGGGTAATCCTCATGCGGTAGTTCAGGTTGACGATATTGATACGGCCGACGTAAACCGCATTGGTGCGTTAATGGAGAGTCATGACGTATTTCCTGAACGAGCAAATATTGGTTTCAGTCAAACTATTCACCCATCGGAAATTAAATTATGTGTTTATGAACGTGGAGCAGGCGAGACGTTGGCGTGTGGCAGTGGTGCGTGCGCAGCTGTGGTCGCAGGTATTCAATTGGGCAAGCTAACAACCCCTGTTAGTGTAATTTTGCTAGGCGGAGAGCTGAAGATAGATTGGCAAGGAGAGAGCCATTCAGTGATGATGACAGGGCCTGCAACGTTTGTTTTTGATGGTATGATTGAGTTATGACACAGCAACAAAAAGTAGAACAACAAACCGAATTATCGGCCGAACAGGTACATGATTATTTATTAGAATCCCCAGAGTTCTTTAATGAATACCCCAGACTGTTAGAGCAGATAACTGTTAACGATCCACAGAATGGGGCGGTGTCGTTAACCATGCGGCAATTAGCTTTGTTACGTGATAAAAACAGTAAATTACAGCAACAACTGGAAGGCCTGTTAGACATAGCGCGCGAAAACGATGGCTTGTTTGGCCGTATGCAACAGCTCACCACAGCGCTTATTGATGCGCGTTGCGTTGAAGACGTGTTTGCCACGTTGGACGACACGCTTCGAGATTGTTTTGGCGCAGATTTTTTTGCCATCCGATTAGTGGCAAGCGACTGTGATCCAGATTTCCCCATTACGGGTGTAGTGTGGCAACAAGATTCACCAAATTTAGAAAACTTTAAGCGTTTATTTGAAACGCAAAAAATTAAATGTGGCCACCCCACGCACGCGCAGGCCGATGCGTTGTTTAATGAGCAAGCAGCAGAGGTGCAATCAGTTGTCCTTATTCCGTTAAAGATCAATAAGCAAGATGGTCTGTTAGCTATTGGTAGCAAGGAAGCGGAGCGTTTTCACCCCACCATGGGTACCTTGTTTTTATCACACCTTGGCGAGTTAGTAGCAAAACGTTTGTATTCACTTCAGCAAGTCGATAAAGGCTAGTCGTGAACAAATCCGCTGTTGATGCTTGTCAGCAGTTTTTAGACGTACTGAAAGTCGAACGTCGTTTATCTCCAAATACCACCAAAGCCTATCAACGTGATTTAGATCAGCTCACGCTATTTTGTGATGGGCAAAACTTAACAGATTGGATCGATTTAAACAGCTATCATATGCGCCGGTTCATTGGCGAACGACACCGCAAAGGGCTAGGAAGTCGCAGCTTACAGCGCGAATTATCGGCGAGCCGTAGTTTCTTTAACCACCTCATTAAAATCAAGGTTATTCCAAACAACCCAGCTGCTGGTATTCGTGCGCCAAAAGCACCAAAAACTTTACCGCACGTACTGGACGTGGATCAGGTTAATGCGTTGCTAGAAACGGAACCGAAAGATGCTTTAGAAACCCGCGATTTAGCCATGTGGGAATTATTGTATTCCTCTGGTCTACGCGTTAGTGAATTAGCAAATATCAATTTAATGGATATAGATTTAAGCGGTCGAACTATCCATATCGTTAGTGGTAAAGGGCAAAAGTCTAGATTATTGCCCGTAGGTGGTAAAGCAATTACCGCCATTCGGGCTTGGTTATTATTAAGGATAGATATCGTTAAGAATGACGAGATGTCTTTGTTTGCAGGTAAAACAGGTCATCGACTCACAACGCGGAGCATTCAATCTCGTTTGGAACGTTGGCGAAAACGCCAAGGCATTCAAGGCCGTTTATATCCACATATGTTGAGGCACTCATTCGCTAGTCATATGTTGGAGTCCAGTCACGATTTGCGTGCGGTGCAGGAACTTTTAGGCCACAGTGATATCGGCACAACGCAAGTTTATACGCACTTGGATTTTCAACACTTAGCGTCAGTGTACGATAAAGCGCACCCTAGAGCGAAACAGAAGAAAAGGAAGTAGAGACCTTTGCACGAAAGTTCTTTTGCCCCTATACGGCGTCGCTTAAAAGCGCCTACTGTTGGTAAAAAAGCACCCAAAGCATTCGCTGCACTTATGGGGCAGGCTCTGCTCAATCGGTCATTTACTCCAGTAAACGCCCTCTTTCCGCGCATTTTTGCCTCGCCTAAAGCGTCTACTGTTGGTGTCTAGGAACAAAATCCTCTTCCGTGCAAAGGCCTCAAGTAATAGTTTCCCAGTGTTTCTTAATCGGGCCCTGGTAACTTGTCGCTGGCTAACGGTTTCGAAAAATCTTCTTCGTCAGTAGACCAGCCAAACAACTTCCCTAAGAATTTAAATACGCGCTTAATGCCGCGCCATAGTTTTGGAAGCGCCCAAATCATCAATAATATAAATAAGACGGTAGCGATAACAAAGAACGTTGGGTGTTGAATAGACGCCCAAACACCTACAAAAACAGCTATATCCTCTGCGATAGAAGCCGTCCAATTTGTAAACGGTTCAGGTGAGGTGTTTATCAATACGCGGCTACCGGCTTTAGTAGCATGTGTAGCGGCGGCTAAACTACCACCAACCAAAGCGGCGGCAATTTCTGCAGCAGGGCCAATGTCACCAAGTGCGCCCGCTGCTAACATCGCACCAGCAGGAATACGAACAAATGTATGTAAGGTATCCCAAATCGTATCCACGCCAGGAATCTTGTCAGCAAAAAACTCAACGGCGTACATTAAGCCCGCAGCGCCCAATACTAAGGGGTCTGCGAGAATCATCAAATCAGGTGGTAAATCTATGCCCCCGGTATGAGCGAGGTAGCCCAGCATCAATATCGTTGCATATAAATTAATCCCGCTACCCCAGGCAGCGCCCATGCTTAGCGCTAATGTTTGAGAAAGTTGATTTAGCTCGTCCACAATAATTACTCCCTATATGCTTTATAGGCAAAGAATATCATAACTATTATGAATAGCGGCTAAACAAAGCAAGCTAGCACGTTATGGCCTCAATATTGTGTAAAATGTAGGGTCAGTAGTTAAAGAGAGAAGTAACAGTGGATTTTAGAGGCACAACAATTGTTTCGGTACGACGTGGTAATAGCGTGGTTATCGGTGGAGATGGTCAAGTAACACTTGGTAACACCATCATGAAAGGCAATGCGAGAAAAGTTCGTAGACTATCCAGTGGTGATGTGATTGCAGGGTTTGCTGGCGCAACCGCCGATGCATTTACTTTATTTGAGCGTTTTGAAGGCATGCTTGAAAAGCATCACGGTAATTTAACCCGTGCAGCAGTAGAAATGGCTAAAGATTGGCGAACTGATAGAGCACTACGTAAATTAGAAGCTTTATTGGCCATAGCAGACAGCAAAGATTCGCTTATTATTTCAGGTAATGGCGATGTTATTCAGCCAGAGCAAGATTTAATCGCTATTGGCTCGGGCGGGCCTTTTGCTCAGTCAGCTGCAAAAGCACTGTTAGACAACACAAAATTAAGCGCTAGAGAGATCGTTGAAAAGTCTCTCAATATAGCCGGCGATATTTGTATTTACACCAATCATAACCAAACGATTGAAGAATTAACGTCAGAGGAAAAAAAGTAACATGAGTCAAATGACACCAAAAGAAATCGTCCACGAGCTAGATAAGCACATTGTGGGACAAAATGCCGCAAAAAGAGCGGTGGCTATCGCTCTAAGAAATCGTTGGAGACGTGCGCAAGTATCTGACGAGCTGCGCGTTGAAATTACACCTAAAAATATATTAATGATAGGCCCAACTGGCGTGGGTAAAACAGAAATTGCCCGTCGTTTAGCACGCTTAGCAAAAGCGCCATTTTTAAAAGTAGAAGCGACCAAGTTCACTGAAGTGGGTTATGTTGGTCGTGATGTTGACTCTATTGTCCGCGATCTTGCAGACATCGCCGTTAAAATGACGCGTGATGTGGAAATGCAAAAAGTAAAGCGCCGAGCAGAAGACGAAGCGGAAGAAAGGGTTTTAGATATTCTATTGCCACGTGCAGAGGGTTCAAACCCCGATGATACGACAGGCGATGCGACACGGCAAAAATTCCGCAAGAAAATGCGTGAAGGTGATTTAAACGATAAAGAAATTGAAATAGAAGTGAGCGCACCGAGCGTTGGGGTAGAAATAATGGCACCCCCTGGCATGGAAGAAATGACTAATCAGTTGCAGGGTATGTTTCAAAACATGTCGGGCGATAAAAAGAAAAAACGCAAAATGACCATCAAGCACGCGCTTGAAGCACTTACCGAAGAAGAAGCGGGAAGGCTCATTAACGAGGAAGAACTAAAACACAAGGCGATAGCCAATCTTGAGCAAACAGGTATCGTGTTTTTAGACGAGCTGGACAAAGTCTGCAAACGCGGCGACAGCGGTGGCGCTGATGTGTCACGAGACGGTGTGCAACGAGATTTGTTGCCATTGGTAGAAGGCACAACGGTCACCACCAAATACGGTGCAGTTAAAACTGACCATATCTTGTTTATTGCATCGGGTGCGTTTCATGTGTCCAAGCCGTCAGATTTAATCCCCGAGCTTCAAGGGCGTTTCCCGATTCGGGTGGAATTAGATGCGCTTGTGGCAGCAGATTTCGTACGCATTTTAACCGAGCCAGATGCCTCATTAACCGAGCAATACACGGCGCTATTAAAAACTGAAGATGTGAATTTAACGTTCACCGAAGATGGCATTGCGCGTATTGCCGATATGGCATGGCAAGTAAATGAAGGCACAGAAAATATCGGTGCGCGTCGCTTACACACCATTTTAGAACGTCTGTTAGATGAAATTTCCTTTAAAGCACCGGCCGGTTCAGAGTTAAATGAAGTGATCGATGCGGCGTATGTTGATGCGCATTTATCGGAACTGGCGTCCGATGAGGATTTATCACGTTACATTCTGTAGGTAAAACATGACAGCCATAACAGATTTAGCGTTAGATCAAAAAAGTAGGGTGCTGTCCTTGAGTTTAGATGACGGCCAAACCATTGAGCTGAGTTGTGAGTATTTGCGTGTGCACTCGCCATCGGCAGAAGTACGTGGGCACGGCCCAGGGCAAGAAGTGCTGCAGTTAAATAAAGAAAACGTCAACATAACAGCGATAGAGCCGGTGGGTAATTACGCCGTGCGCTTGGTGTTTAGCGATGGGCACGACACAGGCTTATACGCTTGGGATTTTTTGGTTGAATTGGCTGAAAAAAAGGACGAAAACTGGCAACATTATTTAGCGCGGCTTGAAGAAGCAGGTTATCAGCGCACGCTTAATTAGGCTAAGCCGTAAACAAAAGTAAGAAGGTTGATATGGTAGATAAAACAACAACACACTTTGGTTTTTCAGACGTGCCGGTTGAAGAAAAAGTAGGCAAAGTTCGCGAAGTGTTCGATTCGGTTGCCCCTTCATACGATGTGATGAACGATTTAATGTCGATGGGTGTACATCGTTTATGGAAACGTTTTACGGTTGAAATTGCGAATGTAAAACAGGGTCACGTGGTGTTAGATTTAGCCGGTGGAACGGGTGATTTATCGGCGCTGTTCGCGAAACGCGTTGGCAAAAATGGCAAAGTGGTATTGGCTGATATTAACGAAGCTATGTTGCGCGTGGGCCGTGACCGTATGATCGACAAAGGCCATATCAAAAACATTACTTACAACTTAGCGAATGCTGAATGTTTGCCGTATGCATCAAACGAATTCGACCGTGTATGTATTGGCTTTGGCCTAAGAAATGTTACTGATAAAGATGCCGCTTTACGCTCAATGTACGATGTGTTAAAGCTTGGTGGTCGTTTGTTGATTTTAGAATTCTCTAAACCAACGAATCCTATTTTAGACAAAATTTACGATGTTTATTCGTTCAAATTATTGCCGAAAATTGGCGAGCTGATTGCTAAAGACGGCGAAAGCTATAAATATTTGGCTGAGTCTATTCGTATGCACCCCGACCAAGCCACATTGAAAGGCATGATGGAAGAGGCGGGCTTTGAACGTTGCCAAGTGAATAATTTAACCGGCGGAATAGTAGCCGTTCATACGGGTTATAAACTTTAAACCGCATGTCACTTATAACGCCTCTGCTAAAACCGTTACAAATAGCAATTAACCGCTATTTGGATTACGACCCAGAAGCGCCAAAACAACTGGCGAAAATGCAAGGCAAAGTCGTAGCGCTGCACTTTCAGCCCTTAGATATAAAGCTGTTCGTTATTCTTACTCGCGATGGCGTAGATTTACTGGACGATATGGAAGCCGAAGCTGATACGACCATTACAGGCTCGCCTTTATCGTTAGCGATGATGGGTGTTCATAAGTCGTCCACGACGAGCCTTTTTTCAGGCGATGTGGTGATAGAAGGCGACATAGAACTGGGCAACCAATTTCAAGCCTTTTTAGAAAACGTCGAAGTCGATTGGGAAGAACCATTGTCGCAGTTAATGGGTGATGTGGTGGCAAACCAAATCGGCAATTTTGCGCGAGACTTAGCGTCTTGGATGCAAGAGTCATCAAAAACAAACGCCCTAAACTTGGCAGAATATTTTCGTGAAGAACAACGCATGTTGCCGTCTACATTTGAGGTTGAGCGTTTTAAAAAAGGCGTTGATGAACTGCGCTTGTCGACCGATAGGCTAGAGGCGAAAGTTCAGCGCCTGACCGCACAACAATATGAGATGGCGAACATAGCAGATAAGGGAATGGCGTGATAAATCTAACAACAGCCTTTCGACTAATAAAAATTCAGCGTGTTTTGTTGCGCTACGGTTTAGACGAGTTTGTCTTTAACCTGCATTTATTTAGGCCGCTACGTTATCTTACATATTTGTCACCCAGTTATCTATTGGGCAAACGAAAAGGCCCGCGCGGTGAACGCATCCGTAAAGCGTTAGAAGATTTGGGTCCCATTTTCGTTAAATTTGGTCAAATATTATCCACTCGCCAAGACTTGTTACCGTCAGATATTGGTGAAGAGCTATCTCAATTGCAAGATAATGTACCGCCATTTGCCGATAATTTAGCGCGCGAAATTATCGAAAAATCGCTAGAACAATCAATTGAAGAGGTATTTTCTGAATTTTCAGAAAGTCCATTGGCATCCGCGTCGGTCGCACAAGTACACACCGGCACCTTGCTAACAGGTGAAGATGTTGTGGTGAAAGTTTTACGCCCAGGTATTGAAAAAACCATTAATGCCGATGTGGCCGTGCTGTATACCTTGGCAGAACTCGCCAGCAAATATTGGAGTGAGGGAAAGCGTTTAAAACCAATAGAGGTAGTGGCGGAATTTGACCATACCATCCACGATGAATTGGACTTAGTGCGAGAAGCGGCCAACGCCTCGCAATTGCGGCGTAATTTCGAAGGCTCGGATCAGCTTTACGTACCTGATGTGTACTGGGATTACACACGCCAAAACGTGATGGTGATGGAGCGCATTTACGGCACACCGATTGGCAGAATTGAAGAGTTGCGAGAACGTGGCATCGATTTAAAGCTGCTGGCAGAGCGTGGCGTAGAGATATTTTTCGCCCAAGTATTCCGCGATAACTTCTTCCACGCCGATATGCACCCCGGTAATATTTTTGCCTCAGATGAGGCTAAGTACTTAGCTGTCGATTTTGGCATTATGGGCAGCGTTACGGTTGCGGACCAACGTTATTTAGCTGAAAACTTTTTAGCTTTCTTCCAGCGTGATTACTACCGTGTAGCGCAACTGCACATTGAATCTGGCTGGGTACCAAAACACACACGTGTAGACGAATTTGAAAGTGCTATTCGAGCAGTGTGTGAGCCGATATTTGAAAAACCGCTCAAAGAGATTTCATACGGGCATTTATTATTGCGCCTATTCCAAACAGCACGCCGCTTCGATATGGAAGTGCAGCCGCAATTGGTTTTATTGCAAAAAACGCTGCTGAATATAGAGGGGCTAGGTCGCCAGTTGTACCCCGATTTAGACTTATGGCAAACCGCCAAGCCATACTTAGAAGAATGGTATAAAAACCGCATTGGTCCAAAAGCTACGTTCAATAAGTTAAAAGAGCACTTGCCCATCATGGCAGAGAAGCTGCCAGAACTGCCAGAGATGATGTACCAAGTACTCAGCGATGCGGCAAAAGGGGAGCTAGAAATTAAATGGAAATCTAAACAGCTAGAAGAAATTAAGCTGCAAATGGCGAAAAACCACCGTAAAAACATCATGGCTATTTGCGGTGGTAGTTTAGTTATTTCAGCTGCCATCATTCTAGGGTTAGACGGCTTCTCACCACTAATGCTAGGCGATGCACCTATTGCAACGTGGGCACTAGGCGGCTTAGGTGGTCTGTTACTATTCAGTGCGCTAGATTAAGAAAAGCGCATGACTTTAATGCACACACCCATCTGCGATTTTGGCGCACCAGCACCAGACTTTAAATTACAAGGTGTCGATGGTACACATTGGACGCGTGATGAATGCGTGGGTGAAAATGGTTTATTGGTCATGTTTATTTGCAACCATTGCCCGTTTGTAAAAGCCATACAAAAACGCTTGGTAGAAGACGTAACCGTACTAACCGGGAATGGCATAGGCGTTGTCGCTATTATGTCGAATGACCCAAACGACTACCCCGCAGATTCGTTTGAGAATATGCAGTTGGTGGCTAAAGAAAAAGGCTATAACTTCCCCTATTTAATAGATACAACGCAACAAGTGGCTAAAGATTACGACGCAATTTGCACCCCTGATTTTTTTGGCTATAACGCCAAAATGAAATTGCAATACCGTGGGCGGCTAGATGAAAGTGGTATGCAAGAGAATGTTGGTGGTATGAAACGGGATTTGGTTGATGCAATGTTGATAGTTGCTGAAATGGGGGAAGGGCCCGTTGAGCAGATTTCTAGTATAGGGTGTTCTATAAAGTGGAGTTAGTTGACCGATATGCTCGACATTACGACGCGTACCCTCTGTGTCAGTTAAGTTGTTCAAACATGTTTGATTACCCAAGATAGGTTTGTAAGATGAGATATAAATTTGTGTCATATGCGTTATAAAATGAGGTTTTAGAAAGTTAATGGAAAAGATGATTATAAATTTACCTTCTGTTAGGGATGATAAGAATGGGTATGTTTATCTAATTAAGTTAGTTAATCAGGTGCTAAATAACCCAAGAAAGCACTTTGATATTAATTTTAGAAACTGCGCTATTTTAGAACAAAATGCTGTTGCAATCCTTGGAGGGCTAGCCCAGTACATAAACACTCAAAACACATTATTTAATAAGGCTTTAGGTGGTGTAATGATTCCACAATATGGGGTTATGTTTTTGGTTGATACTATGAGTGAGATTATTAGTAACAATTTAATTGAAAACAATTTTTTGGCTCACTTTAGTCAGGAAAAATTTTCAGGTTACCCAAGTGGTAGTTATATTGGATATAGGCAGCACACGGACTATCTTGATGCTGATGAGATTGCATTCCATCTAGATAATGAGTGGTTATCTTCTGAAAAGATAAAATTAAGTAATGACCTTAAGTCTGCGATAGTGAGCAGAATTTTTGAAATTTTTATGAATGCATATGGTCATGGAGCGGACCAGAAGCCTGTAAGTGGTTTAGGCGTTATGAGTTGCGGTCAGTATAATAAAAAAGAGGGTAAGCTAAAGCTTACAGTACTTGATTTTGGAGAAGGTATTGTGCAAACGGTTAAGACGCACGTAGACTCTAAGTTTAGTGATATCGAGGCTATGGAGTGGGCCCTAATTGCAGGAAATTCAACAAGAACAGATAGTCAAGGTGTGAATCTGCCAAGAGGCCTAGGTTTTGAACTTTTAAGTGATTTCGTTTCTCTAAACAAAGGTAGTTTTAGTGTTTATAGTAACGGGTGTTGTGCATATGTAAATGAGGAAGGTCGCTATGAAGTATCATTGTTAAAAACGCCTCTAAATGGAACAATGGTCAATATTTCTATTAATTGCGATGATAGGTATTATAAGTTTATTGCTGAAGATGATGAGCTGGGGTTTTTCTTTTAAAAGGTAAGTTTTATGAAAATAATTGTGGAAGAGGTAGTTGGGTCGAATGCAATTTCGATGCAAAGTGGTCGTAACTTATACGAAAAAATCCATGCTCCATTGATTGCAAGTGAGCATGTAGAATTAGATTTTTCTGGTGTTGAGCTTTTCGCGTCTCCTTTTTTTAATGCAAGTATAGGGTTGCTGCTTCAAGATATTAAGCTTGAAAATTTGCAGCGAGATATGAACATTATCAATTTAAGTACATTTGGTCGGCAGCTACTAAACCTCGTTATTGAAAATGCAATAAAATATTACGCAATGGATGCAGCGTCTGATGCAAATTTAAATGAGATTATTAAGAATAGTGACGATTAAAAGATGGCGCAAATTATTGATTTAAATTCAGATGAGCCAAAAAACAATGAGCGTTATTTTGTAGATACAAATGTTTGGTTTTGGCTTACTTACGCATCCTCTCAGATTTTTAAAATGAACAATACACCTCAAGATTATCAAATGAAGGATTATCCAGCGTACATTGAAAAAGCATTAAGTAATGGTAGTGTGCTGTGCCATTGCCCATTAACTTTCACAGAAATATCTAATGTAATTGAAGACGCAGAACATAAAAAATATATCGCTGATTCAGGGAAGCCGTGTACTAAAAAAGAATTTAGATCTCTTCAAGAAGAAAGAATTAAAGTTCTTAATGAGATTAAAATTGCTTGGGATACGATTGAAAGTATGTCTGCTTGTTTAAGTATGCATTTAGACTCTGAATTTACCTCAAAAGCTAAATGCATTATGGATAAAAGCAATTTGGATCCGTTTGATGCTTTTTTCTCTCAAATAATGGTGGATGAAGCTATAGATTATATTGTTACTGATGATTATGACTTCTGTACAAGTCAAGAACATATAGTTGTAACGGCAAATAAGAAATCAGTAAAGTTTAGCTGAAACTATGCTTTAGTGATTTTTACACAAAGGGGAAAAGAGTAACCAGAAAAATACCACCCATTTGCTTTCACCCTGAAGGTTTCCTTCAAAACCAATCATTAAAATAGCTACTGTGGAACCTGCCTAAAAAAGCAGGCTCAAACAACCACAGTAGAAAGCTCTATTTTAATAATTAGTTTTTCAGTGAGTGCAAGGGGGTTTGAAAGTCAAAACCAACTGCTTTTGATTTATCACCCCTTTTATCGCGCTAGGAATTAATTTTTTTCGGATAAGAGAGCGCTTTGTTTGAGCGTAGCGAGTTTAGCGCGAACCAGAAAACAATTAGTTACTGCGATTTGGGCGACCTTTTCTTTGGTTCGTTTCTTTTTGTCGCAAAAAGAAATGAACGCCCTCGCGGCAGCGAAAACTCAAAATAGAACACTAAAGCTAAAATTCAAACTACAACCCCCATCCCAACCTTCCCCCTGCTAGGAGGAAGGAGCTATTCAATAAATGTCAGATTACCATTCGGTAATGTAAAATCCCACCATGACCAACAAACTCTCAAAACCCATCCGCCCCGAAAACGACGATTGCTGTGGCGGTGGTGGTTGCTGCCCCTGCGTTTGGGATACCTATTTCAACGCGCTTGATTTATGGGAAGAACAAGAAGCCAAAGAAAACGCTTCTACCGAAGCAGGCAAGACCGACTAACGGTTTCTCTTCTAGACCGTTCCGTGTAAAATTCATCCTTTCAAAATCAGTGCGCTAAGTGCTGATTATTACACTCAATAAATAAATACCGACCATGAGCCAAACACCTTCTCGCCAAACGCTGGCTAACGCCATTCGTGTCCTTAGTATGGATGCCGTTCAACAAGCTAATTCAGGCCACCCCGGTGCGCCAATGGGTATGGCTGATATTGCTGAAGTGTTGTGGAACGACTTTTTGTCGCATAACCCGACTAACCCGCATTGGGTTAATCGTGATCGATTTATTTTATCTAACGGCCATGGTTCAATGTTGTTGTATTCTTTGTTGCACCTGTCTGGTTACGATTTAGACATTGATGAGCTGCGCAATTTCCGTCAACTTCATTCAAAAACACCGGGTCATCCTGAATACGGTTACGCGCCAGGTGTTGAAACCACCACTGGCCCATTAGGCCAAGGCATTACCAATGCGGTGGGCATGGCGTTGGCTGAAAAAGTATTGGCGGCGCAATTTAATCAAGACGGCTTCCCGGTTATTGACCATTACACCTACACTTTTATGGGTGACGGTTGCTTGATGGAAGGTATTTCGCACGAGGCGTGTTCTTATGCGGGCACGTTAGGCTTAGGCAAACTGATTGCGTTTTGGGACGATAACGGTATTTCAATTGATGGTTTTGTGGAAGGCTGGTTTACAGATGACACCCCCGCGCGTTTTGAGTCGTACGGTTGGCATGTGGTTCGTGCTGTTGACGGACATGATGCGGCGGATATTAAGCAAGCAATTGAACAAGCTCAAAAAGAAACCAATAAGCCAACGCTTATTTGCTGCAAAACGGTGATTGGTTCTGGTGCACCAAATAAAGAAGGCACTCATCACGTTCACGGTGCACCATTAGGCGCTGAAGAAATTGCAGCAACACGCAAAGTATTAGGTTGGTCTGCACCGGCGTTTGAAGTCCCATCTGACGTTAAAGACGCATGGGATGGATGCGATAAGGGCGAACAAGCCGAAGCCAAATGGGAAACATTACTTGAGTCTTACGTCGAGCAATTCCCAGAATTAGCGGATGAATTATTGCGTCGTTTATCGGGTGAACTTAGCGATGATTGGGAAGAAAAATCATCAGCCTTCATTCAAGCAACGCAAGCAGCAGGCGATACCATTGCCTCACGTAAAGCATCGCTGAATACGTTAAACGCATTTGGGCCGTTATTACCTGAATTCTTAGGCGGCTCTGCTGATTTAACCGGTTCAAACTTAACTGAATGGACGGGCTGTACTGACGTAGATGGCAACAATGCCAACGGCAACTACTTACATTATGGCGTGCGTGAATTTGGCATGAGTGCGATCCAAAATGGACTTGCGTTACATGGCGGTTTTATTCCTTACGGCGCAACCTTCTTAACGTTCTCAGATTATTCAAGAAACGCCATTCGTATGGCGGCGTTGATGAAGTTAAAGAACATCTTTGTTTTCACGCACGACTCAATTGGTTTGGGCGAAGATGGCCCAACGCATCAATCAGTTGAACACGTTTCAAGCTTACGCCTTATTCCGAACCTAGACGTTTGGCGCCCGTGTGATGCAGTTGAATCTGCGGTGGCGTGGAAGTGCGCGGTGGAAAGTGAAGATACGCCGTCAGCCCTTATTTTTACTCGTCAAAATGTACAACACCAAGACCGTTCTGCAGAACAAGTGGCTGATATCTCAAAAGGCGCTTATGTGCTGAAAGACTGTGACGGCAAGCCACAAATCATCTTAATGGGTACGGGTTCAGAAGTTGAATTGGCAACGGCAGCCGCAGAGCAATTATCCGCCGATGGCATTAAGGTTCGCGTGGTGTCTATGCCGTGTACAGATCTGTTCGACAAGCAAGACGCGGCGTATAAAGAATCAGTATTGCCTTCATCAGTAACGGCAAGAGCGGCGATTGAAGCAGGTACAACGGCGCTTTGGTATAAATACGTGGGTTTAAATGGCGCAGTGATTGGTATGGATTGCTTTGGCGAATCCGCCCCGGCCAAAGAGTTGTTTGAACACTTTGGTATTACCGCAAACAAATTGGTAGTGGCGGCAAAAGCGTTAGTGGCGTAAAGCCTAACGTCACATTACAAAATAAAATTTAGTTATGAGCATCATCAACATGCAAGACCTTGATTTATCGGGTAAACGCGTTCTTATTAGACAAGACCTGAATGTGCCGATTAAAGATGGCAAGGTGATGAGTGATGCAAGAATCCGCGCAAGTTTGCCGACGATTCAGCAAGCACATGCAGCGGGTGCCATGGTGATGTTGATGTCGCACATTGGCCGCCCAACAGAAGGTGAATTTGACGAGGCGTTTAGTTTAAAGCCAGTTGCGGAGCATTTATCTACGTTATTGGGTTTACCTGTGCGTTTGCAGAAAGATTGGATTGATGGCGTGGAAGGTGACGCTGGCGATATTATTCTTTGCGAGAACGTGCGTTTTAATATAGGCGAGAAAAAAGACGACGAGGCGTTAGCTAAAAAAATGGCTGCATTATGCGATATTTTTGTGATGGATGCTTTTGGTACAGCGCATCGCGCGCAAGCATCGACACATGGCGTGGCTAAATTCGCGCCAATAGCTTGTGCAGGCCCATTGTTATCAGCGGAACTAGTTGCATTAGGTAAAGCGTTACATGAGCCCGCGCAACCGATGTTGGCGATTGTGGGTGGCGCAAAAGTATCAACAAAACTGACGGTGTTGGACTCGATGTTAGACAAGGTTGATCAATTGATAGTCGGCGGCGGCATTGCCAATACCTTTATCGCCGCGCAAGGGCACCCAGTGGGTAAATCATTGTACGAAGCTGATTTAATAGACGAAGCTAAAGCCTTAATGGCGAAGGCTGAAAAAAATGGTGCGAATATTCCCGTGCCAGTAGACGTGGTGTGCGGCAAAGCGTTTTCAGAATCAGCAGAAGCGGTGGTGAAATTGGTGGCGGATGTTGAAGACGATGATTTGATCTTGGACGTTGGTCCGCAAACGGCAAAACAATACGCTGATATTGTAAAAGCTGCCGGAACGATTGTTTGGAACGGCCCTTTGGGCGTGTTCGAGTTCGACCAATTCGCAGGTGGTACAAAAATACTCGCGCAGGCGATTGCCGAGAGTGAAGGGTTTTCAATTGCAGGCGGGGGCGATACCTTGGCGGCGGTTGATAAATACGAAATTGCCGACAAAGTGTCTTATATTTCTACCGGTGGAGGTGCCTTCTTAGAGTTTCTTGAGGGCAAAGAATTGCCGGCTGTTGCGGTATTAGAAAGCTAAATTCACTAGCCCAGCACCACCCAAATCAGTAAATATTCTTGAGTTAACATTAGGGTAATGTAATATAGTAATCGAAGATTATTAACCGATTATCTAGTTATGACGAATGTAGAAAAGAAAGCCAATGACCTAAGGTATCTGTTAGGCACTTTAATGCTTTCTATTGGCGTTATAGGCTTTTATTTGGGGGGGCTTTGGAATTGGTTGGGCACAGTGGCGTTTGTATTTGTTGTATTGCTCGATGTGGCCTTGCCCCAAGACGATAAACCACGAAACTTAGAGTCAACAGGCTTGCAGAGTGCTGTGCTTTATTTGCAATTACCTTTTATTGTTGCCTTGTGGCTTATGTTTGCTCAAATGTTAAATGCAGGGCTGAGTAGCAGTGCTGAAATTGCAGGCGCTATATTTTCCATTTCCTTCTTAAGCGCATTAGGTGGCTTACCTCCTTCGCATGAACTGATGCATCGGCGTGGTAAGTTTGAACAGTTTTACAGCTCCTTATACCTCACCGTTTTTATGCTGCCGATGAATGATTTGGGGCATGTACGTGGACATCACCTTAAAGTGGCAACATCTGAAGATAGTGACACGCCGCGAAGGGGCGAATTGGTTTATACCTTCGCCTTTCGTTCTTTATGGGGGCAGTTTATTGACTCTATAGAGATGGAAAGGGATCGTTTGCGACGACATAAAAGACCATTATTAGCGACGACAGGGCGTTTTTTTCAATCTATTGTAATGGTAGTGATTTGGTTGCTGCTTTGGTTTTATATTGCAGGTATTCAAGCTACCCCCATATTTTTTCTGACCATCGTTATTTTTTTCTTGGTGTTAGGTGGTTTTAATTACACGCAACATTACGGCCTTATAAGAGTGGTGGGTGAGCCGATAGAGCCGCGTCACTCTTGGAATCAGTTGAAGCCTTTAAGCCGCGGATTATCTTTTGAAATATCTAATCATTCCGAACATCATTTGGTGCCGACGCGATTTTATACCGACCTCAATCCTTACCCAGATGCACCGCAAATGCCTAGTATCGCTTTATGTTTTATAGCGGCGTTTATTCCGCCAATCTGGGAGCGCTACTTTGTACGGCCAAGGCTAGAAAATTGGGATAAATATTATGCGAATGATGCCGAAAAATTGCTGGCAATAGAGGCTAATAAAGCAGCTGGCTGGATATAAATACTAAAAGGGCACAACATGGTTAACGAGGACGTTTTAAAAAAAACAAAACAGTGGCGCGGTTATGTGGAAGCTAAACTAGGTTTTCGTAACCACTGGTACCCCGCATTTTTTGCTGATGAGGTAAAAGAAGGCGAGCCGATTAAAACAAAGTTACTCGGCGAGAATTTGTTGCTTAACCGGATTGATGGCCAAGTATTTGCGATTAAAGATCGCTGCTTGCACCGTGGCGTACCGCTATCTAAAAAGTTGGAATGTTATACCAAAGATACGATAACTTGCTGGTATCACGCGTGGACTTATCAATGGAAAGATGGCTTGCTGTGCGACATTATGACTGACCCCAGTAGCCAAATGATTGGTAAGCACAAACTAAAAACATACAAGGTAGAAGAAGCAAAAGGCTTGGTGTTTATTTTTATGGGCGACATTACGCCACCACCTTTAGCACACGATGTGGCGCCTAATTTTCTTGATGACGATATGGCGATTCGTGGCATTAAAACCGAAGTTAATTCAAATTGGCGGATGGGTGTTGAGAATGGGTTTGACTCAACGCATGTCTTTATTCATAAAGACAGCCCGATGATGCCTGAAAACAAAACCGTTGTACCGCTGGGATTTTCACCTAATCGGGGTGAAGAAAGCGAGATGGTGACACTGGTCGTGGATGAAGAGGGGCCAACGGGCGTGTATGACAATATTGGTGCGCATTCAATGCCTATTTTAGAAGGTAAGATACAAGGCGAACCCGTCGTGCATAGCGTCATGGGCGGTGATAAACGCATCGCCTTACAAATTTCTATGTGGCTTCCCGGTACGTTAAAAGTTGACCCGTTTCCAGATCCATCGTTGATTCAATTTGAATGGTACGTGCCGCGAGATGAAACCAGTCATTGGTACTTTCGAACATTGGGCCGTCGAGTTAGCAGCCCAGAAGATGAAGTGGCGTACGACAAAGAATTTCACGAGCACTGGAAACCATTGAGTTTACACGGGTTTAATGACGATGATATTTGGGCGCGTGAAGCGATGCAAACTTTTTACGAAGACGACTGGGGATGGGTAAAAGAACAGTTGTTTGAAGCCGATAGTAATATTGTCGCGTGGCGAAAATTAGCGACGGAGCATAATCGGGGTATTCAAAAGAAAGAAAATTTGTAGCTCCAAAAACAGGTGAACACGAGGGCTCCAATGTCCACCTGTTAGTGAATTTTAATGTGCGCCTTGTTGGTGGCCCCAATCGCTGGGTTGTGAATAGGTTTTTACTTCCCAGTTGCCTTCTTCAATAATCAGCCCACCCCAGCCTATTTCTAAGCCAAACCCACCGGGTGTGGCAACGTAGAAAGAAAACATCTGATCATTAGGGTGATGGCCTAGCTCCATAAAGAAAGGAATGTCGGCATCTTTGCAACGTTGGCAGGCGAGCCCAACGTCATTCATGTCTTCCACTTGCAGCATAAAGTGATGCAGTTTCTTCGGAAAAGGCAGGGCGGCAAAAGCAGCAGAATGATGACGCCCCGTTTTAGTATGCATAAACGTAGCGTCTAAGACTGGGCCGCCGGGTGTAATTTCACCACGAATATAATCACTCAATCGCAGGCATAAAATATCGCGATAAAAACGGCTGGTATCGTCTTTGTTTTCAGCAATCGCCACGTAGTGGCCGGCACCAAATCGTTCGGCAAGAAACTCGCCTTTCATCACGGAAGATTTGAACGGTTGATTCATGGGCGCCACAGCTGCACCATAATAAAGCTCGTGTTTAACGCCATTGGGGTCGGTGCAAATGTAGGCTTCTTCAACGGCGCGTGTTTGGCAAAAGCTGCTGTCAGCTTGTTGAATTTCGACGCCTTCGGATGTTATATGTGAGACTAGCGCGTCTAACGATTCCTTGGAATCTAATTCCCACCCTATCGCCGCCAAGTCGTCATTGTCGCTTTGCTGAATCAGAATGCGCTGCTCTTGGCTATCTATTCTTAATCCCAAGGTTTGCTCGTTACTTTTGGTGCTAACTTGCAAGCCGATGATGTCTTGTAAAAACGTTTTCCATGCAGTTAAATCCGTTGCGTTAAAAACAAAGTAACCTAAGTTTGATGGCGTTAGGTGGTTATTATTCATCTGCAATTCCTATTTTTTTCCGTAGCGGGTTTGAATGCCGCGATTATGTTTGCTGGCGAGTCGACGCCAGGAAAGTGTGTAGCCATCTGTTTTAGCAAGGGTTTCATGTTGGCCGTATAAGCAATTTGGATCTTCGTAACTCTCTTGCATGCCATTATTAAGAATGGTGTCGTAGCGGTTAAAGTTTTCGTAGCCCTGCTGATACCAAACGTTTTCAACTTCTTGTTTAAACTGTTGTCTTTCTTCAGGGTCAGCGGTGCGCTTGCCGTAGGTAATCATGTAACGATGAGTTGTTTCGTCAACGGGAACCCACCACTCAAAATGACACATGCCGGGTACGGGAAACGGATCAACGTGCAAGCAACCTGGCAACCAAAGGGAGCCTGTAATGCAGCCAAATCCTTGAGCGGCCATACCATCTGGGTCAGGTGGGAACATGGATTTCATCGTGCCTACTTCGCCGTCACATTTGAACGTATGTTCATAAACGGGGATGGTTTCATTTAGGTCATCGATTAACCCTTTTGGGCCACCTTCCGCTTCGACGACTTCAATTTCTTCAAAGGGGTCGTCGCCTTTTATCTTTGCAGCAATTGGGAAAGGAAACTTAAGAAAATCAAGCATCTCATTGTCTTTGTGCATAAAGATGTGGTTTGGGTCAAAGCCAGAATCTGCGGCGACACGCCAATTGCAGTCACATTTAACGTTAACCGAAGGGACTAAATATAAGTCGTCGTCGAGGAAGCCCGGTGGTACGTCTTCAATTAATGGAGCAGGCGGGTTCATGTCGCCAACAAAAATAAACACCATGCCTTTTACTTCTTGCACGGGGTATGAATGCAAGTTGGCTTTGCCAATTAAATGGCTGTCAGGGTCGCTAGGAATGGTGACCAATTCGCCGTTTTTCAAGTTATAAGTAAAGGCGTGTACAGGGCATGTGATGGAGTTCTTTGTGTAGCACTCCAACTTTTCAGAGAACTTATAACCGCGATGTGCGCATGCATCTTGTACGGCATACACTTCGCCGTCTATTCGCTTAACGAGTATATTTTCACCTAATAAAACCAGTGTTTTAAATTCGCCTTCGGGAACTTCGTCACTCTTAAAGCCAGGGTACCAGTGGTTTTTGAATCCGAGTATGGCATCTTCATAGGCGCCTGGTTTTATTTCTATTGGTTTTTTCTTAGCCATATTGTTCTCCGATAACTAAATTTTGCCGGTGTTTAGGAAGCGTCTTAATACATCATTAAATTCTTCTGGCGACTCATATTGTGGCCAATGTGCAGCGTCTTTTTTCATCACATATAGTATTGAACCGGGTATTTTTGCAGCGCTATTTTTGGCACACGGTACGTCGTGACACGGGTTGTCTTCAGTCCATAGGAACAGGGTTTCTTTGTTGATTTTTTCCATGGGAATTAGGTAATCATCGTGCATGCCAATCATACCAAGTACTTTAGGAGCGACTTCTTTTGAGCCGGGTCGGCGATAGCAAGTAAGGCGTGTTTCTACCAATTCATCGGTAATCATGCTGTCGTGATTATTGGGATGGAATAACCATTTCATGCGATTTTTAACACTTTCAAAAGTGGGCGGCCCCATGGTGGTGGCTTTGGAAGTTAAGTCGATTAGGCCCTGTAATTCTTCGCGACCTTTATCGGTAATAATTGGCAAGCCAGCGGCGGTATTGAGGTTTAATTTTAAAACGCGTTCAGGGTATTCAATGGTGAATAGACCTGACACCCAGCCGCCCATAGATTCGCCCGATAAATGCGCTTTATCAATGCCAAGAGCATCCATTAATTCGCGCAAATGGTCAACAAGGGTTAATGGCGTGTAGTCGAGCAAGGGCTTATCGGACATACCTTGGCCAACGTAATCGTATGCAATCACGTGAAATTCATCAGACAGGGCAACAATATTTTTGGCGTAAGCTTCTAAATGTCCGCCAACCCCGTGCAGGAAGATAATGGTTTCTTTATTGCCTTTGCCGGCTTCGGCGATACGTGTTTTTCCATAAGATGCTGTTTCCACATAACGAATTTCAGCACCCATAAAAGCTAACCATAAGGACATAACTTACTCCAGTTGTGTAAATATTAGTATTTAATAATATATAGCAAGAAAAATATGTCAAGCAATTAAATTATGACTTTTTGTTCTGGCTCTATAAGAATATCGAAAAGTTTAATGTTCCAAGTGTTGCTTGGTCTATATAAATGGTGCGTTTCAACATGCGCCATTCGCCGTTAACTTGATGAATAACGTCGTGGCGCTCGGCGGACAGTAAGTCGTGCCCTGCATCATCAGACCGATTGCGATATAGCATCAAATTGGTTTTAAGTTGGTATTGCTCATTGTCCAATGCGGTAACGCGTAGGTTGGTGACAAAATGGCGTGTTCGTGATTGCGGATCTTCAGCCTTCATCTTCAAATGGAATGTCGAGTAACGAGCCATCAAGGTCATATACCTAGCCGTGGTAAGGGCAGGAGAAATTTCGTGTATTGCCCTTTTCGGCATTGCATACCTTGCGGCCGACGGTGTCGGCATGCGTTTAACACCACGTGAATGTTGTTTTCTTTATCACGCGAGACGATAAAGGCATCATCGGCGATGTAACGTTGAACGTAATCGCCGGGCTTAGGTATTTCACTTTCGTGTGCTAGAAAATTCCAGCTTTTTGCAAATAACAGTTCTTTCTCAAGCTCAAATAACTCGGGGTTATTGAACACACCTAAGGGCAGCGCGCCGTTATTAATGGCGGTCGAAATGGGTGCAAGTAAGTCTGATTTAGTCATAGCTGGCTTCTAAATATTAGCGTTCAATCATATCCAGTTTTGTACTCTTTACCAACAGTTAAGCGGATAAAAATGAGCAGATGCACGCAAGAAGTAAATTGTGAATATTTAATTAAATATTCACAATTTACAGTATTCCACCTATAATGGCTGGATGAAACGATTTGATGCAGGTCTATCAGAGGACCAGTTAAAAGAAAAGATTTTGGATGCTGCTGATAAGCGGTTTAAGGCCGTCGGTTTTAAAAAAACAGCGATGGCTGAAATAGCAGTTGATTTAGGTATGTCCACCGCTAATTTATACCGTTACTTCCCTAGTAAGTTAAATATTGCTGAAGGGTTTGCTATTAGGTGTTTTGTAGAAAAAGAAAAGATTCTGAAAGCGGCGATAAAGACATCAAAAGGATCTAGCCTTAATCAGCTTAAAGCCTTCGCGTTAGCACTTTTGCATTTTAACTATCAGCAATTGCAAGACTACCCCGCTATTAACGATATTATCGTTGCGTTGTGTGCAGATAGCCCGACGTTGGTTGAGCGAAAAATATCGGGTGAGCGAGAGTTGATTATGCTCATTTTAGAGTCTGGAAAAAGTAACGAAGGTTGGGATATTGACGACACGGAGACGGCTGGCCGTGCCATTTTAGTTTCTTGGATTATGTTCACGACACCCACTTTTATGCAGCTATACACACTGAAAGAATTAGAGAATTTGTTAGATAACGTCGTTAATCTAACCATCAATGGCTTACGCCCAAGGACATAAAGTGCACAGAATGGAACGGTTTTTTAGTGAATGGGTGATTGAGCATCGGGTCATTGTTATCTTTTTGAGCATTATACTGGTCGGTGCGGCGGCTAGTGGTTTGCGCCATCTGGGCTTTAATAACGATTATCGTGCATTTTTTGGTGAAGATAATCCCGAGTTAATTGCCTTTAATCAAGTAGAAAATACTTACACCAAGTCGGATAACGTCTTTATTGTTATCGCGCCTAACGAGGGCGATGTGTTTCAACCAGCGGTATTAGGGTTAATTGAAGACATGACGCAAGAAGCGTGGCAAATGCCATATTCTAGACGCGTTGACTCCCTGCAGAACTTCCAAAATACGTATGCAGAAGAGGATGACTTAATCGTTGAAGATTTGTATGAGGGAGCCAGTGAATTAACTGCGAGCGATATTCAGCGAATTAAAAAAGTAGCTTTAAGTGACCCTTTGTTGTTTAAGCGCATGGTGTCGGAAGATGGTCGTGTCACAGCGCTAAATATTGTGCTGGAGTATCCAAAATTAGACGCTGGAAAGGAACTGAAAGAGGTTGTCGATACAACGCGCCAACTGATTAAAGACTACGAAGCGAAATACCCCGGTGTGCGCTTTTATGTCACAGGAGTTTCGTTTTTGAACACGTCTTTCATTGAAGCGGGTGAAGGCGATGTGATGACGCTAGTCCCGATCAGTTTTGTACTGATGATGATGTTCATGTTCTTTTTATTGAAAAGCCCAAGTGCCGTCTTTGGTGTGATGCTTGTCATTATCTTTTCTGATATAGCAGCGCTTGGTATGGCAGGCCATATTGGGATTCAGTTATCGCCTGCATCGGTGCCCTCAACGCAAATGATTATGGTGTTGGCGGTGGCAAACAGCATCCATATTTTGGTGTCCTTTATATTCAGCATGGAACATAAAGTGCCGCAAGGAAAGGCGCTGTCAGAAAGTATACGCCTTAATTTGCAGCCTATTTTCTTAACCAGCGTGACGACGATGATTGGCTTTTTAGGCATGAACTTTAGTGAAGTGCCGCCTTTTAATGATTTAGGTAATATTGTTGCCATTGGTGTGTTCGTGTCGCTGTGTTTGTCTCTAACTTTTTTGCCTGCGGTCATGAGTTATTTGCCGGTTAAAGTAACCTATCAAGAGGACAGTGATGTTGAAAAATTGGCACATTTCTCCAGCTTTGTTATAAAAAATCAAAACTTCATATTGGTGGGAATGGCCGCTCTTGTGTTGGTGTCGGGTTACTTCGTTACGCAAAACAGAGCAGAAGAACAGTTCCTAAAATACTTTGATGAGTCGATACAATTTAGAACGGACTCGGACTTTGCGGCTAGCACATTGGGTGGTTTGTATCAGTTGGTTTATTCTGTGCCGGCCGAAGGTAAAGGTGGCATCAGTGAGCCTAGCTATTTAAAGAACCTAGATAATTTGTCGCAGTGGCTTAAACAACAGCCAGAAACGATCAATGTGTACGTGTTAACGGACACAATGCGGCGCTTAAATAAAAACATGCACGGCGATGATCCCAACTGGTACATCTTGCCTGAAAGTCGGGAGTTGGCGGCGCAATATTTATTGTTGTACGAAATGTCCCTACCTTATGGTTTAGACCTGAACAACCAAGTGAATGTTGATAAATCCGCCACCCGATTGTTTATTACAGTGAAAGAAATGAGCAATGTAGAACTGTTGGATTACGAAGGGCGAATTCAGTTGTGGTTAAAAGCTAATGTACCGCCGTATATGCAGGCGCCAGGTACGGGGCCTATGATGATGTTTGCGCATATCTCCGAAAAAAATATTAACGGCATGTTGAAAGGATCAATATTGGCGTTGTTCCTCATATCGATTATTTTAATATTTGCCTTACGTTCACTAAAAATCGGTGTGATTAGCTTGGTGCCAAACCTTGTGCCTGTGATTATCGGCTTTGGTATTTGGGGGCTGGTATACGTACAGGTCAATATGGCATTAGCCATTGTGGTGAGTATGACCTTGGGCATTGTGGTGGATGATACCGTGCATTTTTTAAGTAAATATTTACGCGCAAAACGTGAAAAAGGCTACAGCACGGAAAGAGCGATTACCTATGCGTATACACATGTAGGCAAGGCGCTAGTGGTTAGCTCAATTGTGTTAACCGTGGGCTTTGTGGTGTTAATGATGTCACCGTTTGCGCTTAACTCAGATATGGCGAAATTAACGACGTGGATTATCGCTGCGGCGCTATTTGTAGATTTCTTATTGTTACCCGTACTGTTATTAAAATTTGATAAGGACGAAAAATGAAAAAGTTAGGATTATTGTTTTTAGTACTATGCAGCGCCTTTGCGTATGCACAAACCCCTGAAGAAAAGGGACTTGAAATAGCCGTTAAAGCGGATAAACGTGATAACGGCTTTGGTGATGTAGCATCAAAAATGACCATGACGCTAAAGAATGCAAATGGTGATGAAAGCGTTCGTGAAATGCGTTCTAAAACCTTAGAAATGACGGGTGATGGTGATAAAGGCCTGACTATTTTTGATAAGCCGGCTGATATTAAAGGCACGGCATTTTTGTCATTCACGCATATATTGGATGCGGATGATCAATGGCTGTATTTGCCAGCATTAAAGCGTGTTAAACGCATTTCATCAAAAAATAAATCTGGCCCGTTTATGGGCAGCGAATTTGCGTTTGAAGACTTGTCGTCACGTGAAGTTGAAAAGTACTCGTATTTATATATAAAAGATGAACCTGTTAATGGCGAAGACGCGTTTGTTATTGAAGTGCGGCCTAAGTATAAATATTCAGGTTACACGCGATCCGTTGTTTGGATCAGTAAAGAAAAATACCAGCCGCTGAAGATTGTTTACTATGACCGTAAGAACAGTTTACTAAAAACCATGTCGGTGTCTGATTATCAACAGTACCTTGGGCAATACTGGCGCCCCAATGTGATGGTGATGACGAATCACCAGACTAAAAAAGAAACGCGATTAGACTTTTCGGATTACCAATTTAAAACTGGGTTGACCAAAAGGGACTTTGATAAAAGCAGTTTAAAGAGAGCGCGTTAAGCTCCAATAAAGAGAGATCGAACAGTGTTTAAAGTAAAAAGTTGTCAGCTAATAGCGTGCGCGTTTGCCTGTGTATTATTAAGCACGCAGTTGGTTGCGGCAGAATGGTCTGGCTATGTTGCTGGCGAATACCGTGTTTTTACTCAATCGCCGCTGGATGTTAAGCAACAAGAAAATAGTAACCTTGCTTTTGCTGCGGAACCTGAGTTCTACCACAGTTGGAATGATGATAAAGATAGCCTGCTATTCACCTCATTCTTTAGGTGGGATGAGCACGATGAAGAACGATCTCACGTTGATATTCGTGAATTGATATGGACGCACGTTGCCTATGACTGGGAGTTGAAGTTGGGCGTTGGCAAGGTATTTTGGGGTGTGACGGAGTCACAACATTTAGTTGATATTATTAATCAGAGTGACTTGGTTGAGAATATTGATGGCGAAGACAAGTTAGGCCAGCCAATGGTTAACTTAACGTTAATCAAGGACTGGGGCGTGGTGGAGTTGTTCGTGCTCCCTGGTTTTAGAGAGCGCACTTTTGCTGGCGATAGTGGCCGTTTTAGGTCAATTCCTGCGGTGGACGATCATACCGAATATGAGTCGGCTGCTAAAGATAAGCGCGTTGACTTGGCTGTTCGTTGGACGCAAACCTTCGACGACTGGGATGTCGGCTTGTCGCACTTTTACGGCACCAGTCGTGAGCCTCGGTTGATTCCTTCAATGCCACCCAACGGACTTGTGTTAACGCCTTTTTATGATGTTATTCATCAAACAGGTATCGACGTGCAAGCAACGCTGGATGAATGGTTGTGGAAATTGGAGGTGATTCATCGTAGTGGTCAGGGTGAAACCTTTAACGCGTTAACGGGCGGCTTCGAATATACCTTTGTAGGCGTGATGGATTCAAATGCCGACTTGGGCGTTATTGCTGAATATTTGTATGATGATCGCGACGATAGCGCATTGGTAGCGTTTGATAATGACCTCTTTGTGGGGGCTCGCCTTGCGATGAATGATGCGGCGTCCAGTGAGCTTCTGTTTGGTATCATCAGTGATATTAAAACAAATGCGCGATTCTATAGTATAGAGGCCAGTCGTCGGGTGGGTGAGTCATGGGTGCTTAGTGTTGAGGGCCGGTTTATTTCAAACGTTGAATCTAACAAGCCGCTATTCACGGTACATCACGATGATGTTATACAGCTTGAGTTAGCGCGACATTTTTAGAAAGAATACGTCGCCCTATTCGCAAATTCTTAGACTACCCCCCCCCTTTTTTTTCATCTTTGATTTCGTCAAAGTTGTTGATACAGCGAGCAAATTCGTGCAAAATCATCTGTCAACTTTTATAAGAATTGGATTAAAATGAAATTAATAACAGCAATAATAAAGCCATTTAAGCTTGATGATGTGCGCGAAGCGCTTGGTGATGCGGGTATTGAAGGTGTAACTGTATCAGAAGTTAAAGGCTTTGGTCGTCAACGTGGTCATACCGAGCTTTATCGTGGCGCAGAGTACGTGGTGGACTTTCTTCCAAAAGTTAAACTTGAAATCGCTGTCTCCGAAGAGCAGTTAGACGGTGCAATCGATGCGATTATTAAGTCGGCGAATACTAATAAAATTGGCGATGGCAAGATTTTCGTCACAAACCTAGAAAAGGTAATCCGTATTCGTACGGGTGAAACGGGTAACGAGGCGCTATAAATGAATACAATAACAATAAAAAAACTAGGCCTTTTGTTAGGCTTGCTATTACTGCCTAGCTTGGCATTTGCAGATGAATTGAATGGCGCGAATACCGCGTGGATTTTAACCTCAACGGCATTGGTGTTGTTTATGACAATACCAGGCCTCTCGATGTTTTACGCAGGATTGGTAAGAAGTAAAAACGTTCTGTCAGTGTTTATGCAATGTTTTTCGATTACCTGCGTGGCCTCGATTTTATGGTTCGTCGTGGGTTACAGCTTAGCTTTTGGTGAAGGCAATGCTTGGATTGGTGATTTCTCAAAAATCATGTTATCCGGCGTTGATCGCGACACCTTATCCGGCGATATCCCTGAATCGTTGTTTGCGATGTTCCAAATGACGTTTGCGATTATTACACCCGCGCTGATTGTGGGTGGTTTCGCAGAACGCATGAAATTCTCTGCGATGTTGTTGTTCAGTGGTATTTGGCTGCTAGTGGTTTACGCACCTATCACCCATTGGGTGTGGGGTGGTGGCTGGCTAGGCTCAATGGGTGTTTATGATTTTGCCGGCGGACTCGTTGTACACATTACAGCAGGTGTTGCTGCGTTAGTGGCAGCCATGGTGTTAGGCCCGAGGAAAGGTTTTCCCACAACACCGATGCCCCCGCATAACTTAACCATGACGATTGCAGGTGCCGGCATGTTGTGGGTCGGTTGGTTTGGTTTTAACGGCGGTAGCGCTCTTGCGGCTAATGGTGATGCTGCAATGGCTATTCTTGTCACGCATATTTCAGCGTCTATGGGTGCGTTTACTTGGATGGTTATCGAATGGAAAAAATTTGGTAAGCCAAGTGCGTTGGGTGCGGTCACAGGCATGGTGGCTGGTTTAGGTACTATTACGCCAGCATCTGGCTTTGTTGGTCCAGGCGGCGCATTAATTATCGGTCTGTTGGCAGGTTTTGTTTGCTTTAACGCGACACAATATATCAAGCGAGTACTGAAAATTGATGACTCACTTGATGTATTTCCAGTGCATGGCGTGGGCGGAATATTAGGCACACTAGCCGTCGCTGTTTTTGCCTCGACTGAGTTAGGTTTATTTAGTGGCTACGGTTTTGCCGATGGTATTTTATCAATTGGCGGTCAATTCTCAATTCAAGCTATTGGCGTTCTGGCTGTGGTTGCTTATACAGCTGTTGCTACCTTCGTTATTCTGAAAGTAGTCGGCATGCTAACAGGCGGCTTGCGAGTCGATGAAGAAGCTGAACAACAAGGGCTCGATGTAGTATCGCACGAGGAGTCTGGCTATAACTTGTAATTTAGATGCCTGCATTTCAAAAAAACCCGGCTTGTCCGGGTTTTTTTATGCCTGTCGTTATTGATAGGCGTATGATTTACAGAAGCGCTTTAATTTATTAATGAGGAGATTGTGATGATTAAGTTATATGCATACCCCAGATCTAGAAGTACCCGCGTCGTTTGGATGTTAGAAGAGTTAGGCGTGGACTATGAGTTTATTAAAATTGACCTAATGGCGGGTGAAGGACAAACGGCAGAATTCAAATCCATTCACCCAGACGGCAAAGTGCCGGCCATTGACGATGATGGTTTCGTGTTAACAGAGTCGGCAGCCATCCTAAATTACTTAGGTGATAAACACCAAGACAGTGGCTTGGTTCCAAAAGCCGGTACGTCTGAACGTGCTCGATATGACGAATGGAGTTATTTCGCACTAACCGAATTGGAACAACCTCTTTGGACGGTTGGTAAGCACACGTTTGTACTCCCTGAAGATAAGCGCGTGGCAGACATACTGCCTGTTGCGCATTGGGAGTTCTTAAAAGCCTGTGAGGTTTTGTCGCGCTGGTTAGAGGGTAAAGAATTTGCCTTAGGTGACTCGTTCTCCGCGGTCGATATTTTATTTGCGCATACCCTTCGTTGGGCCGATGCGTTTAATGTCCCATCGGGTTCTGACGTGTTAGATGCTTACCGCGACAGGATGTTTGAGCGCCCAGCGTTTAAGCGAGTGGTTGCGAAAGAAAGTGAGTTTTCTTAAGCGTGGTTTAACAGCCCCCAACGTTCAATACTTATAGGTGCCGTACCATCCAAGAGTATTAATTTAGTGGAGGGCAAACTCTGCGCTATATATCTAAATTGATAGCTGATATAATGGTGGGTTCTGATTTAACCATTCGTTTTGCATAGCTGTTGGAATAATAATTCCTGCATTACGTTCCCATATTGATTAACTAAAAATAGATAGTAGACAAATGACTGACTTAAGCAAATATAGAAACATAGGTATCTTCGCTCACGTTGATGCGGGTAAAACCACAACAACAGAACGTATCCTGAAATTAACAGGCAAAATCCATAAAACAGGCGAGGTTCACGATGGTGAAGCAACAACCGACTTTATGGAGCAAGAAGCCGAACGTGGAATAACCATTCAGTCTGCTGCGGTTTCATGCGAATGGGATGGTCATCGCATGAACATTATTGACACACCGGGACACGTTGATTTCACCATCGAAGTGTATCGTTCATTAAAAGTACTAGATGGCGGCGTGGGCGTATTTTGTGGTTCTGGCGGCGTTGAGCCTCAGTCAGAAACTAACTGGCGGTATGCGAATGAATCAGGCGTAGCCCGTGTTATTTTTGTAAATAAAATGGACCGCATGGGTGCAGACTTTTACCGTGTAACGGACCAGGTTAAAAGCGTGCTTGATGCGAACCCTTTAATCATGGTGTTACCCATCGGTATCGAAGACGACTTTATTGGCGTGGTTGATTTGTTAACACGCAAAGCTCACATTTGGGACGATACAGGCTTGCCTGAAAACTTCACCGTTGGCGAGCCGCCTGCAGACATGTTGGACAAAGTAGAAGAGTATCGCGAGAGGCTTATCGAAATGGCCGTTGAACAAGATGATGACTTGATGGAGTCATACCTTGAAGGCGAAGAACCTTCGATTGAAGACCTTAAGCGTTGTATCCGTAAAGGAACGATTGCACTTGATTTCTTCCCAACGTTATGTGGTTCTGCCTTTAAAAATAAAGGTATTCAATTGGTATTGGATGCGGTTGTTGATTACTTGCCAAACCCAATGGAAGTTAACCCACAGCCAGAAACAGATGATGAAGGCAACGAAACAGGTGAGTTCGCGATTGTAGACCCAACCAAGCCTTTACGTGCATTGGCATTTAAGATTATGGATGATCGTTTTGGTGCGTTAACCTTTATTCGTATTTATTCAGGCGTGATGAACAAGGGCGATACAGTTTTAAACACGTTCACGGGTAAAACAGAACGTATTGGTCGCCTTGTTGAAATGCAAGCGGATGATCGTATCGAACTGACGGGCGCACAAGCGGGCGACATTATTGCCGTTGTGGGCATGAAAGATGTTCAAACAGGCCACACATTATGTGATCCTAAAAACCCAGCAACACTAGAGCCAATGGTGTTCCCAGATCCAGTTATTTCTATTGCTGTGTCACCGAAAGATAAAGGCGGTTCAGAAAAAATGGGTATCGCGATCGGTAAAATGATTAAAGAAGATCCATCTTTCCGCGTTGAAACAGACGAAGACAGTGGTGAAACGATTCTTAAAGGCATGGGTGAACTTCACCTAGACATTAAGATCGATATCTTGAAGCGTACACATGGCGTTGACGTAAGCGTTGGCAAACCTCAAGTGGCTTACCGTGAAACAATTACTAAACGTCTAGAAGATAGCTACACACATAAGAAGCAATCAGGTGGTTCTGGTCAATTTGGTAAAATTGATTACATTTTGGAACCAGCAGAAACAGGTGAAGGCTATAGCTTCGAATCAAAAGTAACCGGTGGTAACGTGCCTCGTGAATACTGGCCTGCTGTTGAAAAAGGCTTCAAAAAGCAAATGGCTAAAGGTGTTCTTGCTGGCTATCCTTGCGTAGACGTAAAAGTGACCTTGTTGGACGGTGGTTTCCATGCGGTTGATTCATCAGCCGTTGCGTTTGAATTAGCAGCGAATGGCGCGTACCGTCAATCAATGCCTAAAGCTGGCGCGCAAATCATGGAACCTATCATGAAAGTTGACGTGTTCACGCCAGATGATCACGTGGGTGATGTGATTGGTGACCTTAATCGTCGCCGTGGCATGATTAGATCACAAGATGCTGGCGCAACAGGCGTACGCATTAAAGCTGAAGTACCACTAAGCGAGATGTTTGGCTACATTGGTGATTTACGTACGATGACATCAGGCCGTGGTCAGTTCTCTATGGAATTTGTACATTACTTGCCTTGCCCTAGAAACATCGCAGAAGAAGTGATTAAAGAAGCGAAAGAGCGTGACGAGAAAAAATAAAACTAAAACATATGATTTAGTTAAAGGGCTGGTTTTACCAGCCCTTTTTTTATCCGCAGATAAAACCCGTTAGATATAAAATAGTTAAATGAACGCACTCATTATTGCAGCATTATGGCCTGAGCCAACATCATCGGCAGTCGGTCGCCGAATGGTACATTTGTTGGAGTTGTTTTGCGCCCAAGGTTGGTCGTTAACCTATGCATGCACTGCCTTAATTTCAGGGCATTGGTACCCTTTGGCATCACTTGATATAAAACATCACTCAATGAGAAACACAAAATTTATGTCATTATGGCTAGAAGAAAAAAATAAAGGCGAAACATAAAGATGGCAAACATTCTTATTATTGGCTGTGGCGACATTGGCAGTGCGTTAGCAACTCAATTGAATGATGATGGTCATCAGGTGACAGGTCTGAGGCGTTCCCCACAAGCTGACACAGTAGGCATAACGTTTATACAGGCAGATATAGCCAAAGTATCGGAAGTGGATGCTATTGATTTAAACTTCGAGCAAATTATTTATATTCTGTCGCCTGATGCCAGCGACCTATCAGCATATGAAGCTGTCTTTAATATAGGTGTTAAAAACCTTCTAAATACTTTAGAAAAACAGCAAGCTGGCCCCGCAATAACCTTTGTATCATCGACAAGGGTTTATGGGCAGCATCAAGGTGAATGGTTAGATGAAACTTCGCCAACAAAACCAACAGATGAAAGAGGGCAAATATTGCTCGCAGCAGAACAGCAGTTTCTAGCCTTTAACAATGCAACCACCATCGTCAGGTTTTCGGGTATTTATGGCCGCTCAAATTACTTTATTAACCAGGTAAAGGCGGGTAAAGAGGTACAGAAAGAGCCACCTTACTATACCAATAGGGTGCATAAAGAAGACTGCGTAGGCGCATTAGCCTTTCTGATTAACAAGAAAAGCACGGGGGTTAAACTAAAAAGCACCTATTTAGTCTCTGACTGCGACCCCGCATCGAAATGGAATGTGGCGTGTTACCTTGCTGATGGTTTATCAATAGAACGTCCACCCGCTTTAAGATTAGATAAGCAAGCAGATTGCAATAAACGCTTGGATAATAGGCGTTTGATAAAGGAAGGGTTTGAATTTAAATATAAAACCTATAAAGAGGGTTTTAAAGAGGCGTTAGATGAGCAAACATAAATCCATAGTGATACTAACTGGCGCTGGTATTTCGGCGGAGTCAGGCATTAAAACGTTTCGTGCTAGTGATGGGCTTTGGGAAAATCATCGTATTGAAGATGTGGCCACACCAGAAGGTTTTATCAAAGACCGTCAACTAGTCCATAAATTTTACAATATGCGTCGCCAGCAGTTGCTCAGTGACGAAATAAAGCCCAATAAAGCACATATTGCTTTAGCAGAACTTGAAAAAAATGAACAGCTGGATGTTTTAGTCGTGACGCAAAATATTGATAACTTACACGAGCGGGGTGGAACGAATAACATCATCCATATGCACGGTGAGTTGTTAAAGAGTTTCTGTCAAAAAACGGGTGAACGCTTTTCAACAGCGTCTGATGTAACGTCAGATTCCGTTTGTGATTGCTGTGAACAAACCAATAATTTACGCCCAGATATTGTGTGGTTCGGCGAGATGCCGTATCAAATTGGATGAAATATACGACGCCATCAGTAAATGCGATTTGTTTATATCAATTGGCACATCGGGCAATGTATACCCAGCCGCCGGTTTTGTAGACGCTGCTAATCAGTCTGGCGCGCACACGGTTGAATTAAATCTAGAACCCTCGGTGGTGGAGTCTGCGTTTAAAGAAAAGATTTATGGCAATGCCACTGACGTTGTTGAAAATTATGTAACGTCGTTAGTCTCTGGGTAAGGGTGCAACTCATCCAATGGAATTGATAATCCATTTGCCATAACAATTCTTGCGTGCTGCCTTGTTAAGCGCCTTGGGCCAGCAACACCACATGAGTGAGCAATAGTGGCAATTTCCTTAACCATATTTTTTTGATAATTAGCGACGCGGTTTGATTTATTTCTGGGGTCTAAGCCACGTTGCAGGTCTTTGTCGTGTGTTGTAATGCCCGTGGGGCAGGTGTTTTTGTTGCATTGAAGCGCTTGTATGCAACCGAGGGCAAACATAAAACCGCGGGCTGATGTTACAAAGTCTGCGCCCGAACAAAATGCCCAAGCCACTTCTGTGGGGTTAATGCGCTTTCCTGATGCAATGATACGTATACGTTTACGTAGGTTATGCGTTATTAATACGTTTTCTACCGCTGGCAACGATTCATTTAATGGTAAGCCGACATTATCTATTAAAGACATCGGCGCAGCACCACTACCGCCATCTCCGCCATCGACTGTAATAAAGTCTGGCGCAGATTCTTCACCACGTTGATTAATAAGTTCGCACAATTCGTGAAGCCAACCCCATGAGCTGACCACCGTTTTAAACCCCACAGGTTTGCCGGTAACCTGCCTTATCCGCCCTATTAAATCTAACAATTCAGCTGGTGAATCAACCTCAACGTGTCGGTTCGGGCTAATAGAATCTTCGCCTTCTGGGATGCCCCGAATTTTAGCAATTTCAGGCGTTACTTTGATGCCAGGTAAAATACCACCCTTACCCGGTTTTGCACCTTGACTTAGCTTTAATTCGAACATTTTTATTTGTGGGTGTGCGGCAACTTCTATTAACTTTTCATTACTTAAATGGCCACTTTTATCTCGAACGCCGTATTTTGCCGTGCCAATTTGGAACACTAAATCGCAGCCACCTTTTAAATGGTGTGGAGATAATCCACCCTCACCCGTATTGAACCAACAACCTGCTTTTTTAGCGCCGTGAGATAAAGCAGTGACAGCAGGGCGAGAAATCGCGCCATAACTCATGCCAGAAATATTAAAGACGGATGATGTCGAATAAGGCTTGTCACAATAGGGGCCTATCATCATCGGACCCAATGAAGCATTTTCATTATCTAGTTTGGGAAATGGACAATTAACAAAAATAATAGCACCGGGCTGGTGTAAGTCTTTTGTAGAGCCAAATGCGATAGTAGAGTCTAGGTTTTTGGCTGCACGGTATACCCAGCTCCTCTGGGCGCGATTAAACGGTAGCTCTTCGCGATCCATGGCGAAAAAGTATTGGCGAAAGAATTCCCCCATTTTTTCGAACAAGAATCTAAATCGGCCAATTAAGGGGTAGTTGCGTAAAATTGTCGATTCTTTTTGAACTCTATCTTTTACATATAAAGTGATAGTGACAATAATTAAAAGCCAAATGGCTACGACGAAAATTGCACCAAGTAACTCAATAGATTTAAGAAGAAAAGCAGTAAACCTTTCCGAAAAAATACTGTCAATCATGAGTTTAACTCCTGAATTTATTAGCTATCCAATAATCTAAACTAAAATACTTGCCAGCACCAATAAAGAACAGCACCAATAACATAATGAAATAAGTGCTCGCAAACTCAATACCATTATTAAGTATCACTAAACTACCATTTTCTGTAATCCAGCTGTAGTTGCCGTGTTCGCGGAGAATATCTTTAGCGGCGCTGAGTCGTTCGATTGCGCCAGCGGTGCGTTCACTGGCAAAAAAACCACTGCCTTCAGCAATGGCTAACCAGCCGTTTTGTAGGTGCACAGAAACAGCTGCAACGGCCATAGTCGCCATTAATGGAATGGATACCCAGCGAACGGCAAAACCCACTAATAAGGCGATGGCGCCTAATATTTCGACCCATGTCGCCATACCAGCCATTAAATAGGGGAAAGGCAGTCCTAGTCCATAATCAGTATTACCAAACCAATCGACAGTACTGTCAAACGCGCCGAGTTTTTTGGTGCCAGCCATCCAAAAAATAGGCACTAGGTAAAGCCTAAGCGCTAATGGTGCCAGAAAATCAAAACAGCGCGTGCAATCTAATATAGATTGAAGTTTGTTGATGCATTTAATCATGGTGTTCCCTCAATAATGTTAGTCAAACAATTAGACCAGTTTATACACTAAGTTCTTTCGATAGGCTTCAGCTTATTTTCTGACGCGTGCTTACGTTTTAGCCACGCACTGGCTCCGGCGCCTGTCAACACACACCAAACAGCGAATAAAGCACCCGGTAAGGCTGTTTCAGGCGAGAAATGCTTCAAAGCAAGAGCAACACCAAGTCCTGCGTTTTGCATGCCAATTTCAATCGCTAAGGTTAAACGATAAGATGCCTTAAAGTTAGCGAAGCGTGCAACTGCCCAACCAAATAAATAACCCAACGCATTAACCGAAATAATCACAACAAATAAAGACGTGCTAATGCTGTTCAAACGGTCGTGGTTAGCGGCCACCGCATACGCGCAAATAATGATAATGGCGAGCGACGCCATGGTGGGCGCAAACGCAATCAACGGTTTCGCGTTAGCCCCTAAGGATTTACGTACCAACATGCCTAATAATAAGGGCGATAAAACGGTCAACAAAATGGTTTGCATCATCGGCCAAAAAGGAATCGGCAAGTAAGCGCCGCCCAGCAGTTTAACTAGTAAAGGTGTTAAAGCAGGGGATAAAAATGTCGCAACAGTGGTTAACGCTACAGAAAAAGCCACCGCACCACCAGCAAGAAAAACAATCACATTGCTGGCCATAGCGCCCGGCGCGCAACCAACGATAATAACCCCCAAAGCTAATTCAGGTGGTAGTCCCGCTAGCCAAGCCGCTGCTGCACCTAGCAATGGCATAATGCTGTATTGGCTTAGTACACCAACAAAAATGGGCTTCGGTGTTTGTAAGGTGGTTTTAAGTTCTACCGGTTCTAGTACCACGCCCAAGGCAAACATTGAGGCGGCAAACAACCAAAGAAAATACGGTTTAAAAACAAGAAAGATATCGGGCTGATAAAAGGCAACCAGTGCGCAAATAAGCGTTAGCGGCGCCATGCCCCGTGAAATAAGTTGTAGAAGTGGTTTCATGCAGCAAAGCATAAAGCTTTTATGATAAAAAAACACCCGTAGTACTTGAAGAGTAGTACGGGCTAGGGAGGGGTCGCGATTCCCTCAGAGGATACATTTGGCTCAGCTTAGCCGGCGCAGCAAGATAGTTGTTTAATGTCCTTATTAAAAGTTTGAGCAGTTAATTTCAATCCTTCGACCATGGTTAAGTACGGAAACAACATATTGGCAATATCATTAATGGTCATGTTGTTCTGAATGGCCATGGCCGCAGTTTGAATCATTTCACCCGCTTCGGCAGATAATATTTGTGCGCCCAGTAATCGGCCGCTACCTGATTCGGCCACCAATTTAATAAAGCCGTGTGTTTCAAAATTAGCCAGTGCGCGGGGTACGTTTTCTAACGGTAACGAGCGGCTATCAGTCTCGATGTTTTGAGCGTGAGCCTGTTCTTCGGTTAAACCAACGGTGGCGATTTGCGGGTCGGTAAATATAACCGCGGGCATCACGTTAAGGTTTAGTTTCACATCGCCGCCCAACATATTGGTAGCGGCGTGTGTGCCTGCGGCGGCTGCAACGTATACAAACTGAGGCAAGCTACTGCAATCACCAGCGGCATACACAGAATCGACGCTGGTTTCCATTTTAGTGTTTACCTCTATAGAACCATTGCCAAGAACGTTAACGCCGATAGCGTCAAGGTTCAGTTTGCTGGTGTTAGGCCTGCGGCCTGTCGCAACGAGTAGTTGTTGCCCTGAGATATCCCCGTGATTAGTTACCACGGTGAATTCACCATCGTAGCTGACGTTGTCCATTTGTGTTTGCTCAAAAATGGTGATGCCTTCATCACGGAAAGCAGTTGTTAGTTCTTCGCCAAGTTGAGGGTCTTCTTTAAACAGTAATTTGCTACGCGCTAGAATGGTCACTTGTGTGCCAAGACGTGAATAGGCTTGTGCCAATTCAAGGGCCACAACGGAAGAACCAATGACAAGCATAGTTGATGGTAATTCATCGGCTTCAAGCGCTTCTGTAGATGTCCAAAACGGTGTATCAACTAAGCCATTGATGGGAGGAACGGATGCTGATGCACCCGTTGCAATTAATATTTTGTCAGCAGATAACGTTTTAGTATCTTCACCATTGATAATGGTTAAGGTGTTTTTGTCGATAAACGAGGCGGTGCCGGTTATTAGGCTAATATCGTCGTGTGTTTCAAGAATGCTTTCGTACTTGGCGGCTCTTAGCTCAACAACACGGGCTGCCTGTTGTGCATACAATGCTTTACGGTCAATGTTCGGTTCATTGTTTTGCAAGCCATCAAACGGGTTTGTGCGTTGATGGTGTGCAAGATGTGCGGCACGTATAAAAATCTTTGACGGTACGCAGCCGACATTGACGCACGTGCCGCCAATTGTTTTTTGTTGCTCAATAAGCGTGACCCGTGCGCCACCGTCAACGGCTTTAATGGCGGCAGCAAATGCACTTGACCCTGTACCGATAATGGCGATATGTGGTTGTTTGTTTGTATCGCAGTAATCTGAATTAGACATTGCAGTTCTCGTCGGTTGAGCACGCTTTTTGAGCAGGGCTAAATGTGTCCCATACTGAAACGACTATCATTAAAGCAATCGCCCCGTAAAATAGGGTGACCTGCCATTCATTGGGGAACCATAGATAGTTTAGAACGATGAGCACGTAGCTTGGGCCGATGATGCTTAATAGACCACGATACCAAATTCGATGTTTGTACCAAGAGTACAAGTTGGTGACTAGGACAATCCCAGCGAACATAGGCAATAAGGTATTGATAAACAAGCCTTCAAACTGGGCAAAAAAACCAAGCCCAAGACTGGCACCTAATGCACCCAGTGCAGGAAAACAAGAGGCGCAACCAGCAGCGGCAACGAATGTTCCGATAGCGCCTGCTTTGTCAGTTAAAAAAGATAAAGATTTCATGCGTGAAACACCTATAGCTGATTGAGATAAGGTCAGTATAAATGCCGTACTTAGGTACGGAGTCAAGCAGTGTTAAAAGAATTTATGATTCATCGATAAGTGTGTCGATAAGTGGGCAATGAGAATGGTCGGCGTTGATGGCGCATTGCTTTGTGTAATCGTCAAGCACAGCGGCCATTTTTGTTAAGTCAGAAATTTTTGTCTGAATGAGATGTAGTTTGTCTAGGCCCATTTGAGCTGCAGTTTCGCATGGCTCATCGCTTATTTCTAACAACTGAGCAATTTCTTCAAGCGAGAAACCAAGCAATTGGGCGCGCTTTATAAAGCGAATCCGATTTAAGGTTTTATCGGGGTAAACCCTGTAGCCAAGGGCGGGTTTTTCAGGTTGAACAATTAAATTAATGCGTTGATAGTAACGAATGGTCTCAACATTAATGCCAGCAGTTTCTGCTAAGCGACCAATGGTGAGAGCGTTCATAGGCTAGTTATACGTCAAACGAGTCGTTAAGAATTTTAGCAACCGGCAAATTTTTCAAGCGCACGTATTGCGGTAAGCCGTTCACGTAAGGGGGGTAATCTTCACCCATAATCAACGGGCGTAAATATTCTTCACATGCCGCGGTAATGCCAAAGCCGTCTTCGGTTATGTAGTTTGCTGGCAGTTTTTGCTCTACGTTCGCGATGTCTTTTAGCTCGCCCACTCCAATCTTCCATTGGTATGGGTTATTGCTTGTACGCACAATGGTCGGCATAACGGCCGTTTGACCTTCAAGCGCAAGCTCTAATGCCGCTTTACCCATCGCATAGGCTTGATTAACGTCTGTTTTAGAAGCGATATGCCTTGCAGCGCGTTGTAAATAATCAGCAACGGCCCAATGGTATTTGTAACCGTGTTTGGCTTTAATCATTTCTGCTACCACGGGTGCTACGCCACCAAGTTGTGCGTGGCCAAAAGCATCACGTGTTCCGGCTTCAGCTAAGAACTTGCCATCGGGGTTTTTAACCCCTTCAGAAACGACAATGCAGCAGAAGCCGTACTTTTCTACGGTTTGTGTAACCTTAGCAAGAAACTTTTCTTGATCGAAGACGATTTCAGGGAATAAGATAATATGAGGCGATTCGCCGTCATTCTCCGCGGCTAAGCCACCCGCAGCGGCAATCCAGCCTGCGTGACGACCCATTACTTCAAGTACAAATATTTTAGTGGATGTGCGGGCCATTGAAGCCACGTCAAACCCTGCTTCACGAATAGACACGGCCACATACTTGGCGACAGAACCAAAGCCAGGGCAGTTGTCGGTTAGGGGTAAATCGTTATCAACCGTTTTAGGAATGCCGATACAGCGTAAGTCGTGCCCTAGTGATTCGCTAAGTTGTGACAGCTTGTTGGTGGTGTCTTGTGAATCGCCACCGCCGTTGTAGAAAAAGTAACCAATATTGTGAGCTTTAAACACAGCAATAAGGCGTTCATATTCTGTGCGGTTTTCCTCAAAGTTCTTTAGTTTGTACCGGCATGAACCAAAAGCGCCCGATGGAGTGTATCGAAGTGCAGCAATATCTTCAGCAGATTCAAGGCTAGTATCAATTAAATCTTCTGTCAGTGCGCCAATAATGCCGTTACGCCCAGCGTATACGTTGCCAATTTTATCGCTGTGTTGGCGAGCCGTTTCAATTAGACCGCAGGCACTGGCGTTGATAACAGCGGTAACGCCACCAGATTGGGCATAAAAAGCATTTTTTACAGTCATAAAACTAATCAGTTATTAGGTGCGATGAGGTCATTATAAAGGGTGGCGCTCTAAATTAGTTAATGGTTCTGCGCTTGAGTTCACAAAATAACGTTGTTGCTCCTGAGCATAGTTGTTTATATAGACTATAGTTAACTTTAAGCAAAATAAAAAACTTGATCAAACGGCTATGTTAGGGCGTTTGTGGAGTCTAATAATAATTTTTAAAAGGTAAAAAACTATGTCTTTATCTAAGCAACTGTTAATACTCATCTCGGGCTTATTTTTGATTGTTTTTAGCGTTAATTTTGTGTTGAGCGTAAACAATATTAGAAGTTATTTAGAGGGTGAATCTCAGATACATGCACAAGATACCGCAACGTCACTTGGGTTATCACTTAGTCCCTATATGGAGAATGACAAAGATCCTGTTCTTGAAACAATGATGAAGGCTATTTTTGACCGTGGTTACTACAAAGAAATTAAGTTAGCTGATGTTGATGGGATTACCTTGGTGACCTTAACCAACGAGCAGATATTTGAGGACGTCCCTGAGTGGTTTATTAGTGCAGTGCCTATGCAGACCGCCAGTGCAGATAGTGAAATAAGTTCGGGATGGAATATAAGTGGCGTTATTTCTGTCGCAATTAACCCTGGATATGCGTACCTGAAACTTTATGAGCAAGTAAAAACGAGTTTCTATTATTCTTTAATAGCCTTGGTAGCGTCCATTATTGTGCTGCTGATGGTAATAAGAATTACCCTGTCTTCTTTAAAAAGAATTGGAGAGATGGCAGAGACAATTTCTAATGGTCGCTTTGATATTATTGAGCATTTACCTTGGACACTAGAAGTCAGGAACGTAGCGATTTCTATGAATAGCATGTCGAGTAAAATTGAGAAGGTTATTCAAAACCTTAATAGAAAGTTAGAAAAAATTGGTAAAAAACTACACCAAGATGAATTGACTGGTTTGGGCAAAAAAAGTGGTTTCGAAGCAGATATGAAAGACGTGCTTTCGTCACATACGGAAGCTTACATTTTCATGATAAAAATAGATGTCTTAAGTGATTTGGTTAAAGAACTTAGCTCGGAAGCGATTGATCTGTTTATTAAAGAGTTCTCAGGAATATTAAAGCGAGCCTCTGAAAATATACAAATTGGTGACGTATCCGCATACCGTTTTTTTGGTTCAGAATTTGTTTTATTAACTAAGGACATGCCACTTGAGAAAGTAAACAGTTTGGCTAATGCGCTTAGCATGTCGTTCGCAGAGCTTGGAGAAAAGTACCAAAAGAAAGATATAGCCCACATTGGCGTAGCGCCATTTGATCCTTTCAGCACAGCAGGGAGTATTTTGCTAGCAGCCAACGAAGCCTACGAAAAAGCACAGCTCGTAGGTGCTAATGGTTATTACGTTCGTCAAAGTGAAGATAGAGCAAAGGATATGGCTGAATGGAAAGCATTGGTTTTTGATATCGTCGATAAAGAAGATTACAAAATTTCATACATCAGCCAAGTGGAAAATTTCGAGACCGATGAAGTCATGATGGAAGAGGCTTTTTCTAAAGTTCTAGACAAGAACGGCGCGGCACTTTCAATTGGCACATTTGTTTCTATCGCAGAAAAGTTCGTGAAGATTGTTGACCTAGATAAGAGTGTAATTTCACGAGTAATGCATCATGTTAAGGCTGAAAAAATTCCTTATGTAGTGGCTATAAATTTATCAAGTAGAACTATAAAGAACTCTAATTTTAGGGAATGGCTAGCACCCTTATTAAGTTCAAACGAAGAGGTAGCACGTCACATAGCATTTAGTTTACCTGCCTATGCGGTAGCCAAAGAAATGGATGTGTACCAAGAATTTATTGATTTTGCACAACATCTAAATGCGAAGGTTATTATTAAGCGATTTGATACTCAATCATTGTCTCCTGAAGCGATAACAGAATTGAAGCCTGACTTTATTCGTCTAGCACGAGATATTGGTCACGGCATTGAAAAAGACCAAGCTAAACAAGAGTTAACAAGAACAATAGTAGAGATTTGTGATTTGTTAGACGTCGTTGTATTAGCCGAGAACGTAAAGTCAGAGCTTGATTTCAAATGCTTAAAAGAAATCGGTGTCGAAGGCGCTAGCCGTTAATTTTTAACAACTTTAATAGCAATGGATCCCACAGTAGTGCGAAAAGGTTGGTTTAACGGGGCCGGCTCAAACAAAAGGCAGCTTAGAGTAGCGGTCGGTCTTTGTTGTATTGCTGTCATGATGGCATCGCCAGCAGCTCTAAATCTAAGTGCTGAACTACTCCAAAAAGTAAAAGCTAAATACGGTGTACAAGCATCTGAACGGTTAAACAGCTGGCAAGTATTGGTGGAAATGAGCAAGAATTTGCCAGAAAAAGACAAACTAATACAGGTAAATAATTTTTTCAACCAACAAGTTGAGTTTGTTAATGATGAATATTTGTGGGGCATCAATGATTATTGGGCGACGCCGTTAGAAATGTTGGCCAAGGGTGCTGGGGACTGTGAAGATTATTCGATAGCCAAATATTTTACCTTACGTGAATTAGGTGTCCCTGACAGTAAAATGCGATTAACGTATGTAAAGGCACTGGAGCTTAATCAGGCTCATATGGTGCTGACGTTTTTCGATACACCACGTTCAGTTCCACTGGTGTTAGATAATTTAATTCCAAGCATTAAGTCGGCTACAAATAGACGAGACCTTTTGCCCGTATACAGCTTTAATGGTACTGGCTTGTGGCTAGCTAAGACTCGTGGAGAAGGTAAGTTAATAGGGGGTTCTAGCCGCTTGAAAATGTGGGAACAATTAAAGAGTCGAATACTAAGTAATCAGTTTTAGCGGTTTTTTCTTAGAGCATAAAAAAGGCTATCATTTCTGATAGCTTTTTTCATTATTAACGCGGCGTTATTTTGCGGTGCAGGCCGTATAAAATCCAGCGCTGTTAACTCCATCGACGCAAGGTTTTTCATACATTGCAACAGCTGCTGATGTAGATTCTTCAGCTACTTCTGCTTCCGTCGTTGCGGCAGCTGTACTAGAAGGCGTTGAGTAAGTCGGCGTTACTTGAGGCCTTTGAGACGCGCCAATCCAAGGAGTAGATTCTGCCAAAATAGCAGTTTCTGCTGGTAACTTAACAGCCAAATAATTGTTTAGAGCGCCACCACTTGCAAGAATACGATATTGCGCAAACACTTCGTCGTGTTTTGCATTGGTATAAGCGCTTTTCGCTGTAAACATCTCGTTGGCTGAATCCAATAAATCTAACAATGAACGACGGCCAATGTTGAATTGCTTTTGGTACGCTTCGTTACTTTTAATGCTTGAGTTTTTATGATTCTCGAAGAAAGCCATTTGGCTCATCACCGTTTGGTGAGCAATCCAAGATAAACGCATGCTTTCAACTGCTTGTCTATATGTGTTATCTCTAATATTTTTTGCTTGGTTGATGAGTTGAGCCGTTTCTTTACGACGTGCTGAATCTCTACCGCCGTTATATAAGTTATAACGTAAGCGAACCATCGCTAAAGCATCTTCATTCACGTCTTCTATGCCATCAATATCTTTATTATGCGTTGCACTTAACTCAAGATCGACACGTGGTAAAAAGGCCGTTTTAGCCGTTGCGTGTTGCGCAATAGCAGATTGGATGTCTGAATTAGCAGATTTAAGGATCGGGTGGTTTGCAATAGCGCCATCGACCGCTTGATCAAAAGTAGCGGGTAATGCATCACCGGGTGAGCTCACCGCTTCAAGTTCATGAGGAAGTCTGCCCACAACTCTTAAATACGCAGTTTGAGCATCTTTAAGGTTACCAATTTCAGACCGCACGTTTCTTTCAGCTAACGCTAAACGTCCTGTTGATTGCTCTACATCTGCCTTTCTGCCAACACCACGTGAGCTTCTAGATGTAATTTGTTCGTTTGTTCTAGCATGGACGGCAAGGTTCTCTTTAGCAAGTGCTAATAATTCCTCGCGACGTAAGACGTTGATATAAGCTTCAACAGCGTTAAGTGCTGTAATTTCCGCTTGGCCAAAAACAGTATAAGCTCGTGAATTTGTTCTAGCCGTTTGGCGATCAACTTCACTTGCAGTTGCAAAGCCATCGTAAATCATTTGTCTAATTTCAATGGATGCTTCATCTCTTCCGAGTGATTTAGACTCAGAACCATCAGCTTTCGTAGAAGAATTGAATGAGCGTTCCCAACCGGCACCAGCTGAGATGTCTACAGTTGGAAAGAAACCTGCTTTAGCTTGGCTGATTTCTTGTTCGACGGCGAGTCGTTCAGACGCGGCAGAACGAATTTCTGGATTTTCGTTAACAGTGTATTGAATTGCATCCTGCAATGTTTCAGCGGTGACAGTTCCAAAGCTTAGCGCACAAAGCGCGCTGATAGCTATAGTTGCTTGAAGTTTCATCTGAGTTCCCTCTTACTAATTTTTGTTAAAATTGAAATAAATGCAATAAAATCAGCATTCTAAGCATTCCTTTTAAGAATTTAACCTAAGAAGTTTGTTTGGTCAACTATATTCCTTAATATACATAGCTAAATGAAGGCGGTCGGGTACGCCTAGCTTTTTAAATACGGAGGTCAAATGGGCCTTTACGGTCCTTTCAGAAATATCTAAAGCAGTGGCAATATGTTTGTTATTTTCGCCTTTACGAATCATGTTGGCAACGTCCCGTTCTCTTGTAGAAAGAGTATCAAGCAAAGCGGTTGATTCGATAGATTTATTGATTTTTACCGGTGATACAGCCTCGGATTTCATTCTGACCAATGTGCCAATAACACGAGGAACAAGATGGCGTTGAATCCATATATCACCCTTCAAAATACTGTTAATCGCTTGAAGTAATAGTTTGGGTGGCTCAGATTCGCCGCAATAGCCCGCAGCCCCATGCACTAGTGCGTTAATTTGCTTATTTTCACTCCAATCTTTTCCGACTATAAGAAAACGTATAGATTTATTTGAAAACAATGTCAGTAAGTTAGAATTCGCATCTATTTTATTAGAATCAATGACGACAACTGCGGTTGCATCAAAATCTGCTGTGCTGGATGCAGTCAGAATGTCAAAATGACTAATCAGTGCGTGTGACCATAGCTTTACTAGGATTTGGTTGTCTGAATAAATAACAATTCGACGCATTTGGTTAGTCCTTTAACGTAATAGTCATAGCTTTAAACCCTTGACTGTATATTTAATGAAAACATTTTAACGTTCCTTTAAAGCGCGTTCCTTGGCTTTTAAAATAGGCTTCAGTAGGTAATCTAACACAGATTTTTTGCCAGTTAAAATATCAACGTCAGCCGTCATGCCGGCAATAACATTAAGTTTAGCACCGTTTTTCTCAACATAGTTTTTATCCGTTCTCAATCGGATGAGGAAATAATTCTCCCCATCTTCTTCGTTAGTAATGCTGTCGGCACTAATATGTTCAAGCGTAGCTTCTAGACCACCATAGATAGAAAAATCATAAGCCGTTAATTTTACCACCGCTTTTTGTCCCGGATGAAGGAAGGCGATATCAGCAGGCCTAATTTCCGCTTCAATTAAAAGCTGATCATCCAGCGGAACAATCTCAACCAAATCCATGCCTGGTTGTATAACGCCACCAACGGTGGTTACTTTAAGTTGCTTAATAATGCCTTTAACAGGGGAAACCACGCGTGTTCTTGTTACTCGGTCTTCGAGTGCTAACGTTGATTCTCCTGTTCTATCTAGTTCGGCTTTTACTTGGTTTAGTTCCTCAAGCGCTTTGGTTTGAAAGCGAATTTTAGTCTCCGAAAGCTTGTTTCTCGATTCCGTTAATTGGCCTCTTAAATCGTTGGCCTCTCGTTTGATACGTAGCAGCTCAACTTTAGACATAGCGCCTTCATCTACCAGAGGTACCGACATATCGAGCTCCTCTTTTAGTAAGGCATAACTTCGGCCGCGTTGTGCAATTTGTTCGCGCAGAAATTTTGTGCTGGCATTTAATTCATCTCGGCGAGACTTGAATAATTGTAAGGCATTATCAGCAATGCTGGGAGCAGTCTTTATGACTTCTGGTGGAATTATTAATGGCGTGTTTTCTACTTCGGCAGTTAAACGAGCCGTTGCAGCGAGCAACTCAAGAAATTTGAGCTTGTTTTCGTTTAAAGATGATGAAAATCGAATGGCATCAAGTTGTAAAAGCGCCTGGCCTTTTTCCACCTTTTGACCTTCTCGAACTAAAATTTCAGCAAGGATACCGCCTTCTAAATTTTGTATGACTTGAATGTGACTAGAAGGAATGGTTTTGCCGGAGCCTCGTGTTACTTCGTCCAGTTCAGCAAAATTTGCCCAGATGATGGCAATAATTACAAAGCTAAATGCTACCCATAACATGATATGGCTTTGCATAGACGCGCCGTACAAACTGGCAGCGTTTACGTCCGTAATGTACGCTTGGTCTTCGGCCTGTTGTTCGTAGGCCTTTTTAAAACTTGCTATTTTATTAAACATAATTATTTTGAAACCTTGATTTGTCCCTTTTTCAACGCTTCTAGCACTTTGTCTTTAGGCCCGTCAGCCATTACCTTAGAGCCATCCATCACAATTAAGCGATCTACAAGTGTTAATAAGGACGCTCTATGCGTGACAAGGATTAACGTCTGATTATTAAGCTGTGCAGCAAAATTTTGTTTAAACCGCTCCTCGGTGCTGTTATCCATCGAGTTGCTGGGCTCATCCATAATAAAAATGGGTGGGTTAAGCAGCAAGGACCGGGCAACCGCAACACTTTGCCGTTGCCCGCCAGAAAGCGAAGCACCGCGTTCGCCAACGGGCATATCGAATCCTTCAGGATGCCGGTTAACAAATTGGGTAACACCAGCTACCTCGGCGGCATTCAAAATAGACGCGTCATCAGCATAGCGAGAACCCAACGTAATATTGTCTTTAACACTGCCAAACATTAGTGATATATCTTGCGGGACGTAACCAATTTGCCGGCGTAAGTCGGATGGGTCAATTTGCCGAATATCAGTGCCATCAATTAAGATTGACCCTTCCTGCGCCTCATACATTCCAAGCATGAGTTTTTCAATGGTGCTCTTGCCGGAACCAATACGCCCAATAAAGGCAACTCGTTCACCGGCCGCGATTTTAAAGGAAACATTGTCCAGTGCTTTTATTGGTTGGTCGGGGTAGCTAAATGAAATGTTTTTAAATTCGATATCGCCGTTGAATACTGGACGATGTAAATATTTTTTACCGGGCTCCCGTTCAACCGGTTGTGACATCATGCTAGTCAAGGTATCAAGCGAGGTACGAGCTTGATGGTATCGCGTTAGCAATGAAGCAACTTGTGCTACAGGGGCCAATGCTCTACCAGTTAAAATCGTGCAAGCAATTAATCCACCCGTTGTTAAGTCACCCTCTGATATTTTGTACACACCGTAAATTAGAACGCTAACAGTAGCGACCTGTGTTAACAAAGACGTGAAATTAACAGCCATCGAAGAGTAAAAACGTGATTTGAGCCCAAGCCTAGCAATTTGCCCGGTGTTTTGTTCCCATTTAGTTTGCATTTGCCCTTCTGCGCCACTTGCTTTTATTGAGTCAATATTGCTTAGCGACTCAATAAGCGTTGAGTTTTTTTGCGCTGAATATTGAAATAATTCGTTAATTGTATTTTTTAGTGGCTTTTGAACAGCAATACCACCCAAAATGGCGAGTGGTAAAACAGCAAGTGGAATGAAAGCCAAACTGCCACCTAACATATAGATAACAGATAGAAAAATAAATAAGAAAGGTAAGTCTATTAACGTGGTTAGTGTTGCAGATGTTAGAAAGTCTCTGAAAGATTCAAATTCACTCAAGTTACTGGCGAAGGCCCCTACAGATTTAGGCCGATTCTCCATCTTGATACCCATTACTTTCTCAAAAATAGTGGCAGATAAAATAATATCTGACCGTTTACCCGCTACATCTATAAAGTAACCTCGAAGGCCTTTCATAACAAAATCAAAAGAAAAAACAATGGCTACACCAAAGGCTAACACCCAAAGTGTTTCAAACGCATGGTTAGGCACAACGCGATCGTAGACGTTCATCATGAAAAGCGGGGATGCAAGGGCGAACATATTAATCAAGAAAGAAGCAGCTAGCGCCTCACCATAAATGGGCCATGATTTGTAAATAACATCCCAAAACCAATGTGTAGCTTTTGGGACAATAGAGTCTGAGGTTCTGTCGTCAAAAGCATGGTTTTCTTGGATGAAAAAAGCGGTGCCTTTATAAGCTTCTTCCAGAACGTTTACATGCACCGTTTTTTCGCCACTATCCGTTTCAGGCACAATAATGGTGCAAGTGTCTTTTTGTTTGGCAATTAAAACACACGTTTTATTGTCTTCCAGCATTAACACAGCGGGTAACACTAAGTTTGATATCTCGGCTAATGGGCGACGGACCAAACCGGTCGAGAAACCGGCGCGTTGAGCAGCCCGAACAAAAAGAGAAGGCGTTAATTTGTTATCAACTAGCGGTAAGCCTGAAGTCAAAGAATCTGCAGAGTGAGGCGATTGCAATAACTTACAAACAGACAAAAGTGCAAGCAACAAGGGGTCATCTTGACTGTCCATTGTAGAAAGATTATCAGTTGTCTTTTTTAACGTCGCCGTTTCTGTCATTGCCATGTCCATATAACCTAAAACACAATTTGAGTATGTTGAAATGTGTAGTAAGTTTGATTAATACGTTATATTTAGTAATACTAGAAAGATAGAGCAAATCTGAAGAAATGCAACTGGAGTCGCAATATGCCTTACGTCAATCGCAATCAACAGGGCGAGATAATTCAACTGTTTGATACGCCTGTTAATGAAAGCAGCGAATGGTTAGAAGTCAATCACCTAGATGTTGTCGCGTTTTTACAAAACCCATCAAACGTTACAGAATTAAAAACAGCGTTATCTAGTTCTGATGTTGAGATGCTACGTGTAGTAGAAGATTTGGTGGATATGCTGATGGATAAGCAAGTCTTTGTTTTCACCGAGCTGCCAGAAGCGGTGCAAAGCAAGTTAAATGCTCGAAAAAAACTCAGAAAAAACGTCAACGCACTAGAGAACTTAATTGTCGAGGACGATAATATTTTGTAATCCCCTTTTTTCCTGCATCTCAGCAGTAGAAAAAACCCCAAAATTAGTACCTTTGTACAATAGTCAAAGTCTAAGCACCTGCTTAAGATAGTTCCAACTAGCACCCTTTTAATAACCGCGCAGTAGAGAATGATTGACGTACTGATAATTGATAAGACGGATCAAATAAAGTCTGCATTGCTAGTAATACAGGCTAATGTGCAATCATTCGACGACGAAGTAAAAGCGCTAAATGCAGTTGAAAGCACACCGTCAGCAGTTGTTTTACTTGACTATGGGTTTATGCAAGAGAAAACAATCGACTACATAAAGTTATTAGAAAAAGCAGGTTCAGATAGCAAGATAGTAGTAGTGGCAGATGAGCTTAGTGAAGAGGAAATATTAAATTGCTTATTAGCCGGTGCAAAGGGTTATCAGCAATTAGACCGATTTAACGATTATTCGAATAAATTGGTAACGGCAATGAACGCAGACGAAGCGTGGATAACTAGGCGAATGACCGCCACATTGTTAGACAAACTACGTATGGAACTAAGAGGATAGAAAAATGGCAAATGACACAACAAATAACGAACAAGACACACTAGATCTTCAAGACCTATTAGTCGATGAAGGCAAGGATGTGCTGAGTAAGTACCTGTCAATTTCGTTAGAGACCTTAGGTCAAGACACCAAGGTAAGCGTTACAACAGTAGAAGATGAGCCAGCAACGTACTCATCAACATTAACGGGCGTCACATTAACAGACTTGCATTGTCTGATTGATATACCAACCGATACGTAAGTAATTGAAAAACTAGTACCAACGTACAATTGAAAAACTTTTTTCATATGCAAAACTTAAATCAACAACAACTCTAAATGGAATGGAGAAGACATCATGGCTAACATAGGCACAGTACAATCAGTAACAGGCATCGTAAAAGCAATCGCAGAAGATGGAACAGAACGCATACTTAGCGTAGGCGATAGCGTTGCGGAAAACGAAAAAATAATCACAACAGACGGCGCCATCGTTATCGCGTTTAACGACGGTACAGTTATGGACCTTGGTAGTTTCTCCAGCATTGTGCTAAATGACGAAGCCTTAGCGCAAGAACAAGATCAACATGCCGCGCAAAGCCAAACAGATGCAGAAAATGAAGTAGCCGCCCTGCAAGATGCCTTAGCCAATAATCCAAATTTTGACCCAACAACAGCGCTACCAGCAACAGCAGCAGGTGCGCCAGCAGCAGGAACAGACGGTAATAACGGCCATACAGTTGTAAGTGTTGATTATTTAGACCCAAGAGCACCTGTAACAGCAGGATTTGATACCGTTGGTATTAATGTAGAGTTTCCAGAGACAGACCCAGAATTACCTCCAGTTGAAGACCCTCCTTCTATCTCAATTAACGATACACACGAATGCGAGCCAGGAAGTGAGCGGTATGAACAATACATTTCTAAACTTGGCCCAGCGCCCGATAACTTCGAAGACGGCATTGCAGTCTTTACAGTTACGTTAAGCAAACCTTTTTCAGAGACAGTAACGGTTGAGTTCCAAACTGCTGATGGCACAGCAATTGCTGGAGGCGTTTTTGCCGATGGTGAGCAAGATTACGACCCTAACTCTGGAACAGTGACCTTCCTTCCAGGTGAAACGGAAGCGTTTATTTATGTCTATGTAAATTACGATGAAGTTAATGAAAGTGATGAAAATTTCTTTGTTAATTTAAGTAATCCAGACAATGCAACGATAGCCGATGGGCAGGGTGAAGGCATTATTATTGATAAAACTGACTTAACCGTCTCCTTAGCAGCCAGTTCCACGGTCGCTGAAGATATCGGAACAGTGACGTACACCGTGACCCAAGATGGCACCTCAACGGCCGACACCTTA
>NVUJ01000003.1 GCA_002733135.1 Cycloclasticus sp. | reverse complement strand
CGCTGCTCAAGACAAACCTCGTTTCTAAATAATAACAAGTTTTAGGTTAGTAACCGCTGGTGTTCTTTTCGACCCAGCGGTTTTTTTCTGTCTGTTGACCCGAGCTTTTCACTGCTTCTTTTTTCCAAAATGGCGCTTTGCTTTTCAGGTCTTCCATAATAAAACGGCTCGCTTCAAACGCATCTTTACGGTGCACGGACCAGACCGCCACCAATACGATCGGGTCATTTGGTAACAATTTACCTACTCTATGAATCACTAACGTGTCTAATAAATCCCACTTGTCTTTCGCCACAGCAATAATTTTATCCAAGTGCTTTTCAGTCATACCTGGGTAATGCTCAAGCACCATGCCACTAACGGCATCGCCTTCATTCATGTCTCGCATGGTGCCGATGAAATTTGCGCAGGCACCAAACTCACCGTCGCGTCGCATGGCCAATTGAAAGCTCGATAATTCTTGCCAAGGATCAAAAGGCTGTTCCGTAATTTTAATCATATTAACCGCCTGTCACCGGTGGGAAAAACGCCACCTCGTCACCCGCTTTAACCAACGCATCGCCTTCAGCATATTCTTGATTAACTGAATATAGTACCTGTTGAGAAATATTCTTCCCTTGACTGACCAACAGCCAAACGTCCTCTACAGTCTTAACTGCCTCCGCACTAATTGATTCTTCGCCACAGCCCAACAATTCTTTTAAACTGGCGAAATAAAGGACTTTAATGGTCATGGTTAGCTCTGCTTTCGTTTGTGTCATAATTACTCATATTATCACGCAATTATACTGAATAAACTATGTCTGAACTCACACACTTTAATGCCGCTGGCGATGCTCATATGGTCGACATTAGCGCAAAAGCCGATACTGATCGTACCGCCGTTACCGAAGGATTTATCGAAATGGACGCCTCTACCCTACAAAGAGTGTTAGATGGCGATAACAAAAAAGGCGACGTGCTGGGCATTGCACGTATCGCTGGCATTATGGCCAGCAAAAAAACAGCTGAGCTTGTGCCTTTATGTCACCCACTACCGATTACTCACGTAGACATTAAACTTGAACCTGACACCGTCAATAACCGAATTGCGTGCCAAACGGTTGTTACTACATCCGGTAAAACAGGTGTGGAAATGGAAGCGCTTAATGCCACGCAAGTCACTCTGCTAACCATTTACGATATGTGCAAAGCGGTTGATCGCGGCATGACGATTCAAGGTGTTCGTTTACTTGAGAAAAAAGGTGGCAAATCAGGCCACTGGAAACGTGAAGGCTAATAGCATGTCGTTTAAGTTACACCCCAGACTTAATAAGGACTGTTACTACCTAGGGGATTTTCCTTTATGCGCCTTATTATTAAGTAAAGACGCTAACTACCCCTGGTACATTCTCGTACCACGGCAGGAAAATATCAGCGAAGCATTTCAGTTAAGCGCCTTAGAACAACAGCAACTGCAATACGAATCATTACAACTCAGCCAAGCACTTAGCGATGAGCTCAAAGCAGACAAAATGAACATCGCCGCGTTGGGTAATATGGTGCCTCAATTACACGTACACCATATTGTCAGGTACAAAGACGACATCGCTTGGCCCAACCCCGTGTGGGGCTTTGCTGATGCTATTGCATACGATGAACAACAGCTTCAAGAGCGCATTATTAAAACAATAGCTTTACTAAGCGAAACAAACTTCAAACCAAATAAAGGACATTCCGTTGAATAACCAAGCCACCGCCACACTGGTTGCAGAATGTTCAGATCAACCCGGCATCATTGCCAAAGTGACTCAATTTTTAAGCGAGAACAACGGCAATATTGTTGACCTTGAACAGCACGTTGACGTGAGTGACAAACACTTTTTTATGCGAGTTGAATGGCAATTAAACAACTTTAATATCGCCCGTGAATCGATTGAAAATGCATTTAACGAACAAGTTGCCTCTGTTCTCAATATGCACTGGCATATCGCTTTTTCAGACATTAAACCCCGCATGGCTCTTTTCGTTTCGCAGCACGGGCATTGCCTATTTGACATTTTATCGCGTTATCAATCCGGTGAGTGGAACGTTGAAATCCCGCTGATTATCAGTAACCACACTACGTTTCAATCGTTAGCTGATAATGCTGGCATCCCCTTTTATCACTTACCTATTTACGCCGAGAATAAACAACAACAGGAAAAGGCACAGTTAGATTTACTCGCCGAACACCGTGTAGACACCGTAGTTCTTGCTCGCTATATGCAAATTTTAAGTGCTGAATTTATTGAACAATACCCCAATCAAGTAATCAATATTCACCACTCTTTTTTACCAGCATTTCCCGGCGCTAAGCCATACCACTCTGCACACGAACGCGGCGTAAAAATTATTGGCGCAACCAGCCATTATGTAACCAGTGAATTAGACGCAGGCCCCATTATTGAACAAGATATCGTACGGATTAGGCACAACGATAGTGTTGAAGACTTGAAACGGAAAGGCCAAGATAATGAAAAAATTGTCCTTTCTCGTGCCATTAGGCATCACCTACAACACGAGGTATTAGTGTATAATAATCGTTGTATCGTATTTGTTTAACTATTTATCAGGAGCTCAATATGACCAAACAAACCGGCCGGTGCCTTTGTGGCGCTATGACATACGAAGCAACCGCAATGCCAGTTATGTCCGTTACTTGCCACTGCACACATTGTCAAAAAGCAACCGGTAGCGCGTATTCAACTAATATTTGCGTACCATCTGATGCTTTTAATATCACTGGTGATACATTAACGACTTACGTTGACCAAGGTGATAGTGGAATGGATTTACGCCGCTTTTTTTGCAGTAAATGTGGTTCACCCATCTACACTGAAGCCGATGCAATGCCTGGCTTGAGTATTATAAAAGCAGGTACGTTAGACGACACCAATACATTCAAACCAACCGCTAATATTTTTTGTGAATCTAAAATGCAGTGGCTGAAAGATGAATGCGAAACTACCGACTTCCCAAAAATGCCGACTGAGTAAATTCCTTCTTTTCTTAATCTCGTTACCTTTACTCTACAGGTAACGAGCTAATAGGGCGTTTTGCCCCAGCGGATGTAGAGACGCTCTCATCAAAAATCAACCAATAAAAAACGCCCACGCCTAAAAACACAGCAATAATGCTGAGCACCAACATTATATAAGCAAACCGGCTTATGCCTTTTTGTTTAGCATGCATTAGTTAGACTCCACATAGGCCAATAAACTCGCGAATTCAAACGGCCAGCCTAAATCATCGTTATCAGTACTTTTTTTAATCACCGGTATACGCGTTCCATACTGCTCTATTAGTGCATCAGAATCTGAAATATCAATAATTTCTATTTGATAAGATTCCGGCGCTTTAGCTAATAATTGCTGCAAGAGGCTTTTTGCCTCTTCACACAGGTGGCAACGATCTGTGGTGTAAAACGTTAACTCAATTATCATCAGGGTCGTAAGCTAGGCTTGGCGCTAACCAACGTTCGACGTAGTCTATCGACTCACCTTTACGCTGCGCGTAGTCTTCAACTTGGTCTTTCTTTAACTTGCCCACGTTAAAGTACTGCGCGTCTGGGTGTGCAAAATACCAACCGCTCACCGCCGCTGTTGGGTACATGGCAAAACTTTCAGTCAGCTCAATACCCACTTCTTCTGTCGCATTGAGTAACGAGAATAACGTCGCTTTTTCGGTATGGTCTGGACACGCAGGGTAACCCGGTGCCGGGCGAATGCCTTGGTAGCGTTCTTTAATTAACTCGTCATTGCCCAACGATTCGTCTTTAACGTAACCCCAGTGTTCTTTTCGCACTTGTTGGTGCAAACATTCGGCAAATGCTTCCGCTAAGCGATCGGCAAGGGCTTTAATCATGATGGACTGATAGTCATCATGGTCTTCTTCAAAACGCTTCACGTGTTCTTCTATGCCGATGCCTGCGGTTACTGCAAACGCACCTACATAATCATTTACGCCTGAACCTTCTGGCGCAACCGTGTCGGATAGGCAGTAGTTTTTGCGCCCAGGTGGCTTGATGTTTTGCTGGCGTAAATGATGTAACACCGTACGTTCTGTCGTGCGTGATTCATCTTCATAAACCACCACGTCATCCACGCGACTATTGGCTGAGTAAAAACCAAAAACAGCGCTAGCGGTTAGCCATTTTTCATCGATGATTTGTTTTAACATCGCTTTCGCGTCTTTAAATAGATCACGCGCGTGTTCACCGACGATTTCATCATCCAGAATCTTTGGGTAGCTGCCGATTAACTCCCATGTTTGGAAAAACGGCGACCAATCGATAAATGGCGCAATGTCTTCAAGCGGAAAGTTGTTTAGTACTTTAGTGCCTAAAAAGTTGGGTTTAACCGGCGTTTCAGCACTCCAATCTATCTCAACTGCATTGGCACGAGCATCTTCAATATTAAGCTGGCGCTTGGTTGATTGCCGGCCTTTATGGCGCTCACGTACTTCCGCGTATTCTTCGCGAACTTGTTGCCGGTAATCATTGTCTGGGCGTTTATCTAACAATTTGGTTAGCACGCCTACAGAGCGCGACGCATCGGTTACGTAAACACTGGCGCCATGATAGTTCGGTTCAATTTTTACCGCTGTGTGTGCGCGTGAGGTGGTTGCACCACCAATCATTAAGGGTACTTTAAAGCCTTGGCGCTGCATTTCTTTTGCCATGTGCACCATTTCATCCAGCGATGGCGTAATCAATCCGCTTAATCCAATCGCATCAACATTGTGTTCACGCGCTTGTTTTAGAATCGTATCAGCAAGCACCATCACGCCTAAGTCCACGACTTCAAAGCCGTTACATTGCAGAACGACAGCAACAATGTTTTTACCAATATCGTGCACATCGCCTTTTACGGTTGCCATGAGAATTTTGCCGTTACTAGCAATCACATCGCCTTTTTCTTCTTCCATATACGGCATTAAATACGCCACGGCTTTTTTCATKACSCGTGCGGATTTAACCACTTGCGGYAARAACATTTTWCCYKCGCCAAACAARTCACCCACCACRTTCATGCCGTCCATTAACGGCCCTTCAATCACGTGCAATGGGCGGTCWACTTYTTGYCGAACCARYTCGGTRTCTTCTTCAATAAATTCKGTAATGCCTTTAACCAARGCRTGTTGCAARCGTTTTTTAACTGGCCAMGARCGCCATTCYGCCGCYTCTTTWACSGCTTCTTCTGAATCAATATCTAAGTATTTTTCAGCTACTTTTAGCAAGTTTTCTGTCGYACTTTCRCCYTTTTTAGGYGTRCGATTKAGAATMACGTCTTCTACCGCTTCGCGTAGTTTTTCTGGAATRTCGTCRTACACGGCCAGCTGCCCTGCATTAACAATRCCCATGTCCATACCCGCTTGAATCGCGTGGTATAAAAACACCGCATGAATCGCTTCGCGCACCACRTTGTTRCCACGRAACGAGAACGAYACRTTCGACACACCRCCCGACACCATCGCATGYGGCARGGTTTGYTTGATAACGCGCGTGGCTTCAATAAAATCKACCGCGTAGTTATTRTGCTCATCAATACCCGTTGCCACMGCRAAWATRTTCGGGTCAAAAATAATRTCTTCSGGYGGRAARCCKGCCTTTTCGGTTAGCACCTTATAAGCACGGGTACAAATATCGACTTTGCGCTCAAACGTATCCGCTTGRCCATTTTCATCAAACGCCATCACGATGACCGCCGCGCCATAACGCATGATGGTTTTGGCTTGTTTAATAAAATTCTCTTCACCCTCTTTCAGGCTGATGGAGTTAACAATCGCTTTGCCCTGCACACACTTTAAGCCCGCTTCCAAAATCTCCCATTTGGATGAATCAATCATCACCGGCACAACGGAAATATCCGGCTCAGCGGCAATCAGGCTTAGGAAACGCACCATCGCGGCTTTTGATTCCAACATGCCTTCATCCATGTTGATATCAATGATCTGGGCACCGTTTTCTACCTGCTGACGCGCCACATCTAACGCCGTTTCGTAATCTTGTTCTTTAATTAAGCGTTTGAATCGCGCAGAACCCGTCACGTTGGTTCGTTCACCCACGTTAATGAACAACGAGTCTTTGGTGATATTCATCGGCTCTAAGCCCGACAATTTACAAGCGACGTCTAACTCAGGAATTTGTCTTGGCGCGCAATCACTGACCGCGTCTTTCATCGCCGTGATAAATTCTGGCGAGGTGCCACAACAGCCGCCAATAATGTTCAGGAAGCCACTTTGCGCCCATTCTTTAATGTGCCCCGCCATGTCTTCTGGCGTTTCATCGTAGCCACCAAATTCATTCGGCAAACCCGCGTTCGGGTGAGCCGTTATAAATGTATCCGCAACGCGTGATAATTCTTCAATGTATTGGCGCAGCTCTTCAGCACCCAAGGCGCAGTTAAAACCAATGCTGATGGGGTTGATATGGCGCACTGAATTCCAAAAGGCTTCCGTTACCTGGCCGGACAAGGTTCTGCCAGACGCATCAGTAATCGTGCCCGAAATCATCACAGGGTGACGCACCTTATGCGTTTCAAAATACTGCTGGATCGCGAACAACGCGGCCTTCGCATTCAAGGTATCGAAAATCGTTTCGACCAATAAAATATCCACGCCGCCTTTCAATAACGCATCGATTGATTCAGTATACGCTTCGGCTAACTCATCAAAACTGACGTTTCTAAAGGCAGGGTCGTTTACATCCGGCGAAATACTCGCCGTGCGGTTTGTGGGGCCTAACACACCGGCTACATAGCAGGTACGGCCCGGGTATTTAGCTTCAATATCATCTGCCGCTTGTCGCGCAATACGAGCAGATTGTTCGTTAATTTCATACGACAAATCTTGCATGTCGTAATCGGCCATCGCCACGCGCGTTGAATTAAATGTATTGGTTTCGACAATGTCCGCACCCGCTTCAAGGTAAGCTAAATGAATCGCGCGAATGGTATCGCCTTGTGTCAATGACAATAAATCATTATTGCCCTTTACGTCACTTGGCCAATCGACAAACCGTTCGCCACGGTAATCGCTTTCCGTAAAGTTATACGACTGGATCATCGTGCCCATAGCACCATCCAACAGCAAAATACGCTCTTGCAGAAGTTGCTTTAGTTCATCAGTTTTATCTAGTTGAGACATCGCGGAAGAATTTATCGTTTAAAAACAGCGCATTTTACTCTTTTTAGACTTAAAAGTAGGCACTATTGTTATCGGTCATTTATTATAGTTTCTTATTGCATTCTTGCTTCCGACATAAACATGCCCATTAACCACAACGACACGCCTATTGTTCTAACTATTTCAGGCCACGACCCAAGTGGTGGTGCGGGTGTAATGGCAGATGCAGAGGCTATTTCTCATCACGGTTGCCACCCTTGTTCGATACTGACTTGCCTCACTGTTCAGGACTCAACTACTGTACATAAATTAAGTCCACTTGATGCAGACGGCATAGTAGAGCAAGCCAATGTGCTCTTTAATGATATGCCCATCGCCGCTATAAAAATCGGGCTGACCGGCTCCGTGGAATGTGTTTCTGCTATCGTAAACATACTCAGCCAACACCCCAACATTCCCGTTATATTTGACCCTGTACTGGCCTGCGGCGATGGCACACCTTTAGCTAACAAACCATTAGTGAATACCCTTGTTAACGACTTGCTACCCTTGGTGACTGTATTAACACCCAACACATTAGAAGCGTCAACGCTCAGCGGTTTATCCGACGCTTCGCCAATTAAAGACATGGCAATAAAGCTATTACAAACAGACGTCGATTACGTGCTTATAACGGGTGGGCATACAACTGATGTCGATATCAGCAACCACTTGTTTCACAAAAACCAATGTATCCAAACAAAAAACTGGGCACGCCAAGCAGGCGAATACCACGGAACAGGTTGCACGCTTGCCTCTGCAATAGCAGCACTCATTGCCAAGGGGTTGAACATTGAAGAAGCAGTTGGACAAGCCCAATCCTATACAGACAACGCCATTAGAACAGCGCAAATAGTTGGAAAGGGCCAAGCCTTTCCCAATCGACTACAAAAAATCTCATAGTGCGAGATATCAAACTTAACAAAGGCCTGTATGCCATTACCCCTCAACAAAACGATACCGACGTATTGCTCCAGCAAGTAGAGCAGGCGTTATTAGGTGGTATCGCTTTGTTACAGTACCGCGATAAAAGCAGCTCTCCCGACATTAAACGTTCACGAGCAAACGCATTGAGAAAACTCTGTACAAAATACCAAGCCCCACTGATTATTAACGACGATGCTGAACTTGCCTTGACGTGTCACGCTGACGGCGTTCATTTAGGGCAATCTGACGGCTCTATACAACAAGCTCGACAGTTATTAGGCGCACAGGCGATTATTGGTGTTACTTGTCATCATCACCTTAAATTTGCCGCGCAAGCTGAAAAAGAAGGTGCTGATTATGTCGCCTTTGGGCGCTTTTTTGCATCCAACACTAAGCCCGGCGAAGCATTGGCAACAACAGATTTGTTACTTGGAGCAAAAAGGCAAACGACCCTGCCTATTGTCGCTATTGGAGGCATCACCCTAAGCAACGCTCCACCGTTAATTAATGCTGGAGCTGATTACCTCGCCGTTATTGAAAATATTTTTGTTCAAAAAAGCATTCGATCTTATTGCCAACAATTCTCTAGCCTTTTTCAACAAACATAAAAAAACGCAGGACTAGCCTGCATTTTTATTAACCTTTAATAAGAGACTTTACCACTCGTAACTAGCCGTTACGTATAGGTTGCGACCTTGGCCTGGCACTTTATCCCCGACAGCCACATCTGAGCTCTGTGCCCTATTAATGGCGGCTGTATGGTCTGCATAATGTTTATCTAATAGATTTTCTATGCCCAAGCCGATATTCAAGCCTGATACAGGTTCCACTTCAGCACGAACATTTAATAAGCCAAAGCCACCTGACTTTTGCTCACCATTATATAAGGCCACATCATTTTGAGCCGCATACGCTTCTACTTCTGTTGCAATTGACCATGTGGCTTGCTCAAATGTTACCTGTGCACGTGTATTTAACGGTGCAATACGATAAAGGTTATCACCGCCATTATCACGTTGACGACCACGAACATAACTCACTGTCCCGTCTAAACGCCAATCAGAGGCTAGCTCATAACCCCACTCAACATCCATGCCGTATAGCTCAGCATCAACGTTCGCAAACTGCAGCGCTGGCTGACCTGAATTTGCGTTTGATACCATATTAGCAAAGCCGTTGGTTGTTGCTTGGCCTTGAATGTAATCATTCACACGGTGATAAAAAGCGCGCGGCGCAATATATAAATCGCCTGCTGAGTACTCTAACCCTAGTTCAAACTGATACGCCACTTCTGGGTCTAGGTTGATATCACCAATATATAAGCGACCATCGGCTAAACCGCTGGTCGCTTCAAGAGGCAACCATAAGTAACGCTCTTGGTACGATGGCGAACGTGTTTTGCGCGCAAAGCCAACTTCAACCGTTAGTTCATTTGACACGTGTTGCCTAGCAATGACATCAAAGTCAACATTGTTATCTTTTTCCGAACGATCAGCCGCATTAAACGCATCACGCAAGTTACGAGCAGGTAGCGGTGCGCCACCAATAATATCCACATCGCCTGCGTCCATCTCAACTTGTGTATAACGAAGACCCGTTTCTATTTCTAAACCGTCACCAACAGCCCCTTTCCATTCCGCAAACACACTGTATCGATCACGTTCAATTCCGTTAAAATTATCCACAAAGAAAGGTGTCGTTGGGTCGGAAATATACGTGTCATGTATGGACTGATCACCTTCTGCACCAATACTTAAAGAACCACCAGCCATTGGCATGTTGTACACCGCAGACAAGCCACCGCCATCTACTTCTGTTTGTGCTTGTCTAAATCGTCCAGCATTAGAACCATTTGGCCTTAGTGAAAAGTTATTCATCCAATGACGCATATCTTGATAATAGAAAGCTGTTTTAAGAGAACGGCCTTCATCAAGCTGTAGCGTATGATCAGCTGAGAAAATACCACCTCTAACAGAAATAATGTCCATTGGTAACGATGGCGTACCGGTGTGACCCGTATCATTATTGCTGTAATTAAAGCCTAATTCATTCGCGCCAAACCGTGTTCCATAACCAACGGTATAGGCTGAACGGTCATATTGGCTTGGGGCAACTGAATCGCTACCGTCAAATTCATAATCGTCGCCTTGTTCTTTACTCACGCTCGCGTGAAAACGATGCTTGTCATTTGCATAAGTCGCCAGTAACGCACTCGTTAAGCCGTTATCCACTTCGCTATAGCCTAATGATGCCAAACCATGAGATTCAAAGTCACTGCCATCTATAAACTTACTTTTACGGGATACCGCCGTCATTGATCCACCGATAGTTTCCATCCCACTACTAACTGGCGCTATGCCACGGTAAACCGTTAAGCTTTCAGTTAATGCAGCAGGAATGTGGCTTAACGGAGGGTCCATACTGTTTGGGCCCACTTCCTTCCATGACATCCCATCAACCGACGTATTAATACGACTGCCAGACTGACCACGGTATGACGCAACACCTGTTAATGGGCCATTACGATTAACATTTGCACCCGGCACACGCTTTAACAGTGACGCAGTATCTTTTAAAGACAACGATTCCGGCGCTACTCCAAACGCACCTGGACGCATGCTGCTGCCTTCTACAATAATCGTTTGGTTGTTGTAATCTGCTGCTTGAGCTGAAACGGCAACGATGGCTGCCGATAGTAAACTTAATTTAAACTGTTTCATAAAACCCTTTCGTTTGTTTTTTTATAACAAACAGGATTTTACAAGTAACCTATAGACATTAGGATGTGGCATATTGTCGCACCCCTTGTAGTTTCTAGTCTTAGCCTCTTATCTTATAGCCACTATAAAGGCCATGTCCAAGCCACATGAAGCGCATTGACATAAGGCGTCACGGACTCTCTTGCGCCAGGAAATAAGGCTGATGGGCCCGTTAACGTTTCTTTGAAGAAGTGCTCAAAGCCAACGTGTAATTCATTGCCACTTTTAGTTTCCCAACTCATCCCAACACTCGCTTGGTGGATTGGATTTGGCGTTAACAAACTAAAAGTGGTTGAACTAAGGTGGTTGTCATTAGGCCGTTTGCCATACGCATAACCAGCTCTTAATGTCAGTCTTTCCGATGCGAAATACGTTAAACCCAAACGATAGTTTGTTTGGTTATGTTTCCACCCAAATCCACTGCCATGCTCACTACCAATAGGAGGGCCTCCAGGTGCTAGCGAATTTAACAAGCTATTACCTAGCATCTTTACTTCACTAAATTCGATGCGCTGAATGTCTAAAGCAATAATCCAGTTTTCGTTAGGCCGAACCGCTGCACCAACACTGTAATTAGCGGGAATATCAAAACTACCGCCAGCAAACAGCCCTTTGTAATCATCAAATTCTTGCATATACACTTTTGTGGAATAGGCAGCACCCAATGATAACCAAGGTGTAATTTCACCGTACCAGCCCACTCGAACCCCTGCGCCTAACGCAAAGTCATGACCATTATCCGTGAATTTATTCGGGTATTTAGACAATGGTGCAAAAAAGTTTAGACCAAACGACTCAAAACTCTGTACAGCGAATAACGGCGAGATACCAATACTATGGCTGGGTGTAAACTCCCATGCAATAGTCGGAGCAATGATGAGTTGAGCTAAATCAAACCCCGCTTCATCGCAACCCAAAAAGAAATTTGCGGGTTGCCCGCCACAGGGGTTAGGTATTCCCATCGGGACACTAGATGCCTTTGATGGATATTCACTATTCAGCCCCCCATTAGCATAGGCCGTAATGCCAACCGTTACTTTGTCATTCAGCTGATGAGAATAAGCAAATTCTGGGATTATGAAAAAAGAATTTCGGCTATTAGATGAAAAGTCAAAAGGGGTACCAGACCCTGTTCTTTTTACTTTACGATGCGGATTAAAAAACTCAGCGCCTATTTCAAACTGATTACCCGCGGCTGTTAATTTGCCTGGGTTGGATGCTCCTGCAAACGCATCTTCAGCTACCGCCGTGACCGCACCTGCTGTTTGTTTCGCGACGTGCCCGTAACCTAAGGAAAAATACCCGCCACCCGCTGCAGCTTGTTGAGCTGATAGTAAAAGAAAAACGACTAGGTATACTTTTATTGAAAATAAATTACGATTGAACACCGACTCCTCCCATGTAGAGTTTTTTATTATTGCTTAGGAGTTTACCAGACTTAGCTTTGTGTTTTAGTTAACAAACTCATCAATTAACCTCTGTTTTATGCTTTGTTGATCTAAGCCATGTTGGCTAACAATGTCAAATTGACTATGTTGCTGGGCCTGTATCGGCAGCACTGCCATTCGAGCCCCCTCACCATTAATAATGACCCAACCAGATTCAGTTCTGCATATCGCTTTAATGCGCAAGTTTTCTATTGCTGATAAGACATCAAATAACGACGTTTCATTGAACACCCTATCAGGAGGAAAACTAATACTCACTGATGAATATTTATAGTCTTTAGCTTGCTTAATTACCGCGTGAGCAATATCGTCTTTATCTCTACCTTTAGTTGCTTCGAGCTTTAGCCATTCTGGCTGCAACTCACCAAATGTCGTTGTTGATATTACCTGTTTTTTGATTAAGCAATCATCTGCAAGATGGCTGAAAGCCTCCAACGCTTCGCTTGACGCTATGTCCATTTTATTCGCCAACAAAATATCAGCCAGCGATATTTGCTGCCAAAATAATTCATTCTGTAACAATAATGGATTCAATAACCTCTCTGGGTCAACCAAACAAATTCGCGCTTTTACCGATAAAACGTCAGCAAAACTACCCGATGTTAATGTTTGAATAACGCCTAATGGGTGCCCCAAACCACTCGTTTCAATAAACAAACGATCAGGTCGCGCTTCTTTCAATAATTGATTAACAGCCACCTGCATAGGCACGCCAGCCGCACAGCACATGCAACCGCCAGGGATTTGTTTTACGTGAATATCTTGTGATTGGTAAATGGCGCCGTCGATACCCAGCTTACCAAACTCATTCACCAACACCGCCCAGCGTTCATCGGCCGGTTTGTTTTTAAATAAATTAAGAATCGCGCTGGTTTTTCCTGAGCCAAGAAAGCCCATAAAAATGTGCGTTGGAATATTAGATAATTTTTTTTTCGAACTCATATCGAATCATTCATCCGACTTACCAGTGACAATTTGCCACATGCCCAAACATTGGATATACCCGTAAGCTATCTGTAACTCTTAATGGCAGTTTTTAACAACTGCTCTCTCGACCTCAATCGTATCAAGAGTCCTTTTTCGCCCTCAGCAATTTGGAGGGTGTTTTTTTGTTTGCTATTGGCGTTTTCTTGCTGCAATTCTCATGCGTAAAGCGTTCAATTTAATGAAGCCTTCTGCGTCTTTTTGATTATAGGCGCCGCCATCGTCTTCAAACGTGGCTATATTTTCATCAAACAAGCTATCTGTAGAAGACTCACGCCCTACAACAATAACGTTGCCTTTATACAGCTTTAAACGAACACGGCCATTAACCGTTACTTGTGACGCATCAATCATTGTTTGTAGCATTTCACGCTCTGGGCTCCACCAATAGCCGTTGTAGATAAGGCTGGCGTAGCGCGGCATAAGCTCGTCTTTTAAGTGAGTAACTTCCCGATCTAAGGTAATGGACTCAATCGCCCTGTGTGCACGTAACATGATGGTGCCGCCCGGTGTTTCATAACAACCACGCGCTTTCATGCCAACATAACGATTTTCTACGATATCTGTGCGGCCAATACCGTTAGCCCCGCCAATTCTGTTTAATTCGGCTAGTACTGTGGCTGGCGATAGGTCTTGTCCGTCAATGCCGGTGATGTCACCATTCTTAAAATCCAACTCAATGTAAGTAGGTGTTTCTGGCGCATTCTCTGGCGACACACTCCAACGCCACATATCTTCTTCTGGCTCAACCCATGGGTCTTCCAAAATATCGCCTTCGTATGAAATATGCAGTAAATTAGCATCCATAGAGTACGGAGATTTTTTACCCCGTTTTTGCTCAATCGCAATACCCGCTTTTGCGGCATAAGCCATCAGCGAGTCGCGTGAGCTCAAATCCCACTCACGCCACGGAGCAATAATCTTTACATCCGGTTTTAGCGCATAAGCACCTAATTCAAATCGAACTTGGTCATTGCCTTTGCCCGTTGCCCCGTGCGAAATAGCATCGGCACCTGTTTCATTGGCAATTTCAATCAGGCGTTTTGAAATAAGCGGACGGGCGATAGACGTACCTAACAAATACTCGCCTTCATAAATGGTATTAGCGCGAAACATCGGGAATACGAAATCACGCACAAACTCTTCTTTCAAGTCATCGATATAAATTTCTTTGATGCCATACGCCTCAGCCTTTGCGCGCGCAGGTTCAACTTCTTCACCTTGACCTAAATCAGCCGTAAACGTTACAACTTCGCAGTTATAAACGTCTTCCAACCACTTAAGAATAACTGAGGTATCTAATCCGCCCGAATAGGCTAAAACTACTTTATTAACTTCTTGCTTCGACATGGTATTACTCGCAACTTAAAATTTTGAATGCGCGAATTATACCTGAATGCACAAACCCTTGAAGCTCCTCGACTTAATACCAACCATTTATTAAGCGGTTAGTTCACCTTATATACCTCAAGCACCAACGAACCTCTATTGTTTGTATAATAGCCTTTCAAGGGCGGAATCCTTGGTTCATTAACTCTAAGAATTAGTTCGTAATCTTCCCCTCGATTTGGCCTTTTATATGTTACTTTGTTTCTATTTATGCTCGATGAATTATCATCTCTTAATGAAAAAATTCTTTCCTCACGAGCCAACCGTCCAATTTGGATGGTTTCGCCATTCACTTCACCCAACAACTCCATATAACCTGATGTAAGTTTATAACCAGACAACTTCCCCATATATTGTGGAAACTTTGACGTTATCCAGTTACCATCCGAACGAGATATCCGTCGGCCCACTTCTGGTGTTGCGCAGCTTCCTGTCTTATCTTCAGCCTCATCCACACCGTCTCTCCATCCAATCACATCAGAAATAACGAACCTGTAATTACCGCCTTTAACTAATTTAATACCCGTCCTCATGCCATTCACTTGAGGGTCAAAAGCAATTCGTCGTACTAATTTCGACGCATAGGGTATGGCATTCCTCTCCGGTGTTGTATAGCTATCATCCACTATGACCTTTAATTCACAGTCTTTGGGTAAAGGGGCCTTTAAGACTATGCCGCCTATTTCTACTTTTTCACAACCATCCTTACCGGCATCACAAACCTGTCCATTATTTCTCCACCCTGTTTTACCTTCAAAGCAACTTTTAAATCGCTTAAACGTTTCCCATTGTGTCTCATGGCATTTATTGGGTACGCGTTCAAGCCGGTCTATAACCGCAGGGTGGACTTTTAAAGTAGATCCTAATAATTTCACTACTTCAGGGTCAGAAAAATCCCTATGCTCAAAATGATATAAAAGAGACCACCCGCCAGACTCTGGATCATGTGTTTGACCGTATGGGTCGGCATACACAGCTGTCGCCTCAGGCAGCAAATCCTCATCTACAATCTCTGATAACATCCAATTTAAAGAGACTCCGTCAATGTCAGTATCTGGATAGCCACCTCCAACATCAGCGTGAGCTCCTGAAAAAAACACCTGATTAATTTTTCTATTAATAATTCGCTCCCCAACAGTACAGGACTCATCTGGTTCTTCTGGAACGAAAACTGGTGTAAATATGTCCGCTCTATCGTCGTCTAAAGATAATGCATGTGAAATTCTTTTAACATTGCAAAGCGCGATAAGGTAGGACGACTGGCCATTGGGCAACAAATCAACAAATATGTCTACGCTCTTTTTTACCCACCCCCACGAGACAGGGATACCTAGGGCTGAGACCGTGTCCCAAATACCGACGAACTCAATTTCAATCGCCTGCCCTTGTCTATTTTCTACTAACTGAGTTTTATTGTTGTGCCTCCATTTTTCAACCCTTTCCGATTTAATCTGTGCGCCCACTCCATACCGATACGCCTTAAAGAGCCCATCAATTCTTTTTTTTCTTTGATTGATGGTTAATTCTGATAAATCTGGAATACCCGCTACTTGAATCAATCCTGACAATGCACGTACCGCATAGGCACCACGACTAAAACCAAACAAGTAAATCTTATCTTGGTTCGTCTTATAATTAACAGTTAAAAAATCATACGCCTGCCTAATATCATTGGCCATCCCAAAGCCAGCCGCCATCCCCAACACACGCATACCCGTTCCAACACCGGCGATATACGTTGTTCTAATATCAGACCTATTTTGTAGCGTAACTAAATTTCTTAATTTAGAAACATTTGTGTAACTATTTTCTGCATTCGCGGTTCCATCCATGAAAACCACAAGTTTTTTCTTAGCGTCAGGATCACCCTTCGGAATATGAACTTCTGGCACTACTGCACATGAAGCAATAAAAAAAATAATGCATAATAAAGCAGTTTTTTTGACCAGTTCCATCTGACTTGCTCCTTAATTAATTACGTAAAAATCTAGCTCAATGGCTTCTAATCTACGCCCAAAAAAGGTTCTAGACAAGAGAGGAAGGCTTTGGGAGCCTCTACTTGCGGCCAGTGCCCAACGCCTTTGAGAATATCAACTTGCGCGGATGGAAATAATGTCTTTACTGCGGCCAAGTAACGTTCTGCTAAGTACGTTGAATTACCGCCGCCGATAAACAATGTGGGGTTGGTGTATGTGACGTTTTTGTTTTCTTTTGGAAAGCCCATGATGTTCGACATATTGCTTTTAATGCTGTCGAGATTCACCCGCCACGCATACCCGCCAGACTCTTTTGCTACTAAGTTCTGTAACAAAAATTGCCTTAAGCTTAAAACATCTATGCTCTTTTTTAGAATCTCGTCAGCGTCATTTCTTGAACTGATGGTCTCCATTGGAATATTGCTCAGTGCCGTTAATATGTCATTGAAATTATGCGTGTATGTAACGGGCGCCATATCCACCACAATTAAACGATTAACACGTTCCGGGTAATTTAACGCCAGCTGCATAGCGACCTTACCACCCATGCTATGCCCCAATACCTGTGCCGACTGAAAATTTTGTTGCTGCATAAAATGTACGATATCTTCAGCCATCAAAGAATAAGGCATTTGCTTCACGTGTGGCGAGGCACCGTGGTTGCGTAAGTCTACGGTATACACCACTGCGTTTTTCGATAGCTTTTGCGCGATACCACGCCAATTTCTGGCGCTGCCAAACAACCCATGCATAATGATAATGGGCTCTCCATGAGAGCCGAATTGTTGAAAAGCTAAATCCACCGTGCTATTTCTTTTTGATGTATAAATCGGTAATAGTACCGGCGTGCATTTCTGCAGCAAAGCCCAATGTTTCTGACAACGTTGGATGCGGATGAATGGTTAAACAGATATCATCAACATCCGAACCCATTTCCAGTGCCAACACGGCTTCGACAATTAATTCACCGGCATTCGTACCGACGATACCCGCACCCAAAATACGTTTCGTTTCTGGGTCCCAAAGAACTTTTGTTAAACCTTCATCACGACCGATACTCAACGCACGACCACTCGCCGCCCACGGAAAGACTGATTTTTCGTATTTTATACCCTCAACTTTAGCCACTGTTTCGGTCAGCCCCATCCATGAAATTTCAGGGTCGGTGTATGCCACCGACGGAATGGTCATTGGGTCGAAAGCGACCTTTTCACCGGCAATGACTTCGGCGGCTACCTTTGCTTCGTGCACGGCTTTATGCGCTAACATCGGGTTGCCGACCACATCGCCAATCGCATATATATGCGGCGCATTGGTTCGCATTTGTTTATCCACGGTAATGAAGCCGCGTTCATCAACATTAACACCAGCCTTATCAGCATCAATTAATTTGCCATTGGGACTACGCCCTACTGACAATAACACACGGTCATATACGGCTGATTCGGGCACATTGTCACCTTCGAAACTGACGTTTAAACCTGCGTCAGTTGATTCAATCGCCGTGACTTTTGCTTTCAAGTAAATGTTTTCTAACTGCTTGGATAAGCGCTTATGTAATGGTTTAACGAGGTCTTTATCGCAACCTGCTACTAATTGATCCATCAGCTCAACCACGCTGATTTTTGAGCCCAGTGCATGATACACCGTCGCCATCTCCAGCCCAATAATGCCGCCACCGATGACAAGCATGGTTTCTGGCACATCTACTAATGCGAGCGCACCTGTGGAGTCCATTAACCGTTCATCATCGTACGGAAAGCCTGGAATTTTAACTGGCTGAGAACCCGCTGCAACAATCGCGTTATCAAACGATATCGTTTGGCTTTCGCCATTATTTTCAACCGTGACAGAATGGCTTGAAGAAAAACGCGCATAACCGGTAACTACCGTAACGTTTCGCTGCTTGGCCAAACCCGCTAAACCGCCCGTTAAGCGTTTAATAATATTTTCTTTGTTGCCACGAATACCATCGATATCAAGCTTAGGCGCTTGAAAGGTAATACCATGAGCAGACATATCTGCCGCTTCATGTATCACTTGTGCTTGATGCAAGAGGGCTTTTGAAGGAATACACCCCACGTTTAAGCAAACACCTCCGAGCGAATCGTAACGTTCAATCAACACCACTTTTTTACCTAAATCTGCCGCGCGAAATGCTGCCGTGTAACCACCAGGGCCTGCGCCCATCACCAATACCTCAGCGTGCAGGTCCGCTCCATCTATAATTGACGAAACTGGAATTGATATTGGTTCTGCAACTGGATATTCGTCGTCAGAAGAATTGGCAAAAACCTTGATTACATCTGCACTTTCTAATTTAATTAGTACGTCGCCTTCAACAACTTTATCGCCTAAGGAGACCATGATTTCTTTAACGACGCCCGCCGCTGTACAGGGAATATCCATCGAGGCTTTGTCACTTTCCAGCGTTAAAATACTGTCTTCCACCGCGACACTGTCGCCAACGACAACAGCAATATCAATCACCTCTACGCCGTCATCAAACTCACCAATATCTGGAACGTTTATATCTATTAAATTAGCCATCGTAGCCCCTACAACAATACACGACGAATGTCGTTAAGATAGCCGGATAACGCCACCATAAAGGCCGCCGCATCAGATCCATCTATCACGCGGTGGTCGTACGTCATATCCAGTGGCAACATCAGCCTCGGCTCAAATTCTTTACCGTTCCATACCGGCTGAATATCGGCGCGCGTGGCACCCAAAATGGCCACTTCTGGCGCATTAACAATCGGCGTAAAGGCTGTGCCACCAATACCGCCTAGGCTTGAAATGGTCATGCACGCACCTTGCATTTCTTTCGGCGATAATTTGCCGTCGCGTGCTTTCTTGCTGATCACGCCCATTTGTTCCGCCAAATCGAAAATATTGGTTTTATCAACGTCTTTAAACACCGGCACGACCAAGCCATTTGGGGTTGCAACCGCAATACCAAGGTTATAGTACTTTTTATAAATAAGGCGTTGCCCATCCGGTGAAAGTGATGCATTGAATTGCGGAAACTCTTTAAGCGCAGCGACCAAGGCTTTCATTATAAATGCAAGAAACGTCACTTTAACGCCACGCCTCTCAGCGTCGGGTTTTAATGATTTTCTGAATGCTTCCATCTCTGTAATGTCCGCCAATTCATGGTGCGTTACCATCGGCACATTTAACCAGGCTCTAGTAAGATTTGTGCCCGTGAGTCGTTTGATTTTACTAAGCGGCTTTTCTTCTATCTCACCAAATTTTGAGAAATCTATAGCCGGAATAGGCGGTATGCCAGAACCACTACTAACTGCCGCCGAAGATGTGCCCGATAAAATTTGCTTAACATGTTGCTTAATATCTTCTTTTAATAACCGCCGTTTTGGCCCAGATGCCTTTTTAACCGTAGCTAAGTCCACACCCAGCTCTCTAGCGAACTTTCGCACCGTTGGACTTGCGTGAATATGTCCCTGTGGTTTAGTAGTAACAGGTGGCGCACTCACAATGGGTGCTGGTGCTGATGTTGCTGCAGCCGGCGCGGGTTTTGCTACCTCTGCAACCACTGGTGCTTCTGTTTTAGCCGCCCCAGCAGGTTGCCCACTCAACACAACGATTAAATCACCTTCGGCAACATTATCGCCAACCAATACTTTTATCTCTGTCACGGTACCAGCTGCGGTTGATGGAATCTCCATACTCGCCTTGTCACTTTCCAAGGTAATGAGAGACTGCTCCTCTTCCACCACATCGCCAACCGCAACACTCACTTCAATGACTTCAACTGCATCAAAATCCCCAATATCGGGAACGTTTATATTGATACTTTCGACCGACCCTGAATCAGCAATGGCTAGTGTTTTGTCTTCCTTTTTGCTCTCAGCTTTCGACGCTGCAGCCGTGCTATCTACTGACGCCAAACGAACCACAACCGACCCTTCTGATACGGCGTCGCCCACGTTAACTAACACCTCTTTAACAACGCCAGCTGCAGAAGATGGGATTTCCATACTGGCTTTGTCACTTTCTAGGGTCAGTAGTGCTTGCTCTACGTCCACTGTATCGCCAACAGCCACTAAGACTTCAATGACTTCGACAGCATCGAAATCACCTATGTCGGGAACCGCTACATCAATTAAACCACGCATCTAATTCTCCTCTCGCCCACCTTAAACCAACCAAGGCGCTGGCGTTGAAATATCCAAGCCGTATTTTTCAATGGCCTGTTGAACCACTGCTTTTTTAACTTGTCCTGCATCAGCCAACGCATTTAATGCTGCTACCGTAATGTAATAGCGGTCCACTTCAAAGAAGCGACGAAGGTTCTCACGGGTGTCTGAGCGCCCAAAACCATCTGTGCCTAATACCGTGTATGGCATATCAATAAATGGGCGAATGGAGTCGGCTAATAACCGCACGTAATCTGTTGATGCGATAACAGGGGCTGATAAACTACCTAAACACTGAGACACGTAAGGTACTTTCTTTTCTTGTGTTGGGTGCAACCGGTTTTCACGTTCACAGGCTTGCCCTTCTCTCGCCAACTCGGTAAAGCTGGTACAACTCCACAGGTTTGCGGCAACACCCCAATCGTCTGCTAGTAAATCAGCCGAGGCGATTACCTCGTTAAAAATAGTACCTGCGCCTAATAATTGGACTGTCGGCTTATCACTAGCATCAGCTGGTTTAAACAAATACATACCTTTAATAATGCCGTCCTCGACACCTTTTGGCATAGAGGGATGCGCGTAATTTTCATTCATTACAGTAAGGTAATAAAACACGTCTTCCTGCTCTTGGAACATACGTTTTAAACCATCGTGCATAATGACAGCGAGTTCATAATTAAACGTCGGATCATACGAAATGCAGTTTGGCACTGATGAAGCCCACAACAAACTATGTCCATCTTCATGCTGCAGCCCTTCGCCATTGAGCGTTGTTCGCCCTGCCGTTCCACCTAATAAAAATCCGCGCGTACGCTGATCCGCGGCCGCCCAAACCAAATCGCCAACGCGCTGGAAACCGAACATGGAATAAAAAATGTAGAAAGGAATCATCGGCACATTGTTGGTTGAATACGATGTACCCGCCGCAATCCAATCACACATACCACCGGCTTCATTAATGCCTTCTTGCAATACTTGGCCGTTTTTATCTTCCTTATAAAACATCAACTGTTCTGAATCTTGGGGTGTATACAACTGCCCAACTTGAGACCAGATACCTAACTGACGAAATAACCCTTCCATACCAAATGTGCGCGATTCATCTGGCACAATTGGCACGATACGTTTACCAATTTCTTTATCTTTCAATAATATATTTAAAATCCGAACAAACGCCATCGTGGTAGATATTTCTCTACCTTTTGAGGTGCCTTTTAACATCGGCTCAAACACCGATAAGTCCGGGATAGGTAACGAGTCAGATTTTTGACGACGTGCAGGCAAATAACCTCCGAGGTCGGCACGTTTTTTCTTCATGTATTCTTGTTCTGGCGTCCCCTCATCGAACGTTAAGTACGCTAAGTTATCTACTTCTTCATCGGTTATAGGTAGCTCAAATTTATCTCTAAAATAAAGCAGCGAGTCATGGCTCATTTTCTTTTGTTGATGCGTGGTATTTTGAGCCTCACCTGACTCGCCCATACCGTAACCTTTAATGGTTTTAGCTAAAATAACCGTTGGCTTTTCTGTCTCTTTACACGCTGCATCGTAGGCTGCAAAAACCTTTGCTGGGTCGTGCCCACCTCTATTCAAATCCCAGATGTCTTTATCGGACCAATCCGCTACCATGGCTTTAAGTTCTGGGGTGTTAAAGAAGTTTTCACGTACATAGGCACCGTCTTTAGCTTTCATTGTTTGATAATCGCCATCAACACAATCCATCATGCGTTTACGAAGATGCCCCGCTGTGTCTCTTGCTAACAGAGCATCCCAACGATTACCCCAAATAACTTTTATGACGTTCCAACCCGCCCCTCTAAAGCTAGATTCAAGCTCTTGAATAATCTTGCCGTTACCACGAACGGGGCCATCAAGCCGCTGTAAATTACAATTAACGACAAAAACCAAATTGCCTAGTTTTTCACGACCCGCCATGCCAATAGCACCTAAAGATTCAGGTTCATCTGTTTCACCATCCCCTAAAAACGCCCAAACTTTTCTTTCGTCTGTTTTTGCAAATCCTCGGTCTTCGATATACCTCAAAAAACGGGCTTGATAAATCGCCATAATCGGGCCTAAGCCCATAGATACCGTTGGAAACTGCCAGAAGTCAGGCATCAACCAAGGGTGAGGATAAGAAGAAAGCCCACCACCATCAACCTCTTGCCTAAAATTATCCATTTGTTCTTCGCTTAACCGTCCAAGCATAAAAGCGCGCGCATAAATACCCGTAGCCACATGCCCCTGCACATAAACTAAATCACCACCATGCGTATCGCTAGCCGCATTCCAAAAGTGGTTATAACCCACATCGTATAACGTGGCAGAAGAAGCAAAGCTCGCAATATGCCCACCCACATTGGTGGTTTTATTCGCTCGAAGGACCATCACCATTGCGTTCCAACGAACATACGACCTAATCTTATGCTCTAAGGCAGTATCGCCTACATATTGTGCTTGTTGTGGAATGGTTATTGTATTGATGTACGCTGTTTCGGCGCTAAATGGAATATCCGCCCCCACCAACCTCGCTTTTTCAATTAGCGTTTCTAGTAAGTAATGCGCTCGCTCTTCACCTTCGTGCTCAATCACAGCTTCAAGGGCTTCGAGCCACTCTTTCGTTTCTTGTGGATCGTTATCGTTAGCAAGAACCAAAGATTTTTTAACGCCCATAATCACTCCAAATTGTTTAAATTTTCTCGGCCGAAGCAAAATTCACAGTAGACCCCCCAAAAAAAAATTCTGAACTATACTTACATTTAAACAAACTTATATACTAAATGTTGAGATACTGTGAAATTCTTTATTAATATCTAAAGAAAGGCATTACCATTTGATTTTATGCTATTAACGAACATACTCTATTTAATTAGCTTTAATAACTTATTCCAAACAGCAACGATGAAGAACCACCATTATTTGTTATTAGTTATTTTCTTTTCTGTTTTATCCATTCCAGCCTCCGCTGGAAACTTATACAAATGGGTCGATGAAAATGGCAATGCTTCATATTCTGATAAAGTACCTCCCAAAGATGCTAGACGCGAACGGGAAACCTTAAGCGAAACTGGTCGCACTATCGCCATCAAAGACGCTGCTAAAACAGGGGATGAAATTCAACAATTCAGAAAAGTTCAAGCGCTTCAAGAGACAAAGAAACAGATTCTAGAAAATCAACTGAATCATGACACAGCCTTATTAAAAACCTTCCAAACTGAAACAGATATTGACGCTTTTACGAACAGTAAATTAGACATGATTGACTCCCATATTGCTATAGCCATAGGACAATCTGACAATTTAAGAAAGCAACTCATAGGCCAACAAAAGATTGCCGCCAATTTTGAGCGCCGCGGTAAGAACATACCTAAAAAAACTCAAACCCGTATCACGTCGGCTCAAACTAATTTTGACGAAAACCGAAACAAAATAGCAGATCTGGGGCAACAAAAGGCATATCTTGTAGCTAAATCCATGAAAGACAAAAGCCGTTTCAACACCCTCCATTCCTTGTCAGCTCAAACGCCTGAGATTAATGACGGAACCAAACCTAGCTTGTTATTAGGCGAATTAAAGTGCGATATAAATTGTGAGCCTTTATGGGAAAGAACTATTAATTTTATAAAAACAAAAGGTGCTCACATCATCTTTACCTCAGAGAATTTGGTTCTAACAAAAAAACCAAGCTTAAGTAAAGATAGGGGCATATCCTTAACTAAAATCCATCAGGAGGGCAAAACGAAAATTATGCTTGATATTCGCTGTATCGACTCTAGAATTGGAAAAGAAACCTGTAGAAATAAACAAACTACAGCCTTAGTAAACGAGTTTAACTCGTTAGTTCCTGACCAATAAAGTTCCCATTCCGCTATCGGTCAATAATTCTAATAAAACAACATGCGGTACGCGCCCATCAATAATATGCGCACTATTAACGCCACCATTCAAAGCATCCATAGCACACTGTATTTTCGGTAACATGCCACCAAAAATGGTGCCATCTTCGATTAAGTTCTGCACTTCTGGTATTGATAAGCCCGTTAATAATTCATTACTTTTACTCAATAAACCAGCTGTATTGGTTAATAATAAAAGCTTCTCCGCGCACAATACTTCAGCCATTTTGCCAGCTACGAGATCAGCATTAATGTTGTAAGACACGCCATTATCGCCAACGCCAATGGGTGCAATAACAGGAATAAAGTCCCCTTGCACCAACATGTCTACAACAGATGAATCGATGCTATCAACGTGCCCTACGTGCCCCATATCAATCAACTCAGACGCATCTTCAGATAACGCCTGTTGTGCCGATATTTTTTTAGCTCGAATTAAATCGCCATCTTTTCCTGTCAGACCTACAGCAGACCCACCATGTTGGTTGATAAGAGTGACGATTTCTTTATTCACCAACCCACCTAGCACCATTTCAACCACATCCATCGTTTCGCTATCGGTTACACGAATGCCGTCTACAAATTGGCTTTTTATACCTAATTTTTCAAGGTGTTTGCCAATTTGCGGGCCGCCCCCATGAACAACGACTGGGTTCAAACCCACCTGCTTTAGTAACACCACATCTCGCGCAAAACCACTTTTTAACGCCTCATCCACCATGGCATTTCCGCCATATTTAATAACAATTGTTTTTCCAGAAAACTTTTGTATATAGGGTAACGCCTCGCTTAAAACCCGAGCTGTTTGTATAGGATCAATTTTGATTTTTTTCATTTTTCGTAACACGTATACTTAATTGAAAATATCTTACAACCTTAAAAAGGCAATTCGATATCGGCGTTAATTTTTAACATTTGTTCTCTAAACGACTGCTTAATTCGTTCTAACCCTTGCTCATCATCTGCTTCAAAACGCAACACCAGTGTTGGCGTAGTATTGGACGCTCTTACCAAGCCCCAACCATCCTTAAACTCCACTCGTAAACCATCAATGGTAATAATTTTGGCATCGTCAAACGTGGCTTGCGATTGCAGTTGCTCAATAAAAGTAAAGTTTTCACCTTCTTGTAGGCCAATGTTTAGCTCAGGTGTACTTACGCTGTTGGGTAATGCTGCAAAGACCTCGGCAGTTGAGCGAAACTCTGCTGAGATTATTTCTAATAAACGTGCCGCAGTATATAACGCATCATCAAACCCATACCAACGTTCCTTAAAGAAAATATGTCCACTCATTTCACCAGCCAACTCAGCATTTGTTTCTTTCATCTTTGCTTTAATCAATGAGTGTCCTGTTTGACACATCATCGGCTTGCCGCCGTGCTTAGCTATAACTTTGGCTAAATTGCGCGTACATTTCACGTCATAAAGTATATCTGCACCCGCTTGGCGTGATAATACGTCAATCGCATACAGCATCATTTGACGATCTGGCCAAATGATATTGCCCTCAGAGTCAACCACACCTAAACGATCGCCGTCGCCGTCAAAAGCCAAACCCAACTCAGCTTCTTCTTCACGAACTTTAGCGATAAGTTCTTGCAAATTCTCGGGTTTACTCGGATCGGGATGATGGTTAGGGAAGTTCCCATCCACCTCACAATATAAAGGAACCACGTCACAACCCAAGGTTGACAGTAACATTGGTGCCGCCTCTCCAGCCACACCATTTCCACAATCAACAACTACTTTTATCATGCGACCCATGCGCACATCACTGGTTACGGCACCAATATATTCTGGTAACATCATTTGTTGCTCATAAGAGCCTTCACCAATTTGCTCGAAATTACAGTTATCTATGCGTTTATATAACGACTGAATTGCTTCACCAGATAGCGTGTCACCAGCTATCACAATTTTCAACCCATTGTAGTTTTTTGGATTATGACTTCCTGTAATCATAACGCCTGATTGAGTATCTAAATTATGGGTGGCGAAATACAACACTGGCGTAGGAACTTGCCCAATATCTATTACATTACAACCCTTTGATTGAATGCCTTTTGCCAAAGACTCACTTAATCTAGGGCTATGTGTGCGCCCATCGCGCGCTATAACTATAGTGCTTTGCCCTGCCGTTATAGCTTCACTCGCGATTGCACAACCAATCAAGTAGACACCTGCTTCTGTTAATGTATCATCAACAATGCCGCGAATGTCATACGCTCTAAAAATTGATTGAGGGATATCTATCGGAGCGTCTACTTCGTCATTATTATTTTCTATAAAAGCCGGCTCATCAGGCTTACTCATCGTTTGTCCAGTATCTTCTTTAGAATCTTCTTCACCTTTTTTTATAGCGTCCAATATCCTTTGTTTTACAAGTAAATCTTCAACGCTAAGTATGTGAGCAGGTTCTTCACCTTCTACGCTTTTTGCCAATTCCGCATCAATTTTAGCAGTAACCTTGGCTTTTCTAACGTCTGATACTTTATTGAGAAGTATTTTAATTTTCTTGCGCTTCTGCTCATCACCAAAAACGTTCGCCAACAACCCAACCACCGAAATAACAGATACCAGAAACACCAAATACCAGATGAGTTCGCGTTGGGCGATTGGTAAGGGTTCGAATCTTTTTCTAATATCAACTTTCCAGCTCGTAGTTAGTACAGTTCCGCCGTCTATAAAATCACCCGTTTGCTGTGTTCGGTCCCCACCCGACACAATAACTAACGGCCCTTGCTTCAACGCTAACCAACCACCCTTTTCAGTCGTCATTGATGATTGAAATATTTTTTTAATTGGCTCCACAGCCAAACTAGCTAAGACGACGGCTATGGGCTCATCAGCTTTTAAAACTGGCACAACTATTGCGATATGCCTTTCATCACGGCTCATCATATGTACTTCCGGCATTTGAGTTTTTTTGCTCGACACAGCTTTACGCATCAATTCCAGCCCTGCATAATCTAAAGGTGGAGAAATGCTCACGTCAACCGTCATTAACCCAGGGCGCAACACGCGCAACATCAACAAATCATCGATAGAAGAACGGTTTTTCTCAATCCACGCTTGCAACTTTTCAGGTTGAGCCGCTTTATCGAGACTGGCAATAAGTTCTTCGTCTTTCGCTAATATCTCTATTTTTTGACGCCATTTATTAACCTTTAATGACATAACGTTCAACGTTTTATTGACCCGAACTTGTAACTGAGCGACCTTCTCTTGGCCTTGTTTATCGATAACACCAATATAGATATAGCCCGCGATACCAACTGCTGACACCAATACCAATATGATAAGAAATACTTTTTTCATCGCTTAACTATACTTTCCCTGTATGGCCAAAACCGCCTTCACCCCGATGACTATCATCAAAGCTTTCAACTTGCTCAAACTGAACTTGCTCAACCGGCACGAAAACCATTTGAGCGATGCGATCACCAATATCGATGGTAAACGCTGTGTTTCCACGATTCCAGCAGGATACGAATAATTGCCCTTGATAATCCGAATCAATTAAACCCACTAGATTTCCTAACACGATACCGTGCTTATGCCCGAGCCCTGATCTAGGCAAAATAACTGCCGCTAAGTTCTCATCGCTTATATGAATGGCCATTCCAGTTGGAATTAATTTTGTTTCTCCCGGCTTAAGCAATAAAGATGTATCTAGACAAGCGCGTAAATCTAACCCAGCAGCGCCAGAAGTTGCATATTCTGGCAACGGAATAGATTCCCCTAAACGGTCATCTAATAATTTAAGTTGTATTTTTTTCATGATACCTTTTCGCTATTAATGTGACTAATTCACGCGCTACTTCTGGTTTCGGCATACTGTGAATTTCTTGTTCCCCATTCTTCCAAAAAACCGATAAGGCATTATAGTCATTATTAAATCCTCCCGTATCACGGCCTATCCAATTCGCTGCAATCATATCTAGGGATTTGCGTTCGAGTTTCGCCTTCGCATATTTTTCTAAGTTATCTGTTTCGGCAGCAAAGCCGACGCAAAAAGTGCTGCTGTCTTGAGTAGAAACAGCGGTTAAAATATCGGGCGTTTTAATCAATATTAGTTGCATTTCGGTAGCATTTTTTTTAATTTTGTTTGCTGCAATTTCCACGGGGGTGTAATCCACTACCGCTGCCGAAGCTATAAAAATGTCGGCTTTACTAGCTTTTGACATCACCGCTGCCGACATCTCGTTCGCACTAATCACATCTATGCGTTCAACGCCCGATGGCGTCTCAAGCTGCACAGGCCCCGCAACCAACGTGACATGCGCGCCCGCTTCCACACAGGCTTGCGCAAGTGCAAACCCCATTTTCCCCGAACTGTGATTGCTAATATATCTAACCGGGTCAATTGCTTCTCTGGTTGGTCCCGCATTTACTATTACATTCAAACCAGCTAATTCGCCGGTTTGGAAGTGATCAGCCACCGCTTGAGCTAATATTTCAGGTTCTAACATTCGACCCTGCCCAACGTCTCCACACGCTTGAACACCCTCACCAGGGCCAAGAATGATGACACCTTGACTTTCAAGTTGCTTAATATTTTTTTGCGTGTTTGGGTCGTCGAACATAGCGCGATTCATTGCTGGCGCTAACAGTACTTTTTTTTCTGTTGCCAATAAAAGCGTTGTTAACAAATCGTTTGCCATACCCGATGCAAAACGAGCAATAAAATCGGCGCTAGCTGGTGCCACTAAAACAGCATCCGCCCATCGGGCCAGATTGATATGCCCCATCCCGGACTCTTCTTCAGCGTCAAGCAGTTGAGTGTGCACGGGTAAACCGGATAATGCCTGAAACGTTAACGGCGTAATAAACTCCGTTGCCGCTGGCGTCATCACCACGCGAACTTCAGCGCCCATCGTTTGGCATTCACGCAAAATTTCAGCCGCCTTATAGGCCGCTATTCCACCGGTCACGCCTAAAAGTATTTTCTTATTCTGGAGCCTATTCACAACAAATTATTAAAACTCGTTCATTAAAGCTTTATTATGTCACACAAAGACATATATTCTATGTCGCAAACCGTTAACATTATCAAGGAATGATTATGTCTATCACTGACTGGCCCGAACAGGAACGGCCACGGGAAAAGTTGCTAAGTCGAGGAGCCGCCTCGCTATCAGACGCTGAACTATTAGCTATTTTTTTACGTACAGGAACGAAAGGCGTTACCGCCGTAGATTTATCTCGATTATTACTGAACCAATTTGGCTCATTGAATGCGCTTATGCATGCCAATCAGGCTGAATTTTGCGAAGGGCATGGTCTAGGCAACGCGAAATACGCACAGCTACAAGCCGTGCTTGAGATGGCACGACGGTATTTGAACGAGAACATCAGCAGTAAAAGCGTTCTCAATAATCCAGAGGACACTAAGAAATTTCTCAAAAGCCAGCTCGCCCATCAAAAACGTGAGGTATTCGGTTGCTTACACTTAGATACCAAGCATCAGGTCATCACCTTTGAAGAATTGTTCTTTGGCACGATTGACAGCGCCAATGTGCACCCAAGGGAGGTGGTAAAAAGCATCTTGAAACACAATGCCGCAGCTGTTATTTTTGCTCACAACCACCCTTCAGGAAATTCTGAACCCAGCCAGTCCGACATCGATATTACAAAACAATTAATTAAAGCACTAAAGCTAATTGACGTTAGAGTACTTGACCACTTTGTAATAGGTAACAATGACGCAGTATCGCTTGCCTCTCTTGGATATATTTAGGTGTGCTTTTAGTCGCCTTTTAAGCTCAAAACATGACGTTTTTCTTTACTCAATCCCCGTATTCTGGTATAAATTCGCACCGTTTCGCAGCAATCTGCAATTCAACTACATTTAATAGAGGTTTTATCATGTCTAAAGTTTGTCAAGTCACTGGCAAGAAACCAATGTCGGGAAACAATGTTTCTCACGCAAAAAACAGAACACGTCGCCGTTTCGAACCAAACCTTCACCATCACCGTTTTTGGGTTGAAAGCGAAAATCGTTTTATTCGCTTACGTGTTTCTGCAAATGGCATGCGTACCGTTGACAAAAAAGGTATCGATGCTGTTTTAACTGATATTCGCGCTCGCGGCGAGAAGGTTTGAGGACAAAAATGAGAGAAAAAATTAAATTAGTTTCAAGCGCAAAAACAGGTCATTACTACACAACCACTAAAAATAAACGCAGCATGCCTGAAAAAATGGAAATCAAAAAATTTGATCCTACCATTAGGCAGCACGTTATGTATAAAGAAGCTAAAATCAAATAGCTAGCGATTTGCAATAACTAAAAAAGCCCGTCAAATAGACGGGCTTTTTTCTATCTCTGACTTAGCAAGGTATGCTGCACCATCTTTCTCAACAGCGTCTAAGGCTTTTAAAAATTTACCTGCACACGGCCCAGCAAAACATTCTCCAGTATCTGTTGTAAACATAGCACCGTGAATAGAACACTGAATATAACGGCCAGTTGTAGTTAAAAACTGATCTGGCGTCCAATTTAAAGGTGCGCCAGTATGTGGGCAACTATTTACATAAGCACGCAACGTCATATCTTCTTCACGCACGTAAAAACCATCAACCTTACCCTTCGTGAATGCTTGGGATTTCATTGCTGATAGAGAGCCCACGGTACCTATTTTCACATACAGAATACCATCAACTTCTATCTCTATTTTTTCCACCAACTCTTTTTCTTATCGTGAGATAAATCTTCTGGTGTAGCTTGGCTATTTTCTGAGTCATTGAGTGTTTGCATAGAAAGTATCTTCTTCTTTAAAGATAAATTCATTCTCTCACTGTTTTCTACTTTAGTCTCCATTGCTTTTACATCTTTCGCAGTTTGCTCACGCACCAAATCAAGTTCAGACTTCGCGGCTCGCAGTTCATCTATTTCATCCATGTTTATCTCAGCATTTATGGCTGATGAGCTCTCTAATTTTATCTCCAGATCTAACTGAGCTGACATTGCGTCATCTAATTGTTTTTCTAATTCATTAATTCGAAAAGCCGTACTTTGAGAAGCTTTATGTCTCAAGTCATCTATAGTTTTTTTCAATTCCACTTTTTCAGCGTCAGATTCAATCATTTCGTCTTGTAGCTCTACCTTCTCTTCGACACGACCATTAACCTCGCATAATAATTGCTTTATTTCTTTTTGCGCCGCTAATACTTTCGCTTCAAATTGTTTCGTCGTTTGCTTCATCGCCTTATTAGCGCTGGCTAACATTTTTTCTTTTTCTAACTCAAGACTTTGTATTGACTTCTCTTGTTGCTTAACTGTTTCTTGCAACCCTTTTACTAAGTCTTTCACCGTTAACTGCTCTTGTTTAAAACCTTCCAATTCGACGGCTGCTTTTTCTGCTGAATTTGAGGTTGCAGACAAACTTTCTTTTAATTGTCGAACAGACTTTTCGAGAATCGTCTTTTCACTCTCAGAGCTGAGTAATCTATCTTCCATTGTGACTTGTTGATTAGTATTGGTTTTATTCTCTTTTTCTCTTTCTGAAGATAATTTATTTAACGCGTTATCAACTTCCTCGAAACGCGATTTCATCTCTGACATGGTCGATTGAGATTCTGCATATGTCAGCTTTAACTCTTCTAGCTCTTGATCTACATTTGCTTTATTTGTCGATAACTCTTCGAATACTCGTTTAGTTTCTTCAACTTCTTTCTCCAGCAAACTACTTTTCTTATCTAAGTCCGATTGTTGTTGATGCGCTTGTGTTAATTTCTTTTCGAATTCTTGACTCAGTGCGAGTTCATTTTTTTCAGCCGCCGTTAATTGCGCTTTCAATGATTTAAGCTCATCTTTTTGAGCAGCTATAGAGCCTTCATTTTTAGCTATCGACTTCTCTAAACTAACCAATTTATCTTGTTCTTTTTCGAATAATTTTTGTGTATCTTGCAGCTCACAAGACATCTTATCCATTGAGTCTTGTTTATTTTTAAGCTCATCTACTAATGCTGCACTGTGCTTTTTCTCGTCCGATAAAGCCTTGTTTAACTGAGTTTTCGCGTCTATACCACTGGTTTGTTTCTCAACTAATTGCTCTTCCTGACTTTTTGATAAGGCTTTTAGTTCGCTCACCAATCCTATCTGTTGGTTTAGTTCTTTTTCGACGTTTTTACTCTCTGATTCAAATACCTGTTTAAGACGTACCATTTCTTTTTGTGATTCATCTAATGAATGTTGTACGTTTTCTTTCTCACTAGCCAAAGTATCTAACAGGTTTTGTTTGCTCTTAATTTCAGTTAGCAACAATGCGTTGTGTTTTTTCTCGCCCGCTAAAGTTTCATTTAACTGTGCTTGATTTTCTTCACCAGTGGTTTGTTTCGCTACTAATTGTTCTTCTTGGCTTTTCGATAAAGCTTTTAGCTCTGCCATCAACTCTGATTGCAGATTTAATTCCTTCTCTAGTTCGTTACGTTCTGATTCAAACGTTTGTTTAATGCGAGCAATGTCTTGTTGCAATTCTGCGAATGTTTTTTGCGAACTGTCTAGCTCGTTAACTGCTTTACTCAATTCATCCTGGCTACTTTTAAGCTCAGTTGCCAATATTGTATTTTGTTTCTTTTCCTCCGTTAAAACCTTATTTAGCTGCGCATGGGCTTCTTCACCATTCGTATGTGTCGTAACCAATTGCTTTTCTTGTGTTTTCGACAGGACCTGTAATTCACTCACCAACTGTGTCTGTTCATTCAGCTCTAATTCTAGGCTCTGATGTTCTGACAACAATGTGTTTAATTGAAGTTCGGACTCCAATTTAAGTTTTTCAAACTCAACCAGTTTACTTTGTGATTCTTTAATTAATTCTTTTTCTTTTGTACAGCCCTCGTTAGATCTAGCACTTTTTTCTTTTGTAAGCACTTCAGCTACTGGAAATTCGTCGTGCTCTAAAGCTTCCCCAGCGATTGAAACAATATCACTTTTCCTAACGTCTCTCATTCCACCTTCTAAAACGATGGCGTCAAAACCAAATTGCAGTAATACAAAAGCAGCTGCCTCGCTTGCTTTTCCATTTTCACATACCAATATTTGCAACTGACTTTGTTTCAATTGGGAGATTTTTGTTCTTAGTGAAAATAACGGGATATTCACGCTTGCTTTAATATGGCTCTCATCATATTCAGCCAAACTTCTAACATCTAACCAATTCGCACCTTCAGACACTTTTTCTTTCGCGCATTTGAAATTTGCATATTCCATTACCGGTTCTTTAACTAAAGCAAAAAAGTGGCTTTTAGCTAAGCGAAGCACTTCTCCCCTCTCTTTCATTCTGATCGTTAAGTTTCCAGGCATGCCTGACAATAAGGCCTCTTCTCCAAATGTATCGCAAACGTGCAATTCGTCTGCGAGCTTAAATGACCTTTTGCTACCCGCGGGCTTATGAATTAAAACGCAATCGCCAGATTTAATGATGTAATAATAGGCGACGTCTTCACCTTGAGAAACAATCAATTCGCCGGGGTTGAACTCCACTTCTTCCATATGCCGCATGACTTTTTGTAAATTTGACGCCGACAAGTGTTGAAAAACAGGCGAACGCAACATTGTTGACATCCAATCTTCACCGCGGTCCTCTACTGCTCCTTCTTGTATGTTTGGTTGACTAAAATTTTTCGGCTTCTCAAAATCAAGTTGATTCTTATGAATACGTGCAATTCTGGCCTTTGACATAACAACTGCCTTAAGCTTTCTGGGGGTTTGGTGTGCAAGCGCAAAGCGTGCTACCTGAGAGCCTGTCACAATGGTATCCGTCTTTACATCGGCATCATAAAAATTCACCATTCCGCTAATTAAATATATAAACTCGTTCGCTATATCTCCTTGCTCGAACAATACTGTATCTTTGTCGCAGTCCTCTATTTCAACCCCTAGACATAGGTCATTAAATTGCGCATTCGAAAGCGTATTTAGGGGGATTAGATGCCTCAATACATCGTGGTTTTTTTGATCCTGTAGTGCGTTACTCATATTACTTATTTTTCAATTGTTAGGTTAATGCTCAAAAAAAGTCTCAATTTCGTTCAGAGACGGCATATATATTATAGTTGTGTAAGTTTGGCAGATTGAATTTAACTTTTTGAGAGTTCTGTCACGTTTTAATCTTTTAGATTTATCAAAACGTGTTACATCATTCATTAAAAATTCATGTTTTTCAGTTAGAATATTAAACTTACTACACAAGTAAACAGAGGTAATTCAGTGAAATCAAATCAATTCTCATGGTTCAGTTTTTTCATCCGTTTATGTGTCGCCATTACATTGGTATTCGTAAGCTACAACCCTGCTGGACTTTCGTACTACCATTGGGCAATTACGAGCCTTCCTGATGTGACACCTGTTAAGGCTTTTGCAGGGCTTGTCTTACTTATTGGTTGGGTAGTTTATATTCGTGCGACCTTGCGCTCACTTGGTGTTATTGGAATCTCACTGGCCGTTGCCTTTTTTGGCACGCTTTTTTGGATGATTATTGATTGGGGCATTGTCTCAGCTGATAACCTTACGGCTGTCACCTACATCACCCAAACAATTTTGTGCCTCATCATGGCGGCCGGTATGTCATGGTCACATATTCGCCGTCGAATGAGCGGTCAGATTGACGCCGATGACGTGGATAATTAACCGCTTAGGCCCGCTTATGAATCTTATTAAACCATTAACATTTGGCCTACTTTTAGTTGTTTCAAGCACATCGGCATACGCTGCCATTCCTGGTTTTGTGGGTGATCAACCCCTCCCTAGTTTGGCTCCAATTCTCGAGCATGCTACACCTGCGGTTGTTAATATTGCGACAAAAAATATGGTGCAACAGCGTGAAAACCCTTTATTGCGCGACCCGTTCTTTCGTCGATTTTTTCAAATCCCCAATACAACTAGAAAACGATCATCACAAAGCCTAGGTTCCGGCGTTATTGTTGACGCCAATGAAGGTCTAATTATTACTAATCACCATGTTATTGATAAGGCCGACAAAATCACCGTTACCTTACTAGATGGCCGCTCTTTTAACGCAAATATAGTGGGTAGTGACCCAGAATCTGATGTCGCCGTCATTAAAATTAAAGCCGACAATTTGACCCAGCTAAATATTGCCGACTCTGACAAACTGCGAGTCGGCGATTTTGTTGTTGCTATTGGCAACCCGTTTGGCTTGGGGCAAACGGTTACGTCTGGAATCGTTAGCGCACTGGGGCGTTCAGGCCTTGGCATTGAGGGCTACGAAGATTTCATCCAAACTGACGCTTCTATTAATCCTGGCAATTCAGGTGGCGCGTTAATCAACCTAAGAGGAGAGCTAATTGGTATCAATACCGCCATCATCGCTCCTAATGGTGGCAACGTAGGTATTGGCTTTGCTATACCCAGCAATATGGCTGTTAGTTTAAAAGATCAGCTGGTCAAATTTGGCAAAGTCAATCGTGGACAATTAGGGATTAGTGTTCAAGATTTAACGCACGAACTCGCTCAAGCTTTTAACGTATCAATAAAACGTGGCGTTATTATCAGCCAAGTCGACGCTAACTCTCCTGCACAAAAGGCAGGATTGCGCCCAGGAGATATCGTCTTAAGCGTTAACGGACGAGCCACTAAAAACAGTTCAAGCCTTAGAAATAATCTAGGCTTGTTGAGTATTGGTGACAAGGCCACTTTGCAAATTTTACGTAATGGTGAACAACAACAAGTCACCATTAAAATTGGCAAAAGAAAAATTGCCACTGTGGAAGGTTCTCGTGTGCATAGCCAACTTAATGGCGCAACGCTCTCAAACCTTGCTGCTGAAGATAAACAATACAATATAAAACATGGCGTTAAAGTGGTTAGCGTAGCTAATAATTCTAAGGCTTGGAACAATGGTTTACGAAAAGGTGACGTCATAGCACAGGCTAACCGCGTTCAAGTTCGTAATATTATTGAATTAATAAACGTCGCTAAAAAACGTTCGTCATTGCTGCTTAATATTCAACGCGGTAACAGTGCTTTTTTTATCATTATCCGGTAATTAACTATGTCTAATAACGCTCGCCAATTCATTCCACTCAATATTGCCGTGATGGTCGTATCCGATTCACGCACAGAAGAAACAGATACCTCTGGCAAAACACTCGTTGATCGGCTTAGTGAAGCTGGTCACCAATGCGCTGAAAAAGCGATTATCCCCGATGATATCTATCTCATTCGCGCCAAGTTATCTGCGTGGATTGCTGACCCCAACATTAACGCCATTATCACTACTGGTGGCACTGGCGTTACTGGCAGAGATGGAACGCCTGAAGCGGTACGGCCACTATTAGACAAAGAGCTCAATGGTTTTGGCGAAGTCTTCCGTACCATTTCATTTGAAGAAATTGGCACCTCTACCATACAATCGCGCGCCATAGCTGGCGTTGCAAATGGTCATTATATTTTCTGCGTACCGGGCTCTTCTGGTGCGTGTAGAACAGCGTGGGATAAACTAATCAACGCCCAACTAGATTATAGAACTCGCCCGTGTAATCTCGTCGAAGTCATGCCACGTCTACTTGAGACGTAACTCCACATGAACAAGCCATCCTTCATTACGCTCGGCGCAATCCTAGCTTTTTTTGCTGTGGCGCTCGGCGCATTTGGCGCACATGGTCTAAAGAACATATTGTCCACCGAATCATTAGCCATCTTTCATACCGCCACCGATTATCAAATGTGGCACTCAATAGGTTTATTGTTCATTGGTTTATTGCACTTGCATAAACCGTCAGCCTTATTGCTTAAAGCCGGTTGGTTTATGTTTGCTGGCATACTTATTTTTTCTGGCAGCCTGTTTATCTTGAGTGTTACGGGTATTAAAATACTCGGCGCAGTAACGCCCATTGGTGGCGTGCTGTTTCTGATCGCTTGGTCGATGCTCGCCATCACCGCTACTAAAATACAATAATGCTTATGTCTAACACCACACCTAATACCATTTATTTAAAAGATTACACGGTTCCTGAATTTCTTATTAGCCACACCACATTGCACTTTGATTTGGATGCTAATAACACTATCGTTCGTTCGACGCTCAATGTGCGTAGAAATCCTGCTTGCCAGAAAGACCATCCCGACTTGGTATTAATGGGTGAAGATCTGAGCCTTTTATCCATTCAAATAGACGGTACGCCATTAACCGCCGAACAATACACATTAACTGATGAATCGTTAACCATTCACCAACCCCGTAACGAGTTTGTTATTGAAATAAGCAATAGCATTATTCCCTCTAGTAATACCGCACTAAGTGGCTTATTTGAATCGAACGCTATGTTGTGCACACAGTGTGAAGCTGAAGGCTTTAGACGCATCACATGGTTCTTAGATAGGCCCGACGTGATGTCAATATATAGCGTCACAATCGAAGCAAATAAAGACAAATACCCGATTTTACTGTCAAATGGTAATCGTTCAGAGCAACGTGATTTAGACAATAATAAACACGCTGCAAGCTGGCACGACCCTTTCCCAAAACCCAGCTACCTGTTCGCCCTAGTAGCGGGTGATTTAGCCTGCTTAAGCGACACATTCACGACCTGTTCTGGCCGTGAGATTGCACTTGAAATCTACGTAGAAGAACACGATTTAGATAAAACCCAACACGCTATGCAGTCGCTTAAAAATGCCATGCGTTGGGATGAGGAAGCCTTTGGCCGCGAATACGACCTTGAACTATACATGATTGTTGCGGTTAGCCATTTCAATATGGGCGCGATGGAAAATAAAGGCCTCAACGTGTTCAATACAAAATTCGTTTTAGCCAGCGAAACCACTGCAACCGATGATGACTACAAAAGCATTGAAGCGGTCATAGGGCATGAATATTTTCACAACTGGTCGGGCAACCGCGTCACCTGTCGCGATTGGTTTCAACTCAGTTTAAAAGAAGGCTTCACCGTGTTCCGCGATCAACAATTCACCGCATACCAAACTTCCGATGCCGTCAAACGCATTAAAGACGTGAACATGCTCCGCACCCACCAATTTGCAGAAGACGCTGGTCCATTAGCCCACCCTATTCGCCCAGATCAATACGCTGAAATTAACAATTTCTACACATTAACTGTGTATGAAAAAGGCGCAGAAGTCGTTCGTATGCTACACACACTTCTGGGCGAACAAAACTTTAGAAAAGGCTGTGATTTGTATTTTGATCGGCACGATGGGCAGGCCGTTACAACAGAAGACTTTATCAAGGCACTAGAGGATGCTAATGGCGTAACGTTTAACCAATTTAAGCATTGGTATAACCAAGCTGGTACGCCTATTGTGTCCGCTACAACGCAATACGATAGTAAGGCAAGCACATACAGCATTACCCTAAAGCAACATTGCCCTGCCACGCCAAACCAAGCAACAAAGGAACCGTTCCATATTCCAGTTTCAATCGGTTTGATCGGCGAGAACGGTGATGCGATAACGCTTTCAAACGATAAAACAACGACCGTTTTAGAACTGCTCGAACCCGAACAAACGTTTATGTTTAACGATATAAATAGCGAGCCCACTCCGTCTGTTTTGCGTGGCTTTTCTGCGCCGGTTCGCCTAAAATTAAAATTATCCACCGAACAACAGGTTCAGCTATTCACCCACGATAGCGACACCTTTAACCGATGGGAAGCCGGGCAAAATTGTTTTACCGAGGTTATTTTTAACACCGTTAAGGCGATACAAAACAAACAAAACCCACCGACTTTACCGCCAACACTTATCGAGGCTTTTCGACTCGTTTTACAAGCTCCACTTAACGACTTAACGTATCAAACACTATTACTAAACCTACCGAGCAAAGCGTACCTGATAGAACAAATGCCAACGCTCGATATCGACGCACTGTATCAAGCACATCACTTTGTTAAGCACGCGTTAGCACGCTCACTTAAAGACTCATGGTTTACAGGCTACCAACAACACCATCAAGCCGATGCGGGCATTAGTTCAAACGATATCGCTCAACGCTCGTTTAAAAATTTATGTCTAAGTTACCTTATGGCGCTAGACGAAAAAAAATTAACTGGACTGTGCGCGCAGCAATTTAATGGCGCAAAAAACATGACCGACCAAGTAGCAGCACTCAGCCTACTCAGCCATTTGGATGATGAGCAATCAGCACCCTTCTTTGATGCGTTCTACACACAATGGAAAGGTGAAGCACTTGTCATTGATAAATGGTTCACCCTACAAGCCTGTACCGAAAAGGCATCGGCATTAGACAGTGTTAAAAAACTACTCAAACACCCAGACTTTGATATGACAACGCCTAATCGAGTACGCAGTGTTATTAGCGCTTTCGCTATGGCTAACCCATTACACTTTAATGCCGCCGATGGTTCCGGTTATGAATTTATTGCCGATAAGATTATCGAGTTAGACCGCATCAACCCACAAATTGCCGCCCGTGTAACTAACTCACTCAGTCGTTGGAGAAAACTTGATGCTGATAGGCAACAACTGGTTAAACAACAGCTTTCTCGTATACAATCACAAACAGCATTATCAAAAGACGTACTTGAAATTGTCACGCGCAGCCTAGCGGCTTAAATCAATACAAAATTGGAGAACACAGATGGGCTTTATTGCATTTTTAGTTGTTGGCGGCATCGCAGGTTGGTTAGCCGGTAACTTTATGAAAGGCGCAGGCTTTGGCCTCATCGGCAATATTGTTGTCGGTATCGTTGGCGCCATGGTAGGTGGTTTTGTCTTTGGCTTACTCGGTATTTCAGCAGGCGGATTCATCGGTTCAATTGTTACCGCAACCGTTGGCGCAGCCTTGTTGTTATATATTGTAGGTATAATTAAAAAATAAGCCTGACACTTGCTAGATGAACAACGTTTTCATTCAACGACATAAAACGCCCTACGGTGAGCTATTAATAGGCGCGTTTAATGAGCAACTTTGCCTATGCGACTGGCAATACAGACGAATGCGCACGAGTATAGACAAACGCATTCAGAACGCCCTAAATGCCAAATACGTAGAACAAACATGCCCAGTAATAGACGAAACCATTCGCCAACTAGGGGAATACTTCGCAAGTGAACGAAAGCTTTTTGATTTACCTCTGTTAATGCTCGGCACAGAATTCCAACAAACCGTGTGGAAGAATTTACTCATCATTCCCTACGGCTCAACCAGCTCTTATCTCGAATTAGCCAATAATATAGGCAATGAAAAAGCAGTACGCGCCGTAGCCACAGCCAATGGCGCCAATGCCATGAGTATTGTTATTCCTTGCCACCGGGTTATTGGTAGTAATGGAGAGTTAACGGGATACGCGGGCGGGTTACCTGTTAAAAAGAAATTACTCGCGCTGGAAGCAAGCTAAACTCGCTGGCAATTCAAATCACTAATCTTCGTTATTCAAACGGCTGGCAAACTCGTAGAGCATCGATGCAGTCGCACCCCATATCTGATAGCCGTTATGCATAATTTCCCAATAATGCCTGTTTTCACCTTGCCAAAATATTTTTTTTCTCTGATAGCCTGACTGATTCATCAAAATAGATAACGGGACTTCGAATACTTCGGCCACCTCAAAGGTATCTATTTTTAATTCGAAAGAAGGTTCTACAAACCCCACAATGGGTATCACATTAAAATCTGTCACCGTTAAAAAAGGCTCAATGACCCCCGCTATTTCAATTAACTGCTTATTGATACCAACTTCTTCTTCTGTTTCTCTTAACGCAGTGTCTATTGGCGACACATCAATTGCATCAGCCCTACCACCAGGAAAACTTACTTGCCCGGGATGATGATGTAAATGATCTGTGCGTTTCGTTAGCAATACATACCACTCGTCCCTTTTTACCAAAGGAACCAGCACCGCTGCATTGCGCAAACCATCTTCTCTTTCATGATGCGTCCAATCACTGATTGTCGCGATAGGCTCTAAAGATTGAATGATATGTTGGCGTTGCATACACACCAGTTTACAGCGATTTAACGTAACAGCTAAGGCAATATTGTTTTAATAACATCGGTGGTTCTAAATTTAAACGCACCGATTTTTCTATCTCGAAAATAATATTTCAATGATAGCCGCATGGTTTCGAATGCTAATTCATCCCATGGGATTTCATGTTCTTCAAATAGGCGGGTTTCAAGGCTTTCAGTACCACTTGAAAATTCTGGCTTTAACAAAACTGAGCGGTATATCATATACACTTGATTAATATGAGGAAGGTTAAACACCGCGTACAACTCGTCGGTTTGGACAATCGCCTCTGCTTCTTCTAGCGTTTCTCGAATGGCGGCTTGTTCTGTGGTTTCACCCAGCTCCATAAAACCTGCGGGCAGCGTCCAATAGCCTTTACGTGGGTTTATCGCTCGCTTACACAATAATATTTTGTCTTCCCAAACGGGAATACAGCCAGCAATGATACGTGGATTTTGATAATGAATGGTGTCGCAAGAAGGGCAAACGTCCCTGATACGATCGTCTCCGTCAGGAATAATTTTGTTGTTTTTATTCCCGCATTGAGAGCAGTATTTCATCAATACACTTATGCCCTCATTTGGTTGATGAGCTCGTCCTCAGATTCGAAACGTGCGGCTAACTGCTCGCCCACAGTAGATAAGTCATCTGACAATTGATTAAGAATTTTTGCAGGGGTTAATTGCTGATACCTTTCGCTGAATCTTAATACGGCGTCTGCGCTCTCAGAAATACGGGGGTAGACCTTTTCAGCTACCTCAACGATGCCTTTACGCCTTTCATGCCCATCTAGTATACGTTGATATAAGCCGAATTGCCCCAACGATATATAATCAACCGACAGCTGACAAAAATCTTCCACGAGTTCTTCAATCGGCTTATCCGCTTTAAAAGACTCCATGCCGGCAACACTACAATACAAATTCCAAACTTGTTTGCGCTCTTCAATCAGCTGGTCGATCACATAATTAGTGAGTTCGCGTTTGTTCAAATGAGTTGGACTATCCGTGGTCATACCCTACCTCTGTAATGTTAACTAGTTCACACACTGTATTCGATTGTGCGCAATTCGACAATACGTATTTAAAGCCGCTATTGTTTTTTAGACTCAACCGGCATCATCGAGGCTAACTTGATGACCTACTTTTAGTACATTACCCACTTCAGACGATTCTATTCGCGTATTAACACTCAACCGGTACCAATGATCAAAACACACTGAATCAGTCCATTTTGGGCGCGTTTGTTCACGTTTATTAATGAATATTTCGTAAAAGTTACTGTAAGGCTCACCAGATTTCGGATGTTTTATTGGCACCGAACATCTCGCACATGGGTTTGATACTCGAATGACGGTTTGGTCAATTCTAATCGCTTTGGGAACTCTATGATGTTGAAAGAGTTGATCTTCCCAAAACGCGGGGGCAAGTGACACTTCCAAATTAATCCGAAACCGGGCTCTAATATCATCTATTGAAAGATCTGGATACCAAGAAGCCACGGCTTCTAAGGAGGCTTGTGCCACAACCGTTGGCCCAGATGCATTCATATCATCAGGAAAACCTTGGCGTTTATCTTCTCGGAAGAAAACGGGCTTCGCCAGTTGCTCACTCAGGTAAACTTCAAGACCTTTTGCATCACTTAATTCAAATGTTTGAAGGCCACTTACCTCATCAACAAAACTGACCGTTTCAGCCGCCAAATTAAATTGAGGCCTTAGAGAGAACACACGGCTATTATTTTTACCGTTAATCAGCCGGCCTTTTCTGTCTACAATGGCCCAGCGCCGGTCATTGCTGAGCGTGCCGCCTTCGGTTATTGATACGGCGTTTAAGGCGACACCCAGTAAGGCTTTTATGGGGTAAACAAAAATCTTGCTTAGAACAGTCACCCAGCCATTGCACCCACAAGTTTTTCCTTCAACATGCGTTCTATATCATCTTTAGAAAAACCAACTGAACGGGCTACAAGGTCTGCGTGACTAATAACTGATATGCCATTTACAAACCGATGTGTCGCCCTTTGTCCATCAAATTCTACTTGTCTAAACACCGCTAAATCGTCATCCAAATAATGCTCTGCCAATTCGTGATTATGCGTCACTAAAATGGTGAGAGAGCCTAAACGTTGGAACGCGTCCAAAATCATTAGCGATGTTTCTAGTTTTTCTTTATGCGTGGTGCCTTCTGCTAACTCATCGAGAATGACCAGACTTTTTGGCGTAGCCAGTTCAAAAATATCGCGCGTACGTTTAAGTTCCGTACCAAAACGCCCCACATCATGGTCTAACGAATTCACCTCAGGTGTTTGGTAATACACTCTGTCCGCCACCGTCATCGTTGCCTCTTCAGCCGGCACATAACAACCCACTTGTGATAGCAACTGAATTTGCGCCAACGTTTTACAGAATGCCGTTTTACCACCACTATTTGGCCCAGTGAAAAACGCTAAATTGTGTTGGCTTGTATCAAAGTCATTCGGCACATAATTTTCGTCGTTAAACCCAAGCACAGGATTAACCGCACTTTTAACGTGAATAAATTGCCTCTCTGATACGGTCATGGTGGGTAAAATTGTCGTATGCTCGCAATTTTCTGCATAACGGTGATACGACATCAATTCATCGAGTTGACCTATCACATGGACAACGTTCTCTACTTCTTCTGAACGCGCATAGATTCGCCTAAGTGGGACTATAAAGGCGTCTTTATCAAAATCTCCCACCATGGGCACATAAAAAACCAACAAGATGAAAGGTATTAAAGCGAATACCGTAAATTGCGCCATTGAGATATTCAAAATATACGGCATCAAAATAGTGGCTAAAAACAGTATTGGGACTAACGCCGGCTTAAACAAAGTTAATCTCATTTTCATAGAAAACTTACTGCGTGAGCTTTCGTGCTGTAAAAAGAATTTACCCAGCAACATATACACAGGACCTTTCATCAGCTGAGCAGGTCTCGTTGATGAAAACACTTTAATCTGTTCGATTAAGTCCTTCAAATAATCACTTTTAGGCTCTGTTAGCTTTTCAGCCTTGTCGACGACACCCGGTAAAAATTTAACTGCTTTAGCGTATAAACCGTAGCCGTAGCCCGCCTCTTCTAAACGGTTTGGGTCTGGAGAAAAAATAAACCCCACAAAATCAGAAAACAAGAGGCGATAAAAAGACTCCTCATACTCTGCTGCTGTATTTAATAGGTCTTCTACTTCTTCACGAAGTTGACTATCTGTTGTCAATTCTTGAAGCGCGCGTTGTTTACTATCAATTTGTTCAGGTGTTAAGACTTGCTGAGAAAACGCCTTATGAATCGTGTCTTTACCGATGATTGTTTGCGTATGGTCAACCACATCCAATAAGTTGTCGACCTCGATAACATCGTATGAGTTTTGGTCAATTAGCCCTTCCCCATCCGGTACGCCGCTATTACCTCGTAACGACTTCTCTTCCAACATTAAGTCGCGGATATGTCTAAACAATCCACGCATTTTTGATGCTCTTTTCAAAACCCACCCCCTCTGTTACTTTGTAATTTTTTGCTTAAGAAAGCTCTATTCGCAATGAACTCTATTTTTAGTTAATCTTATCACCATGGATGTAAAATTTCTCCACAGCATACTCGACATAACAGCCACTGAATGGAATGGTCTGTTTAGTACAGATTACCCATTTACTCAGCATACATTTTTGTCCGCACTTGAAACCAGCGGATGCACTCAAGCTTCTACCGGTTGGGAACCCCAACACATATTAGTTTATGACGACTTACAGCTTATCGCTGCAGCGCCTTGTTATTTAAAATCGCATTCATACGGTGAATACGTATTCGATTGGGCGTGGGCAAATGCCTATCAGCGACACGGCTTAGACTATTACCCCAAACTAATAAGCGCCATCCCATTTACACCTGCAACTGGCCCGCGCTTAGCTTTTAACGCCAACATTCAAACGACTAAGGAAAAATCTAATATCGTAAGTGCTATTGACCAAGCTATTCGAGATAAGTTCACGGCACGTAAGATTTCTAGCTGGCATGTCTTATTCCCTGAACGCGAATTATCAACAACCCTTCAAAAATCGCACTGGCAACAACGTCACGCTATTCAATACCATTGGTTCAATAAAAACTATTCGTCTTTTGAAAATTTCCTAGACACCTTTAAATCACGCAAACGCAAATCTGTGCGCAAAGAACGCCAAGCTGTTACAAAACAGGGGATTACAATAGAAGCCATTTCCGGCAAAAATATTAGCGATCAACACATCGTCGAGTTTTATCGTTTTTATCACTCAACCTACCTAAAACGTAGTGGCCAGCATGGTTACCTAAATTTAAAATTTTTTCAGTTATTGCTAAAAAATATGCGTAATAACTTAGTAATGATATGCGCAACGAAAGATAGCACCCTAATTGCTACCGCTTTATGCTTTAAAGATAATAAAACCCTCTACGGACGCTATTGGGGTTGTGAACAAGAATACGATTTCCTGCATTTTGAAGCCTGCTATTACCATGGCATCGAATTTTGTATCCAACATGGCTTACAACGTTTTGACCCTGGCGCACAAGGCGAGCACAAAATTCCCCGTGGTTTTGAGCCCATTGAAACCTATTCAAATCACGTTATTTTGAACGCTGACTTTCGCAACGCCATCCATGGTTTTTTAGCCGATGAAAAAACTCAAGTTAAGGCCTACTTAGAACATTTAAAAACATTATTGCCGTTTAAATTAGATATCACATAATGAATTTAGTTGAATTTAAATTCAGGCATATCGCTATCTAAAAACCACTGTTTCGATTCATCATCAAACCACCAATTTTGGCTGTGCTTTACTTGATATACGCGTCCGGTACTATCTTGAATGTATTCAAACAAAACTTGAGCGACAGCAGTTCCTTCTACAAGGTTCGGTACTGAACCAATTAAATCATAAGACGTCACTGTAATTTTACCTAACCCCTCGATGGGCGCTAAACGTCTAGCTGGGTTTTTAAATCGAATAACACTCGCCGCCGCTTCATAAGACTTCCAACGTAAAGCCTTCATAAACAGTTTTTGTTTAGCGTCTAAATGTTCTAATTTTTTTTGCTCGGATAAATGCGCACAACCCGACAACATGATTATCACGATAAAACAAATCCATTTAATATTTCTCATAGCACACTCTATTTTCTCGACTATTACGTAGTCTATTACGCTTGTTACTCATGTATCAACTTTGTTTTACATGCGATGTTGCTTATATATTCACATTCTCTAATAGAAGGTTTGAGCAACGACAACATTCATCATACAATGATGATCTTGGTATGTTGCGGAAACACGCAGATGGAGAATCGTTTGAGTAAAAAAATAGTCCTATTAATTGTTTTTGTTGTGCTGTTATTCGGCGGGTTATTTGGCACAAAGTTTTTTCAAATAAATGATGCCAAGTCGTCACGAAAGCCCCCACCTCCAGCAGTCGTATCTACCACATCAGTCATTGAAGAAAACTGGCAAAACACCCTATCCACAATCGGCACCATCAACCCCGTTTTAGGCGTTATCCTCAGTAATGAATTAGCCGGCATTGTTTCCGCTTTGCACGTTGAGTCTGGGGAATTCGTTAACAAAGGCGACCTAATTATTGAGCTTAATACATCCAGCGATCGAGCTAGGTTAGGTGGTTTAGTGGCGAGTAAAAAACTGGCACAAATAAAATTCAATCGCTTGGCTAAACTAGTCAAAAGCAAGGTGACTTCTCAATCTAGTTACGATGAAGCGTCAGCCGAATTAGACATTGCAAAGGCCGCCGTACTTGAGCAACAAAGCATCATTAACAAAAAGAAAATCCGCGCACCCTTTACTGGCAAAGTGGGTATTCGCCAAGTTAGCCTTGGGCAGTATTTAGATAAAGGCACGCAAATAGTGCCTTTAGTCTCACTAGCCACCACAATCGCTGACTTTTCATTCCCAGAACGTCACTTTGCGCAATTAAAGGTTAATCAAGACGTCCTCATTCAAGTTCAAGCCTATCCTAACGAAACATTTAAAGGCGTTATCCAAGCAATTAACCCTGGCGTGCATCAAGACACTCGCACCATTGCCGTTAGGGCAGTGGTTAATAACCCTGACGAAAAATTACGCGCCGGTATGTTTGCTAATGTTAGCGTTGTGACTTCGGTTGATGCGAAGCGCGTGTTAACGCTCCCCGAAACGGCCCTTATATATAATACGTATGGCGAAAATGTTTACAGGGTTCTCAAAAAAGACGACAACGATATTGCTGAATTACAGCCCATACAAACCGGCAAGCACCGGCATGGTCGTGTTGAAATAACCAAGGGCTTAACGCTCGACGATATTGTGGTTGACGAAGGCCACGTTAAACTCAGAAATGGCGCAACCATTTCCATTTTCAATCCAAAACAAGAATAGTACTGCCTTGAAATTTACCGAAATATTTATCACCCGCCCAGTTCTTGCGAGCGTTGTTAGCCTGCTGATTATTATTCTCGGCCTACGCTCTATTTCATCGTTAGAAATACGCGAGTACCCTGAGACCAAAGACACCGTTATTACCATTAGCACCTCGTACCCTGGCGCGAGCAGTGAATTGGTCAAAGGCTTTATCACCACACCCTTACAGCAAGCCGTTGCGCAAGCGGAGGGGATTGACTACATTTCCGCCACCAGCACACAAGGACGCTCATCTATTCAGGCGCATATGCGTTTAAATTATGACGCTAATGATGCTATCGCAGACATTCAAGCCAAAGTTGCAAGCAAACGCAATGTCTTGCCGAGTGAAGCGTTGGACCCTGTTATCAGCTCCAAAACAGGTTCCACTACATCGCTCATGTATTTAGCTTTCTACAGTGATGTAATGAAAGACACGCAAATTGCCGATTACCTATTACGGGTTATTCAACCCCGGTTACAGTCAATAGAAGGTGTCGGCCAAGCTAGGCTATTAGGCAATAGCATTTATGCCATGCGTATTTGGTTAGACCCCGCGCGTATGACGGCGTTAGGAGTAACCGCAAACGACATTACCCAAGCGTTACGCAACAACAACTACCTATCCAATATTGGTAAAACTAAAGGCTCCCTCGTTAGTATTGATTTGGGTGCGACGACAGATATCGCCAAAGAAGAAGACTTTTATCAGCTGGTTGTTGCAAAACGCAATGACGTTTTAATTCGTTTATCAGATGTTGCCGACATTGAATTAGGCGCTGAAGGCTACGACAGCCAAAACTTGTTTAACGGCAAACCCGCCATTTTTATTGCCGTTGATCAATCCCCAGGCTCAAACCCACTGCAGGTGGCCCAACGGGTACAAACAGCACTTGAAGAGATTAAACAGAACGTACCTGAAGGGTTAAATGTTTACCTCCCCTACGATGCCAGTAAATTTATTAGTGACTCGATTAATGAAGTAGGTATCACACTATTTGAAGCACTTAGCATTGTGATTATCGTTATATTCCTTTCCTTAGGCTCTTTTAGGGCGGCGTTAATTCCTGCCATTACGGTGCCCGTTTCGCTCATAGGCGCCACCTTTATTATGTTAATGCTTGGCTACTCATTAAACCTCTTAACGCTGTTAGCAATGATATTAGCAATAGGCTTAGTGGTAGATGATGCCATCGTGATGGTGGAAAACATTCACCGGCACATCGACATGGGAAAAACCCGCCTACAAGCCGCCAAAGATGGCGCTAAAGAACTTAGTTTACCTATCATCGCCATGACCACGACGCTGATAGCTGTGTACTTCCCCATTGGGTTTATGGACGGCCTAGTGGGCACGTTGTTTACCGAATTCGCTTTTTCTTTAGCCGCTGCGGTGTTTATTTCTGGCATTGTTGCATTAACCCTTGCCCCCATGTTGAGCGCGCGTATTTTAAAACCGCACAGCGAGATTGGCCCGTTCGAAAAATCTGTCGAAGGCTTCTTTGAACGGTTAACGCAGCGTTATAAAAAAGCTCTTCACCCGCTGCTCTCTACCCCCTCTATTCCCATCGCTTTTTCGTTAATTGTGCTACTTAGCCTATACCCCATGTATTCGCTATCTAAAAAAGAATTAGCACCAACAGAAGATCGTGGATTCCTGATTACCTTTGGCTCCGCACCACAAACGGCCACGCTAGACTTTCTTAAACAACAAACAAAAAAACTGGTTAATGTTTTTGAAAGTATTCCTGAGTTTGATCACAGCTTTATATTGCTCGGCTTTGGTGGGGATGGCAATAAAATGCTAGGTGGCTTCAAGATGGGTCATCAATCTGAACGAGAACGTACTCAGATGGAGATAAAACCCGAACTGCAGCAAAAATTGGCAAGCATTACAGGGTTAAAAACAGCGGTGGTTCAACGCCCGGGGTTACCGGGGGCTGGCGGCGGCTTACCTGTACAATTTGTCGTCATTTCTGATGCCGACTATAGCCAATTAAGTGATACTGCTGGAGAGCTTATTGGCAAAGCAATGCAAAGCGGCAATTTTATTTTTCTACAAAAAAGCATCGCCTTCGACCGACCTAAATCAAACCTCATCGTCAATAAAGACCGTGCGGCAGACTTAGGTATTAGCATGGAGGAGATCGCTCGAAACCTATCCGCTTACTTTGGTGAGGGATACGTTAATCACTTCAGCATGCAAGGCCGGAGCTATAAAGTTATTCCCCAAGTGGCGAATAATGATCGTTCCGACATTGAAAAACTGGATAACATTTACTTAAAAACAGCCTCCGGGAAACAAGTTCCTCTCAGCGCTTTAGTCACGTTATCCAAACAAGTTGAGCCCAGTAAACGCACGCAATTCCAACAACTCAATAGCTTAACTATTGAAGGCATTTTGCGTCCCGGCATCACCTTAGATGAAGGCTTAACGTATCTCGAAGAAGAAGCCAAAAGCACGTTTCCAAAAAACTTTAAATGGGATTATTCTGGTAGTTCTAGACAATACAAACAACAAGGTAGCGCCCTTGTTATAACGTTTTTTATGTCTTTATTGGTTATTTACTTAGTATTGGCCGCCCAGTTTGAAAGCTGGCGTGACCCGCTTATTATTCTTATTTCCGTGCCGTTATCGTTAGCCAGCGCAATGGCGTTTATCATGCTCGGCGCAGCCACCATGAATATATACACGCAGGTAGGTTTAATTACTCTGATTGGATTGATTTCCAAGAACGGTATTTTAATCGTGGAATTTGCCAATCAATTACAAATCAAAGAAAAGCTGTCGTTACGAGATGCTGTTGAAAAAGCCGCCTCTGTGCGTTTAAGGCCTATCTTAATGACAACCGTATCAATGATTGTGGCGATGATTCCGTTATTATTTGCATCAGGTCCTGGTGCTGTCAGCCGGTTTGATATTGGCCTCGTCGTAGCCACCGGCCTTGGGATAGGAACACTGTTTACCTTATTTGTTGTACCGGCTTTTTATTTGCTATTAGCTAGAGATCACTCCAGCCAGTAATTTAAAGCCATTCAATCGTTTCTTCGGCAAATTCTGCACCAGGAATCTCTAAGTTTTTATCGCCTAATACCGCAAAAGAGCCTTTCTTCATGGGTTTAATCCAACCCTTTAAACCCGCATAATTAAATTGCACAAGCTCTTTGGGTGATAACTCAGGCATATAAATAACTGTCACAAGCTGACCATTGTATTTGTACGTCATATGCAAACCATAACTATCGCCAATAGGACATTTCTCAGCGAAGTTAATATTGCCGAATGATGCCAGCTTCACACCAAATTGTTCACTAATTCGAGCTAATTGTTGGCCGCTTAATTGATGCGATGCTTTCATCGAACGAGCGCCATCGTGCTCTAGGTGCTCAACAACTAGCCGATCAATCGGAAAGTTTTGTTCGCCTAATTGCTCTTGATTAATTGTCACTACACCCACCGCCATTAATAACGATGCCGCCATCGCCATAGAAGCTTTCGGTAAGGTCCAAAATGACGGCCTATTATTTAATACGTGTGCGCGTACCGAGTGCCTAAAACCATCGGGCACCTTGCTATTGATAACGCTAATCATTCGTTCTTGAAACTTAGACTCTTGCTCAACAAACGCTTGGCATGTTGCGCAACCTTGCAAGTGCTCACAGGCATCACCCGCAATCTCACCCGGGGCAGCTATATATTCAAATTCAAAGTCTTCACATTTCATCACACACCTACCTGCCCTTCATCAGGGCGTAACACATCTCTTAGTTTTTGTTTTGCTCTAAACAACCTCGTCATCGTTGCGCTTTTGCTGATATTACAAATTGACGCAATTTCATCACAACTAAAACCACCAATAACTTGTAATAACAATGGCTCACGGTACTTTTCAGCTAGCTCAGCCAGCGCCTGCTTAAGCGCAAATGCCTCAGGACTCGTGTCATTATCTGTGTCTTTTAAGCTCACTGTATCTAACTCCATGTCCACCATATCTGGTCGATAGCGGGCATATAATCTAGCGTGCTCATTACGTAAAATAGTCATCAACCAAGCCTTACTGGATGAAACGTCCCGTAATTTATCCAGTGATTTCCAAGCTCGCATACACGTTTCTTGGACCAAATCTTCCGCCATGCTTTTATCACGACAGCGCCAGAGGGCGTAACGAAAAAGCTCATCGCTATACACCAATACTAACCGTTCATACTCGAGTTGTTTTTGCTTCTCTTGCAACACTAGACCTTGATAGCCATTGCTATCTTACATAGTTAATAACAGATAATTCAGATCGGGCGAACAGCCTTATAAACTATATTGAATGTAGGGCATTTTGTAACAGCTGAGCCGATAATACAAGTCTACAAAACGGTATAATATGGCCACCGAGTTTATTATTAAAGCTTATTTGAGTGTTACTAACCTACGCCATTATATTTACTGTTTTCAAAATCAAAAATATCGCTGTAATATACAAGAATAAGATTTTTATAAAAATCTTATTCTTGAGCCCATATAGCCCAAATCCCTTATTAACAAAGGCTTCTTATTCACAATCGAAATTGCAAGTAAAAAATGAACTCTTTTTTATTGCGACGCAATAATAAAGCCCGCGGTATATTAGGCTAACTGTTTGTTTTTTAAACGAATTTAAAAATTGCTTTAATTTGTTACAATTTATAACCGAGCCTTTTCCAATGGGCATTTATAGGCTATATAAAGATACTATCCACAAAGTTATCCACAGAAATTGTGGATAACCTAGAAAACCTAATAACAGCATGAAGTTAGCCGTTTTTTGTAGATTTAATTCATGTTCATGAGCTAACTAAAGCAACGAGTATTTGCACCGAAATAATGCAGCCATTTTATTTAAAAATCGCCATTGATACACCCGTTAATCGACTATTCGATTACTTGCCTATCAAACAAACGGAAAGACAATCATACGCACCTGGACAGCGTGTAATAGCGGTCTTTGGTCGAACTCAAAAAACCGGCATTATCGTCGACATAACGAACCGCACAGAGCTCAGCGCGAAACAGCTTAAGCCCGTTAAAGAGCGATTAGATAACGAACCCATATTATCCAGCGACGACATTAAATTACTCACTTGGGCTGCGCATTACTACCACCAACCGATTGGCGAGGTATTCGCTCAGGCATTACCAAAGAAACTACGCAGCGGTGCTCTACCTGAAGAATCCTTTGAAAAACTGTACTCTCTATCGCCCGCCGGCAAAGATGTTGAGAATAGCGTCATTCAACGCGCACCGCGACAGGCTGCACTGCGTCAACTAATGACCACTCAAACCAACCCTAACAATGAATCACTATTTACAGAGTTAGAGTGGGACTGGAAAACACCTCTTAAGAATATGATTGAGAAAGGCTGGGTAAGCATCACTCAGTCAGACGCTGAGCAAGCTGCTGACATTATTCCTCCGGATTTCCAACCCAACAAAGCACAACAAACTGCCATTGATGCCGTCTTAAAAAACCCAAAGGGCTTCAACGCCTTTTTATTAGATGGCGTTACCGGTAGCGGAAAAACCGAAGTATATTTACAACTCATTAACCATGCTTTATCGCTGGGCAAACAGGTGATGGTGTTATTGCCTGAAATAAATTTAACACCTCAACTTGCACAACGTTTTCGTCAACGACTCGCCACAACAATGGCCATATACCATTCTAGTTTATCCGATACTCAACGTGCGCAATCTTGGATAAAGTGTCGAAGCGGTAGCGCTCATATCTTATTAGGAACACGGTCATCTGTCTTTACACCGATGAAAAACCTAGGGCTCATTATATTAGATGAGGAACACGACACCTCGTTCAAGCAACAAGAGGGGTTTCGCTATTCTGCGCGAGACGTTGCCGTGATGCGAGCCAGAAACATGGATATACCCATCGTGATGGGCAGCGCAACACCTTCATTAGAATCTTTATATAATGTACAACAGAGTCGGTTCCACCGCCTGTCATTACCTGAACGCACAGGGCAAGCTAAAGCGCCCACCTTTCGAATAATTGATTGCCGCAACCAAACACTCAATAACCAATTATCACCCGCATTAATCAAAGCCATTGATGTTTGTATAGCCCGCGACGAACAAATTATTTTATTTGTGAACCGGCGCGGCTTTGCCCCTGTACTCATGTGCCACGGCTGCGGCTGGATTGCGCAATGCAAGCGGTGTGATTCAAAACTCGTTATTCACCAAAAATTACGGCAATTAAAATGCCACCATTGTGGTGCGGAACATCAACAGCCCACCCACTGCCCCAGTTGCCAACAAGCTGAGTTATTTCCATTAGGTTCTGGCACTCAGCGCATTGAAGATGCGTTACGCACGATGTACCCAAACGTGCCCATCAGCCGTATTGACCGAGATAGCACACGCCGAAAAGATGCCATGCAAACGGTTATTGATAAAGTGCATGAGGGTGGCGCACAAATTTTAGTCGGCACACAAATGCTCGCCAAAGGCCACCATTTTCCAAACGTCACCTTGGTCGGTATTGTCGACATGGACGCCGGCTTATTTAGCATTGACTACCGATCTAGCGAACGCATGGCGCAGCTACTCATCCAAGTAGCCGGTCGTGCAGGCCGTGAAAACAAAGCAGGCAAGGTGCTTATTCAAACCTATCACCCCGAACACCCTCTACTGCAAACACTCATACAGCAAGATTATGCAACGTTCGCCAAAGATGCTCTCGACGAGCGCCAACAGGCGGGGCTCCCCCCTTACCATCACCAAGCCTTACTGAGAGTAAATGCGGTTGACGAGTCTGCCATTATGCGGTTTTTAAACGACGTGAAATCCGCCCATACACACATCAATAACCCACGCGTAAGCCTTCTCGGCCCTGTGCCATCACCTATGTTAAAACGCGCTGGACGACTTAGATATCAAGTGCTTTTTCAGACCTCTGAGCGAAAATCAAGGCATCAATATTTACAACATCTCACCCATCACATCGGCTCGATGAAGTCGGCAAGAAAGGTACGATGGTCGATTGATGTTGACCCAACCGACCTCTATTAGCTATCAGTTATGGCTTGCAAGTTTTAACCCACAAGCGATAATACGCGATTAATATAAAACGCTTTTTTTGGCATCAATATAGCTACTTCGCACACTATGAAAACTCGTTTGGCCTCAATACTTCAGCAAGCCATCACAGCACTGCAAACTCAGGGGGAACTTCCCGAAGATCTAGCACCTGTTATCAAAATTGAGAACACGCGCGACGCATCGCACGGTGACTATGCGAGCAACGTAGCGATGATGCTAGCTAAACCGGCTAAGAAGAACCCGCGACAGATTGCTCAAGCCTTAATCGATGCGTTACCAGACAATGACTTTGTGGACAAAGTAGATATCGCCGGTCCCGGTTTTATTAACTTTTTTCTAAACCCACTGAGCCAACACGCAGTTATTCCGCAAATCCTTGAGCAAACGAATTCATTTGGTAAAACAAACATAGCCAACGGCAAAAAGGTTCAAGTCGAATTTGTATCCGCCAACCCCACTGGCCCCTTGCACGTTGGACACGGGCGCGGCGCGGCGTATGGCGCAACGGTGTCTAATTTATTAGGCGCTATCGGCTACGACGTGCACCGTGAATACTACGTTAACGATGCCGGCCGCCAAATGGATATTTTAGCCACTAGCGTTTGGTTACGTTATCTTGAAGCCTGCGGTGAAAATATCACCTTCCCCAGCAATGGTTACAAAGGCGGTTACGTTGCCGACATTGCAAACAATCTCAAAGAGGTCCATGACGAAAATTTACATGCAAACGTAGCAGACGTTTTTGCAGGCATTACCGCTGATGAACTCGACGGCGGCGATAAAGAACAACATATCGACGCGCTAATTTCACGCGCACAACAGCTATTAGGTGCTGACACCTATCGGGTTGTTTTTGATGCTGCACTGAACTCTATGTTAGGCGATATTCGCAGTGACTTAGAAGGCTTCGGTGTCCATTACGACGATTGGTTCTCCGAACGTTCACTGATGGATAATGGCGCCATTGAAACAGCCATTGAAAAACTCAAAGCCTCCGGGCATATGTACCAAAAAGAGGGCGCATGGTGGTTTAAATCGACAGAGTTTGGTGATGAAAAAGACCGCGTTGTCATTCGTGATAACGGCCAAACAACGTATTTTGCATCAGACATCGCGTACCACTTACACACGCTTGAACGCGGCTACGATATCCTCGATATTTGGGGTTCAGACCACCACGGTTATGTGCCACGCGTCAAAGCTGCATTGCAAGCGATGGGAGCAGACCCAGAGCGTATGAAAGTACTACTCGTGCAATTTGCCGTGTTGTATAAAAATGGCAAAAAGATGCAAATGTCCACGCGTTCGGGGCAGTTTGTGACGCTTAAAAACCTCCGTGAAGAAATCGGTTCCGACGCCGCGCGTTACTTTTACGTGATGCGTAAGGCCGAACAACACATGGACTTCGACCTTGATTTAGCCACCTCGCAATCAAACGAAAACCCCTTGTTTTACGTGCAATATGCACATGCCCGCGTTTGCAGTGTAATGCGCTTGTTGGCCAAAAAAGGGCTAACTTACAGCGCTGAAAACGGCTTAAAGCATTTAGATAAGCTAACTGAAACGCCCGAAGTTAATCTGATTGACACCTTAAACCGTTACCCAGAAAAATTGTTACAAGCCGCGCAGCAATACGAGCCACATCAACTATGTCACTATTTACGAGACCTCGCTACGCAGTTTCATAGTTACTACAATGCGCATAAATTCATCATTGACGATATTGAACACATGCAAGCAAGGCTCGCTCTTATTAATGCCACTAAACAAGTCATTCACAATGGTTTAACATTGCTGGGCGTTAAGGCACCGGAGTCGATGTAGTGAGAAAGGATTATAAAAAGCGCGATAGTTACAAAAGCCGCAAAAAGAAAAAACCCATTCCAGGTTGGTGGTGGTTGCTCACCGGCCTTCTTGTTGGCGGCTTTATCATGTTCCTCTCTAAATTAGACAGCGTGCCAACAGCGCCCAATGTCATTAGTAACATAACGCCCATTCAAAACGATGTTCGTGATGTGAAAAAAAATACCACAACTGAAACGAAACCCATTGAGACTACAAAGCCTCGTTTTGACTTCTATCAAATACTACCCGAAATGGAAGTGGTTATTCCCGAACACGAGATTGAAGAGAGAAGGCGCCTTGAAGGTACGGGTAAAACCAAGCCCGGCACTTTTATTATCCAAGTCGGCTCGTTTAGAAACTTACCACAAGCAGATACGCTTAAAGCACAGCTGGCCTTATTAGGCGTAGAATCTACCGTACAAACAGTCAATCAAAATGGTAGCGTTTGGCATCGGGTTAAATCGGGGCCATACACGTCATTTAGAAAAGTCGATAAAATTCAAAATCGCTTACACCATAACAATATTCAAAGCATTGTTATTAAGCTGAAATAACTAACCTACTCGTGCTTAGCGATATCGCTAAGCACCATCGCCATGACAATCAGAAAACTGTTCTACATAGTTTTAGTCACCTTAAGCTTGTTATTAATAAGCTTATTTGTCGTCGTGTGGTTTAGCACATTCCACCCACCAGCAATACAGCAAGAAGAACCTGTTTGCATAACAAACGCACCTATTTTATCTGCAGGCCAAACCGTAAAACTGTACAACCAAAACGTACAGTTTATGGCCGGGAAAAATTACGTTTTTTTCTATGATATAGCCAACAGTTCAGGGCCGGATGAACGCCCATCCACAGCCGACATTAAGCAAACCCTGCATGGGATTGTGCAGCTCATTAAACAACAAAACCCAGATATAATTTTGCTGCAAGAAGTGGATGATGGCGCTAAACGCACCGACTATGCAGACCAACTCGCAGATTTATTACGCTTGTTGCCTAAGGACTACGTCTGCCACGCCAGCAGCATGTATTGGCAAGCATCGTACTTGCCACACCCCAGAATTATGGGCGCTGTCGGTACAAAACTCAGTGTTATTTCGAAGTACAAAATTAGCACCGCCACTCGCACGCAACTGAGCCTTATTCCACAAGACCCTATTAGCCAATTATATAATTTTAAACGTGCATTATTGGATGTTCGCCTACCCATTAAAGGAGCTGGCGAGATGGCCATTTTAAACACGCACTTATCTGCGTTTTCGAAAGGCACCAACACACTTAGCAAACAAGTCGAACAAATTGACGCTCAATTACAAACGCTCAATAACAGCAAAATACCTTGGGTTATTGGCGGTGACTTCAACCTATTACCGCCCAGTAGCTATTCTTTATTAGCCGAACAACAACGCCGCTATTACGAAGCTACATCGGCCATTGAAAAGCTGTATCAACAACACGCTGCGATACCACCCCTCCGTGCAACACAATCTGAGCAACGAGATCAGTGGTTCACTTATTTCCCTAATGATCCCCGCGTAAAACAACCAGACAGAACCATTGATTACTATTTTTATAGCCCGCAGTTAACACTTAAAAATGCTTTTGTTGAATCAAAACAATCCATAGCACTGTCTGACCATATGCCCATCATTGCGGAGTTCACATTGCCATGAAGCCGCTAACAATCATTCTATTAACAGCGCTATTTCTCGGCGGTTGCTCATCACTCAGCACACTAAATGCCGTGGTGCCCGATGGCAATTCAATACTGGTGGCGAACATACAATACGGCGCTCTAGCAAAACAGCAGCTAGACATTCACCAACCTGCTCATTTAAAAACAAATGCCCCGGTTATTTTATTTTTTTATGGCGGGCGCTGGCAAACAGGTAGTAAAGAAGAGTACCAATTTGTCGGTCAATCGTTAGCTAAACGCGGCTTTATAACCGTCATTGCAGACTACCGTGTCTTCCCCAACGTCGAGTTCCCCGATTTTATTAAAGATGGCGCACTCGCCACCCAATGGGTCTTAAAGAATATTTCCAGCTATGGCGGTGACCCTTCAAACCTCTATTTAATGGGCCACTCCGCGGGCGCACACATGGCCGCCATGCTCATTGCTAATAAAAAATTTCTGGCCGAGCAACAAGTCAACATAACGGATATACGTGGTTTTATTGGCTTATCAGGCCCTTACGATTTCAAAATAACCGATGACGACATTAAACAAGTTTTCCGACAAGCCAACCGCTATGAAGACACACAACCCATCACCTTTGTAGACGGTTCAGAACCACCGATGTTGTTACTTCATGGGCAAAAAGATAAAACGTTGTCTGTTACAAATAGCCAGCATATGGCGGAAAAAACGAATAAAATGGGCGGCAACGCTTCTGTTGTTTTGTACAAAGACATGGCTCACGTAGGTACGTTACTCGCGTTAGCCGATGCCCCTTTTTTATATTTCGCACCCGTGCTCGATGATATTGAGCGCTTTATACATTGCACAAGCAGTCCATCAAGTGCAACACAACCTTGCGTTAACCAACAACCCTGAGAGTTCAACAATGCCAGTCATCACTTACTTCGCCAGCACAGCCAAAGGCATGGAGCTTATCCTTGCCGATGAAGTACAACAAATTGGCGGGCAACAAGTTAAACAAGCTGCCGGTGGCGTGTATTTTGATGGCGCCTTAGAAACCGCCTTACGCGTATGCTTATGGTCTCGGCTAGCAAACAGAGTGTTAATGCCATTAGCGACATACCAGGCCCAAACACCAGAGCAACTGTATGACGGCGCGCTAAAAATAAACTGGTCAGAACATTTTGATGTGTCTAAAACCTTTTTAATAGACGCCTCATTACGACGTTCAAAAATCACCCACTCTCGTTATGCCGAACACATGGTTAAAGACGCCATCGTTGATCAGTTTAAAGAAAAAGTGGATGAACGACCCAACGTACAACGCGACCAACCCGATATTCGCATCAATGCCTATATCAATGAAAACAAAGCCACCATAAGCCTCGACCTATCCGGCGACAGCTTACACCGCCGAAACTACCGGTCTGAGTCGGTAGAAGCGCCGTTAAAAGAAAACCTCGCCGCCGCTATATTAATACGTGCCGGTTGGCCTAGCATTGCAGCCAATGGTGGCGCCTTATACGACCCGATGTGTGGTTCTGGCACGTTTTTAACAGAAGCGGCGATGATGGCGGGCGATATTGCTCCCGGCCTACTGCGTGACTATTACGGCTTTCTTGGTTGGAAACAATTTAACGCTACTATCTGGCAACGGCTGATGAAAGAAGCCGAGTATCGCCGCGACAAAGGCGCAGACAAAATACCGCCGATCATGGGTTCTGATATCAGCATTAAAAACGCGGGTATCGCCAAAGCCAACATCAAATCGGCAGGGCTTTCTTCGTACATTAAGGCCGTCAGCTTACCTCTATCCAAAGCCATGCCAGAAGCAGATTGGAAAGCGGGCTTATTTGTCGTTAACCCGCCCTACGGTGAGCGCTTAAGTGAGATTAAAAACCTGCAGCCGCTGTATCAAGAAATCGGCACCATTCTTAAAGCACGTTTTGATGGTTGGCAGGCTGCCATTTTTACCGGCAATACCGAGCTCGCGTTTAACGTATCGCTTAAGTCGCATAAATCATATCAACTATTTAACGGCGCTATTCCGTGTAAGGTGTTTAATTTTTCTATTACCGCAGAACGACACTTCGAGGGGCAACAGGCCAGCCAACAACAGCAAATTGGCGACAACTTAAAAAAAGCCTTATTAGCCAGCGAGGGCGACTGGAGCGAAGGCGCCACCATGTTCGCCAACCGCCTCCGYAAAAACATTAAAAAAWTRAAGTCGTGGRTCAAAAAGAATAACGTCCATTGYTACCGTTTGTACGATGCCGACTYGCCCGAATACGCACTGGCCATWGATATCTATCTGGGCGATAARAARTGGGTGCACGTACAAGAATACGAAGCGCCMAAAACGATTGACGAAGCAAAATCCATTCAACGTTTACGCGATGCCTTAGCGGTATTGCCAGAGKTGTTAGAGRTTCCATCGCAACAGCTATCACTTAAAATTCGCCGCCGCCAAAAAGGCAGTACGCAATATGAAAAACAAGGCACCGATGGTGGTTTYCATGAAATKCGCGAAGGCAACGCACGGTTCTTAGTCAACTTTAAAGACTACCTCGACACCGGTTTATTCTTGGATCACCGACCTATTCGRCAATGGATWRRCGAAAACGCCASYGGYAAACARTTTCTAAAYTTRTTCGCYTACACYGGCACGGTTACTGTTCACGCCGTATTGGGTGGCGCAACCACATCCACCACCGTSGATATGTCCAAAACCTATTTAGATTGGGCTCAAAAGAACTTTGAATTAAACGGCATCAATGCWGAAAAACACCAACTGGTTCGCGCYAACTGTATGGAGTGGTTAGAGTCGGCCATTAARGAAGAACAAAAATACGARCTGATTTTTATCGACCCACCGACRTTCTCAAACTCAAAACGTATGGACAATGTGTTCGATATTCAACGCGATCACGTCGAGCTGTTAAACAAGGCAGCCCAGTTACTGACGAAAAAAGGCACGCTTATTTTCTCAACAAACTTCCGCAAGTTTAAATTGGATGAACAAGCGCTAGAGCGGTTATCAGCAAAAAATATTAGCCGCCAAACGTTACCAAAAGACTTTGAACGTAACCCAAAAATACATTACTGTTGGAATATATCTATTAAATAAAGGCAACGCACCCCTATGGCCACATCTGAAAGGACTTCACAAAAAGACTCCATCATCACGATAGTCATCGCGATTGTTTTATTGGCCGCCGGTTTTTGGCTGGCGTACCAATTTGTAGAACCCGCCCCACCTACTACCATTACCATTAGCACCGGCAGTGAAGAAGGCGCGTATTATGCCAACGCACTAAAGTACAAAAGCCTACTCGCTGAACAAGGCATTACCCTCAACATTAAAACCTCTGCTGGTTCATCAGAAAACCTTCAACGTTTATTAGCTGGCGAAACAGATTTAGCCTTAGTACAGGGTGGGCTGACTGAAACCGACACGCCTCTAAAATCACTCGGCAGCTTATATTACGAACCCACTTGGATTTTTCACCGCAGCGAGCTAAGCATCAATAAGTTAACTAGCCTTGCTAATAAAAAAGTAGCCATTGGCCCCGAAGGCAGCGGCACAAAAAGCTTGGCTTCATTATTATTAGCCGACAATGAACTGCTTGAAAATATTAAAACCGATGACAGCACTGGCTCCACCGCCGCCAACGCACTATTAGCAGGCGATATAGACGCCGCTTTTTTTATTGGCTCGGTACAGTCACCAGCTATTCAACAATTGTTAAACGAACCTTCAATAGCCTTAGCCTCATTACAACGCGCAGATGCTTATCAGCGCTTACACCCGTTTTTATCAAAAATCACCTTACCCGAAGGGATTATAGATTTACAAAAAAACATCCCTAGTAATGAAAAAACGCTGCTCGCACCAACCGCCAACTTATTGATGAGCGCAGATTTCCACCCAGCATTAAGCGTACTGGTGTTACAAGCCATTCAACAGGTACACAAACAAGCTGGCATTTTTGCTAGCGCCAACCAGTTCCCAAATAACCAAAACCTAACGGCACCAATTAGCGATGTCGCTGGTCGTTTTTACAAAAATGGCCCGCCGTTTTTAATGCGCTATTTACCCTTTTGGACAGCCATTATGATTGACCGCTTTATCGTCATGATTATTCCACTACTAGCCTTACTCATTCCCTTATTTAAGGTCATGCCACCGCTTTACCAATGGCGCATCAACTCACGTATTTACCGTTGGTATGAAGCGCTCCACGCTGTTGACGATAAGATTCACGGCAAGCAATTATCCGCTGAAGAACTCCAACAGCTAGATGAAGAACTAAGCCATATTGAGAACGAGGTAAACAAAGTTAAAACGCCGTTATCGTATGCCGAAAAAGTTTATCAATTGCTTTCACATATTCATTTAGTCAGGCAAAAACTACAGCGCTAATGATTGCCATTGGCGCTATATTTTTTGTTTTTGCGCTCATACTCTTAGGCGTACTGGCCTTAGGTTATTACCCAAAAGCAGAACAAGACGAGCCCGTTACCCAATTAATTGACGCCCCTCTACTCAGCCGCCAGCCAGCGTTTAAAGTGCTCAGCTATAACGTACAATTTATGGCCGGTAAAGATTACACCTTTTGGTTCGACGTACCCGAAGCCAACGGCCCCGATAGCCAACCATCAGCCGAGGCCGTGCAAAAAACTATCGCAGATGTCGCTAACATTATTATTGATGAGGACGCAGATTTCGTCTTTTTACAAGAAGTCGATGACGGTGCGAAACGTACGGGCAAAAAAGACCAACTCAACGCATTGTTAGCGCTTTTACCCGCAACCTACGCGTATCACACCTCCGCGTTTTATTGGAAATCCGGCTTTGTGCCACACCCACGTATATTGGGTCGCACAGGCATGAAACTCAGCATCTTGTCTAAACACCCAATTACCAGCGCCAAGCGGCACCAATTAGCACTCACGCCAGACAATGTTCTGGTCAAGCATTTAGGCATCAAACGCGCCGTGCTAGAAGCTCGTGTACCGCTGCAAGAAGGCAGCGAACTCGTCTTGCTTAACACGCACCTTGAAGCCTTCTCAAAAAACTCTGACACCCTGCAAAAGCAAGTGGATCATGTTCGTTCAATGCTGCAAACGTTAAACGATCAAAACCTACCGTGGGTCATCGGTGGCGACTTTAACCTGCTACCGCCCAACCAATATCAAACACTACCGCCTAGAGAACAGTTTTATTACCGCCCCACCTCAGAGTTGGAAGATTTAACTCGTCAATTTTCCTCCGTTCCCTCCATTGAAGACGTCGAAAAAGACCCAGCCAATTGGTATAGCTTCTATTCAAATGACCCAGACGTCACCCAACCCGATAGAACCCTAGACTATTTATTCTATTCCCCCTTACTAACATGTCAGTCGAAAACGGTACGCCAGCACGACACCATCAACATATCTGACCACTTCCCCATTATTGCGAGCTTTGGCTTAGAAGCCTATACTGACCAGCCCACACTCGAATTAGGAGAGAAAAATGTCAGTTGATGTCATATTGAATGTACAAGTTAACCCTGAGAACCGTGAAGAACTATTGGCCGTTTTTGCCGCTATTTTACCCGACGCGCGCGCCTACCAAGGTTGTCAAAACGTCACCGTAACCACCAATGAAGACGACCTACACAATATTGTATTGTTAGAAAAATGGGATCAGCGCTCAGACCATGAAAGTTATATGGCCTGGCGAACAGAACGTGGCGATATCGACAAACTCGTCGCTTTGTTATCTGCACCGCCTGCAATTACTTACTTAGAAACTATCGCTATATAACAGCCGCTAGTCAGTATCAAACAACGCCAAATCAACTTAACCGCTTGATTTGGTCTTTGTGTTGCCTATCACCTGTATAATCGCCACAAAATAACGATTGGAACACACCGTGGTTAAAGTAGGTCACACACATCAGCTAGAGGTTATCAAAGCCTTAGACTTTGGTTTTTACCTAGACGCAAAAGAATTAGGGGAAGTGTTATTACCCAATAAACACGCGCCTAACGATTTAGCCGTGGGCGACAAACTGCACGTCTTTCTGTATTTAGATTCAGAAGACCGCCCCATCGCCACCACCAAAAGGCCCAAAGCCAAAGTCGGTGAGTTCGCCACCCTAAAATGTATTGCCCGCACCCACGTTGGTGCATTTTTAGATTGGGGCTTAGAAAAAGACTTACTCGTTCCGTTTGCCGAACAGCATCGCCCCATGGAGGTCGATAAAGAATACATCGTGTTCTTGTACCTCGACAAAAACGACGGGCGTATTGTTGCATCATCTAAAATAAATAAGTTTTTAGATGATGAAAGGCCGCACGACTTCACACCGCAACAACAGGTCGATTTAATCATCGCCAACACAACCGACTTGGGCTTTAAAGCGATCATTAACAATAGCCATTGGGGCGTACTGTATATCAACGATGTGTTTCAAACACTCAGTTTTGGCCAGTCTAAAAAAGGCTTTATCAAACGCATTCGAGAAGACGGAAAAATTGATTTAACCCTACAAGGCGGCAAAGAAACACGCGATAAATACACAAAAATCATCCTAAACTACCTAGAAAAGCACGATGGTTTTGCGCCACTTCACGACAAATCCAGCCCCGAGATTATTGCCGACACCTTCGGCATGAGCAAAGGCGCGTTTAAAAAAGCCATCGGTGGCTTATATAAACAACGCATCATCAGCATCGACAAAGACGGCATTCGCTTACTAGACACAAACACTTAACCCAATACACAAATACACATGGCCATTAGCAAAAAATACGACTACCGCACCACCCAACAAAAAGACACATGGAACGCCGAGATTATCCGCCGCGCTAGCTCCAAAAAAACCATCGTGTCGAAAACGCAAGACGGCTTTAAAACAGAAGCCGACGCCAACGAATGGGCAGAAAAAGAACTGGTTGCTTTTACCGCCAAGCAAAGCGCACAAAACAAACGCCGTGCGGAAAAACGCAAATAAGGTTACGCTTAAAGCATTAAGTTATGCTGCACATCTCCCCACACCTCACCATTGAAGACGATGAAATAGAGCTCACCGCCATTCGTGCGCAAGGGGCAGGTGGGCAAAATGTAAACAAAGTCTCCAGCGCTATTCACTTACGGTTTGATATTAACGCCTCATCACTGCCCGAATTTTACAAACAACGATTACTTGCGCTTAACGACAAACGCATCAGCAAAGACGGTGTTTTAGTCATTAAAGCGCAACAATATCGCACCCAAGAAAAGAACCGTACAGATGCACTGGAACGACTAATAGAATTAATTAAGGCCGCAACCGTTGTACAAAAAGCACGCCGCGCTACCAAACCAAGCCGTAACGCCAAGAAAAAAAGAATGGACAGCAAAACCCAACGTGGCAAACTAAAACAATTACGTAATAAACAATTCGACTAACGAGGACAAAATGAGCGCCCTACCCAACTGCCCACAATGCAAATCAGAATACACTTATGAAGACGGCAACCAATTCATTTGCCCAGAATGCGCACACGAATGGTCTCAAGTTGAAGAACAAGACGATGATGTACTCATCGTAAAAGACTCAAACGGCAATCTGTTACAAGATGGCGACACCATCACCGTGATTAAAGACTTAAAAGTAAAAGGCTCATCCGCCGTAGTAAAAGTTGGAACTAAAGTTAAAAACATTCGGCTGGTAGAAGGCGATCATGATATTGATTGCAAGATTACGGGTATTGGGCCGATGAAACTCAAATCTATTTTTATCAAAAAGGCCTAACATCGGCCAAAATCTGTAAATCAATTAGAAAATAGACTCTTGCGTGTCGGCTGACAGAAGCAACATCAAAAACGACCTAAATTCATCTGATATTCGTTCGTCCTTTAAAATTAGGTGCCAATATTGGTCGACCAATGTTTCCACACTTTTAAGCTGCCGTTGAGTGAAACCAACCTCTGGTAAATCAGGCTTCACATAAGAAAAAGGCTGAACTTCTCCATTTTTTTTGGGCGCAAAGCCCATTGAACACATGTCGTAAATAGGTAACAAACTAAACACATCTCCATGAATTGATAGGCTCATGTTTCCCAAATGCATATCTGTATTATTAATTAATTTGCCGAATAACCACAAATACTTTCCATTTAGAACATCTTGCTCGCTCAGCAAGTTATTATCTTTTAAGTTCGTTAAACAATTTACCCAGTTTTCGCCTAATCCTACGAACTCCGCATCGACTGACTTAAGAGATAGCATTGAGCACCTGCCGTCTTCACCTACACGATCAAACCGAATTGACTCCAAGTATAGACGCTCCCCTTGCTCAATAAGCCTTGTTTGTGAAGCCGTGGTTGCCCCTTTATTTAACACCTCATTGGCATAGTGCTCACTGATAAGAACATCACGCCAACGTTTAGCATTTGCATCGTCTCCCTTTGGCGAGAATTTAACAATAACGTCAGCCTGACTCTCTGTGCAAAAGGTGGTGAATTTAGGTTGCTCACCGCCTGCTGATGACATCGGTGCACCTTCTGACATAACTTGTTCAGCTAATTTAGGGTAATCTTTTATTGTCGAGCAGCGGAACGAATGATTCAACCTTAAATTAGCGCTCTCTCCAAACTTTAAATTCCCCAACGCATCATCATTATTTGACAATAGATACTGCCCAATATGATGGTTACTCCATAAATCTGGATTTGTTGGGAATGCAGGGTCTCTTGTTGCAATTTCTTGGGCTATTTTTCTACCTAAAAACCCCTGAGGCGCCATATCTCTTAGAAAATAAGGCATATCATCATATAACCCATTTTTAGACTCGCCCAGCAATAAATTTGAGCCCCCCGTTCGTTTCTCAACAAAGTAACCTCCGACCATTAAAGGCCTTATCACTGCTATACAACTGTGCTTACCATGCTCGTCTACTTCCCATAGATTAATACTATCGCCAACACCGAACGCATTAACGACAAGTGCATAACGAGGGCTTTTCCCTGACGTTATTTTAACGACACTATTACCCAACTTCTTCATCTCACGCAACACTTGCCTATCACTCAAGCCTGACGCTATTTGAAGTTGTTTATTCGTCGCTATATGATTTGTTAAGTACTCTTTTATCATTCTGTTTTATCGCTTAATTGTCCGATATCATGTCCGACATAAAATGATTGTATTTCAAAATTAATGTAATTTAAACAATTAGTTACTAATTTAAAATAGAGTACCATGTCTGAAACTACGTCTGACAAGTTAACAATTAACTTTCTTTAAACCTTAAAAATTATTTGTCATTTAAAATGGTCCTCTATACTGATCAGGATGCGCGCATGAATGGTCTGCAAATAAAACCGAGGATGACGATGCTCTAATTGTAAAAGATTCCAACGGCAATTTACTTCAGGATGGCGACACCATCATCGTAATTAAAGACTTAAAAGTGAAAGGCTCATCTGCCGTGGTTAAAGTAGGCACCAAAGTGAAGAACATTCAGTTGGTAGAAGGCGATCATGATATTGATTGTAAGATTACTGGTATTGGCCCGATGAAGTCGAAGTCTATTTTTGTTAAAAAAGCATAGAAATGAACGGTGTCAATTAGAAACTGGAAAATAACACTGAATCGATTTATGATTGAATTTGAAGACTTTACTCGTACTTTATTTAACGGGCGTTGACACAGAATTATTGACAGTCTCTTTATTAACTTTTTGAATTAAAAACAAACGAACTTCATAAATAATAAAATGACCGAATCAAAATTTAATAGCCTTGTTAAAACAATTGGTATATTTGTCGCACTAGGAGTTGCCGTTGTGATTTTTATTTACATGTACCAGTTCCTTTTTAACAAAGGCTACGTACTTGGTGGAACAGCTGCGTTTGGGGCATTCGGTGATTATATCGGTGGAATACTTAACCCGATATTAGGTTTTGCCACTGTGATATTGCTAATTTATTCCATTCGTATACAAATGAAAGAATTAAGGGAAAGTACCATTGCATTAAAAGCGAGCCAAATAGCGCATGAAGAACTAGCAAAAACCAGTAAAAAAGAACTATCTATAATAGAGCAAGGCCACCTAAATCAACAAAGCGCCTTAAAAAGAGAGGCTCTACGCAACCAGTTAACCGAAAATGCAGAAAACATCATCAAAACATATGATAAATTAATGAACCTGCCATACGTAAACGCAAGTCACACCCAATTTAGCTTGCGCGACCTTCTCTACAATTTAACTCAGCTGAATGACAACACCGTTGAGAACAATATTGCCAATATCAGTAATTTAATGGGCACAGAACCAAGTAAGCGAAATGAGCAAGCCAAGAAGTTGCACTTAGAGTCTATCAAAAAAAACATAAACCAACTGGTACTAGTTTTTTTAGAACTAAAACCAATGTTAGAAGCACCCAGTCTACAAAAAATATGGGGCGATCGTCTCGAAAGCAGAGTGCTTGATTGTTATGGACTTACGATTTTCACAGAAGAAGAAATGGAAAGGGCAAGAAAGCTGATAACGGTGGATACAACCAGGCCGTTAATCTAAATAAAGGATAAGCGATACCACGATTAATAATTCGGATTATAGCGTAAATAAGTTACCGGCCACGGTTAATAACAATTTTACAAACCAATGCTAAGCCAATTTATTCTTGAGAATAGGAAGCCTATTCCCGCGCTTTTGATTTCCCTTCCCATTTAACCTCGCCGAAGAACGATTAACTTTCAAAAAGCTTTCCGCTATGGTTGTTTAAGCCCATGCTTTTTTGGGTGAGTTCCATAGCGGTTTTGAACGTTGATTGTTCTGAGGGAACCGTAGGCGTGGTTTTAGGGCGGCATTTTTCTGGTTACTCTTTTGCTGCTGCAGGCAAAAGAGTCACTCGCCTCAAGGCGAAAGCTTGTCTATTTTAATCAAACTAAACCAATTAAAAAGCCCCACCATACTGCTCAACATATTCCGCCTTAACATCATCCAACGTAACAACATGATTCTGCGTACCCGCATGAGCAATTTTAATAGCACCCATAAGACCAGCAATACGCCCTGTTACTTCCCAGTCCAGCCCATTCATCAAGCCGTATAACAAACCACCACGGTAAGCATCACCACAGCCTGTTGGGTCAACTACCGCTGCTGCTTTTGCTGGTGGAATATCAATGCGTTTGTCTTGCGTATAAATAACCGAACCTTCTGCACCTTTGGTGATAATTAACGCGTCTACTTGTGACGCAATTTCACCTGGGGATAGGCCGGTTTTGTCTTGCAACATGGCGGCTTCATAATCGTTTAGCGTGACCCATGTGGCCTGTTCGATAAATACTTTAAGCTCATCGCCGTCAAACATGGGCATGCCTTGGCCGGGATCAAATATAAACGGTATACCTGCTTCTACAAATTGTTCGGCGTGTTCTATCATGCCGGCTTTGCCATCGGGCGAGACGATACCAATGATAATACCTGCATCGCTTGGTACTTTGTTTAACTCTGATTGCCCCATCGCACCGGGGTGAAACGCGGTAATTTGGTTATCGTCTTCATCGGTGGTGATATACGCTTGGCCGGTAAAATCATCGTCCAATGTTTTTAAGTACGCTTGGCTAACGCCGGTTTTATTCATCCATTCTGCATAGGGGCCAAAGTCTTTACCCACGGTTGCCATTGGCAGGGCGTTTTCGCCTAATAGATGGAGGTTGTAAGCAATGTTTCCTGCACAACCACCAAACTCGCGGCGTAGTTCTGGCACGAAGAAAGACACATTTAGCATGTGAACTTTGTCTGGCAAGATATGGTTTTTAAATTTATCTTGAAATACCATGATGGTGTCAAACGCCATTGAACCGCATATTAAAGCTGATTTAGACTCACTCATATTTAACCCTCTGCCCGCTTCCAGACTACGTCTAATTGTTTAACTGCTTTTACGTCATCCAGCCTTTTAACGGGCAAGGTATATGGCGCACCTTTTAGTAAACTTGAATCTTCTTCCGCTTCTTTTAGGATAATTGCCATGGTGTCTACAAAATCATCCAACGTTTCTTTTGCTTCCGTTTCTGTTGGCTCAATCAGCAAACATTCTGGAATGAGCAACGGGAAGTACGTGGTTGGTGCGTGGAAGTCGTAATCTAATAAACGTTTAGCCACGTCCATTGCGGTGACGTTTAGTTCTTTAGCTTGTTTTTTAAGCGTTAAGATAAATTCGTGCGTTGCGCGTCTTTCTGGATAAGCCGCCGTATAACCCACGTCCATTAAGCGTTTTAACAAGTAGTTAGCATTTAGTGTGGCGAATTCTGCCACACGCGGCATCCCTTCACGGCCTAACATTCTGGCGTAAATATACGCACGCAATAACACACCTGCATTACCTGCAAAGGCAGACATTCTGCCAATTGTTTGAGGGTAATCGTTTTCATCTAACAACACGTATTGCCCGTCTTTTTTACCGACAATAGGCACGGGTAAATACGGTTTTAAGCGTTTACTAACACCCACTGGGCCGGCTCCTGGACCGCCGCCGCCGTGTGGCGTGGAGAAGGTTTTATGAAGATTCATATGAATCACATCAAAGCCCATATCACCCGGGCGAACTTTACCTAAAATAGCATTTAGGTTCGCGCCATCGTAATACAGTAAACCGCCTGCATCATGAACAATGTCGGCAATTTTTTTAATTTTGCGGTCAAAAACCCCTAACGTGCTGGGATTTGTTAGCATAATACCAGCCGTTTGTGGGCCGATAGCTTCTTTTAATGCGTCGATATCCACATCACCATTTTTACCGGTTGGGATTTCTTTTACCTTATAACCACACATCACCGCTGATGCTGGGTTGGTACCGTGCGCTGCATCGGGTACTAATATTTCGTTACGCGCCGTGTCGTTACGGTCATCGTGATAGGCCTTTATCATCGCCACGCCGGCGAACTCACCTTGCGCGCCTGCTGCCGGTGAAAGCGATACCGCTTGCATACCCGTTACGTCTTTTAACATGCCTTGTAGTTCATACATGCACGATAAAAACCCCTGCCCGTGTAAGCTTGGGCCGAGTGGGTGCCGGCCTGTGAATTCTGGCAAACTCGCCAATGTATTACAGGCTCGCGGGTTGTACTTCATGGTGCATGAACCCAGTGGATAGAAGTGCGTGTCTATCGAAAAGTTCTTTTGCGACAAACGCGTGAAGTGGCGAACCACTTGCATTTCTGACACTTCTGGCAAGTTCGGTTTAGACGACCTTAGCGCACCAGCTGGCAATGATGACAACTCATCGTTATTTGCTGGAAATTGTGCGTTTGCGCCGCGCCCACGATGGGATTGTTCAAATATTAGCATGTAGGTTTAACTCTTTTACTTTAGTGCCGCGAGTGCTGCTTCATAATCTGGCTCATCGGCAATTTCACCGACGAGTTCAGACGTAAGCACTTTATTGTTTTCATCTAAGGTAATTAACGCACGAGCCGTGATGCCTTTTAACGGGCCATCATCAATTAATACGCCATAGTCTTTGGCAAAGTTGCGATCGCGCATCATGGATAAGGTGATCACATTTTCTAGGCCTTCATCACCACAAAAACGTGCCATAGCGAATGGCAAATCAGCTGCCACAATTAAGATGACTGTATCGGCGTGGTTTTTTGCGTGGTCGTTGAATTTTTTTGTGGATAGCTGACACACGGGGGTGTCTAAACTCGGCACGATACTGATGAGTTTTTTCTTGCCCGCGTAATCAGCCAGCGTTACATCGGCCAACTCTTTGGTGGTTAAAGCAAAGTCCGGCGCTTGCGTTCCAACTGCTGGCACGTCGCCATTCGTGTGAATTTCGTTACCTTGTAATGTAATAGTCGCCATGATCTTCTCCTATGAGTTTATGTATGAATCGAGCACGCCTGCAAATTGCTCAATGTCTTTTTCTGTGCGGGTTTCTGTCGCACACACCAGCAGTGCATTACCCAACTCTGGGTAACTGACTGATACGTTAAAGCCGGCTAAAATATGGTGCTTTGCAGCCAATGACTCTATCAATTGTTTAGCGTCCGCATCTACGATAATAACGCACTCGTGGAACGTTGCCGAGTTAAATGCCAGCTCCACACCTTTAATAGCCGTTAAACGTTTAATCAATAACTGCGTATTTTTATGTGAATTAAGCGCTACTTTTTTAAGCCCTTCTGGRCCTAATAAMGACATATAAATCGTTGCTGCAGTGACTAACAAGCCYTGGTTGGTACAGATGTTTGARGTCGCTTTTGAACGCCTAATRTGTTGYTCACGCGCTTGCAGCGTTAGGGTAAAACCTTCTTTACCRTCTAAGTCRGTTGTGCGGCCGATAATACGSCCCGGCATTTGCCGAACGTGTTGYAGCTTACAGCACATAAAGCCAAAATACGGCCCGCCAGATGCGAGTGNCACACCTAAGGGCTGGCCTTCGCCACAGGCAATATCCACGCCTGTKTCTGCCCATTCACCCGGCGGCTTTAATAACGCCATCGCCATGGGGTTAACCACGCCAATAGACAACATTTTATTGTCTGTTGCCCAAGCGGTTAGCGCATCAACRTTTTCCAGCACGCCAAAAAAGTTAGGTTGCGGAATAAYAATYGCGGCGAAATCTTCACCCGCGAATTGYTCCAACACGGTTAAATCGGTTTGTCCTGTTGCCACATCAAACGGCACATCAACCAACTCAATRTCTTGGTTTTGAACAATCGCCTGCGTTACCGTGCGATACACGGGGTTAATGCTCAACGGCATTAAAATTTTGCGTGATTTGGATTTACGGTTCGCGCGCACCGCCATCAATACCGCTTCGGCCAACGCGGATGCGCCGTCGTACAACGAGGCATTAGACACCTCCATGCCCATTAAACTCGCCATCATGCTTTGATATTCGTACAGCAGTTGCAAGGTACCTTGCGACGCTTCGGCTTGATACGGCGTGTAGGCGCTATAAAACTCACCCCGAGTGGTTATTTCCCACACCGCCGCGGGAATATGGTGCTCGTACGCACCCGCGCCCAAAAAGCATAAGGGCAAACCGTCTTGCGCTGCTTTGTCGCGCAATAATCGAGACACTTCCATCTCGTTCATGCCCGTTGGGATTTGCTCTAACTCACCACAACGTAAGTTGTCTGGTATTTCATCGAACAGGTCATCAATCGTGTCAACGCCAATGGTCGACAACATTCTGGAAATGTCGTGTTCTGAATGCGGAATAAAAGGCATGCGTTTGTTACTCGTCTTCGGTTAAGTTTTGGTAGCCTTCGGCGTCTAATAAATCATCAAGCTCGCTGGTATCTGTTGGCTTAATCACAAAAATCCAACCATCTTCATAAGGCGAATCGTTAATGGCTTCAGAGCCATCTTCTAACTCACCATTAATCGCTACAATTTCACCCGTAACAGGGCTGTATATATCTGACGCGGCTTTTACAGATTCAACCACACTACACTCATCTCCTTTGCCGACTTGTTGCCCTACTTTTGGCAATTCAACAAAAACTAAATCGCCCAGTAATTCTTGCGCGTGATCTGAAATACCCACGCGGATATTGCCATCGGCTTCTAATAACGCCCATTCGTGTGAGTCTGCGTACTTTCTATCATCAGGTGTATTTGACATGGCTTTTCCTTTTCTTAAAGTTCAATTTGCACTGCGCCTTGACGCACAAAACATGGCTTTACCACCCGTGCGTTTTTTAATTTTCCGCGGATTTCGATTTTACAGGTTTTACCAATATTTGCGGGAACTCGTGCCAACGCGATTGAACGCTCCATGGTTGGCGAGTAACCACCACTGGTAATTTCACCTTTTAAGCCATCGTCTAGCACGACTGTTTGATGAGCACGCAGCATTCCTTTGTCTTCCAGTATCAACCCCACAAACTTGCCAGAACTAGTTTGTTGCTTGATATTGAGCAGCGCTTGTTTGCCGATAAATTCACGCTCTGATGGCTCCCACGCGATAGTCCAAGCCAAGCCAGACTCTAATGGGTTTTTAGACTCGTCCATATCTTGACCGTATAAGTTCATACCGGCTTCAAGCCTCAAGGTATCGCGTGCACCTAGGCCACAGGGCTTAACACCCGCTTCTAACAACTGTTTCCAAAAACCAACTGCTTTGTCTTCTGGCAACATAATTTCAAAACCATCTTCGCCGGTATAACCCGTTCTACCCACAAACCATTCGCCATGCCAACACGCACTAAATGGTTTAATTTCAGCGGCAGACAAACCCAAACGCTCGGGCAATAACGGGCAGACTTTTTGGCGAGCTTTTGGCCCTTGAACCGCAATCATCGCTAAAGTTGGCTGTTCGTTAATTGCCACATCGAAGTTTTCCGCCTGCTTTTCTAACCACTCAATGTCTTTATCGCGCGTTGAAGCATTCACGACCAAACGGTAATTTTGATCGTCCAAAAAATACACAATCAGGTCATCAATAATGCCCGCGTCCTCGGTCAGCATACAACTGTATAGAGCCTTACCTTGGCGGGTTAATTTCGCCACATCATTAGCCAGCAAGTGCTGTAAATACGCCTTCGCTTGCGCGCCATTAACATCAACTACTGTCATATGCGACACGTCAAACATGCCCACGGACTTTCTTACGTCGTGATGCTCGTCAATTTGCGAACCGTAATTAACTGGCATATCCCAGCCACCAAAATCGACCATGCGAGCGCCCAGTTCACGGTGGGCATTATTTAAGATTGTTTTTTTAGTCATATGTATTCTCAAAACAAAAAAGGGCGGCACGCGAAAACACATGCCGCCCCTCTGTCCAAAACCTGAAAGTTTAAGAGCCCCGTATCATACTGCGCCCTCTTTCCTCTTCGGTGTGTTTATTCAACCGCTCTCCAGAGCTAACTGACTGTTGGCCAAGCCAAACAATCTCCCTTATGGTCCATTTGCCTGAGCGATTCCGGACGGATTGCGCCTTCGGCGTCGGTACGAAACCGAGCTCTCCCAAAAGAGGTAAATTAGAGGGTCATTGTACGTTGGATGGGGTGTTTTTTCTATGGTTTAAATCGCACCAAAGACGTCATTGGTACGGTTCGGTAGAGACTCGAGAGAATTAACAATTAATACCATCTTTGGCATCCAAACCTTGTCAGTAAAGGAGTTACGGGGGGTGTATTCACCATCACATATTATTATACTCAAGTTGATGGTAATAATAAGTTATAGTGGTTTGTTTTTGAATTATTTATGGGCACAGACAAAATTAAACCTCAAGAACTACCCCCCACCATTCTTTCCTATGTAAAAGACATCCCTAACCTGTGTTCACTTGCAGGATTGGCCTGCACAATATTAGCTATTTACTTCAGTATTTTGGGTGTTTATCACGCCGCAATGATTGGCATGGTCTGGGCTGTTGGGTTTGATTGGGCGGATGGTCTCATTGCACGAAGGATGAGTGGGCGAACAGGTAACGACCGTGCATTTGGTGGACAGCTTGATGTATTAATTGACATTGTAAGTTATGGTGTCGCGCCGGCTATTTTTTTAATGAGCTATGGGAAGTTTGAGCCTATATTTTTATTAGGTGCTTTTTTAATGCTCGCCGCTAGCGCAATAAGATTGAGTTATTTTAGTGTATACGGCCTTGCTGGTGGCACGAAATACACTGGACTGGCGCTTGACAACAACAGTCTAATACTCGTTTTCATATTTTTATTTGAGGGTATGTTTAACGAGGGCGCCTTTGCTGTCATTCTTTATATCAGTGGTTTAGGGCTTGCGGCTTTGAATGTATCGCAAATCAAAACCCCCAAACTGTCTGGCAAGCGAGTTAATGTCGTTATTCTTGCTATTTATACGCTCGGAATAACTGCCGTTTATGGCTGGAAACTTTTACAGTAAACACAATGTGATTGGTAAAGCACAATGCCGAAAATCACTTTCAATCTAGGAGTTAAATAACATTATGGTTGTATATACGGTAGGTACTTTTGATTTATTGCACGTTGGGCATCTTGCATTGTTAGATTTTTGCGCCTCATTGGGCGATAAGGTTGCTGTTGGCGTTGCTTCTGATGAAGTTGTCAAATTATACAAGCCTAATATTCCTGCTATTCCGCTTGAGCAGCGTATGGAAATGCTTAAAGCACTCCGCTGTGTCGATATCGTACTTCCATATCATGAATTAGATTATCTTGCTGTTTGTAAGGAGGTTAAAGCTGATATTTTTGTTATAGGCGAAGACTGGGGTAGAAAACCTCATAATCATGATGTTGAAAAATACTTCCAAGCACATGGAAAAAAGGTAGTTCAAATTAAATATAGTCCACGAACATCTTCCACCAAAATAAAACAAAATATCATTTCTAGATTTCAAGAGACAACGCCCTAGAGCAAGAATTTGTACATAATGAATCGCCTAGTCTAGACCAATACTAAGCATAGCTTCTTTCACTAAATAAACATCAAGCAAATTGCACCAACCCAGCATTAACGTTATGCTAACTCAATACAAACACGAGGTAGCCGCATGAAGTTAGACCAAGAACAACTTGAAGAACTAAACGTTCTTTTACAATTCGATTTATCTAACACTCAGCAAGGTATAAAAATACATAATGATGCTGAACCAAATATCATTAACGCAGTCGAAAGGTTGTTTAATAAGGGACTTGTTGATAAATTAGACGGTGGTTATTTAACGTCTATGGGGCGGATTGCTGCAGAACACGCTCGAGCATTGACTAACTTAATCAATAAATCCTAAAAACGCTTCAAACTTTAATAACAATACTAACGGAGAGAATGATGACACCAGAACTATATTACTTAGCTGCAACTGCCTTATTAACCGCTGTTATATGGGTCCCTTATGCACTTAACTACATTATTGTTGGTGGCTTAATAAACGCTGTTGGTCCACACGCCGATGTTGAAGGAATGGCAGATTGGGCTATCCGCATGAAAAATGCTCACACCAATGCGATTGAAAACTTAGTTGTTTTTGCTGCGCTTATTTTAGTCGTACAAGCGGCTGGCGCGAATAACGACACCACAGCGATGGCTGCGATGGTTTTCTTTTATGCTCGTGTAGTGCATTTATTAACGCACACATTTGGCGTCCCTTGGGTACGTACATTAGCGTTTGCCGCCGGTTTTGGTTGCCAAGTTGTTCTAGCGCTACAAGTTGTAATGTAAAACGTTATACGTAAAAAACAAAAAAGCCGCAATCGTTCAATGGTGATTGCGGCTTTTTAATGTCTGAAATTTATATTACAAACCCATCGCGTATTTACAAATTTGGTTTTTGATGAGCATTGAGCTATTAACAATGCCCATGCCCATATTTCTTGCGATTGGAACTAACGTATCGTCTGCACCGTACAAACGCTTGAAGCCATCCATAAGACCCATCATCAATAAGTTATCGCCTTTACGCTGGCGTTCATACCGCCGAAGCACTTGTTGGCTGGCAATATCCCGACCTTTTTCATTCGCTTGCAATACGACCTCTGCTAATGCAATAGCATCTGTTAAACCTAGGTTTGCACCTTGGCCGGCCAATGGGTGAATGGTGTGAATAGCATCACCAATTAATACCATGCGTTGTTGAGTGTACTCTGGTGAGAATTGTAGTTTTAATGGAAAAGCACCTCTCGCGCCAAGCAATTCAAAATTACCGAGTTGCTGCTCAGACGCTTCTGCTAGTGCGTCACAAAAACTGGTTTCATCCAGCTTTAAATTCGCCTCTGTGGTTTCCGTTGTAGATGTCCAAACAATGGATATCAAACCATCCCGTATTGGCAAAAGCGCCAACGGGCCTTCGGGCAAGAAACGTTGCCACGCTGTATTTTGATGGGACTTTTCGGGCTTTACCGTGGCCACCAGTGCTTTTTGTTGATATTCCCAGCCATAATTTTCAATACCACTGATTTGCCGTATTTTTGAGTTTGAACCGTCTGCGCCCACTAACAGTGATGCATTCAGCTGTTTACCATTGGATAAGGCTATCTCAACACCATTATCATCGGCTTGGTAATCATCCAATGTCGTAGACGTTAGAAGGTCACAACATTCCAGGCTTTGCAGTTTTTTCCAAAGCGCCAATACAGTAATCCGGTTTTCTACCACACTTCCCATTTGAGGCTCCCCGGCATCAGCAGAGTCTATATCTAACTCGCCACCGCCAAAGTGATCCCAGACAAACATTTTCTCAACCGCCTGCTCACCAATCTCAACAATATCATCCCAAATACCCAGTGATTTAAACAAGTTAATTGAAGATAGGGTCAACGCTGACACGCGCAAGTCATAGCTGTCATCTGGCCATGTTGCCATAGGGTCGCCGGCATCAATTAACACAACGTTTACATTTTTGTCGGCCAACATACAAGCCAGTGCTGCGCCCACCATGCCGCCGCCAACTATTGCTACTTGATAGGTTTTATTAACCATCAACTCGCCGTTAGCCTCGCCAAGCGCGAACCTAAACCCATTGTTTGGCGTGCGAATTGGTTTTTCATTAACGGTATTTTGTCTAACATGAGTAAGCCACTATTACGCACCACGCTAAATAACGCGCTGTCAGTAGAAAACAGCTTGATGACGTTATCGGTAAAACCGGTAATTAAGGCCTGGTCTAATTGCCTGCGATTAGCATACGTTTCTAATACTGTAGCCATGTCGTTTTGATTCGACAATAAAGCATCCGCCAATATTGCTGCGTCTCGCAGTCCTAAGTTAAACCCTTGCCCTGCAACAGGGTGAAGCTGGTGCGCCGCGTTACCAATCAGCACAACACGTTCGGCTGTGTTGTTGGGCACATGCGATAAATTTAGCGGGAATGTTTGACATTTACCCGACAAGCCTAATTGACCCAGCCATTGCCCGAAGCGTGATTGCAGCCGTTCTAAAAATTCGTTTTCTGGCAACGCCATGACGTCTTGCGCCAGTTCAGATGGCATAATCCACACCAAGGAATACAAACCATCAAAGTGTGGCAGCATCGCTATGGGGCCTTCGGAGGTGAAACGTTCGTAGGCGACGTCATGCACATCGGATTCCACGCTGATTAAACCGGCAATGGCGTGCTGATCATATGAATATTCTTTTAGCTCAAACGCGCCGCATTCGCGTACTTTAGATAAACCGCCATCTGCACCCACTAATAATTTGCACGATAAGGTTTTCTCTTTGCCGTTTAAGCTAATGGTCACGTCTGCGCTGTCATCGTGCACAACATAATCAACCAAGCTTGCCGGGCACAAGCTGTCGATATTGGATTGTTTTAAACTGTTCGTAACCACGGCTTGTATTTTTACCGCCTCTATCACGTAACCTAACGCATCGACGTTTTGCGATGCTGCTGATAACCGTGTTTTGCCGAAATGGCCTTTATCCGACACATGAATATGTTTGATAGCCATTGCTGCATCGTTTACTGGCCGCCAGATATTCAGCTGTTCAAGAATGCGGCGACTTCCCCAAGATAACGCAATGGCGCGCTTGCCTGCGCTGTCTGATTGTTTTTCTGTAAACTCGCGCGACTCTACAATGGCAACGCGAAGTGACGATTGGCTTAACGCCAGCCCCAAGCAGCCACCCACCATGCCGCCACCGATGATGATGACATCATAGTCATGCGACACGCGCTTTCTCCATCAATGACTCAATGTCATTGACTTCTTTAGGTGCACCAGCGGTCAACACTTCATGGCCTTTTTTCGTGACCAACACGTCATCTTCAATACGAATACCGATACCGCGCCATTTCTTGTCCACTTCTTTCGCATTTGGCTGAATATATAAGCCCGGCTCTACCGTTAGCACCATACCAGGCTCTAATAAACGCCATTGTTTGTCTATTTTGTAATCGCCCACGTCATGTACATCCATGCCCAGCCAATGCCCTGTGCGGTGCATATAGTACGGCTTATAGGCTTCGTTTTTAATCAGCGTTGGTACGCGGCCTTTAAGCAAGCCTAATTTGACTAAACCTTTCGTTAATACTTTGACTGCTGCATCGTGCGGGTCATTCCAATGATTTCCTGGCTGCACTTGTTCAATGGCTGCGTATTGAGCGTCCAATACTAATTGATAAAGGGCTTTTTGCTCATCACTAAAAACGCCATTTACAGGGAATGTTCGTGTGATATCTGACGCATATTTCTGCCATTCGCAACCCGCGTCAATTAACAATAAATCTCCATCATTAAGCTTGGCATTATTTTGTATATAATGAAGAATGCAGCCATTTTTGCCGCCACCGACAATCGCCGGATACGCTTCTTGTTGTGCACCATTACTAATAAAGTGGTGTTTTAAGGTGGCGTCTACTTCATATTCAAACATCTGTGGACGACACACTTGCATCGCTTTTTTATGTGCGGCCACTGATACTTTTGCCGCTTTCTTCATCAACTTTATTTCTTGCGCTGACTTAATCAAGCGCATTTCATGCAACAAATGATCAGACGATATGAACTCAGCAGGCGCAGACACGCCTGTTCTAGAACGTCCCCGAACTTGTTGCGACCAATCCATTAACTGCTGGTCAAACTCGGGGTGAACGCCGATTGGGAAGTACAGCTTGTTTTTGTTTTCTAGCAAACCCGGCAATATATCGTCGATATCGTCTATTGGAAACGCATCGTCTACGCCATAATCTTTAATTGCGCCTTCTAAGCCAGCACTTGCACCGACCCATAGCGCCATGGTTTCATCATATTCACGACAAAACAACACGTATTCTCCTTGCTCACGGTCTGGTACAAACAGCAATACAGATTCCGGCTCATCGAAGCCACTGAGGTAGAAAAAGTCACTATTCTGACGAAACGCATATTCAACATCGCTATTGCGACTAGCAATAGACGAACTGGCCACAACCGCAACATTGCCAACACCCACCATACGTAGAAATTGTTTTCTTCGTCGAGCAAATTCTTTTTGTTCTACATTCATCTATAAAAATTCCTTAATGAACGGTTGGCTCATCATTTTTTTGTTCCTCTTTCGGCTGTAACTCATGAAGTAGGATTTGAACAGCCATCCGAACATATTCATGCAACTCCATGAATGCTTGCTCATCGGAGTCGTCTGAACTATCTGAATCAAGCCGTGAAATTTCCATCATATCCCTTAATACACCTCTACTGTCTTCCTCCCACTCTTTATCATCACCAACACCCATATACGCTACGCCGTACAAAAAACCTTGGCACCATTCGCTCAACGCGGTCGCCCGCACATTAATACGCTCATCATCGTCAGGCAGCAATACATCAAAAATAAAATCTTCTTCTTTTAATAATTCAAGCGTACCTTGAAACAAGTTTATAAGCACCTGCCTATCGTCTCCTGTTAATGCAGCCAGCTGTTCATCTGTATCAAATAATGCTGTCATCCAACGATTAAAATCCGCATCAAACAACACACACAACATGCCTGTTGCTAAACCGTGCGTCTCAGCTGCACCCATCTGCGCATCTCGTTCTTCCAACATCGATTGTAGCTCTCCATAATCACCAATACGTTCCACTTTTTACCTCAATCTTATTAACTGTATGGGTATGCTATCATTCTGCGACCTGACTCCAAAATTTACTGTCAAAATTATCATCAGTATTGACCTGAACATCAATCACACATACTATCTACACCGTGAATAAAGAAATAAACCCTGAAATAGCCTTACAAGACCTTGAAGAAAGGATTGATGCTCTCGTGCTCGTTTGTCAGCAGCAACATGACGAGAATCAACAGCTCAAAACACAACAAAAAGACTTGTTTCAGCAACGAAGTGAACTGATGGAAAAAACCGAAAGTGCAAAATCTCGCGTTGAAGCAATGATTTCTAGACTAAAAGCCATGGACGTCTAACTATGTCCTCAGCAAACACTGTTTCAGTCACCATTTTAGACAAAGAGTATCGCGTTAGTTGCACAGAAGATGAACGTCGTGGACTTGAATCATCTGCACGGTTTTTGGATGAAAAAATGCAAGCCATTAAGCATTCTGGCCGTATTGTAGGTTTAGATCGTATCGCGGTGATGGCTGGTCTTAATATCACTCATGACTTGCTCAACGAAGATAAGAAAAAAGATGGCCTTGCACTAGGTATAAATGAAAAGATTATCGCCTTGCAAAATAAATTAGACTTCGCCATTAACGCCTTCGGTAAATAACCTCTTCTTCTCACCGACGTCCCTTTTAAAGTTACTCCACCCCCCTATATTTCTGCTTTAGAATAAAAAAGCTACCCTATATTCCATTTAGTCGTATAAATCTGCTGTTTATTGTGCCACTTGGGCGTAAACTGTAAATGCGTCCCCTGCTATGTTTGAGGTTAGGCGAATAAAACCCTTGGACCTAATAACAATACAGGGAATAGAGATTACTTTGTTGGTGTGCACGCTCTAATACAGAGAAGCCTAATGCAAATGTCCAACTCCCACTTGAACCTCACGGTTCAAGGTAGAAACCTGACTACGGCACTTGTGGGGGACGTCTTTTTCTCAGAACAACACCATGATTTCATTAAGACATACATTACGTAGAGAGCGTAGAAAACTCCCTTTTGCGTCACGAAGTGCGTTTGATTTCAACATCAACCAAGCATTACTTAATTCTGGTTTGTTGCTACGTTCCCCTCATATTGCCGGCTATCTGGCAAATGATGGCGAACCATCCATAAGCTTATTCATTAACACCTGTTTTGAAAGGAACATTACTCATTACCTGCCAGTCATTCACAAAAAAACGCTACATTTTTCTGCTTATGCCTCGGGCGATTCATTAAAAAATAATATTTTTAATATTCCGGAACCAGAAACTAGATTATTGATCCCAAGCAAATTTTTATCCGTTGTATTATTACCCTTAGTTGCCTACGATAACCAAGGGAACCGGCTAGGTATGGGCGGTGGCTATTACGATTGTAGTTTGCGTTTTCTTTTGAATTCAAATTGTAAAAAAAGACCATTACTCATTGGTATTGCCTACTCCCTCCAATGTGTAAAACACATCGAACGACAACCTTGGGACATCGCCCTGGATGCCGTTGTAACAGAGAATGGATTAGAATGTTTTACAACTCGCGCTAAACAGCTTTTAAATTTTTTATGCTAATCACGATAAACCACTTTGCCACTGTAGTTGAGCGATATATCATATTGTTAACCTACAACACATGTTCCAATAAACCATGCAAGAACATCTAAAAAGACAAGCCGCTGAGGCGTCCATTGAGTACATTCAACATTACAAAATTCTCGGTGTTGGTACCGGTTCAACAGTAAACCATTTTATTGATTTACTAGAGCCCATTAAAGATCAGTTTGAAGGCGCCGTCTCAAGTTCAGAAGCTAGCACAGAAAAACTGTTGGCTATTGGCATTCCGATTCTTGATTTAAATTCGGTTGGCATGCTGGACGTGTATGTAGATGGTGCCGATGAAATCAACTCTAACCTTGAACTTATAAAAGGCGGTGGCGGCGCACTAACTCGAGAAAAAATTATTGCCGCCTCTAGTAAAGTATTTATATGCATTGCAGATCAAAGCAAACTGGTGTCTTGCCTTGGTAAATTTCCGTTACCGGTTGAAGTGATTCCAATGGCCCAACATTACGTAACCGAGAAATTAACTAAGCTTGGCGGTAGACCCGCCTACCGCGAAGGCTTTATCACGGATAACGGCAACATTATTCTTGATATTCACGAATTAGAGATAAATGAACCGCTAAAAATAGAGCACTCAATCAATAACATTACTGGCGTTGTTACTGTCGGTTTATTTGCGGAAAGATCTGCTGATGTTGTTTTGTTGGCTAGTCCAGAGGGTACCAAGACTCTTTCGTTGGGAACCTAGACGGCAGTATTTTTTGACGAAAAAAAAGGGGCTAAAAGCCCCCTAGTTTTTTATTCTTATTATTATTTCTTAGACTGTAGCGTTTTTAATTGTAAAACGTCTACTTCCCCTCTCCTTGTGTACGTGAACAATTATACCTGTTTTTTGCATAAATACAACAAAACATCATTGTTAAGTATTTGATTTGATTAATATTTTGTTGCTACGCAACATAATGTTGTCATTTTTTTAATTCCCATAAAGAAAATTAGCTTATTTAAAGTTCTGTACATAAGCTTATAATTTTTTGGTATATTGATGCTATTTAGCACTCTAGTTTATGCGTAGAGCCCTAGCCAGCAATCTGTCTAGAAAGCTGTATTATTACTATGGGATCATAACAATATATAACAACCAACAATTTTAAAAATGCTTCTGCCTTATTGGTTAAAAAATTATAAGAAAAGCCAGTTCAATGGCGATCTTGTCGCCGGCATAATCGTTGCCGTTGTATTGGTGCCTCAATCAATGGCTTACGGGCTATTAGCTGGGCTACCACCAGAAGTTGCTCTATATTCTTCAGTTCTACCACTTCTTTTATACGCCGCCTTCGGCAGTAGCCGAACGTTAGCTGTAGGACCCGTTGGCTTAATGTCACTGATGACAGGTGCGACGCTCATTGAACTCGATATAAGTAGCGTTAATGAGATGGTGAGTACTGCACATACACTTGCCTTGCTCGTTGGCGTTATTCTATTAATGATGAGAGCCGCTCGATTAGGCGCTGTTATAAACTTCCTTAGCCACCCTGTTATATCTGGCTTTATAAGTGCTTCAGCTATTATTATTGCACTAAGCCAAATTAAGCATATTTTAGGCCTTAGTCTTCCACGGGGCACACCTGCATACGAAACGACCTACAATATTCTCACCCAAATCCCTCAAAGTAATATTTCTACTAGCCTAATTGGGGTTAGTAGTTTATTTCTTTTATGGTGGTTTAAATCGCCGCTCGTTAGTGTTTTAAAAAAATGCAAAATCACAGATAGTGTTATTCAATTAGCTTCAAAGTCTGGGCCTTTAGTTGCCGTTGCTATAGGCACTTATCTCGTTTACACCCTAAGTTTAAATACCCAATACCAAGTCTCGATTATTGGACATATTCCAGCAGGTTTACCTGAGTTTATACTGCCAAACCTTGACCCTAACTTGATTAAATTGTTGCTACCTAATGCACTATTGATTGCCATTATTGGCTATCTTGAGAGCGTCTCAATTGCCAAGAGTATGGCCAGTCAAAAACGCCAAAAAATTGACTCTAACAAAGAATTGATTGGTTTAGGTACCGCTAATATTGCATCTGCAATTAGTGGCGGTTACCCTGTAGCAGGGGGCTTTGGTAGATCAATGGTAAACTTTTCTGCCGGAGCAAACTCACCACTTGCATCAATCATTACCGCGTGTCTAGTTGGAATAACGCTCGTTGCTCTAACGCCTCTTTTTTTCTATCTTCCCAAAGCTACTTTAGGCGCTATCATAGTACTAGCCGTTCTACCGCTGATAGATATTCATTCGTTTAAACATGCATTGAGCTACGATAAAACGGATGCATTTTCCTTGCTCATTACATTTTTCACCGTATTAATCATTGATGTTGAAACTGGCATCATTGCCGGTGTGGTGATTTCTATAGGGTTATACCTTCATCGAAGTAGCCAGCCTCATATTGCTATTGTTGGCCAAGTCGGTGACACTGAGCATTACAGAAATATTGACCGCCATCAAGTCAAAACTGACAAACATATTCTAGCTATACGTGTTGATGAAAATCTGTATTTTGCTAATACTAATTATCTAGAAGATACGATTATGAGATTAGTAGCTGATGACAAAGAGATAAATCATGTTGTACTAATCTGCAGCTCTATAAGTGTCGTTGACACGAGCGCCTTGGAGTCCTTAGGTGATATTCTTTATGGGCTAGAGACCGCTGGCGTAAAACTTCATTTAGCTGAAATAAAAGGTCCGGTAATGGATAAGCTAAAAGAAACTGATTTTATCAAAAGAATTGGAGAGGAAAGTATTTTTCTAAGCACTCATCATGCGATGTGTAGTTTAAAAGGCAGAACAAATTAACAATCCCTCGCCAAAGCACTAGAGACCTATTGTCATAAAATTCATCTACAAAAAAGCCCGTCCTAAGACGGGCTTTTTTGTAGATATTAATCCGAACAAACTTAACGCTTCGAATATTGAGGACGTTTTCTCGCTTTATGAAGACCAACTTTTTTACGCTCTACTTGACGTGAATCACGTGTGACATAACCCGCTTTACGTAGCGCAGGTCTTAACTCTTCATCATATTCCAGCAAAGCACGAGTAATGCCTAATCTGATTGCGCCAGCTTGGCCAGTAGTACCACCGCCTTTAACGGTAATTAAGAAATCAAATTTGCCAGTCGCTTCTGCTAATTCAAGAGGCTGACGCACAACCATTCGATCTGTTTCACGACCAAAGTAATCATCCAACGGTGAATTATTCACTATTATGTCGCCTTTGCCAGGACGTGCAAACACACGAGCGACTGAACTTTTACGACGACCTGTTCCGTAATATTGGGTTTGTGCCATTATATTAAACTCTAATTAAATATCTAAAATTTTAGGTTGCTGAGCTTGATGTGTATGCTCTGCACCAACGAATACTTTCATTTTTTTGAACATACTTCTACCCAAAGAATTCTTAGGTAACATGCCTCTTACGGCTGATTGAATAATACGTTCTGGATGTGTTTCACGAAGCTTGCCTAATGAAATAGACTTCAAGTTGCCAATGTATCCTGTGTGATGATAATACATTTTGTCTTTTTCTTTATTGCCAGTTACGCCAATTTTTTCAGCGTTAACAACAACAATGTAATCACCTGTGTCCACGTGAGGTGTATATTCAGGCTTATGTTTACCACGTAAACGCCTTGCTATTTCTGTTGCCAATCGACCCAAGGCTTTGCCTTCGGCATCAACAACAAACCAATTGTGTTCTACTTCTTCTGCTTTTGCACTAAATGTTTTCATTTCTTAATTCCACTTAAACTATGGGTGTGGGTCTACCAAAGAGCCGCGTATTCTATCTATTTTTTCGCTTAATCACAACGCTAAGTTGTATATCTTTATCGGCTAAATACCTCACCGAGGTCGATTACTGCCTAATTCACCCTTTATGTAACAGCTATTCTGCTATAAAGGGATTAAATTAAGAATATTTTTATCAATGAATACGTCACAAATTGTTTTATATCAACGACCTACGCCAATATAGATTAAGCCATATTGGCTTAACATCTCTTTATCTAAAATATTACGACCATCAACTAATAAAGGGTGGCGCATAGCACCTACTAACTTGTCATAATCTGGCGACCAATACAGTGGCCACTCTGTTAAAAGCAACAACCCATCTACGTCTTTAATAGCTGCCATGTGATCATCGTAGTAGCTGACTAAAGGCTGATCTTTATAATAGGCACGAAGATTATCTATAGCCTCAGGGTCATGCACGCGTACCTGTACATTTTGTGATATTAAAGCATCAATGTTCTTTATGCTTGGTGCGTTATCAATACTCGCCGTACCCGGTTTAAACGAAGCACCCCAAATGGCTATTACTTTATCCGATAGATCACCGTGATAGTGTTGCCATAGTTTCCTGAACGGTAGTTCTTTTTGCGTTTCATTTTGTAAAATAACTGTTTTTAACAGTGTTTGCTGCTGTTCTGTTTGGAAAATACTTGCAAATTTTTCTACGTACGCATGGAAGTTTTGCCCACCAAAACCACATCCCGGGGATAAATAATGGCGACCTATTCGTGGATCCGCACCCATACCTCCTTGGACAACACTGATATCCACGTCTAACTGATCGGCAAGATTCGCCAATTCGTTAATGTAACCCAGCCGCACGGCCAACATCCCTGTGATGGCAAATTTAGTAAATTCAGCCTCGCGAGAACTCATTATTTGCAATTCGTCTAACTCTGTACTAAATGGCCTTAGTAACGCTTTTACTTGTATGAGCACCCTAGTGTCATCCATTCCTAAGGTAATTCTTTTAGGCCTATTAAAACCCTTTAGTGCCGCCCCTTCTTGTAAATTATCAGGAATATATACAACATCATTTTCTTCGCCAATTCGAGCTTGAAGGCCCACCGTTGCCCCTACCGTAAAATTACATTGGTTAATGACCAATAACCCGTTTGGGTTAATAATACAAATTTTATCTAAAATTTGTTCCGCTAAATCTTGCTCTGTTGCCTGCAATGTAAACCAGTGAATATCGGCCAAATTTTCTAATTTTGAGCATCGGACTAACCGCCCACTATCTATTTGTTGTTCTAGCAGATTCAACAAACCCAGCTCATCACGAATAACGCCTATTTCATTCAGCTCCTTTATCGACCCAGCACCCATTTCATTGATACAAACATCGTTACCTACTTTTGCTAAGCTCGCCGCTGCTACCCAGGCAGAAAGACTTGAGCCATACACATTAACCTTCATCGTCGCCTCCCTTATGCTGTTGACGCACATATTGAATCAAACCATTGGTGGAAGCGTCCAAACCATCATCACTGCTCTGTACTAGCTCTGCTAGCAGTAATGTCGCTACTTGTTTGCCTTGCTCAACACCCCATTGATCAAATGGGTTGATTTCCCATATGACCGATTGCACAAACACCTTATGTTCATACAACGCAATCAGCCCACCAAACGTTTCGGGTGTTAACTCATCTAACATAATAGTTGTACTAGGCTGGTTGCCATCGTAGTGCTGATAGTTTGCCGTTTGTCCATTTTTCTTTAGCGCATCAGCACCCAATGCTAGCAGCCTTGATTGTGCCAAACAGTTAGCCAATGATAATTGATGTTGACTCTGCAGCCCATCGGTCTCACCACAATATCGCTTAGCCGACACTATAAAATCACACATAACTGCTTGCGTTCCTTGATGCAGCAACTGATAAAAAGCGTGCTGCGCATTAGAGCCTACTTCTCCCCACAGCACAGGACAGGTTTGATAGTTAATTCGCTGACCATCGCGGTTAATACTTTTGCCATTACTTTCCATTTCCAACTGCTCAAGGTATGAAGGGAATTGTGCAAGCCGACCGTCGTAAGGCAATATAGCGTGCGCATGAATGCGCAGAAAATTAACATTCCAAACGCCAATCAAGCCCAATAAAACAGGTAAATTCGTCTCAAATGGCTCCTCTCTAAAGTGCGCGTCCATAATGCCTGCGCCCTTGAGTATTTTGTGAAAATTATCCATGCCAATCTTTAAAGCAATAGGCATACCAATTACCGACCAAAGCGAATAACGCCCACCCACCCAATCCCAAAATAACAATTGGTTCTTCTCAGGCACACCCCAAGCAATCGCCGCCTTTGGACTAGCTGTTGCGGCAATAAAGTGGTGTTGATTAATGATTTCTACCGGCTTCTTGCTCGCCTTTAACAACCACTCGCGCGCGGTGTTTGCATTCGCGAGGGTATCGACAGTAGAAAATGTCTTTGAGGAAATAATAAACAGTGTTGCCGCTGGATTAAGTGTTGGCAATAGCTTTTCAAGTTCACTGCCATCCATGGATGAAACAAAATAAACGTTAAGGTGGCGTATTTCAGCCGGAGCGTATTGTTCTAAAGCTCCACACGCCATCGATGGCCCAAGATTTGAACCACCTACCCCAATATTAACAATGTTTTTAATTGGGCTACCTTCATATCCCCGCCACTGAGCACTCTGAATCTGCTCAACTAATAACTTCATCTTGTTTAATGAAGCATGAACACCTTCGGTTACATTTTGACCGTCAAGCCATAAGTCCTCACCAGCTCGTTGGCGCAAAGCTGTATGTAAGGCCGCCCGTTGCTCAGAAGCATTGACCTTTTCGCCCGTAAATAGCTTCTCTATCCAAGAAGCGAGTTTTTGTTCCTCTGCCAAGCCAAGCAACTTACTTAAGGTCTCGCCTGTTATGCGTTGCTTTGATAAATCCAACAAAAAATGCTGTTGGCTAACGCTGAACTCATCGAACCTATTCGCGCTTTGAAATAAATCCTTAAGGTGAACGCCTTTCAGTTCATCTGCGTGCTTCTGCAGCCCCAACCATGCTTGACACTCAAAGGGCATACGTTTTTCTGAAGTAGGCGAAACGTCAGCATCACTTAACCCAGCTTTGTCATTGCGATTATTCACAAGGCTCTAGTCTAACGCTTCAATAAACGATCTTAAGCCATCTGCTGTTTCGCCATGCTGTAAACCATAAGCAATATTTGCCATCAAATAGCCCAACTTCTCGCCACAATCATAGGTAGTCCCCATCATTTTATATGCGTCTACTGCTTGTTCAGTTAGTAATTCATCAATCGCAACTGTCAGCTGAATTTCACCCCCGGCCCCAGGCTTACCTTGCGCCAAAAGCCCCATAACTTGAGCGGGCAATACATAACGCCCTATAACAGCCAAATTAGAAGGCGCCTCGCTCTGAGTAGGCTTTTCAACCAATCCCTTAATGGCAGTAGACCCGCCCGACTTAGGCATAATGCCATTACAGTCGGCAATACCGTATAAATGAACCTTATCAATCGGCACTTCTCCCACCATAATCTGTGCAGCCTGATTAAGTTCGAACTCGCCTATCATTCTAGCTAGGTCATTCACTTGCCCCGTTGCATTGTGCACTAACACATCAGGCAAAATAACCACGAACGGCTCATCACTCACCACATTAGCTGCACAGTGAACGGCATGCCCCAAGCCTTTTGCTTCTGCTTGGCGAACTGACACAATAGAAACATCCGCTGGAACAATATGTTGAATCGTTGCTAAAAGAGCCGTCTTATTCTTTCGCGCTAACTCAGCTTCTAATTCATAGTGTGAGTCAAAATGATCTTCAATAGCCGATTTACCATTTCGTGTAACCAAAATAATTTCTTTAATACCGGCTGCAACAGCCTCTTCAACAACATACTGAATGACTGGCTTATCAACCACCGTCATCATTTCTTTGGGAATCGCCTTACTGGCAGGTAACACCCGCGTGCCTAGACCCGCAACGGGAATAACTGCTTTACGAACTTTTAACATCTACATTCCATGTTGTTTCATTTCATCAAGTTTTTGACTCAACCGAAATTTTTATGCATTAAGCTACATTGTTAACTAAATAGATAGCCTTTGCACATGTCGGTTCTTATTAACATGTTCCTCAAAAATCTCATCAATGTCCTTTTTTGATTCATAACGGTACCAAGTTTCATTAGGGTAAATAACCAGCACGGGGCCTAAACCGCAACGGTCGAGACAGCCTGCATTATTTACCCTTACGCCACCCGGGCCTGCCAATTTAGCTTCTTTAACACGCTTTTTTAAATAATCGCGCATTTCCTGGGCATTATGGTCTTGGCAACAAGCTCTACCATCGCTTCGTTGATTGGTACAAAAAAAGATATGTTGCTTATAAAAGGCCATAAAGAATTGTTAAGAATTAAGCGTTGAGACAATAAAAAATGGGTTCAGTAAGTTTTTCTTATTGTACGTAAGCTGGTTCAATATCGTTCCATTTTCATATGCTTTCATAGTCATCCCTGCCTCCAGAACAACTGCATGAGCAGCTGCAGTATCCCACTCCATAGTTGGCGCTATCCTTGGATAAACATCTGCCTCACCTTCAGCTACCAAACAAATTTTTAGCGAACTACCAATCGACACTAATTCTTTTTCTTTATTCGTTTTTATGTCATCAATGAATTCTTTCGTTTCATCCGACATGTGCGACCGGCTTGCGACGATTTTATAGGTTTTACGTTGAGTTGGGTTTTTTAACGGTAACGGCTGGCCATCTTTGTGTGCCCCTTCGCCTTTTTTTGCCCAGTACATTTGATTCAACACAGGTGCATACACAACACCCAATACTGGAACACCTTTGTGAATCAGTGCGATATTGACGGTAAACTCGCCATTCTTCTTTACGAACTCCTTCGTACCATCCACTGGGTCTACCATCCAAAAATACTCCCAATCTTTTCTTTCTTCATAGGGGATATTTTTACCTTCCTCAGACATCAATGGAATATTGGTATTATTTTGTTGATCTAATGTTTTTAAGCCCGCCTCGATAATATCGTGCGCAGCTTTATCTGCTTCCGTTAATGGAGATTCATCGGCTTTAAACTCCACTGCAAAGTCTTTTTCATAGATTCCCATAATAGCTGCGCCTGCTTGTTTTGCTAGCGCCACAATATCCTGCGTATTAATAACTTTTAACATGGCTTACGATATATTTATGATTTTTCAGGTAGTCAATAACCTGCGCAGCGGCTTGCTCGATAGAAATGCCATCATTCACTATATGCAACTCTGGGTTAACAGGCACTTCATAAGGGGAATCTATACCCGTAAAATCTTTTATTTCGCCCTCTCTTGCTTTTTTATATAAACCTTTCGGGTCTCTTTGTTCGCACACTTCTAATGGCACATCTATAAATACTTCTACAAATTGCCCCTGCATTGCCATATCTCGCACCATCTGTCTATCTTTTGCAAATGGTGAAATAAATGCAGTAACAACGACTAGGCCCGCATCACAAAACAAGTTTGCTACTTCTCCTACGCGCCGGATATTCTCTATACGGTCTTCTTTGCTAAAACTTAACCCCTTGTTTAGACCTTGACGAACATTGTCTCCATCAAGCAAGTACGTGTGCTTATTCATTCCAAACAATAGGTTTTCGACGGCATTGGCTACTGTTGATTTTCCACTGCCACTCAACCCTGTAAACCACAATATACAAGGCTTCTGTTGCTTTAATATGGAACGTTGTTTCTGGTTCACATGATGTTCATGCCAAACGGTATTTGTACTCATCGGTTTACCCCTACTTAATGCAGCTTTTTTTAACATACTTAACGATAGTCTCAACTGCCTCGTCAACACTCGTCATATCTGTATCAATCACTATTTCTGCGTGTTCCGGCTCTTCATATACTTCATCTACACCTGGGAAATTTTTAAACTCGCCACTCAGCGCTTTGGCGTATGCGCCTTTATAATCACGCTGCTTACACGTTTCAATATCTGCTTTTACGTACACGACAATATTATTATTCACCATCTCACGAATAGCACCACGCGATTCTTTATAGGGAGATACGAACGACGCAACCGTTGAAATTGAGTTGTTCTGCAAGGTGCAGATAAGATTGCCAATGCGGTGCATATGGCGATTTCGATCCTCTCGCGTATAGCCGATATTCGGTATTAGATCGCGAATATCTTTCGAATCAATACGCTCAATTGGGATATGTAGCTGTTCAAGTTCTTCGTAAACTTTGTCGGCAATGGTTGTTTTTCCACTTAAAGGAAGTCCAGTAAACCAAAGGTTAAACGGCTCTATTCTCTTCTTACCCCAACGTACTTTGAACCAAGCCCTTTCATGCGCCCAGAATAACCCAATTTTTAACACCGTTTCTATTGCACCTGCGGCAATAGCAAGGTCTAAACGGCCAAAGAAAAAATAGACTATAAGAATAGTCGTCGTTGTGGCAATCACCCGCCATGTGATGCCTTTAACAACAGAACGTTTATTGGTTTCTTTATACATAGCCTGTTGCGTTCCTTACAGCTTGTCTATCCATCACGTCTTACGCTACTCTCTTAAGACGATAAATCATCTATCGACCGACAGCCCCATTCAGGAAAGTGCTGCCGAACCAGCTCGTTCAAGTCTTTTTCAAAAGCGCTGTATTGCCTATGCGTCGGCTTATTGTCAGCCTCACTTGATGTGGCTTGAATCATACCTGCCGCGAGTGTTGCGTTTGTATATCTGTCGATAACAATAAAGCCGCCCGTGCCCTTAATTTTTTTATATGAATCAAATGCAATGACTTTGTTAAGCGATAACTCGCATTGTGCAATTTCATTCAGTTGCAAATCATTTGCTTGCTCTTTTTGTAATGTATTAACGTTAATTTTATGATCAATTTTGCTGAACTTGCCTGGTACGACATTTGACGCTCTTTTAATAAGGTATTCCACACCTGGTTGCATTGCTTTTTCATTCATCCACACCAGTGCGACTTCAAACTTATCTGACAACTCTGGAATATCATCCGATTTTACAATCATGTCGCCGCGACTGATATCAACTTCATCTTCAAGCGTTAAGGTAATGGCCATCGGAGCAAATGCTTCATCAATAGTCATATCATCTTCGCCAATGGCGGGCTGAATCACTTGTTTAACAACAGACGTCTTATTTGAAGGTAGCACCGTTACTTTATCGCCCACCTTAATACTACCCGCTGCAATGGTGCCGCAGAAACCCCTGAAATCCAGATGAGGTCGATTTACGTATTGAACAGGCAGCCTAAAATTTTGCAGATTGACTGTATCTTCAAGCGGAATAGAGTTGAGCTGTGCCATCAGCGGTAAGTCTTTATTCCACGGCATTTTTTTACTGGGATTTACGACGTTATCGCCGGTTAAGGCAGACACCGGCACAAAAACAGAATCACGAATGCCTATGTCTTCAGCAAAGGCAATGTACTGTTCTTTAATCTCATTAAAACGCTGCTCACTAAAATCAACGAGGTCCATTTTATTAATGGCTACGATAATGTGTTTAATACCTAGTAGACTTGTGATGTAGCTATGGCGTCGCGTTTGCGTTTGCACACCATGACGCGCATCAATAAGAATAATAGCGAGATCTGCCGTTGAGGCACCCGTTGCCATATTGCGTGTGTATTGCTCATGCCCTGGCGTATCCGCAATGATGAACTTACGTCTATCTGTGGCGAAAAAACGGTATGCCACGTCGATGGTAATGCCTTGTTCTCTTTCTGACTGTAGCCCATCAACCAATAAAGCTAAGTCAACCTGTTCACCGGTTGTGCCGTGTTTTTTTGAGTCTTTATTAATCGCCGCCAGCTGATCTTCGAAAATCATTTTACTATCGTGCAATAAACGGCCTATTAAGGTGCTTTTTCCATCATCAACGCTGCCGCAGGTAATAAAACGAAGCAGCTCCTTATTTTCGTGCTGATGTAGATAAGCCTCGATATCCGTTTCGATTAGCTTATTTTGCTGAATCGCCATTAGAAATACCCTTCAATCTTTTTCTTTTCCATTGACCCAGACTCATCGTGGTCGATTAACCGACCTTGCCGCTCGGATACCTTCGTCAACAACATTTCCTGAATTATTTCTGGCAAGGTTTCAGCCTCTGATGGCACCGCGCCAGTTAATGGATAACAACCTAAGGTTCTAAAGCGTACCTTTTCCATCACCGCAGTAGCTTTTAACTCATCCGGCATACGGTCATCATCCACCATAATTTTAGTGCCGCCGTATTCAACCACAAGGCGCTCTTTTGCAAAGTACAAATCGGGAATAGGAATACTTTCTAAATAAATATATTGCCAAATATCTAGCTCCGTCCAATTAGATAATGGGAATACGCGAATTGACTCACCTTGCTGATGGCGGCCATTGTATGTATCCCAAAGTTCTGGACGCTGCACCTTTGGATCCCAACGGTGGTTTTTATCACGAAATGAGTAAATGCGTTCTTTAGCACGCGACTTTTCTTCGTCGCGTCGAGCGCCGCCAAACACTGCATCATATTGATACTTGTCCAACATTTGGCGCAAGCCTTCGGTTTTCATAATATCCGTGTGCATGGAAGAACCGTGCACAAAAGGTGAAATATTTAACTCTTCGCCTTTTGGATTAATGTAGACCACTAACTCCATACCGACTTCTTTCGCTCGTTTTCCGCGAAACTCGATCATCTCTTTAAATTTCCACTGTGTATCCACGTGTACGAGAGGAAAAGGTGGGCGCGCGGGGTTAAATGCTTTCTGCGCGAGGTGCAGCATCACTGAAGAGTCTTTACCTACACTGTATAGCATTGCTGGGTTATCAAACTCCGCAATAACTTCCCTCATAATATGAATTGACTCAGCCTCGAGTCTTTTTAAGTGTGTTAGCTTTGTATTGCTTATAACCATAATAATACGCGTTGTTTTTCTTTATAACTAAAGTGAATAATATATTTAAAATATTTAGTTTTTAATTATAAAAGAATTTTTACTCATATGCATTTTTTATTCTTTACAGAACAAACCAGCGCTTTGATATTAAGGGCAATTCACATAATCAATTACCTCAACTATACATCAATGCTTTACATCCGGTATCATTCTACCTACCGACAAAGAAGGCAAAACGAATGCAACGAGCATATTCCCCCGCTGACAATCTGATTAGTCACGCCGACCGCATCTTACGCACCCTAGCAGGTCACGCAATAACCACTGGACGTGATAACCCTGCGGATTCTGCCGAACACAGCGAACTAACTGACGACGAAGCACAGCTATCCGCACGCTTAATGCGCGTTAATCACGCGGGCGAAGTGGCCGCACAAGCTTTGTATCAAGGCCAAGCATTAACAGCGAAAGACAAAACTGTTCAAGAAAATTTAAAGCGGGCCGCGGAAGAAGAAAACGACCACCTAGCTTGGTGTAAAAAACGCGTTAATGAACTGGGAGAGCAAACGAGCTTACTAGATCCTCTATGGTACGCAGGCTCACTAACGATAGGCGCTGTTGCAGGATTAGCAGGCGATAAATGGAATTTAGGATTTTTAGCCGAAACTGAAAAGCAGGTCGTTAAACACATTGATGAGCACCTAGAAAAAATCTCAGCCGATGACCACAAGACCCGAGCTATTCTTAAACAAATGCATGAAGACGAAAACCAACACGCAACGACCGCCATAGAACAAGGCGCCGCCGAATTACCGGAGCCCGTAAAACAAGGCATGCAATTAGTCTCAAAAATCATGACAAAAGCGTCTTACTGGATTTAGAAAACGTGCCCAACGATTGGAAAAGCGCCGTTGAATTTGATCAACAGCATATTTGGCACCCCTACACCAGTTTAAGCCACCCCAGCCCTGTTTTCCCTGTTGCGTCGGCATCCGGCGTGCGCCTTAAACTTGCGGATGGTCGCGAGCTAATTGATGGTATGTCATCTTGGTGGGCCGCCATTCACGGCTACAACCACCCTGCATTGAATGCGGCGATTGAAGATCAATTAAAGTCCATGTCACACGTAATGTTTGGCGGGCTAACCCACAAACCCGCTATCGATTTGGCGAAAAAACTCATTGACATCACCCACAAAAACTTACAACACGTGTTTTTTGCAGATTCTGGCTCGGTCGCCGTTGAAGTATCCATAAAAATGGCGATTCAATATTGGGCCTCAAAAGATAAACCTAAAAAACAACGCTTACTCACCATAAAAAACGGTTATCACGGAGACACCTTCGGCGCGATGGCAGTTTGTGACCCCGACAGTGGCATGCATCACTTATTTAAAGATGTACTAGCTCAGCACTTCTTTGCTAAAAGCCCCAATCAAGACGAACACGACACCGAAGCGATTAACGACTTCGAACAGTTATTAGTACAAAATCACTTATCCATTGCCGCGGTTATTTTAGAACCCATCATGCAAGGTGCTGGCGGCATGCGTTTTTATAGTTCGGCTTACCTTAAAAAAGTACGAGAGCTTTGTGACAAATACGATGTGCTGTTAATTCTGGATGAAATTGCAACCGGGTTTGGACGCACCGGTACTCTATTCGCTTACGAACAAGCGAGTATTGCCCCTGATATTCTTTGTGTTGGCAAAGCATTAACAGGCGGCTACCTTAGCCTTGCAGCAACCTTATGTTCTCGCAAAGTAGCCGATGGAATTGGTGGTGGCGAGCACCCAACTCTAATGCACGGCCCGACCTTTATGGCAAATCCAATGGCTTGCGCGGTTGCAAATGCGAGTTTGGAACTATTGATAAATTCTCCATGGAAGCAGCATGTGGATAATATCGAAGTGCAACTTAAGGCCGAACTCAAGCCTTGTAGCAATATAAACTCCGTTAAAGACGTGCGAGTTAAAGGCGCCGTTGGTGTAATTGAATTACACAAACCGATTGATATTCGCTGGATGCAACCACGGTTTGTTGAGCTAGGCGTTTGGGTGAGGCCCTTTTCTAATCTTGTCTACGTCATGCCCCCCTATATTATTGAGAAAAAAGATTTGTCTCAAATAACGTCTGCCATGCGACAGATTGCCTCAGAAATTATCTAACGACAAGCGATAGCTATTTCCCAATGAGTGGTGGGTGACAAATAATTTGTACCGTCACGCCTTCAGGACCCGCACAATAGAAGCTTTTTGCGCCATCACGGTGCTTACGAGGATGAGTTTTTATTTTAACACCGTGATGCTTTAAAAAATCGCACCAATCATCAACGTCCTCTTCCCTGTCCAAAAAAAAACCGATGTGATCCAGTGTTGGCACGCCTTCTTGCTCGCCTGTTATGACGTGTAAGGCCAAATTATCATTACCCGAGGTGAGATATACGTTATCGGCATCTGGGCGCCATTCAACAACCATCCCCATCAAGCCGACATAAAAGCTTTCGGCTTTAGCTAAATCACGAACATTTAACGCAATATGCCTTAGCCCCGTGGTCGGATTAGGTCGTTTCACTCAGCTTCCACATCAATAATTTCGTAATCATGTGTAATCTCTACTGCTTTACTTAACATAATGGATGCCGAACAATACTTTTCAGCAGACAGGCTAACGGCACGAGAAACGGCTTTATCTGTCAAACCTTTGCCCGAAATAATAAAATGCACGTGAATTTTAGTGAATACAGCAGGTACCGTATCAGCACGCTCTGCTTGAATCTCAGCCACACAGTCAGTGACATTCTGGCGCGCTTTGTCCAAAATCATCTTCACATCAAACGCCGTGCAACCACCCATACCCGTCAGCAGCATTTCCATTGGACGAAGCCCTAAGTTTCTTCCGCCATTTTCCGGCGCACCATCCATAACAACCACATGACCACTGCCAGACTCGCCAAGAAACATTGCACCATCAACCCATTTTATTCGCACATCCATCAATACTTACCAGCCTTAAAATTAAGCGCAAAGAATATCATAAAACGTGCCAATCGAATTTTTCTTTGCGTCAGTTGAAATATAAAAACACAAAAGTAATAAAAAAATTCTCTGCTACACTTATTAACTATGAATAAACAAAAGCCCGTTTTGAATTTTTCAGGCATGTCTGATGAAACCTTTAAGAAATTCATTGGTTTTTGTCACAAGCATGAGTATTCAAATAAAACAGACATCATCCAACCTGGTGATAAAGCCGATACTTTGTATTATTTTATAGAAGGTTCAGCGTATGTTCGTGTTGATCAGGTAGATGGGCACGATTTTATTCTAGCTACTTTGGGTCGAGGTGACTTTATTGGTGAAGCGGGTTTTTTTGAGCCCGACCAAATTCAAGATAAACGAGATGTATACGTGCAAGCATGCTCACCCTGCCAATTAGCGGGCATAAGCTATAACCGGTTAAATTCTTTACTAGAAAATGAGCTACAACTTGAAAGCAAACAAATAATCATTGCATTAGGTAAACATCTCGCTAAACGATTATTACAAACTAGTCGCAAGGCTGGGCACCTTGCTTTTCTAGATGTTAGTGGTCGCGTAGCAAGAACGTTAATGGAATTAACTGAAACGCCTGAAGCAATGACGCACCCTGACGGCATGCAAATTAGAATTACCCGCCAAGATATTGGTCGTATGGTTGGTTGTTCACGAGAAATGGCTGGTCGCGTCTTAAAATCAATGGGCGAAGAAGGTCTTATTCAAGTGAATGGCAAAACAATATTGGTTAAAGGAGCACGCTAAGCAATTAAACTCTTTAGCGCCTCACCTGGGTCATCGCAACGCATAAACGCCTCACCAATCAAGAACGTATTAACGTTATGCTTTCTTAGCAGCGCAATATCACCCGTTTTATGCAAGCCGCTTTCACTCACCACCACCACATTGTCTGGAATGTCAGGTAATAGGTTCACCGTTGTTTGTAACGATGTTTCGAATGTCCGTAAATTTCTATTATTAATGCCGACTAATAAGAGATTGAGCTTTAACGCCCGTTGCAACTCTTCAGCATCATGCACTTCTACCAGCACATCCATACCCAAGTCATTTGCCAATTCATACAAGCCCGATAACACCTCGTCATCTAAAGCGGCCACTATCAGCAAAATACAATCTGCACCCATCGCACGTGCTTCGTACACTTGATACGAATCAACAATAAAATCTTTACGAATTACCGGCAGTTCACACGCCGATCTGGCTTGTTTTAAGTACGCTTCAGAACCTTGAAAAAAGTCTTTATCAGTTAATACGGACAAACAAGCAGCACCCCCTGCCTGATAACTTCTTGCGATATCCGCCGGGATAAAGTTTTCACGTAACAAGCCTTTGCTCGGCGAGGCCTTTTTTACTTCGGCAATAACAGCGGATTGGCCGGCTTCAAGTTTTTGCTGAATAGCTCCAATAAATCCGCGTACTGGCGAGGCCGTTTCAATTTGGCGTTTTAAATCTGCGATAGACACACTGGCCGAACGCTCTGCTATTTCTTCCTGTTTTCTAGCGAGAATTTTTTTTAATACGTCAGGTGTATTACTCACCTTAAAAACCCTGCGTTTTTTCTTTTAATTCGGCGAGTTTTTTTAGTGCGGCACCCGTTTCAATCGTATGTTTTGCCAACTCTACGCCTGCTTTAATGCTCTGTGATACACCACAAACATACAACGCAGCACCCGCATTAAGCGCCAATATATCAGCTGCTTTTTTACCTTCCACCGTACGTTGTTCACTTAATGCGTCGTTAATTAATTCCAACGACTGTTCTGCACTATCTACGGTTAAACCGATTAAACTTTGGCTAGCAATACCCATATCTTCTGGCGTTATATCGTATTCCTTAACATCACCATTTTTAAACTCCGCAATATGCGTAGGCGTTGCTAAACTAATTTCATCCAAGCCATCGTGCGCGTGTACGACTAGAACGTGCTCACTGCCTAAACGCCCTAACACGTCAGCAATTGGCTTACATAACGCGCCGTTAAAAACGCCTATCACTTGGTTTTTCACCCCCGCTGGGTTTGTCATTGGCCCCAACATATTAAAAATAGTCCGTTGAGCCAATTCCTTGCGTGGGCCAATCGCGTGCTTCATCGCGCTATGGTGAGCGGGGGCAAACATAAAGCCAATACCAATGTCAGCAATGCAATCTGCAACTTGCTCAGGGGTTAAACTTAAATTAATGCCTGCTGCCTCTAATACATCGGCACTACCTGTTGAGCTAGAAATAGAACGGTTACCGTGCTTAGCAACGCTGCCACCAGCCGCCGCAACGATGAATGCACTAGCCGTTGACACATTAAATAAATCTGAGCCGTCGCCACCGGTTCCACAGGTATCAACTAAATGCATTGCCGACACATTGACCTTACTTGCCAACTCACGCATCACAATGGCTGCACCTTCAATTTCATCCAGCGATTCACCTTTCATTCTTAACGCTATTAAAAACCCACCAATTTGAGCGTCAGTCGTTTCACCCTTCATCACTTCGCGCATCACGCTGATCATTTGCTCAGTTGATAAATCCTGATGATTTATCGCCATTTCAAGCGCTTGTTTAATATCCATTAAGATGCCTTATCTAAAAAGTTTTTTAACAAATCATGGCCGTGCTCAGTCAAAATTGATTCTGGATGAAACTGCACACCTTCGATATTTAATTCACGGTGACGCAAACCCATTATTTCATCTATCTCGCCGCCCGATGTTTGGGTCCAAGCAGTCACTTGCAAACAATCTGGTAGTGATTCTTTTTCCACCACTAAAGAATGGTATCGAGTGGCGGTGAACGGGTTTGTTAGGCCTTTAAATACATCTAACTCGTTATGGTAAATAAGTGATGTTTTACCGTGCATAATCTCATTCGCATGAACAATTTTTCCACCAAATGCTTGGCCAATACTTTGGTGCCCCAAACACACCCCAAGCAAGGGAATACTGCCGGCAGCACGGTGGATTAATTCCAATGAAATACCCGCTTGATTTGGCGCACCTGGCCCAGGTGAAATGACCAATTTATCTGGCTGCATAGCTAACACATCATCAACCGTTGTTTGATCATTACGCAGCACATGAACATCTGCGCCCAATTCTGCAAAATACTGAACAATGTTGTAGGTAAACGAATCGTAGTTATCAATCATCACTAGTTTACAATTACTCATAATTCACCACCTTGCGCCATAGCAACAGCTTTAAAAATTGCGCGGCCTTTGTTCATGGTTTCAGCCCATTCGTTTTCAGGCACTGAGTCATGCACGATACCCGCGCCTGCTTGAATATTTAATTGCCCGTCTTTAATGACAGCGGTGCGAATCGCGATGGCAGTATCCAAGTTACCAGACCATGAGACGTAACCCACCGCACCCGAATATATGCCGCGTTTAACCGGCTCTAAATCATCAATAATTTGCATTGCACGTACCTTTGGCGCACCACTGACTGTACCAGCTGGGAAGGTTGCCTCTAAAACATCAACCGCATCCAGGCCCTTTTTCAACTGACCATTCACGTTCGAGACAATATGCATCACGTGTGAATAACGTTCGATTATCATTTTATCCGTCAGTTTAACCGACCCCGTTTCAGACACGCGACCGGCATCATTACGACCTAAATCAATCAGCATCAAGTGCTCAGCGCACTCTTTAGGGTCAGCCAATAAATCTTTCTCCAATGCTATATCTTCTTCACGTGTTTTGCCGCGTGGGCGTGTTCCCGCAATCGGCCGCACGGTCACTTCGTTATTTTCTAATCGCGTTAGAATTTCAGGCGAAGAACCTACGACATCGGTGTCACCTAAATTTAGATGATACATGTAGGGTGACGGGTTTAAGCAACGAAGAGCACGATACAAGTCGATGGATGGCGCTTCGTACGAAATGGTCATCCGTTGTGATAAGACAACTTGCATCACATCGCCTTCAACAATGTGTTCTTTAACGGTTTTAACCGCTGCTTGAAAACCTTCTTGAGTAAAGCCAGATTTAAAATCACTTTCCTGAGTCGTCGACTGACCCGTTTGTCCAAACGTATTACAGACCTTTGCTGTTGAGAGTTTTTCTTCGATATTTATTAACTGCTGCAAACCATTTTCTAACGCGTTCGCATCAGATGGGTTGACGTGCGTGATAATCATTAACTTATTTGTCACATTATCAAACACCAATACGTCTTTAGACACCATTAACAAAATGTCAGGCGAACCAATCGGGTCCGGCTTTTTAACACCCGCCACGCTGGGTTCAATATAATGGATTGTTTCATAGCCGAAATAACCCACTAAACCACCTGTAAAAAGTGGCAAGCCATCCACATTCGGTGTTTTAAATGTAGCTGCATAGTCGCGAACCCAATCTAGTGGCGATGCGCTTTCTATTTGCTCGTGCGTTTCACCATTTATTTGTACGACAATGTCGTTACCCGTCACCTTAATGACCGTTTTACTGGGTAAACCGATAATGGAATAACGCCCCCACTTTTCACCGCCCTCGACAGATTCAAATAGGTAACTGTACTGGCCATCTGCCAGCTTCATATAAGCGCTGAGAGGGGTTTCTAAGTCAGCTAAAATAGTACGCATTAAGGGGATTTGATTAAACCCTTGGGTTGCGTACTCTTGGAATTGTAATGGTGTCATGTCTTTCTCTCTAATAATGTATAGAACGTGGCTGGTGATATCACGCACATAGGCGCGCAATTTTTACCGCCAACACCACCATCGTTCATTTACTAAAAAGTAAGTCATTACGCTGCCTTTTGCAGAAATTCGTTCAGTTGAGAAAATTCACTGATTATTACATCTGCGCCCATTGTATAGATATCGTGTTCTCCCGCATATCCATAATCGACACAAACCGACTTAAAGCCCGCAGCAATCGCCGCTTGCATATCATTAATTGAGTCACCCACCATCAGCGCTTGTTCTGGCTCAACATTAAAGTGTTCCGCCACTTGCAACAAAGGCATTGGGTGAGGCTTTTTTTCGCTGAATGTGTTGCCACACGCGACGTAATCAAAAAATTCGGCCACACCTAGCTGTTCCAGTAATGGCAACGTGAATTGCGACGGTTTATTAGTAATACAGGCCAAAGCAATCCCCGACTGCTTCAAGGCTTGTAAAGTGTCTTTTACACCTGAGTACAAAACGCTATCTACACACAAATGTTCTGCATAATATTTTAAAAAAGTCGGATACACTTTTTCTAACAGTTCTGCGGGGACCTCGCCTTTTATATCACCTGCCAATGCACGTTTTATAAGCACTTGGGCGCCATTACCAATCCAACCACGCACTTGATCTTGGTGGTATTCGGGCAACTTCAACTCAGCCAACGTCGCATTTACCGCATTAGCCAAATCTGGCGCGCTATCCACTAAAGTACCATCTAAGTCAAAAGCAATAAGCCTCGGAACGCCTTGTTGAACCAATTGCTGCATCAACTAACCTTGGTGATTTGCTCACGCATATCTCTGATTGTTTTCGCATAATCATCGGTATTAAAAATAGCTGAACCCGCCACAAACATATCTGCACCCGCTGCTGATATTTCACCAATATTATCCACTTTAACGCCACCATCTACTTCTAGACGAATATCGAAACCGCTATCATCAATACGCTGACGTGCTTCTTTTAGCTTATCTAGTGTTGCAGGAATAAAGCTCTGGCCTCCAAACCCCGGGTTCACAGACATCAATAAAATCACGTCAATTTTATCCATTACGTAATCCAAATAGCGCAATGGTGTAGCGGGGTTAAATACCAAACCAGATTTACAGCCTAACTCTCTAATCAACCCTAAGCTACGGTCAACGTGTTCTGATGCTTCCGGGTGAAACGTAATGTAACTAGCGCCAGCTTTTGCAAAATCTGGGATAATTCGGTCTACAGGCTTCACCATCAAGTGAACGTCAATGGGTGCCGTTACGCCATGATTTCGCAGCGCCTCGCAAACCAACGGCCCAATGGTTAAATTTGGCACATAGTGATTATCCATCACGTCAAAATGCACAACGTCAGCCCCTGCAGCTAATACGTTATCCACTTCTTCGCCTAAACGAGCAAAGTCGGCAGACAATATCGATGGCGCAATTAACGGTGTTTTCATGTGTTTGACATATAGTCCAATAAGACAAGAAGATTAACCGAAATCGTGATTTATTTCACCTGAAACCGTACAATAACCAACGTTCAAACACTTTTATATCCATGCATTAAGCACTTAAATATAAGCAACTTTCAATATACTGAACTTTAAAAATACAATCAGGTAACATTATGATCCCTCTCGCCATTAGCTTACACGTTCTATCCGCCGTCATTTGGGTCGGTGGCATGTTTTTCGCCTACCTTGTTCTACGCCCAATCGTAGCCATTCAGTTTGAACCACCCCAGCGTCTAACATTATGGTCAAATGTCTTCTCTAAATTTTTCCCTTGGGTTTGGGCGTCTGTCGTTTTACTGCTTGGCACAGGCTTCTGGCTAATTTCAAATAAGTTTGGCGGCATGGAAAATGTTGGTGCGCATATTCACATCATGATGAGCATGGGTATCATTATGTCTCTTGTCTTTATACACGTTTTTTTTACTCCCACCCGTCGTTTAACACGCGCCGTAACCGAACATGATTGGGAAACTGCTGGCAACAGCTTGGCTCAAATAAGAATGCTGATTGGTTTCAACCTCCTTCTTGGACTCGTGGTGGTGGTTGTTGCTACCGGCGGACGATATTTATTCACTTAACTCGCATACTAATATTTTTATGAGCACGGAACAAACATCATCCATTAATAAGAGCCTACTAACCAACCTGATTGCCATTGGCATCCTTAGCGCGAGTTTTTTCACCCCACACTATGCAGAAAACATAAAGGCGATAGGGGTTTTTGCCTTATCGGGCGCTATCACCAATTGGATTGCAATTCATATGCTATTTGAGCGCGTGCCATTTTTATACGGCTCTGGTGTTATTCCCGCCCATTTTGAAGAATTTAAACGCGGCATTCAAGATCTAATCATGCAGCAATTCTTCACCCAAGAAAACATTGAACGTTTTTTGCAGCGCGAGGAAGACTCTGCCCAACAATTATTTAATGTTGAGCCTTTGTTAAACCGGCTTGATTACGACCAACTATTTCAAAGCCTTGTTGATGCTATTTCTGAGTCTTCATTTGGCAGCATGCTAGCCATGGTTGGGGGCACTGAGGCACTAGAACCTTTAAAAGAACCTTTCTGTAAAAAAATACGCAAAACCTTGGCTGAAATGACAGATAGTGAGGCTTTCATTGAAGCCTTACACGAGGGCATCAATGCACGCCAAATTAGTGATGATTTAGTCGACGATATTGAAGCTATTGTCATCAAGCGACTTGATGAGCTGACGCCCGACATGGTTAAGCAAATAATTCAACGGATGATAAAACAACACCTCGGCTGGCTTGTCGTCTGGGGAGGTGTTTTTGGTGGACTGATTGGCCTGGTGTTTAGTCTTATCTAATCATGGCCATTCAAAACAGTTTTATTGTATCGACGACTGGCAGAAATACGATTGAGATAACATCTAAAATAAATAATATCATACGTTCAAACACTCTTAACAGTGGAATATGTCACGTATTTTGCCATCATACGAGCGCATCTCTCATTCTTTGCGAAAATGCCGACCCTGACGTAAGGCGTGACCTTGAAACACATATGAACGGCCTTGTAATGGATGGCGACCCTCGTTTCATTCACACCCTTGAAGGTGAGGATGACATGTCGGCACACATTAGAACTATACTAACTAACCCAAACCTATCTGCGCCGATCACACATGGTCGGCTAGCGCTTGGGACTTGGCAGGGCATTTTTTTATGGGAGCATCGCTATTCAGCCCAACAAAGAAAGATAACCGTGACGTTGATCGGCTAAGTTAAATGAACAGCATCTGGCTCAGTCACCTAATAAACGTCTCTGCTGCGGAATTAGACAGGCTGGACGCACAACTAATAAATAGCTTTGAGGCTCAACTTAAAGAACAAAATATTGAACAAAACATCCGCCCCTACTTAAAACAGTTCTATATCCCCTTTGCTGCGTGGTTGAAGCAAAAACAGTCCTTACTCAACAGCACACTGATTGTTGGCATTAATGGTGCGCAAGGAAGCGGCAAAACAACCATATCGCAATTAACCGCAACCATATTACAACAAGGGTTTAATTTAAAAACCGTTATTCTCTCGATAGATGATTTATATAAAACACGACAACAACGCGAACAAATGGCATCGGACATTCACCCCTTGTACAAAACAAGAGGTGTGCCAGGCACCCACGATACAGCTCTTGGAATTGACGTCCTGGAGAAAATAAAAACACTGAAACCCAACGAAACTCTTCGCTACCCTGCGTTCGATAAAGGCAATGATGAACCCTTACCAATATCACTGTGGCCGAAATGCCAAGGCCCTATAGATATTATTATTTTTGAAGGCTGGTGCGTAGGCGCATCAGCTCAAACAAAGAATGCGTTGCGCCGTGGCATTAACTCATTAGAAACAAATGAAGATGCGGATGGAATCTGGCGTAACGCCGTTAATGAGCACCTTAAATCTGACTATAAATCACTTTTTGATTTACTAGATTGCTTAGTTTTCATACAAATACCTAGTTTCGATTACGTTCTAAAATGGCGCGGCTTGCAAGAACAAAAACTGGCCAATAAACACCAACACGAACAGCATCTAATGACATCAGCTAGCGTATTGAAGAGGTTTGTGGATCACTATGAGCGTCTCACACAGTTTCAGCTAGTAGATATGCCCAACAAAGCTGATTTGGTTATTAAGCTAGGCGAGGACCATCAAATTAAAGCCTTAACTATTAAGTAATTATCTCTTTAATCTCGGAAATTTTTATATTGCAAAGGAAACCCAAGGGACTCCGCTTTTAACATCGCCATCACCGCTTGAAGTTCATCACGCTTTTTACCTGTTACACGAACTTGTTCTTGTTGAATTTGTGCTTGTACTTTAAATTTTTTATCTTTAATCAACTTAATGACTTTTTTTGCCGACTCACTATCTAAGCCCTCTTTAATCAGCACTTTTTGTTTTACCTTTAAACCCGACTGTTCTGCTTGTTGAACATCCATGCAATCAACATCTACGCCACGTCGAGATAGTTTGATACGAAAAATATCAAGCATTTGTCCCAGTTGGAAATTAGCCTCTCCCAACAAGGTCACCTCATGCCCCACCAATTCATATGTCGCATCGGTTCCCTTGAAATCAAAACGTGTACCAACTTCACGATTTGCTTGATCCACAGCATTCGTTAATTCATGCATATCCACTTCTGAAACAACGTCGAACGATGGCATACGAACTCCTTTTTAATTTATTGAAGCGGCTATTTTATCGATTCATACAACCATCAATCAAGCATAACAAGAATGGTTTAATGTGTGTTTTTTTGCGAAAATGCCGCTAATTGCAAATCATCTAATTTTAATAATAAATCTTCCTTTACGAGGTGTATCTCCTCACATTTCTGTTGTGCAAGCTCCATATTTCCATCAAGGAAGTGACTTAAAATTTCATCACCCACTCGGTGAAAGTCATGATGCGCTGAATCAATATTTTTAAATTCAGGCATATTTTCATAACGATTACGCCCATCACTTTTATACCATTTACCAAATCGGCAATTATTTTCGTTATTTAGTCGCACTTGCGACGGTAGCATTGTTCCATCTTCAATTTTCCCTATCACATCCGCAATCCATTCTCGAATATCGTACTGTGCCGCTAATAATGGGAAATTTTTCAAGTCCCATCCCGATGACGACCATGCCGCCCATTTTGCATCAACAATAAATTTCTCCGCCCATCCCAACAACTTCTCGGCTGGCATTGGCCTAGCAATGCCATAACCTTGAGCTACGTCGCAGCCTAAACGCATTAGTAACACGCCTTGTTCTACTGTTTCCAGCCCTTCGGCAATTACCTCTCGACCAAATGTTGACGCCAAACTTGTTATTGCCTGAACTAATGCTAAGTTTTCCTTATTGTTTAAAATATCACGGATAAAAGGTTGGTCTATTTTTAGAGTATCTATTGGCAGTTGTTTTAAGTAACTGAGAGACGCAAAACCCGTACCGAAATCATCCAATGCGAAACTCACACCCAATTCCTTACAATCATTAATCACCTTCTTTACATGATCAAGGTCTTTAATTGCTATTGATTCAAGAATTTCAATTTCTAATTTTTTCGGATCCGCTTTAGGGTGCTTTTTTAATACGTTATTAAACCGATGATAGAAACTCGGTAATTGAAAGTACTTAGACGAGATATTGACACTTACTGACCAATCTTTGCCTAACTGTTGCCATTTTATTTGTTGTATTAACGCTTCCTCAATGACCCATTCTGCGATGTCAATACTCAATTCGCTTTGCTCTACAACTGGCAAAAACTCCATCGGCAGAATAATTCCACGCTCAGGGTGTAACCATCTAATCAACGCCTCTATACCAATAATTTCACCCGTGCGCATATTGACTTTAGGTTGGTAAAAAAGCTGAAATTCGTTATTTTCAAGAGCTTGTTCTATTCGAACGGCTTCTTTTTGCGAACTGCTAATCTGAAGGTTTTGTTTTACATCAAACCAATGAACCTGATTTCTACCCGCTTGTTTTGCTGCAAACATAGCTTGGTCTGCATGCCTTAATAGGGTGTCTGTATCCACGTCGTCTTCGGGGTAAACAGCGACGCCAATACTACAAGAGATGTTAATTTTATTTTCTTCGATTAAGTAAGGCGATGAAATCGCGTCTATTATTCGTTGCAAAGCTTGAAGTAATTCTGGCTTGTTATGCACATCGACTATCAAAATAACAAATTCATCGCCACCTAATCGAGCTACAGTATCATTTTGTCGTAACTGTGTTTTAAGGCGATTTGCTACCTCTATTAATAATAAATCCCCAACCGCATGGCCATGACTATCATTAACCGGTTTAAACTCATCCAAGTCCAACATACAAACAGCCAACATACTCTTACGGCGCGTCGCTGAAAATAATGCTTGTTTGAAACGATCGGTTAATAACATGCGATTCGGTAATTTTGTCAAATCATCATGTGTAGCGTGCCATTGCATTTCGGCATTGTCATCATCGTGTTTACTATTTTCTATCAGGGTGATAACACGACCGATATCATCATGGCCCGATAGCCCTAGAGCCACAGACGTTAGTCGAATATTTATTCGTTCACCACCTTTGGGAATAATAACAGCGTCATAAGTTAATTCCTCCGCTGTGCTATTTGCTGCAGTAGAACCCACACAAACATCAATGCTCTCGCCTGACACTAAGTCAACAACATTAATAACTGTCGAAACTTGTTCGCCTATCGCATCGTCCAAAAGCCATTGGGTTAAATCACAAGCTGATTCGTTCATATAGGTAACTAGCCCATCCTTAGTGGCTGTGATGACACTGCTATCCACTGACTTTAATGTTAATTCAACAATTTCTTTTTTTGTTTGAAGCGCATTTCCCCAATGTTGATAATGAGATAAATCAATCAGCATAACTTGATAAACAACTCTACCGGCTAAATTAAATGTACTCACCACCACTTCAACTGGAAATGCGTCACCCCCACTGAGCTTCTTACATAAGCACTCTATATTGGCTGTTTTATGCGTATCTACTTCTTGCAAGAGGTCGTTAAACATCTGCTTCGATGTCGAACCATTGGGCTGAAATTCGGGAGATAAGTCTGAAAGCTGTAGACCAAAAAAATTATCTTTTGAATACACACCAAACATCTTTAATGTTGCTGTGTTGAAATCAAAAATACCACGCTGGTCATAAACCAGCATTGGATTTGGGTTTACTTCAAACAACCGACGGTAATACTGGGTCTCGTCGTTCATTTAAACGTTTGAATGCCCAATATAAGTAATAAAATTCAATTGATTCTGATCCATATCCAATCTCATCTATATCTAACGTTCAAAGCCAAACCCATCTGTCTCAACTTTTAGATTCATTTAAGCTTCTTTCTAAGCTCTTGAATCGTGTCATACGCCTCAGTTATTTGTTGCGTTTTTTCCTTTGCTAATTTCATCATCTCGTCTGGTAGCCCTTTTGACACTAGCTTATCAGGGTGATGCTGGCTTAACAATCGACGGTACGCCTTTTTAACTTCGGCATCGGTAGAGGATTTGCTTACGCCTAAAATCTCATACGCCTCATCTGGTGTTGAACGGGTTTGCTGATGTGATCCTCGACGTTGACTTGCCCCAAGCATTCTTTTGAGTTGCTCGTAGGCAAACCGTGGAATACCCAGCCGCCCACAAATATGCAGTAATATTTTATCTTCAGCCGCATCCAATACACCATCGGCAAATGCCGCTTGTAACTGCACCTCAATAAACATCCGTACTAAATTCTTATGTCGCTGACACGCCTGCTTAAACTCATTTAGTTCAACATCTAAATTAAAATCTTGTTCTTTACCACGGTTGAACTCAGCAATCGCTTCGTTCTTCATCTCAGCTGACAACTCCATTTGAGCCATTACGCGTCGTGCCATTTGAATTTCTTCTTGCGATACCTGGCCATCTGCTTTCGCAATATGCCCCATGATGGCAAACGTAGATTTAAAGAAGACTTTTTTAGTACGTTGTTGGCGTTCCGGGTCGAATGGGTTCTGCGCCAAACCGGTATCAAATTTATGTCCAATATATACGCCTAGCAATGCGCCTAAAGTCCCAAAGGTCATATAACCAAACACACCACCCAATAATTTCCCTGTCCACCTCATCGTTTCACACCTTTTACTTGCATAATTGTTAATAAAATTACATCATTAGCAGCTTTTTAATCAACCCACCTTTTCAATCAAATGACCATTCCAGCTTCTTTACTCGACGCCAACCTAAAAAGCTTACCACTTCTTCATAAAGGAAAGGTTCGTGATATCTACGATATTGACGATAAACATATGTTAATTGTCACCACTGATCGGCTTTCTGCATTTGACGTTATTCTACCCGACCCCATACCAGGAAAGGGCATAGTACTAAATGAAGTATCTGAATTCTGGTTTAACAAGTTATCTGGCCTCATACCCAACCAATTATCCACTCTTACCCTGTCTCAAGTTTTAGATAATGAAGAAGATTGTGAGCGTCTAGAAAAGCGAGGCATTATTGTAAAAAAACTCAAGCCCCTGCCTATTGAAGCTATTGTTCGCGGCTATTTGATTGGTTCTGGTTGGAAGGACTATCAAAAAACTGGGCACGTCTGTGGCATTCAATTACCAAACAATTTACTGCAAGCATCTCAGTTACCTGAAGCAATCTTCACCCCATCCACAAAAGCCGCCGTCGGTGACCACGACGAAAACATTTCTTTCGAGCAAACAATCAAGCTATTAGGCGAAGACTTAGCCAAACAAGTACGCGACATAAGCCTAACTCTTTATAAAAAAGCAGCTGAATATGCTCTTGAGCGTGACATAATTATTGCCGACACTAAATTCGAATTTGGACTTGATAACAACGGTGTGCTGCATTTAATTGACGAGGTTTTAACACCCGATTCATCGCGTTTTTGGGACGCAAACGAATATCTTGTAGGTACGAGCCCCGCAAGTTTTGATAAACAAATAGTGAGAGATTACTTAGAAACGTTGGATTGGGATAAGACTGCCCCAGGACCTACATTAAGTGAAGAAGTCGCGGAAAAAACTGCTGCGAAATACCGTGAAGTTCAATCGAAATTGACTGCTTAGACCTCAACCTATACAGTTTTCTTTTTTTTCACATGACTCACTACGATGCAAGATTCTAATTTTTTCATATCCGGGATGATAACCATTTGATGGTTGAGTTCACCATAAAATTGAATGAACTCATCACTTAACCCATTAAATTTCATCAACTTTAACGTTTCATCCTTAAATTGGACTAATCTTGGTACGCCCGTTGTTCTAATAGCTATATATTGGTAATCATTTTCTGCTGACAGGCAGGCCACAATAACAATCCTAGAGCGTTTCGGTTTTTCGACTTTTTCTGCGCCAAAAACCATTTCCATGGCAACCAGTGGAATGGGTTTATTGTTCCAAATAACCTCCCCTATCACCCATTTTGCTCTGTTTTCAACTGGCGTGATATCACGTTCTGGCAACACTTCCATCATAGCGGAGTGAGGTAACAAGACACTTTCATTTGTTAGTGGTAGCAAAACTGATCGAATTGTTTTTTCATGCTCCTGCATGTCTTACCTCCAATAAACTATTGATGCTCTCTATTAACGCTTTATTGTTAAATGGTTTACCAAAATAATCATCAACACCGATTTCTTTGGCGTGGTTTTGATGCTTCTCACCCGTTCTAGACGTTACCATCACGATTGGGCAATTATCAATTCCGTCAGTATGCCTAATATGCCTTGCTAAATCAAAACCATCCATTCGGGGCATCTCAACATCCAATAAGAAGGCATCTGGCGTAACATTACTAAGTTTCTCTACCGCTTCTACCCCATCACGCGCATCGACCACTCTATATCCTTCACGTAGTAGCAATCTAGTAGCCACTTTTCTAAAGGTAATTGAATCATCCACCACCATAACTAACGGCGCTAAATCTTCTTCGACAACCTCTTCAACCACATGCTCTTCTTTTGCAACACCGACTTCTGCTAACGCTGGTAAATCCAAAATTAATGTTACATCGCCCGTACTAGACACAGCTGAACCAGATAACCAAGGAATAAGATCCATATGCAGACTTAACGGCTTCACAACAATCTCTTTATTACCTATCAACTGATCTACTACAACCGCATGTCTTTCTTGCCTTAAGTCCATCAAAACAACATAAACCCAGCGCTGTTGAGATGACATAACTGTACTTTGCCCAGGATCTAACAATCTAGATAACTCATGTAACTCGTACTGTTTATTGCCCTGAACCAACACAGGTTTTTCTGCCTCTAAATTTTGACGAATTAAATCTATAGGAACACGTACAACGTTTTCTATGTAGTTATTTGGCACCGCGTAAGTAACACCACCAGCCTTAACCATAAGCGCCATATTAATCGCCATTGTGTAAGGGAAGATAAGGTGGAACGCTGCTCCTTTACCCTTTGTGCTAGTAATTGTTAATGCACCACCAATGTCTCTAATGGTGTCATTTACAATATCCATCCCGATACCACGACCCGACAGTTTTGAAACTTCATCAGCTGTTGAGAATCCTGGTTTTAGGATATATTGCACCAAATCTTCATCAGAAAGCTGATCGCTTTCTTGTAACATTCCTAGAGATATTGCTTTTTTCCTTACCCGTTCCGTATCAATACCACGGCCATCATCAGAAATTATCAAATGAATTTCCGAGCCCTCTCTTGATAAATGTAAGTTAATATCCGCTGTCTTATCTTTTTTCGCTTTGGCCCTTTCTTCAGGCGTCTCGACGGCATGTGCCATTGCATTTCTTATAATATGTTCAATAGAAGCCTGGAGCTCATTAAGAATGAAACGATCAATCTCTGTTTCACCGCCTTGGACTGATAATTTCGCCGGTTTGTTTAAATCTGTACCCAACTGCCTTACCAAACGTTCAAACCTTGGAGAGAAGCGTGAAAAATCGACCATCCGTGTTCTCAATAAATCTTCTAACAACGTATCCGTTAACTGACTTTCTTTATGCAATAGCAGTGACATTTCCTCATCAGCTGCCTGTAATGTTTCACGAATGTCCTCTAAATCCGAGATACTTTCTAATAATGAACGTGAAATTTGTTGCACTTGGGTGTACCTATCGAGTTCAAGGGGGTCGAAACCAGTCTCTTCTGCAGCTTTATCCACCTTAAATAGCACCTGTGCTTCCGTTTCAATTTCTAACTTCCGCAATTGTTGACGTAAACGGTCAATAGTAAGCGTCAATTCTTGTATCTGAAGTTGGCGAGCTTTGTTTTTTTGAGATAACTGTCCTTGCGACACATTAACTTCACCCACATCAGCAATTAGCCTATCTAGTAACGTATTCGATATTTTTACAGATTGATCCGTATTAGAAGCAACCGATTTTAATTTTCGGACTATCGCTTTTTGATCTTTTTGATCAATCTTTTTACGTGCAGGAAGTTTTGTAACGACGGCTGTTTCTTTCTGTTTAACTGGCTCTACCTTAACTGTCGCCTCATTATCTTTTTGTTTAACAGTTTCCAGCAATGACCCGTAATAAGCTGAATTCTCTCTTAACGTGTCATCTTGCAATGCTACCAATAAGTTATCCGAAACACTTAGTAAGCGATTAAGTTCCGCTTCGGTATACGGAATCTTTTTAGCTTCATGACTCTCCAACAATGATTCAATCTCGTGAGCTATACCACCAAAATCAGTTAATCCCACTAATAAAGAACTACCTTTAAGTGTGTGAAGAATATGTAAAACCTTATCTAACGGTGATTTATCTTCAACGTTGCTAATCCAAGTTTGGAACAACGTAGTTAATTCTTCGAGTAGCTCAACTCCCTCTTCGATAAAGAAGCCTTGCATCTCTATATCCACATCAGTTTGCTCGACTGCAGCGGCTTTGTCAGCTGCCACTTTCTCGGCCTGTACTTTCTCGGCTTGAGCTTTGCCTGCTGCCACTTTCTCAGCCTGTGCTTTCTCAGCCTGTGCTTTCTCAGCTGCAACTTTCTCGGCTTGAGCTTTGTCTGCTGCAGCTTTCTCGGCTTGAGCTTTCTCGGTTGCGGCTTGGTCTGCTCTGGCTCTCTCGGCCTGTGCTTTGTCTGCTGCCACTTTCTCAGCCTGAGCTTTCTCGGCTTGAGCTTTCTCGGCTTGAGCTTTCTCGGCTCGAGCTTTGTCTACTGCCGCTTTCTCTTCTTCCGCAGCTATTTCTTCTTCGGCCTCAATCACACTTTGTCTGCTTAATTGGGCTGTTAAATCAGTATGTGCCTTCGCAATCATCTCTGATAATGATGTATGATCTGGTACATCCACCGTAGATTCAATTAACGCTCTAATTTGTATCTGAGTGCAACGAACATACTCTGTCAATATCGGTTGTATTACAGCGACATCACATAACGCTTTGTTATCATTAAGTTCTCTTACATAACTACCTAACTCATGCGTCAATGTTTCAATTTCATCGAAATGCGACATTGCCGCACAACCTTCAATTGTATGTAAGGCTCTAAACAGCGGTTCACTAACATATGTAGTTTTCTGTCCCTCATGTGATTTAATATATTTATCGACCGTTTCTAAATGAAGTGCTGTCTCAGCGGAAAATATTTCATACAATTCCGCATCAAACTCTGGCTCATTTGAAACTCGAATCTCTGTAGGAATAAACGATAAATCAGCTTGTTCACCTGTTTCCATCGCATTGGCTGCATTAATAACCTCGCTCATGTCATCTAAACTAGGCCTTTGTCCGCTTATCTTCGTTACCCATTCTGGCAACGTAGTAACAAAGTAGCTAATTAAGCTCATCATTTCATCATTTACTTTTAGCTCATCTTCCATCACCCGGTTAAGCATGTTTTCTATTGACCACGCAGTCTCCGCAAGAAATTCTACTTTGGCTAAACGGCCACTTCCTTTTAAAGTATGGAAAGCTCGCCTTACATCTTTTAGTGCCTCTTTATCAGCTTGTTCTTGCGCCCATCTGGCTAAGTCTGTCACAAGTTCACCGCTAATTTCTTCTGCTTCTTCAATAAAGATTTCTAATATTTCTAAGTCGTCTTCATCAATATCTTGGTTATGTTCCTTTGCAATAGACGTTTCATTCAAATTCTCAAGTGCATCATTAACCGCCTCATCAGATACTTCAATTCCATCAATTTCTTTTACATTATCAATAGCTAACGTAATAATTGGTGCTGATTTTTGTTCTTCAAAAACGCCAGCCTCAATAAATTCAACTCTTTCCAATAAATACGCAGATGCTTCCTCTGCTAATGAAAGCGATCTGTTTTGGTGCGATACGTTGTTTGCTACATCTTCTAAGATTAGCTCAACCGATGAGACGATGTCTGCGATAGAGGATACATCTCGATCTACAATCGGATAATCTGAACGTTCGATAACGGCACTAATATAAGTGCGGCTATCTGCTATCAATTTAGATGCCTTTTCTAACTCAATAAAATGGCATGCTGCTTGTGTATGGTTCAATAATTGACGAATCTCTTCCCAACGAACCTCACCATCATTACTATTATTTTCAATGTCTTCAGAAATAATGTCTTTTATTTGTGACAGTTCATCAAGAATTGTATTAGCTGTCGAAACGATGAGCGGACTCTCTGAATCTTCGTCCTTTCCCTCCGCGCCCACCTCTGATTTTTTAGTAGTTCCAGCTGTGTTTTCAATATTAATTAATGTTTCATCGATCTTAAGCCAATCACCTGCTAACTCAAGCAGCTGAGACTCTTCAGGCTCTGATGACCCATAAATACAAAAAGCCAGTCGACGAACAAAATCAGCTATGTTTTCAGAAAGTTCTTCTTCGCCAACCACGTCCAACGTTTGAGCCCAGCCTTCAGCCGAATGGATGAAATGATCAATTTCTTCTGCTGCTGGCTTATCGTGCTCAACAATATCTTGTAACCAATGTTTAATATTTTTAAATTCTTCTCTAACTGCCGTAGCAATCGACCCCAGCGCCTGTATAGAGTGTATGGAACTTTCTCCATCCACACTAGCCAATAAACTTTCTTTTAAACTAAATTTATTTTGTAATTCAACTACACGGTTATCTTCCGAAGGGGATTTTGCTACGTAATACAAAGTTTGACGAACTAGGCCTAAACTCATACCCATCGCTAGACGAGCCTCACCGTGTGCTGCAAGCACCTTTAATTGCTTATCGATTTGGCCAATCAATGTTTTCACATCTTTAGAATCCTCTAAGTGCCCGTTCAAAACATCTTCTATAACAAATCCACTGGCTGTGAAATACAACTCTATTAATTCAATACTTGTTAATTCTGCAATCGACAACGACATATGAGCTAAGTCATCTAATGCTACTTCTTTATCTTCATTTTGGAACCACTCCAACAATTTGCGTTGAAAATTTGGGCGAATTTCCCCTGCCTTGGACTGTAATTTTTCATCATTTGAGTCTGCAGATGGTTGTGTGACAACATTCGTTAAATCTAGGCTATATAAAAGAGATTTTTGAATCTCGGGCTGGCTCTGTCTTACACGCAGTTCATCAATAATATCGCCAATTGCTTGTGTATCAACCCTTAAGCCAAGACATATATTCTCAATGTGGTCATTTAAAATGACGACACCATGCATAACATCAGCGACTGAAGTATCAGCATTTTCTTGCTGGCCATTTGAGCTGATGAATTTTGCAGCCTGAGAAAGTTCGACACACAATGTTGACCCTATTTCATCATTCGCCAGTTCTAAATTATTGGCTAACGTAGTAATAAGTAACGCGAAATTTTCTAAAACTTCGTTATCAAAATTTAATTGAACAGCCTCCAACATTGACCTGCCTTGTTGCAAAGACAATTGCAGCTCATTTTTTATCCACTTTATTGCAGCAAATTGCGTATTAGTTTGCATAACCATTCCTATTCAGTTGTCTTTTTTATGCTTTTTATATATCGCTATGAAGCTTCTGCACTTTCGTCGCCTGGTAATGTAAAACCACTTACAGATTCTTTTAACGTTGCTGACAAAGCACCTAACTGTCCAATTAATGAAGCCGTTTCACGTGTTTCTTCCGCCGATTTTGTCGTCGCACTGTGAACAGTTCCCATGGTTGCGCTAATAGCAATGGTTCGTTCTGATTGAATTTTAGCTTGTGCTGATAATTCCGAAATATTGTCTGATAATTTAACTGAGTTAGCTTCAATCTTACCCAAAGATTCACCCGCAGCTTCAATTTTATCTGAACCAAACACCACCTCCGTAGTACTCGATTCCATTGATTGAATCGCTTCACTGGTATCAGCCTGAATAGTTTTAATCAACCCATCAATTTGGTGCGTAGCTTGACTTGAACGTTCAGCAAGTCGTTGCACTTCATCGGCAACAACAGCGAAACCACGACCTGCTTCACCTGCCATCGCAGCTTGCATAGCAGCGTTTAGCGCCAACAAATTGGTTTGATCCGCAATATCACTAATAATTTCCAAGATATCACCAATTTCTTGCGAGCTTTCACCCAACCTTTTAATCCGTTTAGATGTTTCTTGAATTTGTTCCCGAACATTATTCATTGAATCAATAGATTCCTTGACAACTTGCGCACCTTCTTTCGCAATCTCGGCTGAACTTGTTGCCATTTTAGATGCTTCTTCAGCATTCACAGACATCGCCTGTACGTCTGCAGCAACATTAGAAACCGTGACGTTAGTTTCAGAAATCCTTTTTTCATTCACGTTGTTTGTTTCAGCTAAAGATTTAGTTAAAACCTCTGTTCTAGACGTTGTATCCGTCACTTGGTCAGCTGACCCCTGAATTGTAGAAACCAAAGCACGTAATTCTTCCACCGTATAGTTAATGGAGTCGGCAATAGCCCCCGTAATATCTTCGGACACCCTAACCTCTTTCGATAAGTCACCATCAGCCAAACTCGAGATATCATCAAGTAAATTTAAAATAGCATCTTGGTTTTCATCAAACGCTTTTTGCGCTTCTTTTTCTTGTGCCCGACTGCTTCTAATCAAATGGTCGCCCATTAGAATTAAGAATAATAATGTAGCCAGCCCCAATGTAACCGTTAATGAATGGTCAACGTGGCCAACAAGCATATAAGGATGCGTTGTGCCTTTTTTAATTTCTTTATTAACCTTTTCTAGATCCTCTACAAATGCTTTACCTTGCGTATCAATTATTCGACTCGCTTTTGCAGCAATACTAGGTTGGTCAACGTATCTTTTTTGAACCACTAGCAAATTATCTGAAATAGTTGTCGCTTTAAAAATAATACTCTTGGCTAGTTTTCTTAAGTTCTTAGGCAATGGAGGTAAGCTTGTTGCAGAGTTACCATTTGAAAATTTCTCAGCAAAGGCCACAAGATGTCGTCCCTTATCAGCCAATTGCTTAGCAACAACTGCGTTACCCGCAGCACCTTCTTTGGCTAAAGGTATAACTGATTGAGATATCACACCAATGTTAAATGCAGCTTCTAGATACTCAGTATCATAGTTACCCAACCTATTAACATATAAAAACGACGTAATAGTGGCGGCTAAAAATACCACCAATAACGTACCATATACAAACAACATATCGATTTTTGAAGAATTTCTAGTAGCCATTTTCTTATTCCTTAATTAATTAAATTTAAAACGTTATTTTTAGAAAATCAGCTTGATTTCCTAAGGCATGCAAATCTAAAAAGTGTATTTTTTCACCTTCTATTTCCACCCATTGATCGAATTTTATTGAAATACCTGACGGTACTTTTGGAGCTGTTTTATCTTTTTGATCAAAAAAATCATTGACCTCTGTCACTGCAGACACACTGTTCACTAACATTGCATATACTGCTTGCTCTTGACGAACTATCAAAAGACGACAGCTTTTATCTATGCTCGTTTTTCCTTGGTTGTTAAATGCTGCAAAATCAACAACAGGAATCACTTCGCCGCGCAATTCAATCAAACCAAGCATCCAAGGGTAAGAGCGTGGAATTACTTGAGGCACTTTATACCTAATGGTCTCTACAGCTAACCCAACCTCTAACGCAAACCTAAAATTAGCAACACCCACTCTCACTACTTTAGTTCCGGTTGATAAGTTTTCAACTTGCACTAGTTTATCTCGTGCTTTTAAATACTGCTGATCCATTGATTCAACAGTTTCAAAAGGGATAACTTTTTTCGCTGAAGCACTCATCGGTTTACGCTACCAACCGTACAATGGCTTGCATGAGTAAAGATTCATCAACGGGCTTAAACAAGTAATCTTTTGCGCCTTGCTTCTCACCCCAAAGCTTGTCGGTAGGCATTGATTTACTGCTTAAGATAACAACAGGAATATGTTTAGTTTCCCCATCCCTAGTAAGGCTTCTTGTCGCTTTAAAACCATTTAAATTTGGCATCACGACATCCATAATTATAAGATCAGGTTTTTCTTGTTTCGCAACAATAATGCCTTCATCCCCATCACTCGCTGTAATAAATTCATGACCATTTTTTTCCAACATTTTTGTAATAATATGTAACTCTGTTGGTGAATCATCAATAACTAAAATACGTGACATAAGCGTTCTCTCCGTTAATTTATTAGTTGGCAGCCAAACTCTGCTTTTGGTCGAAACGACCAATCGTTTCTAGTAAGCCTTCTTTAGTAAAGGGCTTGGTAAGGTAGTCATCTGCACCCACGACTCGCCCCTTCGCTTTATCAAACAAACCACCTTTGCTTGAAAGCATCAACACCGGAATATGTTTATACCGATGATTTTGTTTAATCAGTGCGCAAGTTTGATAGCCGTCTAAACGCGGCATTGTAATGTCGACAAATATTAAATCGGGATGGTGCTCAGATATTTTGCATAATGCTTCATAGCCATCAGTGGCCAAAATAATTTCGTACCCTGACTCTTTCATGTATAACTCGACAGATTTTCTTATCGTCTTACTGTCATCGATTAACATAATTTTCATAAATAATAGGTCCAATAATTCCTTAAAAATTAAATGAGTTTGCAAATTAAGAAACTCAAAAATACGTAAATTAAGAATAGTTCAGAATAGTCAAAATACTTTTATTTCTTATTTTTTTGTTAACTACGTCACACTTTTAAATTCTAATATTCACGTCTCTTCTTGAGCTCTTCTTAATAACCCAATAAAAAAGGGCGCCTAGGCGCCCTTTTTTAACTGCTTAAAGTGTGGCTCTACTTATTAGTAAACTCTGGATATGCTTCCAGTCCACATTCACTTAAATCAACACCTTCGTACTCTTCTTCAGCTGATACACGAATTCCCATCACAGCTTTCAGTATCCCCCAAACGATGAAGCTTGCACCAAACACCCAAACAAAGATCGTTGCTGCACCGATCAATTGACCAGAGAAGCTCACGCCATCATTTGTTAAAGGTACTAATAGAAGACCTAACAAGCCACAGGTGCCGTGTACTGAAATAGCACCCACTGGATCATCAATTTTCATTTTATCTAACGCTACGATTGAGAATACAACCAATGCGCCACCGGCTGCACCAAACAATGTTGCTTGAAGCGCTGTTGGCGTTGAAGGCTCCGCCGTAATCGCTACAAGGCCAGCTAATGCGCCATTTAACAGCATGGTTAAATCAGCTTTGCCGAACAATAGACGAGCAAGAATTAACGCACCCATTGCGCCACCAGCTGCGGCTGCATTTGTGTTTAAGAACACCATCGCTACTGAGTTTGCACTAGCAATATCACCTAATTTAAGTACAGAACCGCCGTTAAAACCAAACCATCCCATCCACAAAATAAATGTACCTAATGTTGCTAATGGTAAGTTTGCACCTGTAATTGGGTTAATTTCACCATTCGGGCCATATTTGCCTTTACGAGCGCCCAACAATAAAACGCCAGCTAAGGCTGCTGCTGCACCGGCCATATGCACAATGCCTGAGCCCGCAAAATCTGAGAAGCCAAGGTCTCCAAGGTTATACAGGCCGAAAACATCATCACCATTCCATGTCCATGCGCCTTCCATAGGATAGATAACACCGGTCATCACAACAGCAAACGCTAAGAATGACCAAAGCTTCATACGTTCAGCAACCGCGCCTGACACGATAGACATCGCCGTTGCAACGAATACAACTTGGAAGAAGAAGTCTGATGCATTTGAATAAACAGAACCGCCATCAAAGCCAGCTTCTTGCGATTCTGCTAACACTGTTGCCGTTAATGCATCGGCTGTTGCTGCGCCGTCAAGCTCAATTCCGCTCAACATAGCACCGCCACCGTACATAATTTCATAGCCATATACTAAGTACATGATGCAAGAAATTGCGAATAGCGCAACGTTCTTGGTTAAAATTTCTGCTGTATTTTTTGAACGAACAAGCCCAGCCTCTAACATCGAGAAACCAGCTGCCATCCACATTACTAGCGCGCCACATACCAAAAAGTAAAAGGTATCGACTGCGTATTGCAATTCCAATATATTATTCGCGTTAATATCCACGTTTATATCCTCTTTTTTATTTATTTAAAGCGCTTCTGCGCCAGTTTCACCGGTACGGATACGAACTACTTTTTCAAGTTCTGTGACAAAAATTTTGCCATCTCCAATTTTTCCCGTGTTTGCCGCTTTAATAATCGAATCCACTGCTTGGTCGACTAATTCATCTGGCAATGCGATTTCAACTTTTACTTTAGGCAAAAAATCCACCACGTACTCAGACCCACGATAAAGTTCTGTGTGCCCTTTTTGACGACCGAACCCTTTTACTTCAGTGACGGTAATGCCAGATACGCCTATATCAGATAGCGCTTCACGCACATCATCCAATTTAAAAGGCTTTAATACTGCTGTTACTAATTTCATTACTAATCCTCGTTTTTAAAAATGTCTTATTGACAACAGCACTATTGCATACTATGTGCCAACTATATAAAATTTAATGTTATCAACTAGTTATGTAAATTTTTATCTAGATTTAATGTATCAAAAACCCAATTCGCACAATGGTGGTGCGCTTGTTCTTGCATTCTATTTATATATTCGTTTTATGACACGCATAAAAAAACGCCCCTCAAAAAGGGGCGTTTTTAAAACGAATAAACGTTTAACTTATAGCGACTTAGACACAGTTAAGATCACTGTATCATCAGCTGCGTCACCGTCTGATGTATTTTCATCAGTACCCGTAACAGCTAATTCCCAATCAACGCTGAACATTGATGTAGAAACCGCCAATTTATAATCCCAGTAATCATCTCCGCCAACATTGCTATCAACATTGTAATATCCAGCATGCGCAGATAAAGCAACACCGTTATATTCACCAAGGTCTAGACCTAAATCTGAGTAGTCACCTAACTCGTCATCATTATCAAGACTTAAGTCGAAGTACTGTGTAAAGCTAACAGGACCATAAGATAAACCAACATAGATTTCATCAAGTTGGTATGTTTCGCTTGGATAGTGGTAATGAATGTAACCCACATCAACACCTACGCCATTGAATTCGCCAGCCCAACCGCCATAAACATCAACTTCGATGCTTGCATCGTCATCAAAGTCTACGTTTGACGCCCAAACACCAGCGTATAAACCATTACCTAAATCAGCATCAAAACCACCTTGGATTGCTGGGTCTGCACCTGTTTGAGAAATACCACGCCAGATATAGTCTGTAGTTAAAGCAACGTTGCCGCTTAGTTCTAAAGCACTTGCTGCACCTGAAGCTACTAACAAGCCGGCAATTGCAGTTGTTTTAAATAATTTCATTTTTAACTCCTGAGTTTTAGTTAATAACACTTAATTTTCAATTTCACTTAAACAACGAATGATTAAATTTTGTGTAGCGTAACGATACGGCTTTTTTTGCATTTTTACAACGAACTATTGCACCGCATCAATGCAATGTAGCTGTTTATTGCGCCGAATTGGTGCAAATATCTTTTTATCAGCTATTCGTCAAAACCTAGCTAAATCGTTTAAACTATTTAATATGATTGATTTACACAACATTGAACAACTCGCAAAGTCTTTAACTGGTCAATTGCCCGACGGGCTTGGCAATATAAAAGATGACGTAGAAAAAAATTTTAAGAGCGTCTTGCAACAGCAATTTGTTAAATTAGATTTAGTGACACGTGAGGAATTTGATACGCAAAACGCTGTATTAGCTCGCACCAGAGAAAAACTATATGCTTTAGAAAAAATTATCACTGAGTTGAAAACCTCTATAAAATAACCTCCTCTAACACATGAGCTTAAGGAAAGGATTCCATGTCTCTCGCCACCATCTATAGCCGAAGTTGCGCCGGCATCAATGCCCCACTCGTCACCGTTGAAGCACACCTTGCCAATGGATTGCCCAGTTTAAATATTGTTGGCCTGCCTGAAGCCGCGGTAAAGGAAAGTAAAGACCGGGTTCGTAGCGCAATCATAAACTGTCAATTCGAATTCCCTGCTAAGCGAATAACCATTAATTTAGCGCCCGCTGACTTACCTAAAGAAGGCGGGCGTTTCGACTTACCCATCGCGTTGAGTATCTTGGCTGCATCGGGCCAAATTCCAAAAGACACACTTCTCAACTACGAATTTTTAGGTGAACTATCTCTAGGCGGCCAACTAAGACCCATTCAAGGTGCACTGCCTTGTGCCATTGCTTGCCAATCGGACAAACGCACGCTTTGCCTACCCGAACATAACCAAGAAGAAGCCTCATTAATTTCAAACGTTGAAATTTTGGGCATTAAGCACTTACTAGATATTTGCGCGCATATACGCGGCAAACAAACCATCCTCTCTTATTCTCAATCAATCACATCAAAGATTGAAACAACATCCTTAGCTGACTTTTCAGACGTACACGGACAACAACACGTTAAACGCGCACTAGAAATAGCTGCATCAGGAAATCATAGCTTACTTATGCTCGGCCCACCCGGCACTGGCAAATCGATGCTAGCATCAAGATTACCTAGTATCATGCCTGCGCTTAACGAAAGAGAAGCCGTTGAAACAGCATCCGTGTATTCAATAAGCTACCACCCAATTAATATCGCACACTGGCGAATACCCCCATACAGATCACCACATCACACCGCGTCTGCCGTTGCGCTGGTTGGTGGCGGTAGCCATCCAAAACCTGGTGAAGTGTCGTTGGCCCATAACGGTGTATTATTTCTTGATGAATTACCGGAATTTGATAGGAATGTCTTAGAAGTATTACGCGAGCCCATCGAAAACGGAAAAATTTCAATCTCTAGGGCCAACCACCAAACTGAATTCCCGGCACGATTCCAATTAATAGCGGCCATGAACCCTTGCCCCTGTGGATACCTTGGTGACCCATCACAACGTTGTCAATGTACACCCACTCAAATTACTCGTTATCGCCATAAAATTTCTGGCCCTTTGCTCGACCGAATTGATATGCATATCGAAGTACCGCGCATCTCAAGTGATGTGTTGCGAAAAGGATCCACAGGAGGCGAGGAAAGTAGTCACATCATAGCGCAGCGTGTTTGTAAATCACGGTTGCAAGCCATTAAACGCCAAGGTCAGCCAAACCATCTTTTATCCACCCCGCAAATTAAACAACATTGCCGCATTAGTGATGACGACCACACTTTACTTGAACACGCGATTGAAAAATTAGGCCTTTCACATCGCGCATACCATCGAATTCTTCGTGTTTCTCGAACCATTGCCGACATGGACGCGCAAACTAATATACAACGTCACCACTTAACAGAAGCACTCAGTTATCGGCGAATGGATAAAGCCGTCATGTAGTTAATAAAAGCACTGAAACGACAGCGCAAAAGAAGTAAAATTCTTCATCGCTTTTAACCCTCCCATTTGATGTGCGCAAGCTAAATCCAGAACAACAAAAAGCCGTTTTAATGACAGACGCGCCATTACTGGTGATTGCAGGTGCTGGCAGTGGTAAAACACGTGTTATTACAGAAAAAATATCGCACCTAATCAATACCGGCGTTGAGGCTAAACACATTACGGCCGTTACATTCACCAATAAGGCCGCACGAGAAATGAGGGCACGTGTTGACAAGCTCTGCTATTCTAAAAAAACTCAAAGTATCCGAATATCGACATTTCATTCCCTAGGGTTAGATGTTCTACGTAAAGAATATCTAGCATTGGGTCTGAAAAAAAACCTTAGTATTCTTGATGAACAAGACAAAACAAAAGTACTTCAAGATATTCTAGAGAACAGTCAGCATCAACTCGACAAAGCTCAAATATCACCGTTATCTTGGCAAATATCAGGCTGGAAGAACCAAGCTGTATTACCAGCACAAGCGATGTCGATAGCAGAAGATGCCCAACAACAATTTGCCGCTGCGTTATACGAACAATATGAACAATATAACCACGTATGCAACGCCGTTGATTTTGACGACCTTATCTTAAAGCCGCTAACCCTCTTTAACGAACACCCTGCCATATTAGAAAAGTGGCAACTCAGTACCCGCTACTTATTACTCGATGAATACCAAGACACCAACACAACCCAATATGAATTTTTTAAGCACTTAGTTGGTTCTGTTGGCCAATTCACCGTGGTAGGCGACGACGACCAATCCATATATGCCTGGCGTGGCGCCAACCCAGAAAATCTTTTTACATTAAAAAAAGACTTCCCCCGCTTAGAAATCATAAAACTAGAACAAAACTACCGCTCCAATCAACGCATTCTAAAAGCGGCCAACCAACTCATTAGCAACAACCCGCATTTATACGAAAAGAACCTGTGGAGCAATATAATTGGTGACGACAATATTACCGTCATAAAGTGTAAAGATGAATTTTCAGAAGCCCAACAAATTGCAGCAGAAATCTCACGCCTAAAATTCAAGCATCGCGCCAATAATGCAGACTTTGCTATTCTGTACCGCAGCAACCACCAAGCACGGTTATTAGAAAAAAGCCTACGTGAACTCTCATTACCTTATGAGATTAGCGGCGGTACCTCTTTTTTCTCACATACAGAAATTAAAGACGTATTAAGCTACATCAAGCTACTCATCAACCCCGACGATAACAGCGCTTTTCTTCGCGTTATAAACACTCCGCGCAGGGAGATAGGCACAACAACCGTTGAGAAATTAGCGCTTTACGCAAACGAAAGGCGCATCAGCTTATTTAATGCTTGTTTTGAAATGGGTTTGAAAGTGCAACTCAACGAGCGAACTTATCAAAAATTATATTCATTTTGTGAATGGATAGTCGCGTTGTCTGACAGAACCCAACAAGAAGACCCCATCGCCATACTGCACGAAATGGTTCAGCACATTGACTACTACGACTGGATTAAAGCCCACGCAAACAGCGACAAACAAGCCGAACGAAAAATTGATAATGTACTAGAGCTAATCAAGTGGATTGAAAATAGCGCCAAAAGATCGCAAGAAGAACGATCACTGGGCGACATCGTTTCACGCATGATGTTACTGGATAGCCTTGAAAGAAATGAAAAAGATGAAACGGATCAAATTAAGCTAATGACCCTCCACGCAGCGAAAGGACTCGAATTCCCTTACGTTTACCTTATTGGCATGGAAGAAGGCATACTGCCACACCAAAACAGCATAGACACCGATCAAATTGAAGAAGAACGCAGGCTCGCCTACGTTGGCATTACTCGAGCACAAAAACAACTCACCTTCAGTTATTGTTCGCAACGAAAAAAATACGGCGACATCACCTCAACAGAACCAAGCCGATTTTTAACTGAGCTGCCTGTTCAAGATTTAGACTGGGCAGCTGTTAATAAACGAAACCCCGAAGATCAAAAGAAAAAGGGCCAAGAAAACTTGGCCTTGATGAAAAGTTTACTAAAGTCTAGCTAAATATATTAACTGAGGGCTTTGCACGGAAGAGGATTTTGTTTCCAGACACCAACAGTAGGCGCTTTTAGGCGAGGCAAAAATGCGCGAAAAGAGGGGGTTTACTGGAGTAAATGACCGATTGAGCAGAGCCTGCCCCATGAGTGCAGCGAATGCTTTGGGTGCTTTTTTACCAACAGTAGGCGCTTTAGGTGACGCCATATGGGAGCAAAAGAGCTTTCGTGAAAAGGCCTCTAACTACTTTTTTCCACCATATATTCAATGCTGGCTTTAATCTCATCATCCGATAACTGCGGAGAACCGCCTCGCGGAGGCATGCCTTTAAAACCTTTGGTTGCGTGCTCAAACAATACATCAGCACCTTGTGCAATGCGTGGCGCCCACGCTGCCACATCGCCCAATACAGGAGCACTAGCCGCACCCGTTGTATGGCAGGCCATGCACGCTGTATCGTAAATCTGTTCAGCCGTCATCGGGCCTGTGCTTTCAACAGGCTGGGGCTCGTCTGATTTTGGGCTAGCAGCCAATGCTTCTTCTGCCGTGGTGGCTACTTCCCCAAGAGGTTTAATCCTATCAAGCAGCTTCTTTTCTTTCCATGCATTACCATTAGGATTTTCAGTATCCACTAGGTTAACTGCAATAATTGAAATAATGACGGCTACCAGCACCAAAACACCAATAACCAACGTTAAATCACTAAAAACTTTTTTATCTTCACTCACTGAACCACTCCAAATAATAAATTTTATATGATTATAAACGCTACATGAGGCACTCAACAAAAAAACCGAACATTTTACTATAACAAGTCACTTAAGAATAAAGTTATAACTCTTATCACGCTATAATAATCGGCATTAAAAAAACCAACGCGCTCGTAGCTCAGCTGGATAGAGTGTCGCCCTCCGAAGGCGAAGGTCGTGGGTTCGACTCCCGCCGAGCGCGCCATTTCTCACAACTTATTCCTTAACGTGTGTTCGTGCCAAAACCGCTATGGCGCATAACACAATAAACGTCGCCGCATTAGCGGGAATCTGTAAGTTAAAATCGGTAAATGAGTGGATTAAAATCGACATTATGCCCATCGACGCGGCAAAACCCACACCACTTCGATACCACGACTCTCTCATCCGCAAAGCCTGAAAAGCATGCCAAAGGGACATCAAAACAAACAACAACAAAGGCACGAAACCAATTAACCCAAATTCAACCAAAAACTGCACGTAGTCGTTATGCGCATGGTCTAAATGAATGCGTATATGATCACCCGCATATTGTTGATACGTAGACTCGAACGAACCTGCGCCATAACCCACAAAAGGGCGTTGCTTAATCATGGGTAAGGCAGACACCACAATATCATCTCGCACAATATTATCTTTTTGCACCACCTCGCCATTCACCACTTGATCGCTAATTCGCGTATTCACTAAGCGCTCTTTTAGTTGATCCAAACCAAAATATTGGCTGATAACCAATAGGTCAATCAAAATAATACTAATAAAAATAAGGCTGTTTCGCTTTCTATGACGCTTATTAGTCAGCACAAATAAACCACCCACCAACAACAAACTACTAAAAAAGGCCGTGTTGCCCATTCGCGAATGCGTCAACACCAGCGCAATAACCATCATCAGTAAAGCCAAACGTATTTTCACCTTCGGCCCCATCAGCAATTCAATGGTGTTGCGCAAGGTTAAGGCTTGCCCCGTTCTAAACGCCAGCAGCAAACCGATGCTACAAGCGATGGTCATTTCCAAATAACCCGCCAAGTGATTACGGTTAACAAAAGTACCCGTAGCCAGTCCTCGATAATGCTCTTTCTCTACAAAAAAACCCCACTCAATACCCGACAGCGTCATCAGCGAGCCGTAAAACCCCTGAAATGCGCCACTAATAATTAACGTCGACAGTAATAAAGTGAGCCGTTTACGGGTGGTAAATAAATTAACTATCAATAAATATAACAAACAATAAGCACAACCGAGCAGCAGGTAATAAAAGGTTCTAGCACTATCTTCGCTTAAGCCCATTAACCACTGTACGCACACCCAAAGCTGGGTGACTAATAACAGTACAAACAAAGGTTTTGCTAGCGTAAATACTTGCTTTTGAGAAGCTTTATGGGCTGGTTGCCGACACGCCATCCAAGCCCACACCCCAGATAGCATCGACACCAACATCACAAACAACATGGCCGACCAAGGCCGATTACTACCCAGCGGCAACGTTACCCATACCAACAGTACTAGCGCAGCATTAGCCAAAAGTTGGCTTGATTTTGAATGAGTAAAAGTCATGGTTTAATTTGGCTTATATGATCCGTGTGACTGGTTTGTTAAAAGAAGACGATATATTACATGCCAACAAATGAATCCACCCAAAATAATTTATTTTTTTACCTTTTATGCCAAAAAGTGATGTGCATCACGGTTATTTATTCTGATTTGGTCTTAAAAATACACACACTCTTAACATTTTCCACTAGAATAAGAAGAGCAAGGAGTATAAGGATAATGCAGATGGAAAAAGCAAAAGGCTTAAAAATGGAAAATAAAATAAAGGAAACACCTCAAGCTACTGACTGTGAGTCACGTCGCGAATTTTTAAGAAAAAGTAAATACGCCGTTTATGCTACTCCAGCTATTACGTCCTTAATCCTTCATAGCGAATCGGCAATGGCATCCCATAAAAACTGCCCAACGTCATCACCTGGCCACCCCAACTGTTAGTTGATTATTATTCATTGAGTAAGAGTAATACATTGTGCATACGCCAAAATATAAAACTCTAAGCATCGCAATGCAATAAATTCTTTAATAATAAACGCCTCGAATTAGTTAATTGTCTTTTCTTAAATTAAAAGAAGCGTATGAATATTTTACTTTTCATCCGTTCTCGGATGGGCCCATACTTTTTAATGAAGCAAACCAAACCGTCGTAGCATTAAACCAGTCCGCATCTTTCCTATGGTGCAATTCATTCGAAGTGGCGACACACGAAGAGCTAGCCAATCTTTATGCAAAACAAATGTCTGTCTCTTTAGCTACAGCTAAAGGTGACATCGACAGCTTCTTTGATTCTTTTGAGAAAAGCCAACTACAACTTCCTACGGAGCCTAACTACGAGTCGTTTATAACCCCTATTAGCCCCGCCAAAAAGCTCATTGCTAACAAGGCCTTACTACCTGACATTTTTCTACAGATCGATTCGCAAGCATTCGGTATCGCTATCGAATCGATTGTTCTAAAGCGAGAATTTTTACGTATTTTTGATTCTTTTATCCCCCTCGCTAAAGACTCAAAACCCAAAAGTATTATTACTTGCTGTGCATCTAAATACCCCGGCAATGAACAATTCTATATTTATATCGATTATGTATGCGTATCAAAAAACGTACCGCTTAAGGGTGTTATTCCTAATTTATTTGGCATTCTTTTTGAGACCAGCTACAGCGCACAAGCTAAATTAAACAACCCACCCTTAATGTTTCACTCAGCGGCATTATCAGCAACAACAGGTCAAACATTGCTGTTTCCGGCTGAAGCTGGCTCAGGCAAAAGCACACTGGCTGCTGTCTTATCTACGCAAAAATGGCGGTGCCATACAGATGAACTCGCCATTATTGATACAGCTACTCAACGGCTTATTCCCCACCCTTTCCCAATTTGCATTAAAGGTGGCTCAGTACCCTTTTTATCTGGCTACTACCCAACGTTAAAATCAACCATGCAACACCATCGTTTAGATGAAAAATGGGTGCGTTACATGCCAATAAAAAAGTCACCCGTGGAAATAGAAGAAAACATCACCATTAATGCCATTGTATTTCCGACATATCAACAGAATAAGCCGTGTCTATTTGAGTCTATCGATAAACAAAACGCCCTTAAAATATTACTTCAATGCGGCTCATCTGGGCGACCACTCAATGATGACGATATAAGATCCATCGTGACACTAGTGGAACAATTACCGTGTTACTCGTTACAGTATTCGGATATTAATGACGCCATGAATGCACTAAATAGCATTGCGTAGCCAAGAAAGCATCAGACCTTACCCCAGCTCTTAAAACTGAGCAGCTTCACAAAAAGCAGTCTTAGCCTTGCAGGCAAGTTTTTCCAACCCTCGACATAGCATGGGTTTATCCATACCCAAAAAGGTAGCTTCAATAGATACAACCCTTGATAAAATAAATTCCTACCCCTTAAAACAAGAGGTGTAGCACCAATCCCTACCTTCTCGAGATAGCGCCCCAGAAAAAGAATTCGTTTCTCATTAAAGGTTAGTGACCCCTCAGAACGCACAAAGTCCCCGTCCATGTATCGGCTAGACAACATAGCATACGTGGCAAACGCCACCGATAAACCAAACTTAGCAGCCACTGCCAGCCATTCACGCTTTGAGATTTCATCACCATAACGCACAGTAAGATTTGTAAATTCCGTTAATTGAAGCAGTGATATATATCCCCTAATGTACTCACGGTGGGGCACTAAAGCATGGCCTGTATTGAGTATTAACTTATCACTTGGTGAAAGGACTGACGTAGCCTCCGTTTGTAAACATACCGTCACTCTGTTTTTCCACGCAGTCTCAACAGGCAACATGCGCCCCACCATTGCATAAGACAATTTAAAGTGAATCTCAACCACCACGGGCGTATTAGGAATGTAATGTTGAAGCAACTGATGGTGTCTGACATCAGTTGGCAGCCCTTCAAGCTCCATGCCCTTATTAGGTATGGCAACGTAACCTAATTTGTCTAAAATCAGTTGGCTTTGTTCAACCTTATCAGCGGGCACTAGCACATCTAAATCTCCCATTACACGGCTACCTAAATCACCATACAAGTTATCGCAAAATGTAGACGCCCCCTTTAGAAGTATAGAATCAATAGATGCTGCATTGAGAGCAGACAACAATTCAATAAGTGCCAAACGCATTTGAATATTCCGCTCTTCATTGGCGTTATAAATTTCCGATATGTATTCAACAAGGTCGCTAGGCAATAGCTCTAGCAAACCGTCTTTACGTAACTGGCTAAACCAAAGAGGGGTACATAATTGAATATTTGCCTGATAAAGCAGCTCTTCCCAAACAATCTGATTATTTTCCGCTGCTTGCTGTATCTGTAACAACCTTGCCTCGGTTTTTTGTGGCGCCAAAAAAACCATTAGCAAAGCATAACTATTATCGAGCGGTAGTTTATTCATAGAAATTCATTACGTTGGCAAGGTCGAGGTAACAAGCCATCACTTTACCTATTTATGGTAGCTACCGTCTTGCACATGCTGACACCACTGCTGATTAGCTAAATACCATTTCACCGTTTTGCGAATGCCACTGTCAAAGGTTTCGTGGGGCATCCAACCCAGTTCTTTCTGTATTTTACTGGCATCAATCGCATATCGTACATCATGCCCAGCTCGATCTGTTACGTAGGTGATTAAATCCCGATAGGCCATCACTCCTGCAGGCTTGTTGGGAACCAGTTCTTCTAATAAATCGCAAATGGTTCGTACAACATCGATATTCTGCATTTCATTATGCCCACCAATATTATATGTTTCATTCAACGCGCCATCTGTTGCTACTTTTACTAATGCGCGAGCGTGGTCATCTACGTATAACCAATCACGAATTTGATGCCCTTTGCCATAAACGGGCAATGGCTTTCCCGCTAAGGCATTTAAAACCATCAACGGAATTAATTTCTCGGGAAAATGATAAGGGCCGTAGTTATTAGAACAGTTAGTAATGACCGCTGGAAAGTTATAGGTGCGTTGCCAAGCCCTTACTAGGTGGTCTGAGCTCGCTTTACTGGCAGAATAGGGCGAGCTGGGCGCGTAGGGCGTTTCCTCGGTAAACAAATCATCAGTGCCTTCTAAATCGCCATACACCTCATCAGTTGAAATATGATGGAATCTAAAACTAGCCTTTTTATCGCCATTTAATGCGGCCCAATAATGCCTTGCCTGCTCTAGCAAGTTATAAGTGCCCACAATATTGGTCTGAATAAATTCACCTGGCCCATCGATAGAGCGATCCACGTGCGATTCCGCCGCTAGGTGCATCATTATGTCGGGCTGATGCTGATTTAACACCCGTTTAATCTCAGCGGCATCACAAATATCAACTTGCTCAAACGTATACCGCTCACTATCACTTACAAGCGCAAGAGACTCTAAGTTACCTGCATAGGTCAACTTATCTACATTAATAACCGTAGCATTTGTGTCATTAATAAGGTGCCGTATAACGGCTGAGCCAATAAAACCAGCCCCACCCGTTAGCAATATTGTTTTCATGATGCTTTCCCCTGAATCGCCCGTAAGCAACTCTGCAAAGACTCCTTCCAGTAAGGCACATCCAATGCGTACGCTTGTTTTATTTTAGCTTTGTTTAGCACGTTGTAATTCGGGCGCTTTGCAAGCGTTGGGTAGTCTTTGCTTGCAATAGGACTAACAGAACAATCAATGCCACTTAATTCAAATATAGTCTTAGCAAAATCATACCAACTGCACACGCCTTCATTACTGTAGTGGTAAATACTGCTTTTAAAGTTTGTTTGGTTAAACGCTTCACTTTGCACAATACAAATAATCGCTTGGGCTAAATCACCTGCATAAGTCGGCGTACCTAATTGGTCAGATACGACATTTAACTCATTTCTTTGCTCGCCTAGCTTCAGCATCGTTTTAACAAAATTATTGCCGAATTCAGAATACAGCCAGCTTGTGCGGATAATAACGGCATTATCGGGCATGATGGAAAGTATCGCCTGCTCTCCCTTAAGTTTCGTTAAACCATACACGCCTTGTGGGGCCACATCATCAGATTCTACATAAGGCTTACAACTGATACCTGCAAACACATAATCCGTTGAAATATGAATCAGCTTGGCATTTTGCTCAACAGCCATTTTTGCCAGCCGCTTAACGGCTAAATGATTTAATTGGTCGGCTTGCTCCGGTTCAGACTCTGCCTTATCAACTGCCGTGTATGCGGCACAATTAATAATCAAATCAACTGTATGCTGATTAAAATAGTCTCTAATGCTTTGTGAGTCTTCAAGGTTTAACTGTTGGCGCTTTGGAAATGAGACCTTGTAATCCGCATTTTTCGTAATCAAACGTCGTATAGACTGGCCGAGTTGCCCACTACCGCCCGTTACTAATATCGAACTAATCTCACTCATAGTAATTTTGTGTGATATTAAAACACTCAGGCAGATCTGCAAACGAAGGTTGCTTTGCATCCTTATCAGATAACAGCAATTCATCCTTACCTAATCGCCAATCTATATTTAATTGCTCGTCATCAAAGGCTAAACCACGATCACATTCAGGTGAATAGTAATTATCAACCTTGTAAGCAAACGTAGCGTTCTCACTGAGCACCACAAAGCCATGTGCAAAGCCGCGCGGTACAAAAATCTGGCGCTTATTGTCAGCCGAAAGTTCAATAGCAACGTGCTGACCGAAGCTTGGGCTTCCCACGCGAATGTCCACAGACACATCCAAAACGCTGCCGTCTACCACCCTTACTAATTTACTTTGCGCGTGGGGCGCTAATTGAAAGTGCAAGCCTCTTAAAACCCCTTTCGACGATTTTGACTCGTTATCCTGCACAAAGCTAACCGTATAACCCAAGGCCTTATCAAGCAAATCTTGTCGAAACGTTTCTACAAAATACCCACGCGAATCACCATGAACTGTTGGCTCAATAACTAAAATATCAGCAATTGATTGTTTTATAAACTGCACTTAACGCCCTTCTTCAGCACACCTCAACAGGTACTGTCCGTATTGGTTTTTAACTAACGGTTGCGCAAGTTCAATCAATTGTTCTCTAGAGATATAACCTTGCTCAAACGCAATTTCCTCCAAACAAGCTACTTTTAAACCTTGACGCTTTTCTATAATCTCAATAAATTGTGCCGCCTCCAAAAGGCTTTCGTGTGTACCTGTATCTAACCAAGCATAACCACGCCCCATCAGCTCCACCTTTAAACGTTGTTCGTCTAAATACAATTGATTAACTGAGGTAATCTCTAATTCACCCCGCTCAGACGGCACTACCTCTTTGGCTTTTTTAATCACATCATTAGGGTAAAAATACAACCCAGTTACTGCATAATTACTCTTTGGTTGTTTAGGCTTTTCAGCTAGGCTAATGGCTTTACCTTTGCTGTCAAACTCCACCACACCATAGCGCTCTGGATCAGCAACGCGATAGCCAAACACTGTCGCGCAACCTTGTTCGCTGACGTTACTCACGGCCTTAGCGAACAAGCGCGTTAAATCATGGCCGTGATAAATATTATCACCCAACACCAAACACACGTCATCTTCGCCAATAAACTCTTCACCCAAAATAAATGCCTGTGCCAAACCATCTGGAGAAGGCTGCACCACATAATTAAATTGCACGCCCAATTCCGCACCGTCGCCTAACAAACGTTGGAAGTTACTTTGGTCTTCAGGTGTCGTAATAATGAGAATGTCAGTGATACCCGCCAACATCAATACAGATATTGGGTAATAAATCATCGGCTTATCGTAAAGTGGCACCAATTGTTTAGAAACACCACGCGTAATTGGGTACAAACGCGTTCCACTTCCTCCAGCTAATACTATCCCTTTCATAAGCCCTCTTTTATATTTTTTTAAATTACCACCGATGCGCATAATTTCCTTTACAACACCCGGGTCTGTTTACTATATAAGCGCTCAACAATCACTAATCAAATTTATTTTCGAACGAGTTTTTGCTTTAAATAAGTATTTTAACTGATAATGAATTGCATCACGAAGGTGATATCGAATAGCTTGGTTAGTAAAAAATTCGCCCAACCCACCTGCGCTACAACGCTTACCATCTGCCCCTACAAGAATATCCGCTTGATAAAATACACGGTAACCTTTTAGCCAAGTTTGATAACAAATATCTGGATCAGCCATAAACAAAAAGAATCGCGAATCTAAACCATTAACATCAAGCCAAACATTTCGTTTAACACACATAAATGAGGATTGTACCCAATCAACATCTGTAGATATTGAGTAATCAAAATCTACCACCTCATATTCAGCTGTTCTGCTTTCAAACCAGGGCAAACGACGAAGGAATGTTCTACGGGAAATCTGTGCAACAATATTAGGAAACCGTCTCACAATTTCTGGTGTGGACCCATCATCATTTTCTTGACGAACACCGATAACGCCAATATCTTTAGCCTCATTAAAGGTAGAAATAATATCCGAAATAATATCGTTACTCTTCCATACAATATCTGGATTAACCAAGAAAATGTACTCACCAGAACCTAAATCAAACCCTTGGTTACATGCTTCCACATAACCTACATTCGCATCATTAAAAATGACAGTTACATCGGACAGCTCAACCAAATTTTGCAACTTATTTCGATTATCTTTATCACACGAGTTATCTATAACTATTACTTCTAATTCAAAAGCACCTTTTTGTGACAACGCGCCCTTAACATTGTCAACAACCCTGCCCGCCTTGAAGAAGTCCACAATTATGATAGATATAGTTTCTAGCTCAGCCATTTAACACCCTTGCTACAACAAGCTCATATTTGATTTAGAAAATCGCCAATAATCGCAGGTACATTCGTTTCTAGGAGATATTCACGCCTACCACTATCATCATTCAGCATCGCAACAAAATGGCTGCTGAACTCTTCGAGGTTATTACTTACACAAAACCCATACCGTTCATACAGTCGTTTCACAACTGGCCTTTGGTCATTAGGGCCTTCTTCGGGAGGCCTTGGAAAAACTAACAAAGGCTTACCTTTACAAAGTACATCACCAATCACACCAAAACCACCATGTGTAATTACAAATTGACTTTTTTCAATATAAGCTGACTGCTTATCGATAGAATAGAACTTTTGGTACGCCATGTGTTTAGGCTTATATTTACCGCCAGATATTTGAGCGACACATTCAACTCCATGCCTACAGCACATTTCATCAACCGCCATCACCAATCGATCAAACCCAAGCGGATATGTACCTACTGTCAAGTAGATCACAACAGGAGACCTTCACATAGAACAGCATTTGGATAATGTTTCTTATGCTCTAACCATTGCACAATAAACAAGTCGCAAAACCTATATACAATTTTCCCAGTGAGCGTAGGAGTAATATCGCCAGCAGATTCAATAAAAATAACCTTACAACCAAATAACAGCTTTCCTAAGATAATTGTTGGGACAGTTACGTCAGCCCCTGTAGATATGATGATTTTAGGTCGTTGTTTATAAAGCAAACGTAATGCTTCAATTGCATTTAATAACGTTCTTCCAACTTTTTTTCTAGGGTGAGTAAGAAAAAATCTATTACACCCATGTTCTTTATTAAAATGCCCCGAATCGAAAGTTACATGGTATACATTTGAAAATTCAACTCCATCTAAGGCTTTAATTAATTCTGCGTAATGACCGCCTGCAGAGTACGCCAAACAAACTTTTCTATTTTCAGCTTGATTACAATTATTCATTCCGAGTGCTCACTAGCTTTTCAGGATACATTTGAGTAATAGCCCCTTGCTCGTCTTTAATGAGTAACATGCCCTCGTTTTTTTTAAAATTTTTAAGGTACTCAATGTCATTGTACGCATATAAATCAAGTGGAATTATAAGAAACAATGCTTTAGTGCGTAGATAAATTAAGTAAAAATTTAACCTTAAATAATTCATTAATCCTAGTTTGAAAAAAAGTCTTAAATCGATGTCTGACCGCCACGAAGTCACGTCTTCTTTATCACCTATAGAACCGATACACACCGCTTCTTTAAGCCACCGCTTTCGCTCTATTTCTCCAGACACTCTACACAAAAAATCACGTAAAGCATCTGGGTCACGCCTATAAAACTTCATGTAACGAATACAAACCCACAAATGAGTATTTAAGAGCCAATTTACCGAATGTGCCATAAAAAGGGAAAGCAACAAAGCCCCACCAACATCAAGTTTCGAACCAAAAATCATCGCATAAAACAAAGTTCCCATAATCAATTCTAGAATAATTCTGAAAGATAGTTCTTTGCTCTGCATTCCTCGCATTCCTTGAAATGCCCAATTGATTATTAATATGCCCGCGTTGCTCTGCATTGCCTTCAACAAAAGAGGTGACTTAGGAATCCAGCCAAATTCTTTCTTTTTTTTTGGCTGAATGCTAGTCACTTTGACGACCTCTTTTAGCCTCTTCTGTGTCCCTCTTATAAAAAGACCACATCATTAGTATGATCATTAAATAAGCGTTTGACTTATACATATCAAAAATCAAATTATCTAGAACCGAACTAATAAATACCGTAGAAAAAACTGCCGTTACATATAGTACTCGCATTCTATTTTTATCAAATTTTATTACTACATAACTCCAATAAAAGAAGTACCCTAACAACAAAAGGATAAACAGCAATCCAAAAATACCGCCCTCCACGTAGAAGCGAATTAACTCATTATGGGGGAAATTCTCATACGTATAAAGTTCACCTCGCAGATTTACAAGGAATTCAGCTGTATTCCCTAAGCCCAGACCAGTAAACACATTCTCAACTTGGGATATCCAATAAATGATTGCCTCTTGTCTTCCAGAACTAAAACCTCTTTCGTCTAAAAGAAATAATCTATAAAATAAATTCGAATCTATAAAGATTGTGTACATAAAAAAAACACCCGCCATTCCCATCAATCCATATGAAGCGTATAGAATAGATTGCAATTTCTTTGGAAAAGCTAACGTATATACAAAACCAAAAATAAAAAGGACCAATAACGATTGTCTGTTCCCTGTTTTAAACAACATATATAACGCTACGAACAACATGCACAGCATGAACCATCGGGGGGCAATATACTTTGCTGTGTTGAACCAAGCCAAGGTGAACATGATAAATAAGGAGCACAAAACAGCATGTGCTGTGAGTGAGCCGGTAATATCTAGTCTTTTATATAACGTCCCTACAATGACTTCTCGAGAATGGCCTGCCAAGTAACTTGAGAATGTAAGCACTATGTAAGTCAAAAACAAATACCAAATTAACTTACACACAGTATCTGAATCAAATCGCTCTGAATACTTACACACAACGAAGGGAATTAATAAAAGTATTAAGACCTTATACCCTTTTAAATATATTTCTCCATCAAAAAAATCTAATATAAAAATAATTGCTAGAGCAGATGAAATCATTAATAAGATTACCCTATGTGAACGCCATACCGCCCAACCCGTAAAAAATGAAGTAAGAACGAACACACCAACTGGCACAAAAAAAATGGCTAAAGCCAGACTCCTTAGCTCAAAGTTTTCCAATAAATATTGCGGGAAAAATGCAGGCAATATAAATAGTAACAGCCAGAAATAATATACGAAATTCCTTTGTTTAAGAAACATTATAATCACCAAGACCCCTTAACCCGATACCAATAGCAACTATAAGTCCTGGCCAAAAGATAGCTCCTAATATCCCTCTTAGATATCCATACGAGTAATATTGCCGAATAACTATGACAATCACGAGCTCAACAAGCGCCTTCATCAAGGCTATATATCCAAGATTATCACTATATGACACTATGAATAACCCGCTTAATAGTAAAAATGCACGGACGATATTTATTCTAAGTAACTGCTTTTGTTTGCCAATAACAATGATGCTCGAATACAAAATACCCGTCACATGGCTTAAAAAAAAATACGGTACAAAATATACTATTAAGTCACCAGATACTTTGTACTCATAACCGAAAACCATCGGAATCAGTGGACTAATAATATAAATCAAACCGATAGAAATAAAGACCCCTACCCATAAAATCAAACTTATATCCGATTTTAACTGTTTGGAAAACGCACCTTTATCATCTATGTATTTTGACATCTCACCCAACGATATTTGAGTCATAGCGTTAGCAAACACCATAGCAGCAACAATTATTGCACTAGCCACATAATAATGTCCTGCATCTACAACTCCGTAAACACCGCCAATCCATATTAAATCAGCACTTTGTATTGCCTGCCCTACTAAAGCCACACCAAGAATAGGATATCCTTCTTTCAGAAGACGCAGACCCTTTTTATTTAGTAAGCCAGCTCTTGTGAATTTTGGGACTGATTGGCCCACTATAATCCATGAGAATATAGCTAGGGCCCCCCATGATGAAACAAATGCTAGTATCAACATTATTAAGCTTACCTGTTCAAACCATACTAGTAACAACACGGCTGCTAAATAAAATATTGGGCGTATAACGAGCACCCATGAAGCCGCCAAATATCGTTTTGAAACAAGCAACAGCCAATCAAGTTGCATAGCGATAAAGAACGTACTGATCATTACCAACCCAGCAAGTACTGCGTATTCAGGGAAAAAGATCACGCCTACAAAATAAGTAGAGACACTCACTAAAGTTGCTGTAATTAGTCTCAGACAAATATACAGGCCTGCTTCACTATGTATCTTTTTATTTGGTAAATTCCCATCCCGTATGACAATCGAACGCATACCAAATTCACTGACATGCGAGCCATAAGCAAATATAGCTAACACAATTGAATATATTCCCAACTGATCTGGACCTAACTCTCTTGCAAGCACTGTCACAATCAAAAAAGAAAGTAGCGCCTGCATAACTCGACCACTCCCCATATTAAATAAATTTAGTAACTTAGTATTTATTTTCACGGTTGACACTCGCATCACATTAAAAGATATAAAAAATAAAATTAGAACGTATATTGCTCTATAAGTTTATTCATGATTGTCAACTCAGAAAATTCATTTAAATCAACTGATTGTTTGTAACCTCCTTCGAGTATTAAATTAGATGCTTGCTTAATAGCAGAGCCCAGAGATTCCGCGGTATGATTACAAATGTAGCCATTAACACCCTCTTTTATCCACAAATCCACATCACCTACATCGGTTGTGACAATTGGACGCATTGAGGCAATTCCTTCTTTTACAATTGTCGGGGATGCTTCAAATTTACTGCTAACCATCACTATTCCATGTTTAGCTATAATTTCTCTAATTTCGCTATGCTCTGCCAAACCGTACATAATAATATTTTCTTTAAATTTACTAGCGCCCACTTTTTTCTCTAGCTCATCGCGCAACTCACCATCACCAACAATAGTAAGATAATATTGATGCCCTTCTGCACAAAGAAATTCTAAAGTTTCAATGGCTAGATTAAAGTTTTTAATACTGGCTAAACGGCCTATTACCACAATTCTGTTAGCCAATTCAGCTTCAGCAGTAGAACAACCTTCAAAAGCAGAAGAATCAAAAGCAGCCGGAATTACTACTGTTTTATTGTAGTTACTTCGAATAACTTCTCTCTTAAGTTGTTGCCGCACTCCATCTGAAACAAATATCACTCTATCTACTAGCGACACTGCCGACCGTTCGAAACGCAACATAATATTACGAACCACACTTGCTACCCAACCCCCAAACCAATCCTCTAGAATCTTCCCCGTATGATTATGATAGGTAATTATCGTTTTCCCTCTTTTACCAATAACTAAGAATTTTGGCCAAACGGTATAGTTCCTATGAAAGTGAAATACATCAGATTCAGTTAAACTTGACTTGTTCTTAAAGAACCAAACAAACATAGCCATAAAAAACAACATTATATTTGCACCGTTAGATATATATTCAACATCCTTAGAGTCATACTTATCTTGCATTTTAGATGATACCAATTTAAAAGATTTATCAGTGCGGTTAAGCGCTCTATAAATCCCTCTAAGATGCTCTGCACCTCCACCTTGATCACTTGCAAGCGGGTCATTATTATAAAAAACATATATCGTCATTCTTAATCCACTTGTTTAACAATTTGCTCTATTGAGTATTCAATAGAACCATCGTTATCTAGAAAAATTAATCCAAATATTTTGGCTGCTCGCGAATAAAGCTTAATACGCCTATCATAATTTTTATCTGCTCTTACATCAGGGCGGCTATTAAAAACTAAGCTTTTGTTACGATTTACAATAAAATACACTGTACCTTTAGGCATAAGAGTTATTAGAGATTTCCCATAACGCCCAAAAATATAACCATCCATACCTGTGTCCACGCATAAGTCGACCAATGTATCGATTACGCACCTATCACAAACAATATTCCCACGCCTTCTTCTAAAACGATAAACAATATCAATAACTTGATCGAGCCATTGGAACATTAAAAAAGAATAAGCAATAAACCTGTTTTCTGAAAAGTCATGAAACCCAATCTTTACACCGTCAATCATTTCTTTTCTGTTATGACCCGTCAACCTCATTACACCTAAGAAAGGTTTGGAAAGATAATTCCTATATCTGCTCCAAACATGAACGGCAGGCTCCCCAGTTTTATTTAATCTTTTAAGGTAGGCTGTTGCTAGCGCTGTTTTCCCACTGCCATCCACACCTAATAAACAAATATTCTGTGGCTTATTCATGCAACAGTTTATCAATCAAGGGTTTAACACTGGAAGACCAATCAACCCACTGCTCTGCATCATTTATCCGCGTGTTAATTGTTAACGCTTTAAGTATTCCCTCCCCCAAATCACCTGCATTTGGCACAGAGACTCCTCCAAATATTTTTATGAACTCATCCACCCCCGGTGTTTTCAAGGCCACAATGGGTTTCCCAGCGAGTCCAGCTTCAATAGTGACCAATGGCGAGTCTGAGACCGTAAGCTTAAAAGGCAGTAAGAAAACATCAACATGTTGTAACTCTGCCTTTAACTCAGATGCTGACATGTGTTTAGCCACCACTTCAATCCTATCTGAGTATTTACTTTGAGATGCTTTTTTAGATAAGTTGTCGAATTTAGCCTTGGTGTAAGGCTCTCCATTTAATCGAAGCAGCAATTTCAAGCGAAGATTCCTCTCTTTTTCTGCAGCAACTTCGAAGGCCCCAATTGTTAAATTGACACCCCTCAGCTGCAGGGGCGGTCCAAAATAGCAAATAACTCTCTCAGCACCCACAGCTTTGGGATGCTCATAATTCACCTGATAATGTTCTTTATCCACCGCTGGAATTAGCACTGTACCCTTTGGCAGCCCCAAATTACTGTATCGTTGTTGCGCTGCAACGCTCACGTACACAAGATTTTCCGCTCCTGACTTTCTAAATCCATACCTCAATACCCAACTAGGAATTAAACTTGCTAACAAGGGTCGAATAAGCAACGTCCACTCAGCCCAATAATCACTTGCTGATATACGAAACAACTCTGACAATGTAAATCGCGCATTACATATAACTAACTGAACAGCACCTAGTAAATGAAATCTTTTAGGTGTCAAAAGCTCGTGACTTCCAATAAATACAAATATTGAACTCGGTTGATAATCATTCAAAGCATTCAGCAACCAAGAACTTGGTTGGGACCTATGAAAAAGTGCTTTTACTGATTGTATTGGGTAGTCTGTATCAGGAACATCTTCAACATCAGTAAATAATTTTACGTTAAAGCTTTCTTTTTTTAACCCCTTAGCTAGCCCATGAGCCATATGCCAAGGTTGACTTCGAATATGCGTGGCATGAAAGTCAAAACAAATTATCGCTATGCTCTTCATTAAAGCACCTTATTCATCCGGATAAAACGCTACTTAGTAAGTAGATTACTTAAAAAGCGCTCGATATTGATTGTTGAAAAATCATGTTTTACCTTATCTCTATTCTTCTCTCCATCTTTTATTCTTAGCTCTTTACTATTTGCGTATTCTAAGATCGCACTTGCGAGTTGAGATGGAGATGACTCTTCCACAATCTTTGTAGTGACAATTTCATGGACAGCACCACAGTTTGTTGCAACAACAGGCAATCCTGAAGCCATAGCTTCCATCAATACTACAGGTATCCCCTCTCTGCCTTGCTCAGAATGAGTAATGGAAGGCAAACAATAAATATCAACATTTTGATATAAAAACTGGAGTTGCTTGCAGTCTAATTTATCAAAAAACACCACTTTACTACCAACTCCTTTCTCTGTCGCAATCTTTTTCACATCAAGAGGGCCATAACCAACTATCACGAATTCGATATCTATATCCCGCAATATTTTTGCGGCTTCAAGTAAGTCAGAAAATCCTTTTTGTGGTTGGAATCTAGCTACCGTAAGGACCCTGCATGGTTTTTCTGGCCGCCACTCACTATCATCTACCCATAATTTAGATAGCAAAACTTTTTTCTTAGAAACACCATATCTATTAGTAATTATATCTTTCGCCAATTGCGATATTACAAAAACCCGATTACATGATTGCAGTGCTATTTGAAACATTCTCTCATTCGGATTCACATGTAATTCATGCGAATGAATTGTCACACTCAGAGGCAAACCTAAAATTTTCTGGCAGTAATAACCAACGAATAATTTATGATCCCCAAAGTGACAATGAATTTGTTCTATCTTATTTTTTTTCATGTAAAAACTAAAATAAATTGCTAGAACAAGATCTACAAAACTTTTAGTCTTTAACGCTTTTGGAATCAATCTGAACTGCGTAATCAAGCCAGATAATATTATAGGAAGTACGGTTATTTTAGACGCCGAAATATAGTATGTAACCCAAAATTCTTTAGGTGTATAGACGTCTCCAGCTTTATATTTCGTAGCATATATACTTAGATCAATACCTTGTTCTACTAGATAGTCTATTTCTCTAAAGACAAAGGACTCAAGCCCATTGCCCGCTGAAACTATGTATGCAATTTTTCTGGGTTTTTTTTTCATTTTAATAAATATCTTTCGACAATAACGACAACGGTGTCTTTAGTAAGATGCTTATATCTAGCCCTATTGACCAATTGTTAATGTACCGTAGGTCATAGTCTACTCGCTCTTTCATTTGCTCTATTGTTTCTGTTTCGCCTCTAAAACCATTGATTTGGGCTAACCCTGTTATGCCAGGTTTAATTCGGTGGCGCGCCATATAGGCGTCTATTCTTCCAGTGTAATAATCATTATGTTCTAAGGCATGCGGGCGGGGGCCAACTAAGGACATGTCGCCCATGAGCACATTAAAAAACTGTGGTAATTCGTCTATCGATGTACAGCGAATAAAGCGGCCAAACGAAGTAACACGACTATCGTTTTGAACGGCCTGTTTCACTTCGTTATCGTCATGAACTGTCATACTACGAAATTTCCATATTTCAATGACTTTACCGTTCCAACCGTGCCTTTTTTGCTTAAATATTATTGGCCCAAGGGAGCTTAATTTAACCCCAAGACAGACCATTAGCATGAGCGGGCTTAGCACTAGAACAGCGACTACAGACAATAGTTTATCCATGGTGTTTTTAAGTAGCCCGGACATCTTGTTTGCGGTTAATGGACTTTCATTCAAATGTATTGCAGGCATACCCGCTAAATCTGAAATGGAGTTATTAAGTAGCATCATGCCCTGTAAATCAGGCATCCATATCACATCAACATTCAATTCAAATAAATCAAAATAAATACTTTTGACTTGACCCATATTTGAGATTGGCAGTGCTATATAAAGCCTAGAAATTTTATGCGTTTGAATTAATTCATTAAGTTGACTGATGCTTCCTATGATATTTGAAGCTACATGAGCAGTTTTATTATCTGCATCCTCATGGGCTATGACGCCTATCAATTGTTCATATGAATTACTGTTTAATTTTTGCTCTAGCTGCGCCGAAACATCACCAACGCCAATAATAGCCACCTTTGTTTTATTGACTGGTTGTGAAAAATAAATTCTTGATAATGTATGCAACCCAGCGAAACATAAGGCTTGCCCAAAAAATGCTAACACACCCCATGTTAATAACACTTCTCTGGAGTAGACTGCACCTGTTTTAGTTGCAAACCCAATAACAGCTAATATAACAATGACCGTGCCCCACGCGCCGCCCAATAATTTGATACCTGTTAGGTAGTCGCCTTGGCTGGGGTAGACTTGCCATAGGGTATAAACAGGCAATGCAATTAACACGGTAATAACCATTAGTAATTGATACACCGAACTAAATTCACCAGACTTATTTAAGACGAGAATAAACAATAGCAATAACACAACTGCCATCGCAATTATCCATTGAATCCAAAACGTGAGGCCTCGTTTATAGGCCTGTTGCGGTATTAGTTCTTCCATTTTTTTATCACATTAGGGGCATTCAATTTCTGTGCGCATCAATGCACACAACCCTTCAATTTCACTCTCATTTCTTGTTCTATTACGCCACACAAAATTAACAGTTGATTGCTTTGTGTCGCTCTTTTTTCTAGCCAACGGGCTTCATTGACATTAAAATTTACTGTTCGTTGAATAGCCGTTATGACTGTTCTTTTAGTTGCTTGATCGAGGTCAAACCAAGCCATCAAGCCTATTTCTGCTACCCGTTTATTACTTTTTATTCGCCAAGGAGAATATTTGGCAGCTGTGTTTAACGCGTGCATAAACTCCTCATCTATTTGTAATAGGCGTAATTTGGTATAGGCCAAACTTACCCAAGTATAGGGCCATTGCGGCCTTAACGCTACGGCTTGCCTATACGCTATTAGGGCGTTTTGGCGTGACGCTTGGGCAGTAGAATCACCAAATTTTTTTGTGAATTGCTGCCATTCCCAAACGCGCCCTAAATAATTGTAATACTCTGCATCGGCAACTGGGGACAATGTTATGGCTTTATTGGCCGCCTCATAAGCCACTTGCCAAGCTTCGGACTCTGGCTCTACGCCATGTTGTTCCCAATCAATCAAAAAGCTATTTACTTGGTTACCCCAAAAACTTGCTAGCATCATTCTGCTTGACGTTACCAACAGTACGATACCAATAAGTATTAATAAAATTAAGCGGGGTCTTTTTGGCATTTGATGTGCTGCTAAAAAAGCGAGCGCGCAATTTCCCACGGGTTTTGTTGCACTAATTGATACGCCTTTTCTTGACCGATGATGTGAGCCGCCGCCTCAACACCATCAGATAATACAGGAGGGCGGTGCTGTTGATTATGAGCATCTGTCGCCAATACGGTAACGTGGCCTTGCGCCAGTAATTTAGTTGCTAACTCACGCGCTGGGACACCGAAACCACCTGCCACTGCCCCGGCTGTTACTTGCAATAAACAACCTTGCTGTATAAACACATTTAATTTAGAGGGTGTTTTTAACAACCCTTTATTTCTTTCTGGGTGTGCAATCATTGGGATAATATTTTGCTCTAATAACCATGATGTTAAGCGCTCGGCAGCAAAGGGGATTTCACCGTGGGGGAATTCGAGCAAGATTACTTTTTTGCCATGCCACTCACCTAACAAAGGAATGTCGCCGTTCTTTACACTGGTCATCAGTTCAATATCAAACCGCACTTCTGCCGCTGTCGCTATATTTAGATCGACGCCTTGTTGTTTTAACGCCTCTTCAAATATTATCTTTGCAGACTGTATTGTTGCTAAGGTGTTTTCGTAACGCCCGGCGTGAATATGTGGTGTACACACCATATGCGTAATGCCGTCTTCTACAGCAAGGCTAGCCAGCTCTATTGATGTTTGAATATCTGGCGAGCCATCATCAATACCCGGCAGGAGATGGCTGTGTAAGTCGATCATTTATGTATTTGCAGCACCGCTATAGCCATAATTATCATAATATCCACCGTAGCTATACCCGTCTTTTTGTGCTTTTTCTATATCAACCTGATTAATAACGACACCTGCTACCGCCGCTTTGTGTTGCAATAATTGCCCCACTGCTTTTTTCGCAATCGGTCTCGGTGTATCGTCTGATTTGATGACGAAAATCATTGCGTTAGCAAAGGTCGATAACATCAACGCATCACTCACCGCTTGAACAGGCGGTGAGTCGATAATAATACGATCGTACGTCTCATCAAGCCCTTTTATAATGTTAACGAAGCGTTTCGTTGATAGTAGTTCAAGTGGATTTGGTGGAACAATACCCGCTGATATTACATCGATTCCATCAATACTATGGATACACTCTTGTAGTGTTGATGTGCCTGCAATTAAATTTGCTAACCCTGGCGCGCCTACTTGAAAATCAAAATTTTTGGCGATGCTTGGCTTACGCATATCGGCATCGAGTAGTAATACTTTTTCCATCTGACCTAATGAAAATGCAAGATTTGATGCTACACAGCTTTTTCCCTCGCCAGGCACTGACGAGGTAACGACAATAATTTTATGTGGATTATCTAACCCAGATAACACAACACCTGTACGGATTGAGCGCATTGATTCAGAAAATGGCTTATCTTGATCCCCAACTGCTAGTTTTGCGATAGCGCCTACCGTTTTATCTTTAACCAACGGTAATATGCCAAACACTGGAAGGTGCAGGGTGTTTTCAACCTCATCGGTGCTTTTAAATGTGTTGTGCAACGCTTCAAACAAGAATGCGAGGGCCATGCCTAACATTAAAGACAACACGCCCGCTAAAGCAACAATTAATTTCTTTTTGGGTTTAACGGGTGATGTTGGAACAACGGCTTTATCCACCACGCGCGCATTTGCCGTATCGACGTCAGTCGTTGCGGAGGTTTCTTTTAGCCGTGTTAAAAAGGTGTCATACAACGAACGGTCTGCGTCTACTTCTCGTTGCAGATCTCGAAGTTTAAATTCCTTACGTTTTATGGCTTGTATATCACCTTTATTAGAAGCCACTGTGGACTTTATTGATTGTTCTGCTGAACGCGCTAATTGATATTGTCGCTCGATACTCGACACGATTACGTCTACCTGCTGTTGCAGATTTGCTGTCGCTGTCTTCAGTTCTGAACGCGCGGAACGCATCCTCGGATGCTTTTCGCCATATCGTCGTGACAACTCATCTACTTTCGTTCGCGCTTGCGCTTCTTGTGTTTTAAACTCTTGTATCAGTGGGTTTTTGATGACCGCAGGAACGGTTGTTTGACTCCGCCAACCACTACTTTTCATTGATTGGACTTGGCGATATTCACTTTCTGCTGCGCTTCGTTCTTTTTGCGCGCTCGCTAATTGTGCGCTAGACAACATTAACTCATCCGCGCTAATACTTGTTACACCTTGCAAATCAAGCAAGTTTTCTTTTTCTCTAAACGCTTGAAGGGTTACTTCTGATGCAGATAATTGTTCTTTTAGTTCGACTAAGCGCTCGTTCATCCAACTGGTTGCTGTTAGGGTCATGCCCATTCTGGCGTCTAACTGGCTACTGATATAGCCATTAACCACCGCATTTGCCGCGGCTGTTGCCAAGTTTTTGTCTGCCATTTCAATCGACACCTTTACCAATTGAGTATCTCGGACTGGCTCTACCTCAATCGTACCCATAAATGAACGCACGACTGCATCAAACTGTTTCGCTTCTAGTTCTGCAGGTGATTGAGCAAGGTTTTCTGGACTTGTTAATGGCAAATATTTTGCAAAAGAAGCCCAATTAATAAATGGCTCTGGCTGTTTTTTAGAGTCAAACATTGCGTGGTGTGGTAAATCTAATGCTAGTACCACTCTTTCTGCCAATTCGCGTGACTTTAACAACTCGAATTGAGTCGGCAGATACTCCCATCCACCATTAATTCTATAAACTTGCTCAATAGAAACGACTTGATTATCTTGAGGTTCGATCAGTAATGTTGCAGTGGCTTGGTAGATGGGCGTCATACTAAATACGAACAAAATGGTACTTAATACGACGATTCCAGACAGTGAAAGAATATTCCATTTGTAGCGGTTAATAGTCCCCCATAACGCCCTAAGATCAATTTCTTCGTCGTTGATATCATCCTCAATAAAATTGTTTTTGGCCCCTTGTTTCATGTTGTCCATTTTAGAAGAAGCTCTGCTCAATCGTAACAATATCACCAGGCTGAACGGCTGAATCCATTTTTATTTTTTGTGTTTTTTGGCCAGCTTCTTTATCCCTTATGATGTACATGTCGCTATCTGAGGCGCGTTCTGTTAAACCGCCTGCTATCGCGATAGCTTTTCGCAATGTTAGGCCTGGCTTAAAAGGGTAACCACCTGGTTTTTTAACCTCGCCATTAACAAAAAAGTCGCGGTATTGATAAATACTAACGGTTACTTTGGGGTTGATTAAGTAGCCATCTTTTAAACCCAACGTAATAAGTTGTACTAGCTGCGTTACCGTTTTACCTTCAGCGCTCACCTCACCCAAGAATGGATATGAAATGGTTCCCACGTCTGTCAACAACACCTTTTCAAAGGTTAGTTCTTCTTCACCGTAAACCTTTATGCTAACGATATCTCCAGACCCCAACCGGTATGAAGAATCATCTGTTGCATTTGCAAACGTCAAAAATATTAACAAAAAGAGAACGAATAGTTTTGAACTCGGTGTCATTTAGTTTTTCTCTTAAATTGTGCTTAAAGTTCAATTATAGACGTAAATGGAACAAAACGATGTTACATAAAAAAAGGGTGTAGCGACACCCTTCTAGAAGCTTTAGTGTAGGGGTGCTATAAGCTTAAAGTAACCATAACTCCGATGATATTTTTATCATAGTCAGAAGCAGGGTCATTAGAATCATTATCCAAATACTGATACTGCAAACCTACATCCATCCAACGCCTAAATTGATAATTAACACCTATACTAAAATTACTAATATCGTCTTCGCGGGAATCGTTTGTACTACCCGTATATTCCTGATTGGTAAAAGAATAATAGGCATTCGAACTTAAGCGGTTATTCCATCTATGGTCCCACGATAATTTTGTAGACTCTCTCTTTATATGATTTTCTGTTGCGCTACCTTCTTCAACTAAACTACTCGTGGATAGAGTAAAAGCAGAATAGGTTCGTGGTTGCCATGTAATCGTCGCATCCCAAGATGGGTTACTTACACTCGATAGGCCCGAGGCATCGAATTCCTTTTTCTCTCTTCCAATTCTAATAGCTCCAGATGTTTTAGCGGTAGCATCCCACGCCACGCCTAAACGATAAATTGTACTATCGCCATCCAACAGACTAGTTGAGGATTTATAATCATAATCACGGTGTTGGACTTCTGCTAAAACGCGAGTTTTAGGCGCTATTCGGTAATACAGCGTCGTACCTAACTCGGTCACATCACGCTCACTTTCACGCGTCATAGAACCCGTACTAACGTTGTTGTTATAGCGAAGCGAGCCGCGATTTGCTTTTATTTCTATCTGTCCTTTTGCAGTGTTTGCTCCATAGCCATAAACACCCCCAACGTTATAACTTTCTGACTCATTACCCGACTCCCTAAAAATATTATTTTCAGAATCGCGCCTTGCCTTTACGTCTTCATAACTTGTTTTTAAATCCAAGCGATTGCGAGCATTAAATTCTAAATGAGCCGTCACAGCAGCATTATGATCCGTATGACTATCGCCGCTACTTGAATGCACTTCTTCACGCGTTACGCGATAACTCAACTGATAAACATTCAGCCTATCTTGTGCTGTTAAAACAAACTCGGGGGATATTTTTGTTACCCAAGACGATCTCTCGCCATTGGCATTGATTGTTGGCGCATTCCACACATTATCATCGTAAGACTCAGAAAGCATCAGCGTCGGCGTAAAATTCATACCTGCAAAATCAATTGGCAGTGCGTCTACAGCCACTGAGGCAGTAGAACAAACAAATACTAAAAAAACACTCGTTCGAGAATAAAAGTTGAGTTTGTTCATTTCAATCCGTGAATTTTAGTATCTTCGACGTAGCTACTAGCTAAGCAACAAAATGCCTAACTAGGGCTGCCGGTATTATTATTAGCAGCAACGGGTGTTGTGCCCGTATTTGGAGGCGTATTTATACGCCCACACATATGGTTTGAGGCAGCAATTACCGAGGTTGCCGCCGCTGTGTGAATCGCTTCTGCTTGAGCCGGAACAATGGCAACAGCGGCATTTTTTATCTCTGTCGCTTTTTCTGGTACCGCATTAATAGCAGCAGACACAATATCCAACACTAACGCTGGGGACTGTGTAACCGCAGCAGTAACAATTGGTACAACCACAACATGCGCATTACAACCAGAAATAGCCGCAACTAAAGCCTCGTTGCCCTGTGCATCCGCCACTTTAGCTTGCTGTTCGTCAGTTAAGTTAACACCTTTAGACTGAGACTGAACTACATCCACAGTAGCTTGGTTAGCGAACGAAGCCCCAATAAATAAGAAAGTGACTATTGTAACTATTAATATTTTTTTCATGCCCATCTATTATGCTTCACGTAATGCTTTTAATTATAGCACAAGGCATAAATTTCAAACCAATCAAACACTTAAAAATACACCTTTGTGATTTACTTCACTCAACTTAACTGTACTGACAACGAGGTACCATCCAATTTAATATGATTTAGGACTGGATCCTCGCTGTGTACAGCCAACATATTAATGCCAATCTGAAATACTTTATATCCCTTATCCTCAGCATATTTAACTAATTTACTTTTATTCGACTTAATAACCTCGGCAAGCAATATCGGCTTACACTCAGTAATTGAGTTTGATGCACCTTGAAACACATCCTCTTCCATACCTTCAACGTCCACTTTAATTAAATCAATACGTGATAAATTGAGGGAGTCTAAGGTAATCTGGGACACTACTTTATTCGCTTTATTATAATCAATCGACTGGCCTATAAATTCAGTTGTTGATGTCTTTTTAAGTTCGAAGCTTCCAAATGATGAGGGTATAAGATAATCCGGTTCAGGAATTTTAATCTCTCCAACAGATGCGCCTACTGCATTACATCGTGCAGTAACATTCAAGCAGTTGTTAAGCGCAACGTTTCCAGCCATTGCGTAAAAGACTTTTTCTTGTGCTTCGAATGAAAACACATGGCCCCAATTGTGCATTAAGCGCGCCCATTCAATTGTGTGCACACCAATATTAGCGCCACAATCAATGCCCACGACGCCATCACCAAAATACTTCCGACGCAATTTAAGTATTGCCAACACAAGGTCAACTTCTTCTTGATCAAAACAAGAATTAGTCATAATTTGATAGCCAACGCCATAGCCACTATCTTTATCAATCATTCGATAATCATTACGATTAATAATCATGCTTCCGTGATTAGAAGACAGTAATACAAAGGGAGCTGGTCTTTTTACATTTTGCATTTTTACACTCTTCGAAATTATTAACTTTTCTGAAAGYCACKCAATTCTTTACTGACACTCTTGAATACACTATTCCAATCTCCTAATGCCGGCTGCCTAAAYAAACGCATKSTTGGATACCAAGGTGAGTCWGTTCTATCCATCATCCAMCGCCAATCTGGCGAAAATTGCAAAAGAGTCCACACTGGTTTGCCTAACGCACCCGCCAARTGGGCYACWGAWGTATCMACYGTWATMACWARATCTAAMYKMTYRATAACRCTTGCNSKTAMCRMWRARKTTRKYRAGAACNTCACTYAAATCTTCWATATRRMSACCAAKYYCWKMMGWRAAYTGCAAATCTTKSGCTSKTTYRCCAACCTGYAARCTATAGAACATTGCTTTTTTATTAACGCCAAAYARATCTTCRAYCAWYTTRAAGTCACAMGARCGRATTGCRTCTTTTGCATGATTGGRATTTCCCGCCCAAACCACACCAATATTTATTTTATTTTTATCCAATTCAAGCCAGGGCGACAAATCGCCCCCTACAGACAAATACGGAACCTTATTAGGTATGGTCTGTAGGGTCGTTTTAAATATACTTGGCAAATCTAATAACGGGCAGTTGTAATCATAGGTAGGAAAATTTTCGACTTTTGAGTAAGCCTTACTAACACCGTCTGCTGACTCTAAAAGCTTAGCAATGCTTGATGGGCAGTCGAGGAAAACCTTTGCGCCCATGTCTGCAATTAGTTTTGCGTAACGGATAAATTGAAATGTGTCACCAATACCCTGCTCGTGGTGCAAAAGAATAGTTTTACCACCAATAGACCCACCGCTCCACGTCTTACCAGACATCCTAGCTTTTACCGTATCAAACTCTTCTTTCTCCATTCGGCATTTATACAACTCCCAACCTTTTGCAAAGTCTCCTTTAAGTAAATGAATAATTGACTCATTCCATAGCGCACCTACGTAATTTGAATCGATTTCGGTAGCTTTATGATAGTACTCAAGTGCCTTATTCAGGTTACATTTGTTTGTAAAATAATTACCTATATTTGAAAACGCTTCTTTACGTAGTGGGTTTATTTCAATCGCTTTTTTTGCATACTCATACGCTTCTTCTTCTCTGTTAATTGCATTTAAAGCTACTGCTAAATTTACGTAAGCAGCATCGTGTTTATTATTAATTTCTATTATTTTTCGATAGTACTTTATCGCAGAGCCCCATTGTTTAGAGGCCTTTAACGCATTTGCGTAATTAAACAGCGCCCCAATATTTTGACTATTAATTGCAATGCATTTCTTATAATTTTTAATTGCATTCTTAGGGTCGTTAATGGCCATAAAAGCAACCCCTATATGAATAAGTGCCTCTTGATGGTTTGGGTTTATTTTTAGTGCGTTCTTATATTGCACTATAGCTTCTTCAACCTTATCAAGCGTCCATAATGAAACACCAACGTTATGGATAGCAACCGCGCTATTTGGCTCAAGAGCTACTTGCTGTCTGTAGCTAGCAAGCGCTGCCTCTGACTGATTATTTTTAGCATAGCAATGACCTAACTTAGAATATGCCTTGGAGGAACTTTTATCTGTTTTAACCAAATCTTTATAGACTTTAATAGCACAATTGCCTTCTCCCAAGGATTCATACAAGCTCCCAAGGTCGAAATAGGCTTTTAAATACGTATTATCAAGCTTGATTATCTTTTTATAACTTTTAATAGCCTGTGCTGATTCACCTTTAGCCCTTAAAGCCCTAGCTAAATTAAAATGCACCGGGCATAGAGTATTGTTAATGCCGAGTACTTTTTGATAATTCTTGATGGCGACATCAACATCGCCTGATTCAAATTGCGCCAACGCCAAGTTAAATAAAAATGTGGGGTTATTTGAATTTAATTTAACCGCACAATTCAAGTGGAATATTGCCTCGGGAAAAGCCTTCCTTTTTGCTAAGCTTGAACCTAAGAGATTATTTGCAACTGAATTAGCTGAATCTATATCGAGGGCTTTTTTACAAGCAGATATACATTTGTCAATATCTCCGGCATTAAATAAATTAACGAGATATTTCTCGCTATAGATTTCCTTCTCAAGGTTCTTCATAAAAACCGGCCTCAGCCAAAGTGTTTAAGCAATGCAATTAAGTATAGTTGACTTTTGAGTGTCCGAAAAAAAGCCCCAATAAAATTGAGGCTTTTTTNCGACGAYCTCAAACTAACGCTTAGATAATTCCAGCCGTRTCTACATCRGTATTAACTAACAATGTTGTACTRCCATTATCAAAGGCATTGTAAGTAATYCCGTTATAMACTTGGGTGCTAYTTGCCAMCCATGTTTCGGAAGAGGYAACCGCATCACCCGCATTACCTTCWATAACCAAKGTRTCATTWGARTCCGTCATRCTAATAACATCRGCYTSTARCAAGGTMACTGTATTATYACCAGTRCCYGTTATATCCAASACTTCRAAGTTACTTARKGTKARRTTWGCAGCGCCYAAATCAATATCACTATCAACCGCCAATGTATCTAAATCACCSGGGTTRGTTAACGCAAGCGGRTCWTYTAGCAACKCTGTRCCATCYKTWGCTTCRCCRGCATCAATAACRTAATTWGTATCAACTAARTCRTCCAARCTAATCGTATCGTCACCGCCATCAGTAGTAATGTTGAATGTTTCAAGCGTCGYATCCAAACCACCACTTGCGGTTGCAGCGTTAATGTCAACGGTATCATCACCCTCGCCTGTATTAATATCACCTCGTTCAGCACCATTAATGGTTACCGAGGAATTTTCTTCACCACGAAGTTGCACGTCAGCACTTTCAAAACCGTTAATTGTTACATTACCGTCTGTATCTTTTTGAACATAAACGTTATCAACATCAGTACCAACCGTTTGCGTCACAACTACATCACCAGCAACATTATCTGACACAGCAACTGTACCTGTCGTGCCGACAGCGTCTACAACATTAACTGCTTCTGCCACACCAGCATTTTCTAGGTACGTTGTAACATTCGTTGCTCTATCTTGACTATCATCAGGGTTAATAGCATCGCTAAGTACAACATAGGTACCAGGGTCTTCAATACTTATTGCAAGTGAGAATATGCCAGAACCTGTCACATCACTGTTTGATATTGTGGAAACCAATTCAGCCGTTAGTGTTGACACATTAAGCCTAAAGATACGACCCGCATTATCATCAAACCAAATTTGTCCGGAATCATCAAACGACATGCCATCTATGGAAACTGAAATGGGGTCCCCTAAGGTATCCAAGAAGGTAATTTTACCATCTACACCTACAGTTTCTACTGCACGTAGACCGCCGCTATTATCTAAATCAACCACCTTATATAAGGTATCATTTGAAATAAAGTACAACGTATCTTGGTCAAGTGGCGAAATACCCATGCCATCAATATCTCCCGTACCGGTATCTGCAATTATCGTCGTTACCGCTGCAGTGGAAGTATTTACCGTATAAATTGTAGTCCCACCACCTAAATACAGCGTTCCATTTAGGGTAAAAGTCAAACCTCCATCATTAACAATAACGTTGCCTAAGGAACCTATATCCTCACCTTCTCCGGTTACTGGGTTAATCTTAAAGAGGTGTTCAGCATTCCCGCCAGACACAGTTGCTGATGCATACAAGAAACCATCGTCAGGGTTTAACGCCAAGCCATGAACACCCGTAACTGTAGTCGTACTTGTTGAAACCAAGCCAATCTTAATCGTTTCACCAGTCTCTAAGTCAATGGAATAAAGTGTGTCTTTTGCATTGCCGGTAGTAGATTTATCACCCGCTACCGTATAAGCAAGACCAGAGGGGAATAGCTCCACATCATTGTCAGTAATCGTTGTTGTTACTTGTTGAACTCCATTCTCTGTAACTCCGCCATTGGCATTCGTTACACTAACAATCTCGGCAGTATAGTCTTCAGTTTCTTCGAACACATCGTCATCAACTATCGCTGCAGTAAAGGTCGCTGATGTTGTACCAGCAGCTATCGTTACAACCGTGTCACCACCGGTGTAATCGTCTGTTTCTACCGCTGTGTTATCA
>NVUJ01000024.1 GCA_002733135.1 Cycloclasticus sp. | reverse complement strand
GATTAAGGGGGGGGGTCAAGGAAAAATGCCTAATTAACCTGTAACGTATAATTTTATAAAGTAATTTATGTTAGATTTTTTTGTGTGGAAGTGTGATGATTGGTTTAATTTTTGATGTTGATACTTTGAAGCCTTGCGGCCTAACGAGTTGCCTCCATTTGGGGGAACACCCACATTTGAGGATAATTTATATTTTGAAGGGGGTCTGAATTCATACGCTTGGTTGGTTGTTAATAGAGGTTGGTGCCGGCTTCTTAGGTTGATAAGCGTGTTGGGCCATTTGTTGTTTGTTGGGAATATTTAGGATTTGAATTGGTTTGATACAGCGAATTATTTATGGTTGGAATTGAACAGTTGAGAGTTTTACTTTGAAGTTTGAAAAGAGTTAGGTTCAGGAGAAATTTTGTTGTTGGGTATATTTCTGTAGTGACACGACCATTTTTTGTTATAGTTTGAGTGTTTGATATTATTTGGAAAGGTCTAGGCAACTAGAGCCGGTGTAGGGCGTTGGAGACCCATTTACTTATTTGGAATTTAAGCTGATAAGTTTGGGGTGGAGATTTTAGGTTAGTGGGGGGTCCCGGATTTGGTCCGTTTGTTCGGTTTAAACTTTCAAGTTTATGTATGGTAGTTCGAATTTACTCGATGATTGATGCCCGTTGGAGTTGTTACTATATTAAATAATGTAATTAAATATTTAATTAAAATGCGATTATGTTTGGGTGTTTGTAGGTGTTTTGTGTTTAGTTTAGCATTTTAAGATTTAGGGGTTTGTTTGATTTGGGTGATTTTGATCATTTAGTGTTTGGTAATTTGATATAGGTGGTGGGACCTTTGCCTTGATATGATTAATTTGTGTTTGGTTTGTTATAGGGGGTGGTACAAGAATTTTGTAAGTAGGTTGAGTAGGCCCGGTGTTGGGGCATTTGATTTACTCGTTTGTGGTCGTATTGTATTATATTTGTTTTGGCTCGTATTGCTTTTGGTTTAGTCGTTGGGGACTCTTTATTAATGTATTTCTTTAGGTTGATTTATGGTATTTATGTGTGGGAGGGATTTGGGGAATTAGACCTCAGGCCCCCATCTTTGGTTACCTTTCTTGATTTTAGGCAGTTGATATGCACCACTTAGATTGGTTAGTTGATTTAGTCCATTTTGTTAATGTAATTTGGTGTTTTTTTGGGTTTGTGATTTTATAAGTAATGAAGTTCTTTCGTTGGTTTGTGTTTGTATTGATTTGGGTTTTGTATTGGGGGGAGCGTAGACTTTGGGATTATAATTTAATAATTTATAGCCTTAGGCTCGACAACCGGGGTTTCCGGGGGCAATTTATTTGAGGTAATGGTTTTGTGTTTGAAACACTATTTTGTGAGCCACCTAGTTGTTGAGGTTTGATTGATGTAGGTGCGTGGTAGCGCGTGACCGGGCGCATTGATTTATTGAGTTTAAGGACCTTGAGTTTCTAGAATTTGTTTAATTTAGGTTGTTGAGGCCTTTATCCGGAAGGGTGGGGTGGGCCTTATTATTTTGAGGTTTTATACGTGGCATTAAAAGGGTATAAATTTATTTAATAATGATAGGGAAAGTGGTTAGTTTGTGTAGTTTGTTGTTTTGGTATGGTTTAAGTAATGCATGTTGTACAAATTGATTGTGGATTTTAGTGTTAATTTAAATTGATTGATTAGGTTTGTGGGGGTTGGAGTGGGTTGGGAGGAGATTTTGTTTAATAGCGAATTTCGATTAATAGCAATGTATCACGACCTTTGATGTTTGGATTTCTTTGGGATTGGTTAACCATGGGAGAATTTTGTCCGTGGAATAGACTGTTATGGGTAAAAGATAGTTGTTTGTTTCGGGTCCTGATTTGTTTAACTTTAGTTGTAGTTTGAGTTTATTAGATTTTGAGTTGATGTTAGTTTGTTACATTTTGATTGTTGGTTTGTCCGTGATTTTATTTTATTAATTATTTTGGGATTGATTACATTAGATTTTGCGTTTAATTTGATTTGATTTATTGGATCTTTATTTGTTTATGCTATTTATTTGTTGGAATTGTTGTTTTTGTAATTTAGTTTAGTTTATTAGGGCCATAGGTTGGGGGGAAAGGCTTTTTGGTTTGAGGGAATTTAAGGATTTGATTTTATGTGTGGTTCCAATTTAAGTTGGTGGGAAAATTAAGGTAAGTTACAAAGTTGTGGTAGAGTTTGTTATTGTTTCGAATTTAATTGTATGGGTTGTTGTGATTTGAATTGATAATAGTTGGGGGGGTCCTTTACCCCGAGGGAAATTGTTGGGGAATTTTGATGGTGGACTGTTAGTTTGGACTTTTGTTGTAGACTTTGTTTTGGAGGTGAGTGTTGGACCGCTTGAGCTAACCAAATTTAGGTTTGTTATTTGTTTATTTGTGAATGAGTGTGTAAGATTTTGGAAGTAACTTTTAGTAATAATAATATTATATTAAAATAAATTTATTATAAATAAAATTTGGTTTGGATAACCGGCCTTCATTTATTATGATTTGTTAGGTTATTTGACTGGCTTTGTTGGGAGGGTGACTTGGATCCTGGGATAATTTCCCCGTTGTTTTTGGATTGTTTGTGGAACCTAAATTAAGCAACCTCCCATTTGGTTATTGAGAGCAAGCCTTTAGCTTTAGTTGGGGCCAAATTTTGGGCCCGAGTGGTTTGCCCTCTTTGAAGGCCCCGTATTAAAATGATTTGTGAGAGTTGGGGTTGTTGTGATTGGGCAGAAGAAGGATTTGGGTTTGTGTGAACAACCCACCTTGATTTTTGGGACTTTACCATTTGGGCAGGAGCTTAGCGCTTTAGGGTTGACCTTATTGAAGATATTTCATAATTTAGTTTTGTTGATTTCTACTTTCGCTTGAAACGATTTATGATAAGAGTTTGGGTTATTGTGTGGATTTTACCCACTTGTAGGGCCCAATTGCCGGTGGGATCAATTTTGATGTTTGACCGATATTTAATTACTGCCATTTGTATTTGGTTGGTTGGTGGGACAGCAACATTTGGGGGTCCTTTACCCCGATATTGAATTTAAAGCCCGTTTTGGTCCGCCTCAGGAGTTGGTGGCTTCGGCTAAATAGGGGCCATTTGAACCAGCCTCAATGGGGGGGAGCGTCACCAATTTGACTTGGTTTGAAGAAGACCTCGTTTGAGGAGGACCTAAATTGGTTTGCCCCACCTTGATTTTAATATATTTGTATTTAGGGACTTTGTTTGAAGTTGAATGGGGTGATTGAGATTTTAGATAGAGTTGTTGTTGGGGCCGGGGAGTCCTATTTATTTGGGGTTGAAATTTGGTCAGAACATTAGGTTTGCCCACAAGTTTTGGCTTTGGGGCCGGGGGAGTTTTTGGTTTGCAAGTTAGTGACCTGGATTTATTATTTAAGGGATTTTAGGGAGGCATTAAAGTTTACTCCACAAGTTGGGTAGCCTCCGTCGTTTATAAGGAACCCTTTTTGTTGATAGAAACGTTATACAGGTGTTGGTTTTGCAGGGGGGAAGTTTAGTGACTTAGTTAGCAATTTTGGGACGAGTTGAGCCCCGTTAGGGTTTATATGGGGGAACAGTTATTATGATTTGGGGTGGTGGTTTGTGTTTGAGTTGGATTTATTGTGTTTATTAGTATTACTTGTATTTAACAAAATAAATAAAAGACAAAGTAAGTAAATAGGGGGATAATTTGTCAATTGTTTTAGGTACTGGTTTGTAAACTTTATTAGTTGTTAAATTGTATTTAGTTTTTGTATGTATGAATTGATGGGTGAGTTTCTTTTGAGGTTGATGACTTGTTTATTAGAATTTTTGGCGTTGATTTGGTTGTTAGGAGTTTGTTGTTGATTTGTAATTTTAAATTTATTTATTTATGGTTTGTGGTTGTGCTGGACTTTTGGGTTTGATTTTTATTTAATGATCTATTTGGAGTTAGACGTGGTGGGGGTTTTGGTTGGATTTGTAATTATTTGGTTTGGTGTGAGCTTGAGTTTGGATTTTGATTGGGTGAGTTTAAATTTTGTTGTGGATTTTGTGGAGGAATTTGGGAGTTTTTTGGGGGATTTGATTGGTGGTTTTGTGATTGTTAGAGGCAGGGTGGAAGGGTTTGGGGGTTGGGCCTGGGTAATTTAGGAAGCGTGGCGTTGGAGTTAGTTTGTAATTAGTTTGTGGATAAGTTTAATAATGTATTTTTGGTGGTTGTTTGATTGTGATTGTTGAGTTGTTTGATGTTGTAGAACGGTGTTTTGGACAGCTTTATTTTATTATTTTTGGTTTTGTGCTTAAAAGTATGTATTAAATTTATAACATTTCGTAAAAAACCCTAAAATTTAGAGTAGAATCTGGAGGAATCTGGAAAGATCTGGAGGAATCTGGAGAATCTGGAGGAATCTGGAGGAATCTGGAGGAGAATCTGGAGGAATCTGGAGGAATCTGGAGGAATCTGGAGGAATCTGGAGGAATCTGAGGAGAATCTGGAGGAGAATCTGGAGGAATCTGGAGGAATCTGGAGAGATCTGGAGAGATCTGGAGGAATCTGAGGAAAATCTGGAGAGATCTGGAGAGATTTGGAGGAATCTGAGGAGAATCTGGAGGAATCTGAGGAGAATCTGGAGAGATCTGGAGAGATTTGGAGGAATCTGAGGAGAATCTGGAGGAATCTGAGGAGAATCTGGAGGAATCTGAGGAGAACCTGGAGGAAAATCTGGAGGAATCTGGAGGATTCTGGAGGAATCTGGAGGAATCTGGAGGAATCTGGAGGAATCTGGAGGAATCTGAGGAGAATCTGGAGGAATCTGAGGAGAATCTGGAGGAATCTGAGGAGAATTTGGAGGACTATTAGAGAATTTTAGGAAATAAAATCGTAAGTTTAGAGAATTTTAAGAGAATCTTAGAAAATTTTAGGAAATAATTAGGAATTTTAGAGAATTTTAGGAAATAATTAGGAATTTCATAGGAAACAATAAAAATTTATCAGAACCAATTTTGGATAATTTCAGAAAAAATATAGGAATTCCTAGGATTTGTATCAAATTTAGAAAACTTTTTGGGGCACAGTAAAAAACCAAAATAAAATTTTTGGTAAAAATTGAATTTCTCAGAAGAAAAAAATAGGAATTTGAGATAAAAACCGAAGTTTTTCAGCAATTTCTGGAAACTTTCAGAAAAGTCCTCAAATTCAGGGGTCCAAAATTCTGAAGTTTGTATGAAAAAAATAAATTTCATAGGAAATTCCAAAAATTATAGGTTTAAAAATAACCAAAAATCGCTAATTTGAGAATTTTCGAGAAAATTCAGGATTCTGGGCCAGATTCTGGAAAAGTCGGTTTCGAGGGTCCCACGAGCCATTTCCCGTTGTTAATTTGCAAATATGCCCATTTAACCTCTCCACGACGAGAATCACGGTGTAACTTTTTATAGCTATCCCACATAACCTTAGGCAAATTGTGAAAGATGTGAAAAAAATAAAAATCTCACAAGCCATTTCCCGTTGTAAACCTTATAGAATCCCACAGGACCTTAGGCAAAATTTTATTTTCCTTGATTTATAACGTGTTTACAACGGGGAGTAGCTCAGTGTTAGGTTACGTAGGCACATTTTACAATTTTAACAACGGGATTCTCGTCATAAAGAGGTTAATTAGGCATATTTTTAAAGTTTTGACTGTTTTTTGAAAATAAAGTTTAAGATGTAGTATGTTTTATGTAAATATAAGGATGTTTTATAGCTAAAACTGGGATTATAACGGAATATAGACAGTTATACAACAAAAAACACAATAGTATAACATAAAAAATGAGTATAATTCAAACTTTTTAGCAAAAATAAGGTAAAAATCGTGTTTTTAGAGGAAAAAAGAAAGGTTTATAAGTAAAAGTGACATTTTAGGAGTTAGTTTTTATTAAAAATCGGTGTAAAACACGTGATTATAAACGAATTATGGTAAAAAATAAGTAAAAATACGAAAAATCGCTCAAAAATGGGCCCAAAATAGTGCTTTTTCGGGGTTTTTAAAAAGTGTATAAATCATGTTTTTATAGGACTATATGAAACGAGATTTTGCAAAAACCGGTGTTTTTGGGAAATTCACGTAACCTCTCGTCTACTGATGTAGTAAGGGCCAGGCATAAGTATAAAATACACGGGTAAGGCAAAACTACCATAGCATGAAAACATCAACCAGGGAGCTGAGGGCCGGGTTATAAAAAATTTATAGAAAGTATTAAAGTCGATCAATAAAAATGTCGGACAGAAAAGTGCAAAAACCACTTTTTAACCTAAAAAGTAAGCTCTATAGGACGTAGTATAGTATTTATACTGTAAACAGTAATGAAAATTACGAAAAACGACATAACTAAAAAATGCTTTTATTCCAAAAAAAGTTAAAAAACGTATTACGTATAAAAAAGCATGTTTTTTTTTATTTAATACTATTTCCACACATGCCTCATACTACAAACAATACATGTCGTGTGTATAAATGCGAAAGGGGCAAGTCCCTACTAACTACTAATATATTATATGTAAATATTTTAAAAATGTAAATTTTGCATAAAAATAGGGATTAAAGGCGTATGTGCATGTATATACTATAATCACATATAGATTTTAATCTCCCATGATTTAAAGCAGATTTTTAAAAAATATTATAGTAGTAAAAATTATGCTTAGGCATGAAAATATGCCATTTTTGATATATTTCGGGAAAAATGGATAGTGTAGCTAACCTCTAAAAACAGGAAAATGACCCTAAGAGTACTACAAAAATAATAAAAAATTTGAAAGAACAAAATGTGAAAAAAAATATATACAAAAATATAGGGTGAATAGAAAGATTACAGTATAAAGATAAATTACAAGGTAATAGAAAATAGACACGATAGAGAAATAAGGCAGTAAGCACACGTAATCACACAAAAGATTTAAGTGCGCATAGTATTAAAATAAGGAATTTAAGGTACATTTTATCATAAATACAAGTTTCTAGCCGTAAGTAACTTATAAAAAATATTTTATATTACTTCACCTCTAGTGCCCTAAATCGTGGGACATTGAGGTACAAAATGACTGCATTAACCTAAAATCAGTATTTTCATACTACAGACACTACCTGATAAAAAACACTGAAAAATGCATACTTATAAGCAGAATCCCGTTGTAATTTCAATGTCGAAGGTAAGTCAAAAAATAATGTGTAAAAATAAAAATGATGAAATATTGGTATAAAATAGGGGTAATTTATGAGTTTATACTAACTCCACACATGCTTTTTTCAACTTTTACACCGTAATTTTGCTTTGGTCGGATGTGAATTAGTATAACAGGAAAACTGCTACAACGGGAAATGGCTCGTGGAGAGGCGAAATGGTATAAAATAGACGATTTAGGATCAAAATTAAGGACATTCAGAAGTAAAATTACAACGGGATTCTCGTTATAAAACAAGCAAAAAAACAAGCTTTTACAAAAAATAGAAATTTTACAACGGGATTCTCGTCGTGGGGAAGTGAAATAGTATAATTTTACAGGTTTTAGAGATTTTGTCAATTTTTCATAAATTTTATATACTACAATAACGCTAAAACGGAAAAAAAACATGTAGAAACTAGTAAATACAGTACCCCCATGCGCTAAGAAAATTTCAGAAAGTGTAGTATATTATCATAGTAAATACCTATAAATCACATATAAAAATTAGGTCATAGAGTAGGCACACATATTTTTACCCGTTTTTTGGTAAAAACGATGATTATGCCTATTTAACCTATTTGAAAGCAAAAGCCCGTTGTAAAAATCAGAAAATTCGCCTTTTTTACCATTTTTTAAAAAAAAGTTACACCGTAATTCTCGTCATGGAAAATTAGAAGGAAATTGATACAGTAGGAATCACCGAAAATAAAAACAAAAAAAAGACAATTATTACAAACACCTTACAAGCAAGTTATAACGGGAATGCCTAATTAACCTATTTATAACGAGAATCTCGATGTAAAAAATTAACAGCGATTTCTAAAAAGTTCCACAACCGTTGAAATTTGTAAATTTCTAAATTTTAGTTGTGATAGGCTATTACAAATTACTATAGTAAGAATATAAGCTGTTTTACGGTGTAAAAAATAACACTTTTTTGTAAAAAAATTTACTATTTTTACGCTGTAAATACGTTATAATACATTTAAATTATAGTAAAATGTTAAAATGGGCATTTTTAATTTTTTATATACTATGTAACCTATATATGACGAGAATACCGTTGTAACTTTTTTGAGTTTTTCAAAAAATGATAAAAATAAGAAAGAACTTCATACAGTATAAAAAATCATTTTTTCCTATGGTTCCCACAGAAGTGTCTAACTAACCTAAACAAGAGCAGAATCCCGTTGTAAAATTATGGAAATAAATGGTATAAATCCAAGTCATTTCACAGCAGAATCCCGTTGTAAAATTGATAAAAACTGATAAAATATTAACCTCTTTATGACGAGAATCACGTTGTTAAAATTGATAGAAAAGTAACAAAATATGACTAAACAACCTTTACAGGACGAGAATCCCGTTGTAAAAAATAGAAAAAAGTGAAGAAATGGTAAATATGCCTAATTAACCTCTTTATGACGAGAATCCCGTTGTAAAATGGGAGATTCGGAGAAAATGCCTAAGTAACCTATTTATGACGAGAATCCCGTTGTAAAAATGGAAAATTCAGGAAAAATGCCCAATTAACCTATTTATGACGAGAATCCCGTTGTAAAAATGGAAAATTCAGGAAAAATGCCTAAGTAACCTATTTATGACGAGAATCCCGTTGTAAAAATGGAA
>NVUJ01000015.1 GCA_002733135.1 Cycloclasticus sp. | reverse complement strand
CTGTCATCTCTATTCCTGCGCGTGGTTGTGTTTTATAAACATAGTGTCAGCTAATGCTAAAAAAGAGTCAAGAACTCGATCCGTTTATTCAAACAGTCAGCTGTGAATATTTTGGTTTTTGGCAGTTAAATAAAAACCCCAGTTTTAGCTGGAGTTTTTATGGGTGAATGGCGGAGAGACAGGGATTCGAACCCTGGAAGGGTTTGACCCCTTGCCGGTTTTCAAGACCGGTGCATTCAACCGCTCTGCCATCTCTCCAAGTTTAAGCGGTTATTTTTTAGAGTAACCCTTGAAATTTACTCTAAGGCGCGCATATTACTTAAATATGACGGTTTTTTCCAGAAGAATTATTAAAAGACTTGAAGTATTTCGTTAAATACGTACTATTGAACCTAATCTGCTTTTGGGGGTCATACTCAATATGCATTTGTTAACTTAAGTGAGGTGTTTTTGTGAATCAATTTAATCAATCAATGGCGCGCAGTGAAGCTAGTATTCTTGCGACTAACAAGGTATTAAAAAATACCTATATTTTATTAGCGATGACGTTAATGTTCAGTGCTGCAACAGCTGGGCTGTCCATGACTATGAATCTTCCACATCCTGGAATGATTATTACGCTAATTGGTTATTTCGGCCTGTTGTGGCTGACGACTAAGTTTAGAAACAGCTCTATGGGCATTGTTTGCGTGTTCGCGTTAACTGGCTTTATGGGTATGACGTTAGGCCCAATCCTTAATATGTATTTAAATGCATACTCGAACGGTCATCAACTCATCATGACGGCTTTAGGCGGTACGGGCGTTATCTTCCTTGGTTTATCAGCTTATGCATTGACCACGAAGAAAGACTTCAGCTTTATCTCTGGTTTCTTAATGGTTGGTATCTTGGTGGCTTTCCTAGCGGGTATTGGCGCGATAGTATTTAGCATCCCTGCTCTTTCACTGGGCGTTTCTGCTATGTTCATCATGTTGATGTCTGGCATGATTTTGTACCAAACCAGTGCCATTATTCATGGCGGTGAAACAAATTACATTATGGCAACGGTAACTTTATACATTAGCCTGTTTAACTTGTTTACTAGTTTGTTACATATCTTGGGTGCCATGAGCGGTCGCAATTAGCCTTAAGAAGTTTAGTTATAAAAAAAGCCCCTTTTAAGGGGCTTTTTTTATGCACTCTAACTTTCCCATATAGGGTTTTAAAACATCCGGCACTTTTATAGAACTATCGGCTTGTTGGTAGTTTTCCATAACGGCTATGAGCGTACGCCCTACTGCCAAGCCAGAGCCGTTGATGGTATGCACTAACTCTGGCTTGCCTGTTTCAGGATTTCTCCAACGTGCTTTTAAACGCCTAGCTTGAAAATCTTTAAAGTTACTGCACGATGAAATCTCACGGTACGCTTGCTGGCCTGGTAACCAAACTTCTAAGTCAAACGTTTTGGTGGCAGAAAAACCAGTGTCACCAGCGCATAAAAGCATTAAGCGGTACGGTAGTTTAAGTGCTTGCAATATATTTTCTGCGTGTTTAGTCAGTTGTTCGTGTGCGGCTTCAGATTCATCTGATGTGACTATTTGTACCAACTCAACTTTCTCAAATTGGTGTTGACGGATCATACCTCGAACATCACGACCATACGCACCTGCCTCGCTTCTAAAGCAAGGCGTGTGCGCAACAAACTTAAGTGGCATGTCATCTGCTTTGATAATTTCATCACGCACTAAGTTTGTAACCGGCACTTCAGCGGTTGGAATTAGGTAGTATGGCGAGTCATTACCAATTGAGAATAAGTCTTCTTCAAATTTAGGTAATTGCCCAGTACCTAGTAAACTCTCTTTATTAACGAGGTATGGCACATAAGTTTCTCTATAACCGTGTTCATCGGTGTGCGTATCGAGCATAAACTGAGTTAACGCACGTTGCAGTCTAGCTAATGGGCCAGATAAGGTGACAAACCTTGAACCTGCTATTTTTGCGCCTGCTTCAAAATCAATGCCTTGTAATTGTTGGCCTAAGTCAACGTGGTCTTTGGCTTCAAAATCAAAAGTCGTCGGTTCGCCCCATGTATGAATGAGTTCATTGTCTTCCTCATCTTTACCATCGGGCACATCATCAGCCAATATATTGGGTAACGTTTGTTGAATAGCTAATAACTCTGATTGGATTTCATTTAATTCGGCTTCGGCTGCTTTTAGATCATCGCCCAGTTGAGAAACACTATCAAGCAACGGTTGAATGTCTTCACCCTTCGCTTTCGCCATACCAATAGATTTCGAACGTTTGTTACGTTCACTTTGTAGCGTTTGGGTTTGTACCTGAATGGCTTTTCGACGTGTTTCTAGCGCATTCAGGGCGTCTACGTCTAAATCAGCACCATGTCGCTGCATCGCGGCCATAACTTGTTCTGGGTTTGCTCTTAAAAGCTGTGGGTCAAGCATGAAGCTTTCCTATCTTGTTATTGGTGTTGTTCAGCCAACCAACTAATTGAGTGGCTGAGATTAAAATTTTCTTTGAGTTGTTCGATAACCGTTAGTACCTTGTCTGACTCGTCAAAAAACTCAATGGTGATGGGTAAATCAAACGATAAATCTATTAGTGATGATTCGTGCATTTTGCCCGATTTTCCGTACCCTTCAACACCACGAAAAGCTGTTGCGCCAGCTACTTTGTGACTATCGTGTAAGTAGTGCATGATGTCATTTAGTTGGTGGTCCGCTTCAGTTAAGTAAATTCTTGCTATACGGATCGCATTTGTTGTCATAATTGCCTCACTATTTGTAGGCCACACCACGCGGCTAACACACATAAAATAACGCTGGCTAAAATGTTGATAACTGCCTTAATTAAATCACCCTGTTCAATCAAGTTTATTGTTTCAATAGAAAAGGTCGAAAAGGTCGTGAACGCGCCTAACAATCCGACCAATAGAACCGCTCTAATTTCTGGTGAAACGGATAAACGTTGTAAAAACAATTCATACAATAAGCCCATCAACAGCGAACCTAAAATATTCACAGCTAGTGTTCCGTATGGAAAACCACGACCCAGCCAGTTATGAACTCCGGTCGACATAAGGTATCGCAGCACAGCGCCTATTGAACCACCTGCAGCAATTGCTAAAATTTGCGTCATTAACGTATTGGTTTTATTAAAGCCTGCATTTTACTGGCATCTGGTGATTCAATCACGCCTTTTTCTGTAACAATGACGGTTATTAACTCTGCTGGCGTTATATCAAACACAGGGTTGAGTGCGTCTATCGCATTATCAGTGTAATGAGTGGGCAGAATTTCATCTTGATCTCGATATTCAATAATAACGTCTGAGCCAGTTTGGGCGTTCGCATCAATGGTTGTGGTTGGCGCAGCGACCATTACTTTTATACCATGATGTTTGGCTAAAACGGCTAACGAATAAGTACCGATTTTATTCGCAATGTCACCATTCATACAGATTGTGTCTGCCCCAACGACGACCCAATCAATCATGCCTTTTTGCATTAATGTGGCAGCCACGCTATCGGCTATTAATGTTGCTGGAATTCCGTCTTTCTCAAATTCCCAGAGTGTTAATCGGGCGCCTTGATTCCATGGGCGCGTTTCTGTTGCGTAAATTTTAGTCAATTTAGATTGTTGATAAGCCGAACGAATAACACCCAGTGCTGTTCCATAACCACCCGTTGCTAGAGCGCCAGCATTGCAATGTGTTAACACGCGTATATTGTCTTTAAAATACTGTGCGCCATATTGCCCTATGCTGACGTTGGCAGCAATGTCATCTTTAAACCAATCATGCGCCCAATTTAATAGCTGTTTTTGTGGTTCGCTGACTAACTTAGCGTCGTTTAACGCATTTGATAAATTTATCGCTGTAGGCCGTGACGATGCGATAAAGTCTAAACGACGATGAAAGCCCTCTTCAAAACTAACGAGCGCATCATCCGCCGCTTCTTGAGCCGCTAATACAGCGCCATAAGCAGCCGCTATACCAATAGCTGGCGCACCACGAACAACCATATCTTTTATCGCCGCATACAGGGCTTGCGTGCTTGTTATATGTAGATATACTTCATTACTAGGCAATTGGCGCTGATCCAATAATCGAACACCATTATCCTGCCAAGTAACGGGCCTTATGGTGTCATATAACAACTTTTCACTATCAATCATCGTATGCAGGTCACTCATCAAATAAATGCTCGTTGGATTATAACGGTAGACTCAAACAATAACGTACTTGAACATCATTCGTTGATTATTCAAAACGATGTCATTGTTGATATTTTGCCTCAATCAGCGGCATCTAAATACACGCCAGAACAAACGACAACACTTAATAATCACGCATTATTCCCCGGCCTTATTAATGCGCATACACATGCATCAATGAGTTTATTGAAAGGCTTGGCAGATGATATTCCTTTGCAAGAATGGCTCAATGAACATATCTGGCCAGCTGAAACGGCCTTAGCCGATGAGGTTTTTGTAAAAGATGGTGCGGAATTGGCTATAGCCGAAATGATTAAAAGTGGTACCACCTGTTTTAACGACATGTACTTTTTTATAGACCAAACAGCTGAAGTGGCTATTCAAGCAGGTATCAGGGCGCATATTGGCATTCCCGTCATTGATTTCCCTACTCGTTGGGCAACAACATTAGATGAATATATTAGCAAAGGTTTAGCGGTAAGAGACCGTTATATTAATGACAAACTGCTTAGTTTTACCTTCTCCCCTCATGCGACTTATACCGTTTCAGATAAGTCCTTTAAAACGATACAACCGCTGATGGATGAACTCGCTATGCCCATGCACATACATATTCATGAGACGCGTTCTGAGGTGGATAAAGCGATTGCTGAACACGGCGTGAGCCCATTGGAACGATTAGAAAAACTTGATTTATTGGGCCCAGAGCTAATCTCTGTTCACATGACGGCGCTTAGTAAGTCTGATATTCAAATGTTGGCAACGTATGGTGTAAACGTTGTGCATTGCCCTGAGTCAAACTTGAAACTAGCCAGTGGGTTTTGCCCAGTACTTGCACTTATTGATGCTGGCGTGAATGTCGCATTAGGAACAGATGGCTCTGCCAGCAATAATGATATTGATATGTTAGGTGAAATGCGAACAGCTGCCCTACTCGCGAAAGGGGCAACTAACAACGCAGATGCATTACCCGCTTATCAAGCGCTTAGAATGGCGACAATTAACGGCGCTAAGGCGTTGGGTATAGATGACAAAGTGGGCACCTTAGAAATAAACAAACAAGCGGATTTTGTGGCAATTGATTTAAATTCGATTGAAACCCAACCTGTATACGACGTCATATCAACGCTTATTTACTCAGCAAATCGGTCGCAAATATCTGACGTTTGGGTAGCAGGCAAACAATTAATGGCATCACGGCAATTAACCACAATGGACGAGGCAGCCATTTTAGAAAAAGCCAAACAGTGGCATGAAAAAGTTAGTCCATTCCATCATCAATCGTATTAAAGCGGTGTAAAATAACTGTCATGACGGAAGCACAAAAAAATGTAAACCCAAGTGAAATTGAAAAGTTCAGCTCAATGGCAAGCCAGTGGTGGGATCCAGAAGGTGACTTTAAAACACTACATCAAATAAACCCTTTAAGACTTAGGCTAATTGATAACACCGTTTCTTTAAAAGGCAAAAAGGTATTAGATGTTGGCTGCGGTGGCGGCATCTTATCAGAATCAATGGCCGTAAAAGGCGCACAGGTAATGGGTGTTGATTTAGGCAAAGAGTTGCTAGATGTCGCGGACTTACATTGTTTAGACACCGGTGTATCGGTTAATTATCAACACATCAGTGTGGAAGACCTAGCCGCTAAACAACCTGAAAGTTTTGACACTGTTACTTGTATGGAAATGTTGGAACACGTGCCAGACCCCGGTTCAATTATTAAGGCTTGTAATGAGTTAGTTAAACCCGGCGGTTACGTTTTCTTATCCACCTTAAACAGAAACCCTAAATCTTATTTACTATCCATTGTTGGCGCTGAATACCTTTTGGGTCTGTTGCCAAAAGGCACTCACGATTATGCTAGTTTTATCAAACCATCGGAACTAGCTGCTTGGTGTAGAGAGGTTGATTTAGAATTAGTAGATAGCCGAGGCATTGAATACAACCTACTGAGCCAGTCTTTTTCTATGACTCAAGACGTTAGCGTTAATTATATTTGTGTTTTTAAAAAGCCACTAGGCTCCAACTAAGTAGAATGCGTCAAACCGACACAGCTAACCCGATAAAAGCTGTTTTATTCGATTTGGACGGTGCGCTTATTGATACTGCGCCCGATTTGGCTAACGCGTTAAATGCCGTACTTAAAGAACACAAACAAGAACCGTTGCCCTATGAGCGTATTCGCCCAATGGTATCTAATGGCGCAAATGGCCTCATTAAATTGGGTTTTGGCGACAGTTTAAGCGATGCTGAGCATGAGCAAATAAAAGCAGAGTTGATTGCTTGCTACCAACAAAATATTGCTGACAAATCCGCCTTGTTTAATGGTTTAGAAGACGCGCTTTTATATATAGAAAATCGTCATATTGCCTGGGGTATTGTTACCAATAAACCTGAGTATTTAACGCAGCAATTATTAAAAGAAATTAATTTCAACATTAAGCCTCAAACGGTTGTTTGCGGTGACCAGGTCAGCTCCCCCAAACCGCATCCAGAGTCAATTTACCTCGCCTGCAAACAACTCGGTGTATTACCCGAAAACGCTATTTATATAGGCGATGCAGAACGCGATATACGTGCAGGTAATTTAGCGGGTTTAACAACCATAGCGTGTGCTTACGGTTATGTACAAGCGAATGACGACATCAAGACATGGCAAGCTGATGAGATAGTTGCCACCTCTATAGAGCTCGTTGAATGGATAAAAGAAGCATGTTGAGTTTTAAGACTATTACAATTGCAAAGGTATCTTATTAACATGGATATATTATTATTCATAACGGGTCTGGTTATTGGCTGCATCGTGACGTATCTGGTGTTATTTAAACGAATAACGCAATTACAAAATGAAGTTGCTAGTCACGAAACACGCTTATCCGTTGAAAAAGAGCTTAGCGAAAAATCAAAACTTAACGAAGAAATGTTAATACAAAACTTTCGAGATAGTTTTGCTGCCCTCTCCAGCAAAGCGCTGAGAGATAATAACGATGAGTTTTTAAAGCTAGCACGCGAGAACTTTAGTAAACAGCAGAACACCGCGGAATCACGCCTTAATGAAAAAGAAAAAGCCTTTGCTGATATGGTGTCTCCGATTAAAGACATCCTTAAAAAAACCGATGAACAACTAAAGAAATTAGAGGCCGACAGGCAACAGTCTTATGGTTCGATCAGTCAATTTTTGCAGAACATGACTGAAACCCAGAATCAATTACAGAGCGAAACGCGTAACTTAGTACAAGCGTTAAGGCGACCAGAGGTGCGAGGTCAATGGGGTGAGCTCACGTTGAAACGTTTGGCTGAGCTAGCCGGATTAGTTGAACACTGTGATTTTTTCGAGCAAGAGCATTTAGATAGCACTGAAGGCGCCATGCGCCCCGATATGATTATTCGTATGCCGGACCAACGAGACATTGTTGTAGATGCTAAAACGCCGCTAGATGCGTATTTAACGGCCACCGAGCAGACTAATGACACTGAGCGCCAAGTACATTTAATACGGCACGCAAAACAAGTGCGAGACCGTGTGAAAGAGTTATCGAAAAAAGCGTACTGGTCACAGTTTAAAAACACGCCAGATTTTGTCGTACTGTTTATACCTGGGGACCAATTCCTGAGCGCAGCGCTGGAGCTTGACCACGCTCTATTAGAAGATGCACTCGCTCAACACGTTATTTTGGCCACGCCAACTAGCTTGGTCGCGCTGCTCCGTGCTATTGCCTTTGGTTGGCGACAACAAGCGACCACCGAAAACGCTGAAGTTATTCGAAAGTTAGGTGAAGAGATGTATTCTCGCCTTGCCACGTTTGTAGAGCATATGGGCAAAGTTGGCCATTCATTGGATAAAAGTGTCGACCACTACAACAAAGCCATTGGCTCCTTAGAACGACAAGTATTTCCCAATGCGCGCAAATTTAAGGATTTAGGCATTGAAACGCGTAAATCGCTGCCTGAGCTTGAGCCGATTGAAAAATCAGCTCGCCAACAAACGATAATAGATAAGTCAAAAGATGAATAACAAGGTTCCAACGTCTACGCAAACACTTAAAGGCCGGGTTTACCTAATTACGGGTGCAAGTGGCGGATTAGGTCATACTACCTCTTTGGCTATGGCTAAATACGGTGCGACGGTTATCTTAACTGGGCGTAACGAGAAAAAATTAGATGCGCTTTACGATCAAATTGAAGAGGCTGGTTACCCTACTCCTGCTATTATTCCTTTCGACTTGATGCAAACAGACGAAGATATTTACAAGCAATTTATACAATCAATTTATAATGAATTCAAACAGTTAAACGGATTAGTTAATCTAGCTTGTTATATGGGAATTGTTGGCCCTCTTGGTAGCCAAGAACATTCTGAATGGCAAAAGGTTATGCAAGTGAATGTTAATGCTAGCGCTTTAATGAGCAAAGTATGTTTGCCTTTGTTGCAACAATCGGAGCAGGCTTCTATAACATTTATTTCAGACTCATCCGCCCGCCAAAGTAACGCCTACTGGGGAGCTTACGGCGTCTCTAAAGTAGCTGTTGAAAGCTTTTCAAATATACTCGCAGACGAGCTAGAAGAAACATCTGTTGTTAGTAACGTATTCATTCCAGGCCCATGTATTTTACCCCTCAGAAAAAAAACGCACCCTGGTGAAGAGGACCTAGGCTTAAATACTGCAGAAGAAGTGGCCGAAAGCCTTGTAATTAGCGTGCTAAATAATAATTTTGATACGCACTTAACGCATTAGTTAGCGATTAACGAGCGTCTTTAAGTTAGTAACAAATTCATCTACTTCTTCTAATGTATTTTGCTGGCCTAAGCTTACTCTAATTGCACTGAGCGCCAACTCATCAGAATACCCCATCGCTTTAAGTACGCTGCTCGGTTTTTTGCTATTACTAGAACAGGCGGAACCACTCGATACGGCTATACCTTTTTGATCTAGCTGCATCAGCAACATTTCACCGTCGACATTATCCATTAAAATCTGAGACGTGTTGGGCAGCCTGTTTGCCCCTTTGCCAGCAATACTAAGCCCTGATATATCAGCTATACCCTGCTCTAAGCGATTTCTTAGCTTTAAGAGGTGCTCAGAGCGCACTTGTAATTGTTGTTTAGCTAACTCGGCGGCCTTGCCAAAACCTATAATTCCCGCAATATTTTCTGTGCCCGGCCTAATGCTCTCTTCTTGCCCACCACCGCGCTGCATGGACGACAAAACAGTACTTTTATCGTGTATCAAAGCACCTACGCCTTTAGGGCCGTAAATCTTATGTGACGACAAGGACATTAAATTGGTTTTTAAAACGTTAAAATCAAGCGGGATTTTTCCCGCCGATTGAACAGCATCTGTGTGAAATAATATAGTTTTTTGCTTAGCCACTTCAGCCAATGCTGGAATACTCTGTACAACACCGGTTTCGTTATTTGCGTGCATCACGCTGATGAAACCAGTGTCATCTTTAAAAAGTCGCACTAACTGATCTTCCGATAACAGGCCGTCATGGTTAACGCTTAACTCATCATATTTATAGCCCAATTGGCACAAGTGCTTAAGTGGCTCAATGACTGACGGGTGCTCAGTCGAGCCTGCTAGAAAGTGTTTGCGCTCAGAAACTGTAGCAGACGTTATGGCTAAGTTATTGGCTTCCGTACCACCGCTGGTAAATATCACCTGATCGGCGCTGACATTTACAAGGTTTGCTACTTGCTCTCTTGCTTGTTCTACAGCCGTTTTAACTGCCCTACCATGCCGATGTAGACTCGAAGGATTACCATAAAATGTTGTGAGGAACGGGAGCATTGCTTCAAGCACCAGTGCATCAACAGGTGTTGTAGCATTGTGATCAAAATAGATCATCGATTCTTAAGACTTATTTCCTCGGCAGCTTGTTCCTGTGCCATCATCAACCGGTTCGCTAGTTAATTCTGTTACTTGCTTTGCATCGACCTTACCACCCAACGATTTTATTTCATTGTACATTTGTTCCATCTCTTTATCGAGGGTATGGATGTGTTCAAGCATACCGTTTATAGCAACGGCTACTGGATCAGGAACCTCCTGAGCTGTGCCGTACGCGTCAAAACCAATTTTCTTAGCCAATGCTTCCTGCTCAGGGCTTGGTGCCGTTACTTCAGCTTCAGCGTTAGCGATACGACCAGGAATACCAACAATAGTTGCGCCGTCAGGAACTGTGCGAACCACCACAGAGTTTGAGCCAATTCTGGCATCGTTACCAATCTCAATAGGCCCTAAAATTTTTGCGCCTGCACCAACGACTATACCATTGCCTAATGTTGGGTGACGCTTGCCCTTTTGCCAACTCGTTCCACCCAACGTTACGCCATGATAAAGCGTGCAATCATCGCCTATAACAGCGGTTTCTCCAACCACTACACCCATGCCGTGATCGATGAAGAATCGTTTACCAATAACAGCCCCTGGGTGAATTTCTATGCCGGTAAACCAACGAGCGAAGAAGGATAAGAAACGCGCAATAAATTTAACATTAGCCTGCCACAACCGATGATTCATTCGATGAAAAATAAGTGCATGAAGACCTGGGTATGTCGTTAACACTTCGAATTTTGTTCGCGCAGCTGGGTCCCGCTCAAAAACGATGTTGATATCTTCTTTTAATTGATCAAACATAATGGGTAACTATTTTTTTATATTAACCTTATTCTAACGCGGCTTTTTATAGATTACTTCAACTCATCTATTTTATTATTAATGGCTGTTAATATACCGCGTAAAATATTCACCTCTGTACGGTTAAGTTCAGATCGATAAAAAATACGTCTAATGCGTTGTTGCAAGCGTTTAGTTTTATACAGTTGTAAAAAATCTGTTTTCTCTAGTGTTTGTAATAGATGGTCAAAAAACCCTTCAAATTCTTGACTCGTTGCGGGCCTATCTTCGGCCTCTGGCGAATCAATAGTTTGCTCACCGATTATTGCTGAATAAATCTCATAGCTCAACACCTGTACAGCAGATGCCACATTGAGTGAGCTGAATTCGGGATTAGTCGGAATGTGCAGCAAGTGATTACATAGCTCCAATTCCTCATTCGTTAAGCCTGAATTCTCACGACCAAACACGACAGCTACAGGCGCATTTTTGGCGACTGAAATAAGTAACTCACTACCCTTCTTTGGGCCGACTTCAGACCAGCCTAGATGTCTTATTCTTGCACTAGCGCCCATTACTAACTCACAAGGCTCAAGCGCTTCTTTTAAACTACCGAACACCTGAGCGCCAGCCAATATGTTATCGGCGCCAGAGGCTCTTGATGTTGCTTCAGCTGAAGGGAATATTTTGGGGTTGACTAGAGCAAGGTCTGACAAGCCCATGTTTTTCATCGCGCGCGCAGTAGCTCCAATATTACCCGGATGAGAGGTTTGTACGAGAACTATCCTAATATTTGACAGTATTTCGTTATTTTCATCGACTTTCAAAAGACATACTCCAGCGGTATCTGTTATCCTTGCGCCATTTTAAAGCGTAGGCAAAATCATGAACCCAATGTTAAATATTGCTATTAGAGCAGCACGACAAGCAGGCGATATTATAATACGTTCAGCGGACTCCGTTGACACTCTTAAAATCTCTATTAAGAGCAAGAATGATTTTGCAACAGAAATAGATAAGCGCGCTGAAGAAGAGATTATCAATATTTTATTGACGGCATACCCAGAACACGGCGTTTTAGCCGAAGAGTCGGGTTACCTTAACGAAGGCGCTGAATACATGTGGATTATTGACCCACTTGATGGCACAACCAATTACTTACATGGCTTTCCACATTACGCCGTTTCTATTGCCTTGAAACGAAATGAAGTTATCGAGCAAGCTGTTATTTATGATCCTGTCCGACAAGACCTATTTACTGCATCACGAGGCAAAGGCGCCATGTTGAACAACCGTCGTTTGCGCGTCAGTAAACAGCGAAAAATTGAGGGGGCTTTTTTAGGGACGGGCTTCCCATTTAAAAATAAAAAAAATATTGAGCCCTACTTAGATATCTTTCGTGACATCTTCTCATCCACATCTGGCGTTAGACGTGCTGGCGCAGCCTCATTAGACCTAGCCTATGTAGCTGCTGGTAAATTAGATGGTTTTTTTGAAATTGGTTTAAAACCTTGGGACCTTGCAGCTGGTGCTTTACTTATTCAAGAAGCGGGTGGTGTCGTCACAGATTTTGATAACGAACATGGATATTTCGAAACCGGAAATATCGTATGTGGCAACCCGAAAATGCATCGCGCCTTGTTAGATAAAATAGTCCCTCACGCAAACAAGGTCATCGATGGCGTTTAGTTGTTATCGGTGATGTCGATAAATATTGCGCACCCATTCTGCGACTGGGTGATCCGCATAAGTTTCAAATAAAGCTTTTATTTCAGCATCTGGAATCTCTTTTTCATCCCACGGAAATGGATGTTCCTTAGGTAAGACTAACAGCGATAACATTGATGCTACTGATAAGTCCGCACGGGTAAATGTATCGCCCAATAAATACGGTTGTTTACTGATAGTGGCTTCAATTTTTGCAAGCGCTTCATCGAATACAATACGTGCCTCAGCAACTTTTTCATCTGACATGACGTAAGTATCGTATATTTTTCGTTTTAATACGGGGTACGTTAGGGTAAACATAAATTGTTTTATAGATGACATCGAGTAGGTAAAGCAAAAACGAATATAGTCTGGGTAATCTAATAATCGGGCGTATAGAATTTGTCTTATGTTTTCACCTAGCCTCTTGTCCATATCTTTCTCAATGCTCAGACAAACGTCAAGTTGTTCAGCGTTCGCTGGTGTTAGGTTGTTGTCTGGACATTTATCTTCCAAATAATCTATTATTTCACTTGAACCTTGAATAGCATCGTTACCATCCAGTAAAACTGGTACGGACGTTCGTTTACCGTATCGACGAACAGTCAACATATGCAAACCCGGCATGATCGCTATTGGGTCATAGGCTATCTTCTTATAATCTAACACCCAGCGAGCTTTTTCACAGTAGTGTGAATGTGGAAAAACTAGTAATTTCATCATATTTTTTCCTTTGAGATACTCCAACGTTCTAGATTTAGGTACACATAATAAGCAATGATTAAGTCGTAAGTGAGACAAAAAGCGGCATAGCCGGTAGGCACTTGAGTCCAAGTAATCCCAGTATTTATTTCAATAACAAATATTTCGTGCAATAAGTCCCAAAGAGCGTGAAGAATATACGCATAAATTAATAAATAAATAGCAAAGAACTGGGATAGTAATGCAAAAGTGAGAAATATTAGGACGCCGATTAACTCGGCAGGTAATGCAGACAAATCACCGTAATAGTAGGTAAAGCCAATAAAAATAAGTGCAATTGGAATCAAACTAAGCGCGTAAAATGCTTTCTCAGTTTGTGGCTTAAGAAATTTACGGGTCAGCATAATAGTGCCTGGAATGGCGACGATAACGCCGATCAACAGTCCTATCAAAGAACTCATTAAAGCCCTTGAGGTTATTACAAGGTTTTTACTGTATCAGATTGATTTAAACATTGCTGTGCGTTTTAACCAAAACCTAAAACATCGCTTAAGGGATTTTATCAAGCTCGTCCTGATCAACTTTAACAATAATTAAGTCGGCTTTAGAGATGCCTAATGCTAACGTAATTGGGCTCGCAACATAAATCGAGGAATATGTTCCGATTAATACGCCAACAATTAACGCTAAAGCAAAGTCGTGAATAATCTCTCCGCCCAAAACAAACAGGGCCGTTAACACTAATAAGGTGGTAACCGATGTCATAACCGTTCTGCCTAGCGTTTGATTTAGAGAAATGTTAACGACCTCTGTTGGTGTACCCTTTCTCAATTTTCTGAAGTTCTCGCGAATACGGTCAAACACAACAATGGTGTCATTCAATGAGTAACCAATAACAGCAAGAATCGCAGCTAATACAGTTAAGTCGAATTCAAACTGAAATATTGAAAAGAAACCAAGCGTAATAATAACGTCGTGCGCTAAAGCCGCTACAGAACCCAATGCAAACCGATATTCAAACCTGAAGGTAACGTAAATAAGGATACATATCAGCGCGTATAACAAAGCTAATCCGCCATCTTCTGTTAATTCTTCACCGACCTGTGGGCCAACGAATTCCGCACGCCTTAGCTCACCTTTTTGAGCAAACCGAGTGTTAATAACGGTCAGCACCTTGTTGCTTAAAGCTGCTGTATTCAGCGCTTCATCGGGTAATAAACGAATGAGTACTTCTTTAGAAGAACCGAAGTGCTGAACAATTGCTCCTTGAAATTGAGCGTTATTCAAAACAGTTCGTAAACCTTCCAAATCAACTGCTTCCGAAAAGCCCATTTCGACTAATGTACCACCGGTGAAATCGATGCCCTTTTTTAATCCCTGTGTTGCCAAGGAACCAATGGACACGATAATCAATAACGTTGAAAACACAAGGGCTATTAGACGCTTGCTCAGGAAATCAATTTTAATTGTATTTTGTTCGTTCATAATTTAGATTTTTAATGTGTCTATCTGACGACTGCCGTAAGTGGCGTTGACCAATGCTCTTGTGCCAACAATAGCCGTAAACATAGAGGTCAAAATACCAATACTCAACGTGATAGCAAAGCCTTTAATTGGTCCAGTACCAAATCCAAAGAGAATAATCGCAACGATGAGTGTCGTGATGTTGGCATCAGCAATGGTCGAAAAGGCTTTCTCATAACCTGCATGAATACTGGCTTGTGGCGAATTACCATTTTTAAGCTCTTCTTTAATACGCTCAAATATCAATACATTGGCATCGACCGCCATGCCCACGGTTAACACGATGCCTGCTATACCTGGCAAGGTAAGCGTAGCTTGAAGCAAAGACAAAATAGCTATAATAAAAACTAAATTAGTCGCTAGGGCGATATCTGCAAATAAGCCGAATGTTTTGTAGTAAACAGCCATAAAAATTAACACAACAACAAAACCAATGATGACAGAGTTAAAACCCATGTCGATATTATCTTGTCCTAGGCTTGGACCAACGGTGCGTTCTTCAACGATATCGATGGGCGCAGCCAATGCACCCGCCCGCAACAACAAGGCCAAATCACGTGCTTCGGCGCTATTATCTAAGCCCGTGGTTTGAAAACGATTACTAAAGTGGCCACGAATAGTCGCAACGTTGATGACTTCTTCGATAATGGTTTTTTGCCGAACCAATTTACCATCAACCATTTTTGTTTCGGTTCGGTTCTCGATAAAAACAACGGCCATCGGTTTGCCGATATTGTCACGTGTGGTTTTGCTCATTTTTTTACCGCCAGGGCCATCTAATGAGACTGAAACCATCGCTGAGCCTGTATCGCTTTCAATACCTGACGAGGCATCGACAATTTCACTACCCGTGACGATAATTTGTTTTTTAAGAAGAATTTGCCCGCCTTCTCTTCGGGTATAAATTTTAGAACCAATTGGAGCTCGCCCTGCAACAATGCTGTGCTCTACGTCAACCAGATGATATTCAAGCGTCGCTGTGGCGCCGAGAATTTCTTTAGCTCGAGCGGTATCTTGTACACCAGGTAACTCAACAACAATGCGATTATCGCCTTGTTGTTGAATAACAGGCTCAGCAACGCCAAGCTCGTTCACACGATTTTTTAAGGTGATGATATTTTGTTGAAGCGCATACTTACGCACTTCGGCCAACTCATTGGTCGACATTATAGCTATTAGTGTGGGCGTGGATGACTCAGTAACGTCTGGTTTAAACTCCCATGTAGGGAATTGACTGCTAAGCTTTTCTACAGCCTCGTCGTGTAACGTTTGATTTCTAAATTTAATGTGAACTAAACTATCATTAATAACAACGCTCAAATACCTGAGTTTGTTTTCTCTCAAGAATTGACGAAAATCTGTCGCATTACGATCAACGGCCTGCTTTTCAGCGGCTTTCATATCCACTTCTAACAAAAAGTGAACCCCACCCCGTAAGTCCAAACCTAAATACATAGGCGAGGCATTTAAAGCACTAAGCCATTGTGGTGTAGCTGGCGCAAGGTTAAGTGCTATAACGTAATCTCTGGGTAGCTTTGTTTTAATAATATCTGCGGCTTTTAGCTGCTCTTCGGTATTACTAAAGCGTATTAAAATCCGGCTGGCCGTTAACTCATCCTTAATCGGCGAAATATTGTTACTTTGCAATTCCTTATTAACGTCAGCTAATAATGTTGCATTGACCGCAGCCCCACGTAAGGGTGAAATTTGAACAGACGGGTCTTCGCCATAAATATTAGGCAAGGCATAAACAATAGCAATAATTAATGATAATGCTATTAGGGTATTTTTCCACGCGGGAAAGTGATTCATCATGGTGACAGCTCGGTATAGAGTTTATTTTTTTGCTTTAGCTTCTGGCTTAATGGCAGCTTTATATGTGCCTTTAGGCATCACAGATGAAATAGATGATTTCATCAATTGCACAGACATATTCGCACCAATTTCAAGCGTAATAAAATGGTCACCTACCTCTGTAATTTTTCCTAATAAACCGCCGTTTGTGATTATTTCATCACCTTTTGCGGCATCACCAACCATTTTTTTATGATCTTTATTACGCTTTTGTTGTGGGCGAATTAATAGGAAGTAAAAAATTGCGATAAGCGCGACGGGGAATACAAGCCCTTCCCATCCAGGTTGTGATGCATCGCTTGATGCATTTACTGCTTCTCCAGCTGCTATTGCAGAGGGTATAAAGAAATCTAACATTTGTTTTTCCTAATTTGGTTAAAGTTAATCAGTTATTATGCCACAGCATTTGGCTTTTTACCTTGTTGCTGGTAGAAATCAGCAACAAATTCGCTCAAAACACCATCTTCGATGGCTTTTCTTAAACCACGCATTAAATCCTGATAATAATGCAGGTTATGAATCGTATTTAAGTGCGAACCTAGAATCTCTTTACACTTATCTAAATGCCGTAAATAAGACCGCGTGTAATTTTTACAGGTATAGCACCCGCACTGTTCATCAACGGGCTTCGTATCAAATTGGTATTTTTCGTTTCTAATTTTGACTAGGCCTTTGCGGGTAAATAAATAGCCATTACGCGCATTACGTGTCGGCATCACGCAATCAAACATATCAATGCCTTTTAATACCGCCTCTACGATATCCTCAGGCTTGCCAACGCCCATTAAGTACCGTGGCTTATCGTCGGGCATGTTCGGCACAATGTACTCTAGAATACGTTCCCTGTCGTCTTTAGGTTCACCAACAGATAAACCACCAACGGCAAAGCCATCAAAGTTTATATTTTTAAGTTCTTCTAGCGACTCATCACGTAAGTGTTCATACATACCGCCTTGAATAATGCCAAATAATGCCGAAGGATTGCCACCATGTGCATCCTTGCTGCGTTGCGCCCAACGTAAGGATAATTCCATAGAGGTCTTCGCTTCCTCTTCGGTTGCGGGGAATGGCGTACATTCGTCAAAAATCATCACAATGTCTGAACCCAATTGGCGCTGAACTTCCATTGATTCTTCAGGCCCCATAAAAACCTTACGACCATCCACCGGCGAGCGGAAATGTACGCCCTCCTCGGTAATCTTTCGCATTTCATCAAGACTAAATACTTGGAAACCACCTGAATCAGTCAGAATAGGTTTTTCCCAATGCATAAAATCATGCAAGTCACCGTGCGCTTCAATCACTTCAACACCCGGCCGAAGCATTAAATGAAACGTATTACCTAGAACAATTTCCGCACCTGTCTCCAAAAGCTCTTCAGGCGTCATTGCTTTAACCGTGCCGTAGGTACCCACCGGCATAAACGCGGGCGTTTCAATCGTACCGCGATCAAATATCAAACGGCCTCGCCTTGCCTTTGATTCTGTCTTTAGCAAATCAAACTTCATATTTTATTCCCTATCATCCATTCGGCTTAAAAACATGGCGTCGCCATAGCTAAAAAAACGGTATTCCTGCTTGATAGCGTGTTGGTATACGTCCTTTATACGTTGGCATCCAGAAAACGCGCTAACCAACATCAATAATGTAGATTCAGGTAAATGAAAATTTGTCACCATCGCATCAACTACATTGAATTGATAACCCGGCCTTATAAATAAATCAGTGTCACCAGTGTAAGGCTTCAGTTTTCCAGCTTTAGCCGCGGACTCTAGTGAGCGCATCGCGGTTGTACCAACCGCTATTACTCGGCCGCCTGCTTGCTTTGTCGCCTTGATTTTCCTCACCACACTATCATCAACGGTTAACCATTCCTTATGCATAATGTGGTCATCAAGGTTTTCTTCTCGAACGGGCTGGAACGTTCCACTGCCAACGTGCAGCGTTACATAAGTAAAATCAACACCTAAGACGCTCATTTCATCTAATAACGTTTGATCGAAGTGCAAACCGGCTGTTGGGGCCGCCACCGCGCCTGGCGTTTGGCTAAACACCGTTTGATATCGCTCAACATCTAAAGACTCATCTTCTCTATCTATATACGGCGGCAAGGGAATATGCCCAATCGAATCAAGTACGGTATCAATAGGATCCATAAACTTGAGTTTAAATAAGTCACCATCTCGGCCTTCTACTGAGCACTCGTACCCATCATCCAATAGAATTTTTGCGCCGTATTTAGGTGATTTACTACATCTAATATGCGCTAAAGCCAAGGTTTCATCTAAAACCCGTTCCAACAAAATCTCTAACTTACCCCCCGTGGTTTTATGGCCAAACATTCGAGCTGCAATAACGCGCGTATTGTTAAAAACAAGCAAATCGCCAGCCTTTAATAATGAAGGTAAATCTGAAAAAATTTTATCCAACAATTGCTCCTCACCAACGACTAACAATTGGCTGTCTGTCCTTTTATCTAAAGGATAGCTCGCAATCAGTTCGTCAGGTAATTGATAATTAAAATCGCTCTTTTTCATGGCGAAAGATGTTAACAGGAACTCAGCCTATCAGCGAGAACAAAACCGACGATTAATTATTAAATTCAATAGAGTTTAAATATGAAACTGTCTATAATGCCCACACTTATTTGGCCGGGGTGGCGGAACTGGTAGACGCGCCGGATTCAAAATCCGGTTTCTTCGGAAGTGCCGGTTCGATTCCGGCCCTCGGTACCAATTAAGGTTTAGGCATTAAGCCGAACTAGACCGCAAAGCCTTGTTTTAAAGGGCTTTGAGGCCCTACCCTTCCCCTTCAACACTGCACTAAACCGCATTAAACCGCATCTTTTAGCTTTCATTTACGCCGTTTTTACGCCAAACTTTACGCTGGTTTTTAAAACGGGGGCTTTATGGCTAAACCGAGGAAGGTGTATGGCAAGTGGCGGGTTGAGTTTAGGCGTGGTGGTTTTTATGCGTCTGCTCGGTTTAATTCTAAAACAGCGGCTAATAATTGGTTGGTTAAAAAAGAGGCGGCTTTTTTGTCCAGACGCCAGGGCGGTGTTTCTACTATGCTGTTTTCTGAGTTGCTGACCGATTATTCTAACCGCATTACTGTTAAGAAGCGGTCGGCTAAAAAAGAGGCTGTTCGCATTTTGTTTATGAAGAAGCAGTTGTTTGCTAATATTAAGCTGTGCGACATATCTTCTGCTGACTTCTCGCAGTGGCGTGATGAGCGCCTTAAAACGGTTTCGGGCGCATCTGTGCTGCGTGATTGGAATTTGTTGAATCACGTGTTTACTGTGGCGATTAACGAGTGGGGTTTGATGCATGACAACCCGCTGCGTGGTGTTTCGAAGCCGTCTAAACCGCATCATCGTGATCGCTTAGTGTCGTTAGATGAAATTGATAAGCTGTGTTATTTTTCGGGCTATGAAAATGGCGCTCGTGATAAAACGGCTTTGTGTTATTTGGCCTTTGTGTTTGCGATTGAAACCGCGATGCGGCTGGGTGAAATTGCTAAGCTTAGGCGTGGTGATATTATTGGTAAGACTGCTTTACTGAAGATGACCAAAAACGGCACAGCGCGTAAAGTTCCGCTTTCGTCCAAAGCGATTGAAATTTTAAACACCTTGCCAACGGATGATTTGTTTGATATGCGAGCGGATGTAATGAGCACGCTGTTTAGAAAGGTTCGTGATCGAGCTGGTTTGTTTGATTTGCACTTTCATGATTCGCGTCATGAAGCGATTACGCGTTTATCCAAAACCCTAACTATTTATCAGCTGGCCAAAGTTGCCGGTATTTTGGATTTGAAAATATTGATGATCTACTACAATGAAACGGCTGAGGATATTGCAGATTTGTTATATTGATATTTAAATAATAACAGCAGAACTAACAAACCCGACAGGGATAGGCTGGAAACTGCCTAATTGGTCAGCCTCTCTTATTTGCCCATTGATATTATCGTAAACAATTAAGTTGGCTTGCGAATCAACCATATCAATCGTTCCAAACCCCGATGTATAAGGGTAAACCAATAGCGGCCCATTAAAAACTCGTGGGTCATTACTCTGCATGGTAACAAATCTATCACCTTGATGCGTTGGCGCGTAAATCCCCTTTGATGCCACAACGGTTGGCTGGGGTGAGGTTTCATAAAAACCATCTTCACTCTCATCCTTAATAACGTAAATATAGTCCTGGTCCACACCGCCTAAATCTTCCCACACGCCTTTAAAATACGGGAATAAGTTTGTGGTTGCATAACTAGCCTCTGGAAGCGTGTCTATTGCGATAGGTATACCTGTCCAATCGTCCACAGGTAACGCATCATCAGAATTAAAATACAGACAACTCATTGCCCTTTTTATTTTATAATTCGCACCATCGAATTGCACTCCCGTTACGTCATGGAAAGCAGGTGATGCCACTTCAGACGGGTCGCCTTCAAGTTCGACATTAATATGATAGCTTGTGCGCTCTGACGTCGCGCCGTAAAAATGAACGCCCCCGCCATCATCAAAGTAAGCACGTCTAATCGACTGCTCGATAACCCTTGATCCCGAAACGTCAGTCGGCGCACCATCAACAACCGTTTTCTGTTCAGCCGTTAATTGTCCCGAGGCGGTTATTACTTCCGTCGTGTATTTAGTTGAGCATTCAGCTGTTGATTTAAAAATGGATTGATTGACTGACAATCCAGCATCGTTCGCGCTTTTATTCACCACACCCGATATATCAACGCGTAAAATAGCCGCCAAGTTTCGTCTAAAATTATTTGGCAAAATAGTTCCAGCGAGATTAAAGCTGCCTGCAACATGCACAAAACATGACTTGCCATCAGGGCTTTGCTCAAGCCGCATATTAGTAGATTTCAAGGTGTAATCATCACCCAGCGCGGAGGGTAGGCTAATTGTAGGCAATATTATAGATTCGCTAATATCATTTTCCGCCCCAATAAGACCAAATTCATTAATGATTGATATGGTCAGCGTGTAATCTTTACCAGCGACGCTTGCACTAAAGCGCAAGATATAAGGCGTGTTGGTATCATCCAACAACATCATCAGCTCCCCAGACGGCAGAGGGAACGAGCCAGGGAAAACAGCCCTGTTATATTGCTTATACCCCTTGCTTTCAAACAACGTATTTCCAGCGCCGTTAGACCCCGTTCGAGCGGTATTTAAAAGTACCTGTGTCGTACCGGCTTGCCGACTAAACCCTAAAGTGGTTGCCTCGCTATCCGTTATAAATCCATGATTCGTATAGCCCATCACCGCGGGCTGTAAATTAAAAGAATCAGGCATCGTGGCTGTGGTAATTATAAAGGATAGCAAACATCCCATCAGCGCTCTCTAACGTGCCAATGTTGTCGGTAATGTCTGCAGAAGCCGACCCCTCATCGCTAGCCGTTTGCTCTCGGCCAGACCCTTTATGCTCGCCAATGCTTTGTCGTGGCTCACGGTCAGCTAACCCACTTGTTTTTTTTCCACCAGCGGGCGCAACTAGCTTATTTAAGTCACCACGCAAGTCTGACTTTGGCTGCGCCATTAAGTTTCTCTTACCGTGTTTGTATTAATGCTTAATTCGTTATATACAGCCACGGGCGCGGTAGGCAACACCACGCGCATGTGCAGCTCAACCTTATTACCCACACCGCCCGCGATTGTTACGCCTAAGTTTAACGGGTCACCCGCCACCGCCGCCGTCAACCCACCGTTAGACGTTGCCAGCTTCACATCCACTGTTTCCGGCGTGTTGCCGGGGTTAACGTTACTGTCGCCAAGCGTGGCGACAATTTGATCCACGCCGGGATTGCTAGCCGCTTGAAGCTGCCCGCCTGAATTTGGGTCACCAATGTATAAAACGGCGTCCAAATCACCTGTGGAGCCGTCTGAATTATGTTCAAAATTGATGGGTGGCACAAATACTTGCGTTAAGTTAGTGTCTGTATAAATGTCAAAAGCCATGAGGGGTTCCTTTATCAGTTAATGGTTAAAGTGTCTTGAGGTATAGCTACGTTGTAGCTGCTTAGTGCGTTAAATTCTTGCGCGTCACGTGCGGCATCTTCCACCGCTGGAATATCCACCCTAAATTCAATCGGGTACCACTCACTTGGAAACGTCCTAAAACCCGTCCAGTTAGTAATAAATCCATTCCAATCTTCGCTATAAGGTACAGTTGTTCGCCCCCCAACATACGTATTTAACGAAATGCTTTTTAATTCTGGCACTGGCAACGTATCTGGTGTAGCTGGAACGGTAGCGGCGTCGTCAACTTGACCAACTGTATTGGGCAAATACAGTGACGCTTCAATAAGGCTAATCGCCTCACCCGTACTACTGTCCATTATGTGTTCTACAAATCGCGCCTTGCCTGTTGCCGTCACTCCGGGCGTTACGACAGCAACCGTTTTGCTCACGTCAACCAGGGGCGATAGCAACGTTTGAATAACCAGCGTATTCGCACGGTGGCTTTTTAATATTTGTACGCGAGCCTCATTTATGGCCGTTGTAATAGCATTATCAACGTCTGTTCTATCGCTTGGATCCGTAATGTTATTTTGCCCGTCAATATCAACACCAGACACGCCGGGCTCAACCAATCCGAATGTCTTGCCGGTCTCAATGTCAGAATCAGTTGACGATGACAACACAATAGACCCAGCATCACTAGCCAACTCTATCGCCTCATCAACCGGCTCATCAATCGAATATGTCTCAGTCGCTTTAACTTCCCCGTGTTGAGCAATAGAGGCATCACAAGTGACTTCAATTGAGTACGACTCAGTAATATCTTGCAGCCAATTTTTAGACAAAGTAAAGCTCGCGCCAAAAACCAAATAATCGCGCAATTCTTCTGTAATACTCCAGACGGTTTGTGAGCCCTCTGAATTTGTATATACGCCCGTTTGTGGCAACTTTGTAAAGCTGATTGATTTAATATCCCAAGCACTACTTAACGCACTTAAAATCATCGCCCGGTTGGGTAAAAATGTTTGGTCAGACAGGAATTGAAAAAATGGCCGGTCATAATTCCACATTGCGCCAATCTCTCTATGCCACTCGCGCCCATATCTATAGCTAAAATTTATGTTAACGGTGTTAACAATATCGCGACGGCTTATTAACTTTAGACCCAGCGACTCATGTATCACAGTACCCACGCCAAAAGTGGCGTCTGCTACTGATTTTGGCTGCCATAGTGTCAATCGACCCTGGCCGTTCACGTCACAATCGTACGATGCGGGGATGGTAGAAAGTCGCTGTTGGGCATACAACCATAAATCCTCTGTCTCACTAAACACGGTGTCCGAATGATATCCGCCCACCATTAAATCAACCCCATTTTTATCCAGCAACTCTAACGACTCTTGCAAACCATCCGTGCATTCAAAGCTGGTAAATCGTGTAACGGGGTCATAAATAGGCTCGTTGACCTTACCCGTAAACAACCGATGAGCTGACTGCATAACGCCCGCCGAATCATAAGTCACATAATCAATGCTAACGGCAACGCCAATCCACTGATACGGATCAATAGCGCCCGAAAATGGCATTAACTCGAAATGGGCTAAACGTGCAGAATCCTCGCTCATAGAAACCCGAATGCGGCCAGATTGCCGCGCAGACATATCAACACCATCTAACATAATAACAGCCTGCCACACATTGCCAAGCACGGGCGCGTTAATAGTATTGCGAATTGGAATGGATAACGAATACGGCGCAAAAACCGTGTTGCGAATGGGTATAACCAGGGCGTAATCACGATAAATAATCGTATTGCGAACGGGAATAGACAGCGAATATTTATCAAAAACCGTGTTGCGAATGGGTATAACCAGGGCGTAATCACGATAAATAATCGTATTGCGAACGGGAATAGACAGCGAATAAGCGAGATGAATAGTATTGCGAATGGGTATAGACAGGCTGTATTCATCAAAAACCGTGTTGCGAATAGCAATTGCCAGCACATATTCGTTATAAACAATCGTGTTACGGATTGGTATAGACAGGCTGTATTCATCAAAAACCGTGTTGCGAATTGGAATGTGTAGCGAATAATCGACCACGCCAACATCAAAATTAAAATCACTACCAAACGCACTTTGGCCCGTTAGATTAAAATCACTCCCAAAAGTTGGCATCAGAAATTAAAGGCGTAATCTATTTGCGTTTGTGGCGTGGGCGTTACGCCCATGTCTTGCACTGTTACCGTGCCGTCAACCGTTGTGCCGCCTATTATGTCAAGCGTAGGCTCACTTGCTGCCGTAGTACCCGCAACGGTTACTTTGTAAATGTGGTCGTTAGTCGTTACGTCGGCAGGAATGTAATAATCCCCTATCGAATACGCCATGCTGTTTAATCTGCGTTTGCCTGTTTTTGGTAACGCCGTTATTAACACTTCATCTACGTATGCCTCGTAACCTGGAATCAACCCAAAATCCAAAGAATAGGTGTTGTCGCCCTGCATCACCGCCTCACCAATTACCGCGCCGGTGTCCAACTGCGAAGCACGTACAAAGAAATCAGTTGCGCTCAACGATTCAGTTATCGATCCCGTTACGCCAAAACTTATAGGCGAATAGCTTAACATTTCAAATATATCTAAAACCACGGCCGCTGATAAAGCTAAAGAGAACAACGCAACCTCGGCCATCTGGCCGTCATAATATCTACCCGAATTTGAGTTTGACGCAATTCTGCCAAATTCAATAGCATTTGAGCCTTGCGTTAAATGCCCTGTTGACGTCGTCAGCTGATCGATTAAAACGCCATCCAAATAACCAAGCAGATCATCATTCGCGGCATTTTGAGTTTTCACTAGCGCTGAGAAACTCCAGCCTTGACCAAAAATACTATCGTCCGCCGTAATGATCTTATATGATGCAGATGCCGTTGTTCCGCCCATGCTCAACCCTTCTGCCAACGTTTTTGAATATCTTGAATTAAAGTCTTGTACAAAGCCTGTTGTCGCTGCTTTATAAACAAGCCCCTTGCTGTCCACAGCGGGTTTAGTGATGGGTGCGACAGAATTAAAGATTAGCGTCTGCTCGTTTTGATTATAAGCAGCAACATGAGGTATTGAAACAAAGTCACCGGCGCCGTCAAAATCTATTGATGTTTGCAACTCGTTAGAAAGAGGCGTAGCCGCATTGCCGAATGTAGCGTTACTTAAAGTACCGTTATTGCCCTCGCTGCCATAATCTATAAGATTAGAACCACTCGGCTCATTGCCTCGCCAATAGCCCGTGGGATCATGACTGATTATTTCTGCCGCCGCACGTGAACGCATAGACTCATTAATTTGAAGCGCCTGATATGCCACAATCGCATCAGCGGTAAACGCATTAGACAGCCTACCGGCGAATGTGGACGAACCCGCCGCGTTGTTACCAATGTGTAAATCACTGCCCACGTCAGTTGTACGCGTGCCAACAGGCGTAGACGTTTCAGTTAACGCCACCGACAGTCCGTCAATATAAATAACGGGGTCGTTTGCAACGTTACTGTTGTCATAATTAACCAGCACGCATCCATCAGCGCCCAACGTTAAATCGAAGGCCGTTGACTGCCAAACACCGTCAGTCGTATCAAACAACTGCGTGAATTTTATTTTAGCCAGCCCGCCAACCTGGCCTACAACAGCAATGTGCCAGACGTTTTTATCCAGTACCCTGCCCGCAGCGCCCTCACCATCGCTGGACGCGTTAAGCAAAGCACCCGCGCACCCGCCGCCATCAAAAATATTTTGAATGGCCGCGGTGTCAATAATCGCCACGTCAGACGTTACGCCATTAAACAACACGCTGCGCCCTTGCTGCTGATGAACCATGTTAGTTTTATCAAGCACAACATTACTGAACGTACCGTCATTAGCGTTTCCAGAAACATCAAACGCCGTCGTTTCCGCGCCAATTTCAGCCAGCGGCCAATGGCCAGAAAGCGTTAAATTAGCCAAAACCTTTCTAAATCCAACCGCAAACGCATCGTAATAACGCAAGCGAATCTTAGACGCCAGCACTGCCGTTGTATAAGCTGCAAATTCACATACACTGGCTGCAATTTCAGCGCCAGCGCCATCTTCTGCATAAAGTGTAGTGGCTGAAAACGTTGGCGCACTTGCCGCTGTACCTGCCGACACTCTGTTAATAAAGTATTCAACCGCGCCTGCTGTTACTACAACTTGAAGCAAGCTAACTTCATTAATAACAACCGCATCGGTTGAATCGTGATGCGTTGCTGAGTAGTAAAGCGACAATTTATCGCCGTTTAAATAAATACCGTTGGTGCCATCGTGCGCTAAACACTGAGCGCCCGTTACGCTCGTTGGCTTGATTAAAAATTCGTAGGTGTAAGTGTCAGTAGTAATTAAACCCGCTGGAATTGTAACGCGCTTACCCACGCCCATCACCGCGCTTTTGCCTTGGTACGGCAGGAACAATAACGAGCGCTGATTTAGCGTAGGCGTACCAACATATGTGCCGTCGTTCGCGTTGCCGCTTGAATCGTTCGATGTTGTGCCGCTTACATCTTCATGCCGCAAGTTGATTATGGGTGAATCGGCTAAAACTAGGCTATTGAATGACATTAAATTTCCTCTGCTTCTATCTGCCAACCAAATTCAGCGACGGCTAGGTTTATATCTGTTTGGCTCGCTTTGGCGTAGACGGTTATTTCTGGGTAATAAATAACGCCGTAGCCGGTGGCGGCGGCAACCACGGTAACGGTAGCCGTATCGCCCGCCATGCTAACGGGTGACTCAACCTTTCTGCCGCCCACAATCGCGTAACCGTGTGGCAAATAAAATGCTTCTGATCGCCTTGCGCTAGGGATGGATATAGCATTTGATTGGCTACCAATAACACGCCCACCGGCGCATTTTAAAAGCATCGGCTGTTTGTAATCCAAGCCATCCCAAGCAGAAGGCATCCACCCTCTGCCGGTGATGGTTGTTTTAATCTTATTGCCCCAAGCCGTTTGCACTTTTGCGTCGCCGTTCATCATCCGCACTGGCGGCCACGTGCTGGCTTGTAACACGTCATACGTTTGGCTTATGTCTAAATGCGCTTCATAGGGGATCGCTACGCCGCCCAGTTCAAAATAATTTTGCGTACTCACTTATCTAGATCCCTTTCCGATCGCTTCTTCTTTAAACGTCGCGGCCGTGCCGTTTGGTCTATCACTAAATGAAGCCCCACCTTCACTAACGTATATTTTCTTGGTCACTGGTTGTGTGGCTTTTTGAGTAATCGCATCAATTTGTCTTTCGGCTTCGCTGGTGTCTAATTGCAAGGGGCGAATAATGGGCGTGGTGTTGTCGGGTAGTTGAGGAATGTTAGGGATTAATGGAGTAACGCCCGTTTGCTTAAGCAAATCTTCAGCTTGTTTAAGGTCGACCCCTTGGGCTAAGTTAATGCTCATCACCAGTGGGTTGCCATTAAGTCGTTGTTGCAGTATTTTCTGAATATCGCTTAAGTTTTTATCCGCTAATTTCTGATCAAACCCCAGTTCAATGTGCTTTAAAAACTCAGCACGGGTAATTAATTTATCAATCGACTGCTGGGCTTTTTCAAGTGCGCTGGCTTCTTGCTCTATCCGTTTACCGGCGGCTTCATTGGCTAACTTAGCCGCTTGTTGTGCCAAGCCTTGCAATACAATATCGGCCTCGGTGCCGTTATCGCGCATGGTGCGTATTATTTCAGCCAAACCTTCAGCGCCTTCAATAGCACCTTCGTAGTCACCGTCTGACAACGCTTTACGCGCATTAGTAATGGCGCTGGCAAAATCTAAAATATCAGGCTGCTCAATCTCCTTACCTGCGCCGGTGTTTAATTCGCGTATTAAATCAGCAAAACTTTTAGCAATATCAACTTGGCGCTGTTTGGCATCTTCCAAGCCTTTTAAGTGTTTATCGTAGGCTTTAAGCTGCGCGGCCAGTTCGGTTTTAATCGCCTTGGTTTCTGATTGTTTGGCTTTTTTTATTTTATCGGCAAATTCTTGATGAATAGCCGCTTGTTTTTTTAGCTTGTCATTAACAATGTCTTGTATTGCATCGTCAGCCACTTTACGTTGATTTTTTAACGCTTTGGATGTTTCATCAGCTGCTTTTTTAACTTTCCTAGCCGCATCTTCGGCGGCGTCGCCATAAGTTAAAAAATAACTAATGGCGGCGTCAAGAGCAACCGTGCCGCCTAACGTCAAAACTCCTTTTAGTATTTTTGTCGTGATCGTAAGAATCCTGGTCTTTGACGTTACTATATCGAGCGCCTTAGCCCAAGCCAGCAACTTAACGACAACAGCCACTTTAATCAATATTTCTGCAGCCGTACTTAAAGAAAAAATCAACTCACCCGCTGATTTTAAGCCTCTAGCCATTCCAACAATGGCATCACCCACCTCTTGAGCATACTCTTCAAGCTCACCCGAAGCGGCTAAACGCTCCACCTCTTTTAGTAAATCGGTCAGCTCGTCCTTGAAAAAATCCAGTGATCCGGTTGTTGCGATCAAGTCTAAAAACTTCTGCCATTCAACTTGTGCATTAGACACTAGGCCGTTCCACGTTTTAACTTGCTCAAGCGAAGCGCCATGAACGCCTTTACCCATTTCAACGAGCAGCTTTTTAATCACGTCACGTCCGAGTTTGCCGGCTTCCGACAACTTAGACAACTCCGCCGCATTTTTACCGGTAACTTTTGCTAATAAATCCCACACGGGCACACCCCGCTCAACCATCTGTAGTATTTCTTCGGCTTGTAATTTTTGCTTAGCCCACGCTTGTCCTACTGCTATGATGATGCCGTTCAGCTTTTCTTGCCCACCTCCCAATGCGGACGCTTGGTCAGCAATGACTTGATACGTTCCATCCATTGGATCAAGCCCAAAGGCTTTAAGCTTAATAAAGCCTTTGGTTACATCCTCTAGTCCAAAAGGCGTTTCTTTTACAAAGACATTAATCCATTCAAATGCTTTTTCGCCCGCCTCGGCGCTACCCGTAACGCTGGCTAGGCTAACGTTAAGTGATTCAAAATTACCGCCGGTTGACAACAGCGTTTTGAGTAGACGAATAGAACCGCCAATTGTTAAATACGCAGCGCCCAACGCCAATACTTTGTTGGTAAGTCCGCCCATGCTGTTTGACGCGGTGGTATTAACGCCTGCAATGCTTTTTGTAGAAGAAGCATAAACACGCGTCGCATTTTTAACGCCTTTTTCAAACTGCTTGGCGTTAATGCGTAATACGACTTCTACGGTGCTATTGTCCACTTGCTTTATTCGCCTCTATTAATTCGTCCATGGCGGCTTGGTACATGCGCCACGGGTAGTCCCAAACGTTAATATGCCCCAACCGAATGAGGCTGGCGCTACTGGTGTCTAATGTTTCAAGTGCTGATCTAGCGCCGCTTTTCCCGCTAGTGTGAGCGTGGCGGCAAGCCCGAAAAAAGACGTATTTACCTCTTTACAAACAGCTGATACTTGCTCAAGTTCGCTACCGGTCATATCGTCTATATGCTCACGAGTTAAGTCCGTCATTCGCATCACATCGCCTAGCACCATGTCGCCCACCGGCATGAGTGACAGCAAAGGATCTTGCACCATTTCATCACCGGGGGTTAGCTTATCGTCAAGCCACTGGCCTATTTCACCGACTGTTAGCTCTTTTACCGTTACCACCAAATCACCGATGGCAACGGATTTATTGCGCCCGCCGTTATTCGACATACGCATACTTGAAGTACTGGCTAATGCCTGCGCCTACTTTGCTGCTGTCGGCGGTTAGTTTGCCGGTAACGGCTGGTGCTGCGTAATCTTCGCCAATAAGCGCTAATTCTGAGAAAACGCTAGGTTTTACCAGGTACATATCCACCACGGTTGCTTTGCCGTTTTGCGCATCGTTTAGGCCCACAAAGGTCAGTTCGTATTCTTTGGCGCTGCCGGTTAGGCCTTCTACTACTTCCGCTTGTGAATAGCTGTAGCTTATTAGCAAGGCCGTTGCATCGGGTATAGTGCCGCCAGACAGTGCTTTAATACCTGCAGCCGTCACTTCGTAATCAGTGCCTTCGGTGTAGGTTGTGCCGGCTGGGGAGCTGGTAACAACAACCGATGAAATGTTAATTTGAGCGGTACGCGATAAGCCATCGAGTGCACTGGTGATGGATTCGTCGGTTACTGATCCAGCCGCTACGGTGCTTTTTGTGCCGTAGAGCATCATCTCTAAGTTGTCTTGCTCAACGTCGTGCATGGTCATGCTGAACGCAACGCTTTCTACACGGGTTGCGCTGTTGGCATCGCCTTGACCGTTTTTGTAGTTCTTAAGCGTTTTTTCTTCTTCGGTGGCGTTTAAGTTTAAAATGGAGCAGTTGCCCACTTCCCAATTTTTTGACCCGCCTACTTCTTTGGCGAATACGCGGCCAAAGCCGATGTAGCTGTAATCTTGTTTAGACATTTTATAAATCCTCTTCTGGTTTCGTTAATAAGCCTTCGTTACGCAAAAAGGCTTCTTGCACAACACTGACGGTAATGGTGTCTCCAGGCTTTACCGGTTTTCCTTGATGTGTATGTTTGCGCCATACAGTCACTTCTACGGTTTCTAGTGGTTTTTTCTTGCTCACTGCGTGCTCCTTACGGTGTTATTTTGGTGTAGGTAATGGTTAACGGAATGCGGCTGCCCACGTGCGGCCTGAATGCATCGTTATCGTTTTCTATTTGGCCAAGCTTGGCCGTAATGTGGTAATCAGCAATAACCGTGGGCGTATGCCCGAACATGCGCAAGGCGTTAACGGTTATGTCTTCTAAATCGGCTAGCTGCAAATAACCGTCGGCGGCGCTTTCCAGCGCATTTTGCACCGAGCTAGTTACCCAGCATTCAATAAAAACAGTCTGTTCGCCACGGCGGTTGCGTGATCGGTCGTCGGCTTTACCGGGGCCGCGCAATAAAACGAGCGTGGTATCTTCGGGAATAGCGCCGCTGTCGCCTAGCTGAATAGTGACATTGGCAAATTCTGCTAGGCCTTTAAAGTAGGTTTCTATTGCTTGTAAAACGCGGTACCACATTACAAACCGGCCTTGCGTAAGCCTATGCTTACACCTTTGTTGGCTAATTGATTAAGTCTGCGTTGTGGAAAGCCTGAATCTATAACAGGTTGAACGAAGGGTTGCGCCTTTGTGCCTTGCCGTGCAATTTTCTTAGCAATGGCCCACGACACGGCTTTAATTCTTTTTGGGTCTGAAAGCCCAAGCTTGCGCTTTACCCATTGTGACAAATCGGTTATTGGTGGCATATTGCCGGGCTTGCGCCCACGCTCAACAGATTCCGCATAATTTACGTGCGGCCCTACGCGGTATTCAAACGCACTAATACGGTCGGCCTTAACGCTGTTGGTTAGGGTTGAAAACGCTTTAGGCGCATTCGCCTTAATTTTATCGCCGGTTTCTATCGCGGCACGTAAAACAGCATTAGACACCTCACGCCCAACCACTACAGGCGCTTTTTTCATCGCGCTTGTAAAGGCTTTGTCGTTAAATTTTAGGCTTATGCTGTCGCTCATGCGGCGGCCTCGTACATATTAATTAGTTTTTCTACCCATGCGGCGGCGGTGGTGCCTTTGCTTTGGCTGCCCATGCCTCGGTGCAGTTGTATTGGGTTGACGGTGCCGCTGTTGGCCAGCTCTGTCATTGCGCCGATGGTTGCAAGCAATAACAGTAAATCTCGGTCATTTTCACGGATTGTTGTTTTTCCGGCATCCTCAGACAGCGTATGCGTGGCGAAATAGAAAAACTCATAGCTAGAGCTTATGATGTTTATTTGGTTTTGCGTGGGCGCGGGCGTTAGCACAATTTTGATTGTATCGGCCTCTTCCACGGTGGATAGCCCCGGTAAGCGACCCGGGTGTCGGTTATCCCACGGTTTGTATTTGCGCTGCTCATTGCGGCCCCATACACCCGCTTTGGGTAGCATAAAATCAGCCGGTGCGGTGTAGCGGCTTTGCTCCGCCACTAAATCAACAGAGCCCACTAATGTGCGCGGGCGCTTGCGGCCAAAGGTAACGGCTGCTGCTTTTAGCAGGCGTGTAAAGTCGGCATCATTCGCGGCGCTAAATTTACCCGCCGCGTCTTTTAGCGTGGTTTTTAAATCATCCACGAGTGCGCTCAATTGCATACTCATCGCCAATCCTCAATGAGGTTTCGCCAATTGATGTTTTTTTGCTGCATGTGTGGCCGGTCTATTTTGCCCGGCGACCAACTGCCGCCCCACTCCATATTCACATCACCCGCCAGTTCGCCATACAAATTCCATAAAGCAAGGTCGTCCGGTTCAGTGTCGCCCCAAACCGGCCTACCTTCGCGCAACGGCACAGCATCTAACGCTAGGCCATAGTTGTGGTAGCTTTGCCCTGGTGCGGCATAAGTGAGTATTCGTTTGCCAAATTGTGGCGCTACGTCCATTAAAATAGTAGCTAAATCGGCGCGGCCCCATTGCTCGCACAGTTCGTCGGCTTTGTCTTGAATTTGCGCTAAGGTGCGTCCATTGCGGTACAGCTTGGCTTGCTCAGCAAATGATCGGCGTGTGCAGTAAATAATCAGGTCTAACCCTACCGCTTCGGCTGCATCTTTTAAAAGCACCGCTTGGGCTCTAAACCCGGCGCTTAAATCATCTATTGAACGAGAAGACACGGTGTTATTCGGCGGCGCCTAAGTCTGCACGGCTAAGTGCTATTTTAAGCAAACCCTCTAATACGCCTTTGCGTGGCGCTTCAGATTCTTCTTCCATGTCTTGCAAGGCGTGAAGGTCGTCGTCGCTTGACTTAGTGGCGAAGGCTAATACGGCCTCAACATTGCCGCTTAAAATTGTTTCTAGCGGGTCTATTTCGTCAACCGCTTCTGTGGGCGCGGGTTGAAAGTTAGGCGATAAGGCTTCTTCAACCTCGCGTGTTTCACCGGCTTTAATCGACTTATTGCCGACATAAACGGTGTGTTTTTTTGTGTTTGTAAATGCAACTAATGGCATATTAATCTCCATTAAATTTTAAAAAGATAGCCCCCGTTAAGGGGCTATTGAGTAACCTATCGTTTATCGGCCTGTTACGGAGTACGCAAGTACTGACGTTAAGCGGTTGCGGATAGGGGTTGGAGTTTTAATGGCTGAGTATTCTTCACCGTAGGCTTGTTTTTGGCCCGTTGGCTTACCTGTGCTGTCCACTGCTTCAAACGGTGTACCTGTTTGGAACGGTTTAGACACGGTGTAGCTTGTCGTACCGCGTTGGCCTAAGATGATTCGCTCATCACCCAAATCAACAGACGGTGCATTGGTTGCCCAAGCCGAAATGTTTTTAATTGTGGCTAAGTCGCCCATTGCATCCGTATCGGTACCGGATTTTTTGTTTTGCATGTAGAACTGCTCAGCATTGGTGATGTCATCATTTAGCACGGGGCTCATTAACATAAAGTCCGGCATAATGAATCGGTCGGCGCTCATCATCGCTTTACGTGCGCCAACTGCTCGTAACACATCGTTCATGCGTTTTTCTAGCGTGAGTGATCCAAGATCAGTGTCAACCTTGGCAATGTTAGTGGCGTAGCTGTAGCTCACGTTATCGGAACCGGCTGCATTGGCTGGCGTTACTGGCACACCTGCTTCATCTACAAATTGGATATAACCCAAGTTGTAGTTAGTTACGCGGTAATACGTAGCGGCGGTTTGTGTGCCTGTACCATCGTATGCACCAATGGCTGAACCATCTAGCGTAACGGTAATAGGGTTCTCTTCAGAGCCTACTGCGTTGCCTTGCAAGTCGCGTTGTTGATGTGGGCGAACAATGGGGAATTGAGCCGTTTTAACTGTATCAACCGCACCCAGTTGGCCATCAATCGCTTCGGCACTAATATCAGCCGATAAATAGGTGTCTGCACTGCGTTGTATTTCGTTACAAATACGGCGAACAATCAATTCACGCATGAATCGAGCGTTGCTTTCTACGTTACGTGCATACGCATCCCAATCAATACCGCTTGTGCGTGAAAAGTGCATCACTTCGTTAGAGATAATAAACGCAATCTTCATCGGTAAAATGTACGCTGTGTCCATCGCTTGGCTAATGCTTGCACGGTGAATTGGTTGGTTTTCGTACACAATGCCGTCATTAAATACCGCGCTGCCATCACGGGTTTCATACGGAATTTGCGTGGTGGCTGTTGCGCTAAAATCAGTCAGTGTGTTCACTAACTCCAATACACGCAAATCAGACAATGCTTCACGAATAACCGTACGTTGGAATCCAATCGGTAAGCTCGTGTCGGATGTTGCAGTAGAGCCGCCTGCCAATAAAACAGTCTCACGTTGAATAGCCGGTGCATTTACACGGTCAAATTCAGATAAGACTTTTTCAACAAACGGGCTGGTTTTTTCTGCTAATGACAGTTGTCCAATAGCGGCTTGTGATGACTGCTTCAACCCTGCATTAATCTTTTCTTGCAAAGACAGTGCAGTGCGTTGGTCGCTTTGGCTAATACGAACCGATCCAGCGGGTGCATAACCCATGCCGCCCAATTGAGCAGACACCGACATACTGGTACCGAGTTTAATTTGATGTTCAGCCAGTTTAGTGATCTGCTCTACAGACATATCGCCCGTGATCATATCCACCGCTTCGCCCAATGTTTTACGGGTATCTTCATCTAGCGATTTAATGCTTTCAGATTCGCTTAATAATTTAGTAAAAATAGCCTGGTACGCAGTAAGTGTTTCAGCTAATTTAACGGCGCTGGCTGTTTTTGCCTGCTCTCGCTTGTCCAGCATGTCGTTAATATCGCCCTCGGACAATGTTTTGCCGACTTCTGATGTTGTAATCGATAATTTTATATCGCCACTTCCAGCTGCAATGTCTTCAGATAGTTTTTTGCCAGTTTGTTCAAATTGATCCATTAGTCCTTTGATTTTTGCTTCGTCTTCGCCTAACGTTATTGCAGTGGTTTCAAACGCGACTAATAGCTGAGCAACAATGCCTTCAGATAATTTAAAGCCTGTTAGCGTTGCGCCAAGTAATTTAATAAATTCAGATAATTTCATGTTTGCCTCTTCAGCTAGTTTTTTAAGTAATGCCGGGTGTATAAGTACCGGGTAAGATTGGTCCTCGGAAAGTCGCACGGGGTCCAGGTGTTTAATAACGGGTCTCACGGTTAAACCTGCGCCAAGTAGTGTTGGCCCATGCTCGATTCCGGCTTCGTTATCTTTAAAATTGGGGTGAAACTCAGCGCTTAGGTATTGAAAGCCTCGGTCTTTAACGGCCTTAATGCCGTAGTCAGTCCATTCAACTTCTGCGCGTAGTCGGTTACCTTCAACCGACAGGTTAATTAATTTGGCGGCTGCGCCATCGTCTGGCTTGTGCGCTACGTCTATAAAAATATCTTGGCCGTATGCGCCTTTTTTAAAGTTGCTAACCATCGCTAACAACATCTCTTTGCTTATTTCAAACTGGCCATAGCGTGAGTCTGTGAAAGTACCGGTGCGGGTAATGGTTACCACGCTGGTTTTTTTACCTTCTGCCAGCGCGAGTTTCTGCTCACTAACAAAGCGAATCGTGCCATCGTAATCGTTGGCGGATAATTTAATAATTAACTGAGGTTGTCTCATGTCATATTTTTCCAAGTTCTAAAAACAAAAAAAGCCCCCAGCTCTACTTTCGTAAAACTGGGGGCTTATCGCTTCGTAATTCGCGTGATGCCTTTTAATTTAGCCTAACTATAGCGCGACACGCCGACGCAAAAACACCCTAAATTGTGCTACCTTTTTAAATACCTTGCTTTGCTACTTTCAATGTGTCGTGAAATTCTTTATTAATGTTGGACGACGCATTACTTAACTCAACCAACAAATAATAATCATCGTCTGATAATGCCGCCATTTCAGCCGGTGTAATGCTCACAATATAACGTGTGTTATCGAGCGTTTGGTCTGTGATGGTTTTATCAATCGCCTTGATCGCGCCATCAATACCGCCCGATTTCAGCTTAACAACCAGTTTGCACAACCAACCTGTTGCAAAATTTTGCTCAACCCCGTCAAGCTTCAAGCCGTACTTAACCGATAACGATTCGCCCTGCCTTTTATTAAATACTGCCATCTTCAATCCTTTCCGTTTCTTGTACGCTGGCAACACGCTCAGCGCTACTTTGTGCTAATTGTTCACTCATTAACTCTGCTTCTTGATCGCTTAACTCTTCAACCAAACATTCAACCGTTATTTCATCGGCTACGTAATCGCCTTCGGTGATGATGAGCTTGCCTGTTTTTTGATTGTTTATATGATCCCAAAAATTCGTACCTGCCTGAATCGTTAGCGTGCTGTTGCCAGTGACCATTTCCCAAAAATTCATTATGGGTAAATCTCGTTACCGAATATCTGCACTCTAGTTTTACCGGCTATGTCGATTTTTTCTTGCTCCGCAACAAAACCAGGGCTAATAACAAACTTCCCATCGTACCTGTTGTTTAGTGAATCTATCATCGTGTACACGTACTCTGTATACGATGTCGGTTGCAGTGCTATGTTTGTTTTAGCCCATTTAAACAACCCGCTGGCAGCTATTTCTGCGCATGCATTGCTGGTCAAAGCAACGGCACTGGCGCTGTCAATTTCATAAATTTCAATAGTCACCGCCTCACCTGTGGGAAATCGACCTACTAAATTTACTGTTTCTGTTGTTAAGTATTTCATCCAGCCAGCGCATCGAAATTAGATTGCTTGCTGACCCGTGTATAATCAGGCAACAGTGTTCCGGTAACTGTACCCAACGTATCAACTTCAGACAGCCCGCCAAGCATGGCGGCTTTCGTACTTGTTAAACCACTTAGAGAATCTATCTCAACAACTGTTCCGAGCAGTTGTGTGTTCAGTTCTGTTAATGCGCCCAGCGTGTCGGTTTCAGATAGACCACCCAGCGTGATTGTTTTAG
>NVUJ01000023.1 GCA_002733135.1 Cycloclasticus sp. | reverse complement strand
GGTGATGCCAGGTGATAACGTGAAAATGACCGTTAAACTAATCAACCCGATTGCGATGGAAGACGGCTTACGTTTTGCTATTCGTGAAGGTGGCCGTACAGTTGGCGCCGGTGTTGTTGCTAAAATTATTGAGTAATAACAAACGCTAAAGATTATTAAGAAAATAGGTCAGTAGCTCAATTGGCAGAGCAGCGGTCTCCAAAACCGCAGGTTGGGGGTTCGATTCCCTCCTGGCCTGCCATTGTTGGGTCGCTCTGATTAAATTAATACTCAAAATATAAATTGTAAATATGAATGTAGAAGTAGAAAAAGAGTCGGGTTATCTCGATATAGCAAAATTATTAGTTGCCATAACAATAATTATTGTTGGGATAGGTGCTTTCTATTATTTCGCTGATCAATCGTTATTATTACGAGTTATTGGTTTGCTCGTTGTTTTGTCGATATCGGTAGTGCTTGTATATACAACTACTTTGGGGCAATCGTTTTGGCAGTTTGCCCAAGGCTCTAAAATTGAGCTTAAAAAGATTGTTTGGCCAACAAGAAAAGAAACGATGCAAACAACGTTAATAGTTGTCATCATGGTTTTGTTTGTTGGAATTTTATTATGGATGTTCGATGGCCTACTTATGTGGGGCATTGGGTTTATAACAGGTTAGGGTAAGAAAATGGCATTGCGTTGGTATGTTGTTCACGCGTACTCAAATTTTGAGCACCGTGTAAAAAGTTCGTTAGAAGAAGCAATTGAGCGTGAAGGAATGCAGGATCGCTTTGGTGAAATTCTCGTGCCTACTGAAGAAGTCGTTGAAATGCGTGACGGACAACAAAAGCGAAGTGAGAGAAAATTCTTTCCTGGCTATGTGTTAGTTCAGATAGATTTGGATGACGCCTCTTGGCATTTAGTAAAGGATACAAATAAAGTATTGGGGTTTATTGGCGGCAAACGGGACCGCCCATCCCCTATATCTGATGAAGAAGCTGATCGTATTTTGAATAGAATTCAAGAAGGCATCGAGAAGCCAAGACCGAAGGTTCTTTTCGAAGCCGGAGAGGTGGTGCGTATTAATGACGGGCCGTTTAAGGACTTCAACGGTACTGTGGAAGAAGTAAATTATGAAAAAAGTTCAATTCGAGCATCTGTATTGATTTTTGGACGCGCTACGTCAGTAGATTTAGAGTTTGGTCAGGTCGAAAAAATCTGATTAATTTAACAGGGGAGCCGAAAGGTGTTTGACCCAATAAGGAGAAACCATGGCTAAGAAAATTGATGCCTATATTAAGTTGCAAGTAAAAGCGGGTGAAGCAAATCCAAGCCCACCAGTTGGTCCAGCATTGGGTCAGCACGGTGTAAACATTATGGAGTTTTGTAAAGCATTCAATGCTAAGACTCAAGGTATGGAAAAAGGGTTGCCGATTCCAGTTGTTATTAGTGTTTTCAATGACAAAAGTTTTACGTTTATCACTAAAACACCACCCGCTTCAGTTTTATTGAAAAAGGCGGCTGGTATTGCTAAAGGTAGTGGTGAGCCCAATACAAAAAAAGTTGCAACCGTAAACCGTGCTCAATTGGAAGAAATTGCAACCATGAAAGATCCAGATTTAACGGCTGCAGATATGGATGCGGCTGTGAGAACTATTGCGGGTAGTGCCCGTAGTATGGGTATTGACGTGGAGGGTGTGTAAATGGCTAAGTTATCTAAAAAAGCAAAATTAATTGCGGAAAAAATTGAAGCAGGCAAAGCATATGATGCAACGGTTGCTTTTTCGCTATTAAAAGAACTAGCGTCTTCTAAGTTTGAAGAATCTGTTGATATCAGTGTTAACTTGGGTATTGATTCTCGCAAATCAGAACAAAATGTGCGTGGTTCAACGCTATTGCCAAATGGTACGGGTAAATCAGTACGAGTTGCCGTGTTCACACAAGGTGATAATGCAACGGCAGCAGAAGCGGCTGGTGCAGATGTTGTTGGTATGGATGATCTCGCTGCACAAATTAAAGGCGGTGATTTAAACTTTGATGTTGTTATTGCATCACCTGATGCGATGCGCGTTGTAGGTACATTAGGCCAAGTTTTGGGTCCTAGAGGCTTAATGCCCAACCCTAAGGTTGGAACAGTAACGCCAGATGTTGCAACGGCCGTAAAAAACGCTAAATCAGGTCAAGCGATTTATAGGACGGATAAGGCTGGGATTATTCATTGCAGTATTGGCAAAACTACATTTGATGAAGCGAAATTAGTTGAAAATATGCAAGCGCTATTGGCAGATTTACTTAAAGCAAAACCTGCTGCTTCTAAAGGTATTTACATGAAAAAAATTAGTGTCTCAACAACAATGGGCCCGGGCCTTATTGTTGAGCAGTCTGGCTTAAAGTATTAAGTCAGGTTGGCTCTAATGAAGAGTCAGAACTTTGGATTGCTGAGTATCAGCAATCGTCAAAGACCGTAGGTGCATGAAAATGCTTAATTGCCTACGCAGACGGTAAGTCCTTAAATTTTAGGATGACCCCGTAAAGGGTGCCCTCGTTGAGGGTTTTAAAATGGTAATAACGTAAGTTATTACTTAACAATAGTTAGGAGGTATGTATGCCACTAAATCTTGAGCAAAAACAAGCAGTTGTTGCTGAAGTGGCTGAGGTTGCTGCAGAAGCATTTTCTGTTGTTGCAGCAGAATACCGTGGTTTAACTGTTATAGAGATGACTGAGCTTCGTGAAAAGGCTCGTGCATCTGGTGTTTATCTTCGTGTTGTTAAAAACACATTGGTAAAAAAGGCGATTAAGAATACAGAGTTTGAATGTGTTCAAGACGCTCTAGTGGGTCCGCTAGTAATGGCGTTCTCAATGGCAGATCCAGGTTGTGCGGCTCGTTTAGTGAAGGATTTTAGTAAAGACCATAAGGCGTTAGAAACAAAATTTGTTTCTGTCAGTGGTCAATTACTAGAAGCATCAGAACTCGAACGACTATCTAAACTACCGACAAAAGACCAAGCAATCAGTATGTTGATGTCTGTGATAAAAGCGCCTGTCGAGAAATTCGTCAGAACGCTTGCTGAGCCACATGCTAAGTTGGTTAGAACTGTCGATGCGGTCCGCGTGCAAAAGCAGGCTGCATAGGTATTATTTTTTAAACTAATTAAATTAAAAAGAGGTTAAGACAATGGCTGTCTCAAAAGAAGATATTTTAGAAACAATTTCTAATATGAGTGTAATGGATGTCGTGGAACTAGTTGAAGCGATGGAAGAAAAATTCGGTGTATCTGCAGCTGCTGCTGTAGCTGCTGCTCCAGCTGCTGGCGGTGATACTGCTGTTGCAGAAGAGAAGACTGAATTTGACGTAGTAATGACAAGCTTCGGCGAAAACAAAGTGTCAGCAATTAAAGCTGTTCGTGCGATCACTGGGCTTGGCTTAAAAGAAGCTAAAACAATGGTAGAAAGTGCACCTGCTGCAGTTAAAGAAGGCGTATCGAAAGAAGAAGCTGAAGAAACTAAAAAACAACTTGAGGAAGCTGGCGCTTCAGTTGAAGTTAAGTAAGTTTTGTTGTTTTAGAAGGCCGATAGGTCTTTAAAGAATAGGGTCGGTAGTTTTTAACTGCCGGCCTATTTCCCGTTGTAGGGTAATAATTTTTTAAACTTGATTTTAATTAATTGGGTTAAAGATAAACGATAGATAAGGGTTCAAAAATGGCGTACTCGTTCACTGAGAAAAAGCGTATTCGTAAAACGTTTGGTAATCAAGAAGGTGTGATGGAAACACCTTATTTGCTGGAAACACAAATAAGTTCTTATAAACGTTTTCTACAGTCTAATGTGGCTCAAGTCGAAGACTTAGAAAGTATTGGTCTTCATGCCGCACTTGGAAGCGTATTTCCAATCAAAAGTCATACTGGTTATGCGGTGCTTGAGTATGTCAGCTACCGTCTTGGAAAACCTAAGTTTGATGTAAAAGAATGTCAATCGCGTGGTGCAACGTATGCGTCACCATTGCGAGTTCAAGTTAGATTAGTTATTTATGATAAAGAATCACCGGCTGGTTCTAAGCGAGTAAAAGATATTCGCGAACAAGAAGTTTATATGGGTGAATTGCCTCTAATGACCGATAACGGTACATTTGTAATCAATGGCACAGAGCGTGTCATTGTTTCTCAATTACACCGATCACCAGGTGTATTTTTTGATCACGATAAAGGAAAGACTCATTCATCTGGCAAGTTATTATTTTCTGCTCGAGTAATACCCTACCGTGGCTCTTGGCTTGATTTCGAGTTTGACCATAAAGATATTGTTTATGTGCGCATTGATCGTCGCCGAAAATTACCAGCAACGGTATTATTAAAAGCGCTTCAATTTACTAACGATCAAATTATAGATATATTTTTTGAAAAGAACGTATTTACACTAAAAAAAGCCGGTTTAACCATGGAGCTCGTACCTGATAGGTTACGTGGTGAAATTGTTAACTTTGATATCAAAGTTAAAAAGAAAATCATTATTAAAGAAGGTCGACGCGTTACTACAAAGCACATTCGTGACCTTAAGAAGGCTGAGGTGTCTGAGATTGATGTGCCAAATGACTACTTAATAGGAAAAATTTTAGCTTCTGTAATTATTAATGAAGAAACAGGCGAGATTGTTGCCGACTTAAATACTGAAATTACTGAAGAAAATATTGATGACATTATCAATAGTGGTGTTAAAAAAATCGAAACGTTGTACATCAATGATTTAGATAAAGGCGCTTTTATATCCAATACGCTTAATATCGACACTACACAAAATCAATTAGATGCATTGGTTGAAATTTACCGAATGATGCGCCCAGGTGAGCCACCAACAAAAGATTCTGCGCTTAAGTTATTCGACAATTTGTTCTTTAGCTTGGATCGTTATGACCTTTCTGCTGTTGGGCGAATGAAATTTAACCTCCGTCTTGGCCATGAAGAAATAACGGGCCCTGGGGTTTTAAGCAACGATGACATCCTTGATGTCTTAAAAGAACTAATCAGTATCCGTAATGGTGCTGGTTCAGTTGATGATATCGATCACTTAGGTAACAGAAGAATTCGTTCTGTAGGCGAAATGGTTGAAAATCAATTTAGGGTTGGTTTGGTTCGTGTTGAGAGAGCTGTTAGAGAACGTTTGTCGATTGCCGATTCTGAAGGTTTGATGCCGCAAGAAATTATTAATGCTAAGCCGGTAGCGGCAGCCATTAAAGAGTTTTTTGGTTCTAGTCAGTTGTCACAATTTATGGATCAAAATAATCCATTGTCTGAAATTACTCACAAGAGACGTGTTTCAGCATTAGGCCCTGGTGGTCTGGCGCGTGAAAGAGCAGGTTTTGAAGTACGTGACGTTCACGCGACGCATTATGGCCGTGTTTGCCCAATTGAAACACCAGAGGGTCCAAATATCGGTTTGATTAACTCGTTAGCCGTTTACGCAAGAACAAACGAATATGGTTTTCTAGAAACACCCTACAGAAAAGTTGTTGATGGCAAGTTAACTGAGCAGGTGGACTTTTTGTCCGCTATTGAAGAAGGCCGTTTTTATATTGCCCAAGCGAATGCCGGTATCGATAAAAATGGTAAATTAACAGATGACATGGTGACCTGTCGCCACGCGGAAGAATTTGCAATTGCCACAGCCGATAAAATTGATTATATGGATGTATCGCCTAAACAGATTGTGTCTGTTGCGGCTTCTATTATTCCATTCTTGGAGCACGATGACGCCAACCGTGCGTTAATGGGTTCCAATATGCAGCGCCAGGCAGTGCCTACACTAAAGGCTGATAAGCCCTTGGTTGGCACAGGCATGGAGCGTGCCGTTGCTATTGATTCGGGTGTGACAATTATTGCGACACGAGGTGGTGTTATTGATGATGTCGATGCGTCACGGATTATTGTACGTGTTAACGATGATGAGACCGAAACGGGTGAGTCAGGCGTTGATATATACAACTGTACTAAGTACACACGATCAAATCAAAATACATGTATCAACCAACGCCCTCTGGTAAAACCAGGTGATATGGTTGCTAAAGGTGATGTGTTAGCGGATGGTCCCTCGACCGATCTAGGTGAGTTGGCGTTAGGTCAAAACATGATGGTCGCGTTTATGCCTTGGAATGGATATAACTTCGAAGATTCAATTTTGATTTCGGAAAAAGTGGTTAAAGAGGATCGCTTAACCACCATACATATCGAAGAGAAAGTGTGTGTTGCGCGTGACACGAAATTAGGCTCTGAAGAGATTACTGCTGACATACCAAATGTGGGTGAGGGCGCATTATCAAAATTAGATGAATCAGGCATTGTATATATCGGCGCTGAAGTGAAAGCAGGCGATATTCTGGTTGGTAAAGTAACACCAAAAGGTGAGAGCCAGCTTACGGCGGAAGAAAAGCTGCTTAGAGCTATTTTTGGTGAAAAAGCATCTGATGTTAAGGATACATCGTTGCGAGTACCTTCAAGTATGCAAGGTACCGTTATTGACGTGAAGGTATTTACACGTGATGGCGTTGATAAAGACAATAGAGCCTTGGAGATTGAAGAAGCAGATCTTGTGCTTGTTAAAAAAGACCTTGATGATCAGCTACGCATTGTTGAAGGTGATATTTTCTCGCGTATCGAAAAGCTTATTGTTGGTAAAGAAGCAGTTTCTGGGCCAAATAAACTTAAGAAAGGCTCAAAAGTTACTAAGGAATATTTAGCAGAATTACCAATGATGGATTGGTTGAAAATCAAACTCAAAGTTGAAAAGCTAAATGTCCAATTAGAAACAGTGGCGGAACAAGTAGAGCAGCAACGAATTGAATTCAATGAACTTTACGAAGAAAAACGTAAAAAAATTACCATGGGAGATGATCTTCAGCCAGGCGTATTAAAAATGGTTAAAGTTTATCTTGCTGTTAAGCGACGCATCCAACCGGGTGACAAAATGGCTGGTCGTCATGGTAACAAAGGTGTTATTTCAATGATTGTTCCTGAAGAAGATATGCCGTACATGGAAGATGGTACGCCCGTAGATGTCGTGCTAAACCCATTAGGTGTTCCTTCACGGATGAACGTTGGTCAGGTTCTTGAAACACACTTAGGATGGGCAGCAAAAGGCTTGGGCATTGAAATTGGCAAAATGTATGAAGCGAAGAACAATGTTGAAAAGCTACGTAAGTTCTTAGACAAGATTTACAACACTAGCGGCCGAAAAGAAGACCTGGAATCCTTTAGTGATAATGAAATTCTTGAATTAGCAGAGAACTTGAAAGGTGGTGTGCCTATGGCGACACCTGTATTTGATGGAGCATCTGAAGCAGAAGTTAAGCAAATGTTAAAATTGGGTGGCCGTTCTGAGAATGGGCAAATTCAATTGTATGACGGCAGAACGGGTGATGCGTTTGAACGCGAAACCACTGTTGGCTATATGTACATGCTTAAACTAAACCATTTGGTGGATGACAAGATGCATGCTCGCTCAACAGGCCCATACAGTTTAGTTACTCAACAACCATTAGGTGGTAAAGCGCAATTCGGTGGCCAACGATTTGGTGAGATGGAAGTGTGGGCGTTAGAAGCTTATGGCGCGGCTTATACGTTACAAGAGATGTTAACAGTGAAGTCAGATGATGTTTCTGGTCGTACGCGTATGTACAAAAACATTGTAGATGGAAATCACACTATGAACCCAGGTATGCCTGAATCATTTAATGTGTTAGTTAAAGAGATTAGGGCGTTAGGTATCAATATTGAATTAGAGCAAGATTAAATTCTAATTTTATTTCTACTAAATTGAACGAAAACATATAACAAGGAGATACGGTCTTGAAAGATCTACTCAATTTTTTAAAGCAACAAAACCAAACTGAAGAGTTTGATGCCATTCGCATCGGCCTAGCATCACCAGACATGATTAGATCTTGGTCATATGGTGAAGTGAAGAAGCCAGAAACGATAAACTATCGTACATTTAAGCCAGAAAGAGATGGTTTATTTTGTGCCAAGATCTTTGGTCCAGTTAATGATTACGAATGCTTGTGTGGTAAATACAAACGCCTAAAGCACCGTGGTGTTATCTGTGAAAAATGTGGCGTTGAAGTTACGCTCTCAAAAGTACGTCGAGAAAGAATGGGGCACATTGATCTAGCCAGCCCTGTTGCGCATATCTGGTTCTTGAAATCACTACCGTCGAGAATCGCTTTATTGTTGGATATGACCTTACGTGATATTGAACGAGTGCTATATTTTGAATCATTTGTTGTTGTGGATTCGGGTTTAACAACGCTTGAAGCTGGCATTTTAATGACAGAAGAGGAGCACTTAGAGGCTCTAGAAGAGCATGGCGATGAGTTTACGGCCTTAATGGGTGCAGAAGCTATTGATGGTTTGCTAAAGTCTCTGGATTTGCAAAGTGAGATAGAGGGTTGTCATGAAGGTATTGGCAACACAAAGTCCGAAACAAAAATTAAGAAAATTTCTAAACGACTAAAAGTATTAGAAGCCTTAGTTGAGTCTAAAAATAAACCAGAGTGGATGATCTTAAAGGTCCTTCCTGTGTTACCACCAGAACTGAGACCATTGGTGCCGCTAGACGGTGGTCGTTTTGCAACGTCAGACTTAAATGACTTATATCGTCGTGTTATCAATAGAAACAACCGTTTACATAGGCTGTTAGATCTTAGTGCGCCTGACATTATTGTTCGCAACGAAAAGCGCATGTTGCAAGAGTCTGTTGACGCTTTATTAGATAATGGCAGGCGTGGTCGTGCAATAACAGGTACCAACAGACGTCCGCTAAAATCTTTAGCAGATATGATTAAGGGTAAACAGGGTCGTTTCCGCCAAAACCTATTGGGTAAACGAGTCGATTATTCAGGTCGTTCAGTCATCGTTGTTGGTCCAACGTTAAAACTACATCAATGTGGTTTGCCTAAAAAAATGGCCTTAGAGTTATTTAAACCATTCATTTTTGCAAAATTACAGGCGCGTGGTGAAGCTACCACGATTAAAGTAGCAAAAAAACAAGTTGAACGTGAAGGGCCAGAAGTTTGGGATATTCTTGCAGAAGTGATTCGTGAGCATCCTATTATGCTTAACCGTGCTCCAACACTGCATAGGTTGGGTATTCAAGCATTTGAGCCACTTCTAATTGAAGGTAAAGCTATTCAGTTACACCCATTAGTATGTACCGCGTTTAACGCTGACTTTGATGGTGACCAAATGGCTGTACACGTGCCCTTGTCAATTGAGGCGCAATTAGAAGCGCGTACATTGATGATGTCGACGAACAACATACTATCGCCTGCTAATGGTGAGCCCGTCATAGTCCCATCCCAAGACGTTGTTCTAGGCTTGTATTTTATGACCAGAGATAAGATTAATGGCCTTGGTGAAGGCATGGTATTTGGTGATGTTGATGAAGCGACAAGAGCGATTCAAGCAGGCGTGGTAAAGCTACATTCAAAAGTCAAAATCCGAATAGAAGAACACCACATTGATGAGGCTGGTGAAGTTCAATCAACAATAAGGTTGGTTGATACCACCATTGGTAGAGCTCAAGTGTGGGCAATTGTGCCGAAATCATTAAGCTTTGATTTGGTTAATAGAGATTTAACTAAAAAAGCGATCATGCAGGTGATTGACGCGTGTTATCGCCAATTAGGTGATAAAGATACCGTAATTCTTGCTGACCAATTAATGTACCTTGGTTTTTCCAATGCAACTAAGTCGGGTATTTCTTTTGGTATTAACGATATGGAAATTCCGAGTTCAAAAGGCAAGTTAATTAAGGCGGCTCAAAAAGAAGTTAAAGAAGTTGAAACCCAGTATGCTTCTGGTCTTGTCACTAACGGTGAACGGTATAACAAAGTTATCGATATTTGGTCGCGCACGAACGAACAAGTTGCGAAGGCAATGATGGACAACCTTGGTACGGATGACGTTGACGATGGTAATGGAAATATAGTTCAACAAAAATCATTTAACTCAGTGTTTATGATGGCCGATTCAGGCGCTCGTGGTTCAGCAGCACAGATTCGTCAACTAGCCGGTATGCGTGGTTTGATGGCAAAACCAGACGGATCTATTATTGAAACACCTATTACCGCCAACTTCCGTGAAGGTCTAAACGTTCTCCAGTACTTCGTTTCAACGCACGGCGCACGTAAAGGTCTTGCGGATACTGCGCTTAAAACAGCTAATGCGGGTTACCTTACCCGTCGGCTAGTTGACGTGGCGCAAGACATGGTTGTCTTAACAGAAGATTGTGGAACAAGTAATGGCCTTGAAGTAACCCCATTAATTGAAGGTGGTGAAGTTGTAGAAACTCTAGGGACGTTGATTCTAGGTCGTGTTATTGCGGAAGATGTTATTAGCGCTGTGACAAATGAGGTGATTATTGAAAAAAATACTCTCATCGATGAAGATGGCGTTGAGTACCTTGAAGAAAAAGGTGTTGATAAAGTACGAGTTCGTTCTGCAATTACATGTGAAAACAGAAAAGGTGTTTGTAAGTTTTGCTATGGCAGGGATCTAGCAAGGGGTCACTTAGTTAATCTAGGTGAAGCAGTTGGTGTTGTAGCGGCGCAATCTATAGGCGAGCCGGGTACTCAGCTAACCATGCGTACTTTCCATATTGGTGGCGCTGCTTCAAGTTCAGCCGCGATTAATAAGATTGAGATTAAGTCTGGAGGTTCATTGACATTCAGTGAAAAACTCAAAACTATTGAAAATAGAGATCACAAGTTAATTGTTATTTCGCGCTCTGGTGAAATCAGTGTTATTGATGAATATGGCCGTGAAAGGGAGCGTTATAAAATTCCTTATGGTTCTGAATTAAATGCTAAAGAAGATGAAAAATTAGCTGCAGGATCAATTCTTGCTACTTGGGATCCGCATACTCATCCAGTTATTACAGAAGTATCGGGTAAAGTATTATTTAGTGATTTTGTAGAAGGTGTCAGTGTCCATCAGCAATCTGATGAAATTACGGGTCTTACTTCACTAGTTGTTACAGATGCCAAACAGCGTGGCATCAGCGGTAAAGATTTGAGACCAGCCATCTCTCTAATTGATAAGAATGGCGAACCTATTTGTATCCCCGGTACAAGCATTGTTGTTCATTATGCATTGCCAGCAGGCGCGGTTGTAAATGTTACTGATGGGACTGATGTGGAGAGGGCAGATATTCTTGCTCGAATCCCTCAAGAATCAAGTAAAACAAGAGATATCACGGGTGGTCTACCGCGAGTTGCTGATTTATTCGAGGCTCGGAAAACTAAAGATCCTGCAATCCTTGCTGAAATGACAGGTACAGTAAGTTTCGGCAAAGAAACCAAGGGCAAGCGACGTTTGGTTGTGACTGATAACGAAGGTCTTACCAAAGAAATTTTAATACCTAAGTGGCGTCATATCACAGTGTTTGAAGGCGAGCACGTAGAGCAAGGTGAAACGATTGCTGAAGGCGAGTTAACACCACATGACATTCTCAGATTAAGAGGTGTTCCTGAGTTAGCTAGATATTTAGTGAATGAGATTCAAGATGTTTATCGTCTGCAAGGCGTGAAAATAAACGATAAGCATATTGAAGTTATTATCAGACAAATGCTTAGAAAAGTTGAAATCACATCAGCCGGAGACAGTAGCTACATTAAGGGTGAGCAAGTTGAGAAGACGCGTTTCCTTGAATTAAATGATAAGCTTGAATCGGAAGGTAAGGTACCTGCCACAGCAAATAACGTTTTATTAGGCATTACAAAAGCATCATTGGCGACGGAGTCGTTTGTATCGGCAGCATCGTTCCAAGAAACCACGCGTGTTTTGACAGACGCAGCGGTACGCGGAACGAGGGATGATCTTAATGGTTTAAAAGAGAATGTTATTGTTGGACGCTTAATTCCAGCAGGAACAGGCTTAGCGCATCATGAAGAGCGCAGAAAAAACAAGCTGGCAGCAAGAGTTATGGAGATACCGGAGGATGAATTAAGTACGGTTCATGACGATGCAGAAGAAGCGCTGAAGCAAGCTTTGAATATGCAAGAATCCTAGATTGTTAAGCGTGTCGCAAATAAGATTAGTCGATCCAAGTTTGGGTCGGCTTTTTTATATGAGTAAAAGCAGTATGACTAATATTCTTGTTGTTTTGGTCAAATTTACATTCGGTTTAATACGTAATTATTCACTCATTCTTCTTGACAGAAATGGTATATCTGCCTAAAATTCCCGCTCTTCACTGGATTGAAATTCCAATTCGTTGAAATAACCCATATAAGATTAAAAATACATGCCAAGAAAAGGCGTGTAGAGAATATTTTGCACGAGTTTTTGGAGCTCTAAAATTAGATATGACGACAATTAACCAACTAGTACGTAAGCCTAGAAAGCGTAAAATCGAAAAAAGTAATGTGCCAGCACTTGAGGCATGCCCACAAAGAAGGGGTGTGTGTACTCGTGTATATACAACAACACCAAAAAAACCAAACTCAGCACTACGTAAAGTAGCCCGTGTTAGGTTAACAAATGGTGCTGAGGTAACTAGTTATATTGGTGGTGAAGGTCATAACTTGCAAGAGCACTCGGTTGTATTGATTCGTGGTGGTCGTGTGAAAGATTTACCGGGTGTTCGTTACCACGTTGTTCGCGGTAGCTTAGATACATCTGGTGTTGAAGCGCGTCGTAGAGGCCGTTCAAAATATGGTGCTAAGCGCCCTAAAAACTAAACTAACGAGTTAAAAATGTCTAGAAGAAAAAAAGCAATTAAGCGCGATATATTACCTGATCCAAAATTTGGGAATTTAGTGTTAGCTAAATTTATGAATATGATTATGGTTGATGGTAAGAAGTCAATTGCCGAGAAGATAGTTTATGGAGCGTTAGATACAATTGAATCTAAAGGCCACGCTGAACCAGTTGATGCATTAATTGCAGCGCTTGAAAAAGTTCAGCCTGCTGTTGAAGTCAAATCAAGAAGAGTGGGCGGTGCTACCTATCAAGTGCCAGTTGAGGTTCGTCCTTCACGTAGAATGGGCTTATCAATGCGTTGGTTGATTGATGCTTCGCGTAAACGAAGTGAAAGGACTATGTCTGCAAGATTGGCTGGTGAAATAGTTGATGCGTTAGAAAGTAGAGGTTCTGCGTTTAAGAAACGTGAAGATACGCATCGTATGGCTGAAGCTAATAAAGCGTTTTCGCATTTCCGCTGGTAAGTTTATTTAGAAAGTTTTAGGAAAAAAAATGCCTCGTTCTACTCCAATAGAGTGTTATAGGAATATTGGCATCATGGCTCACATTGATGCCGGTAAAACGACAACAACAGAGCGAATTTTATTTTATACAGGTGTGTCGCACAAGATGGGAGAAGTCCATGACGGTGCGGCGACGATGGACTGGATGGAGCAAGAGCAAGAGCGTGGAATAACAATCACGTCAGCAGCTACAACATGCTTCTGGTCTGGAATGGAAAAACAGTTCGATACCCATCGTATCAATATTATTGATACACCGGGGCACGTAGACTTCACCATTGAAGTTGAACGGTCTTTAAGGGTATTAGATGGGGCTTGTGCGGTGTTTTGTGCGGTTGGTGGCGTTGAGCCTCAGTCTGAAACAGTGTGGAGGCAGGCGAATAAATATGAGGTGCCTCGAGTAGCCTTCGTTAATAAGATGGATAGAGCTGGTGCGGACTTTTTAAGAGTCGTGCAGCAGTTAAAAGATAGATTAGGTTGTAACGCGGTGCCTTTGCAATACCCGATAGGCGCCGAAGATGAGTTTAAAGGTGTGATTGATTTAATCACCATGGAAGCCATCTATTGGAGTGAAAGTGATAAAGGTGTTTCGCATGAAAAAGCAGAGATACCCGAAGAGCTAAAAGAAAAGTGTGAAGCGCTTCGTGAAGATTTAGTTGAAGCTGCTGCTGAGGCGAATGATCAGCTTATGGAGTTGTACTTAAACTCTGGTGAGCTATCTGTAGTTGAGATTAAGCAGGGCTTGCGTTTACGGACGTTAAGTAATGAAGTTGTTGTAGTGTTGTGTGGTAGCGCATTTAAGAATAAGGGTGTGCAAACAATGCTAGATGCAGTTGTTGAGTATTTGCCATCACCCGTTGATGTGCCAGATATTAAGGCAGCTGTTAATGAAGATGATGAGTTGATAGAGACTAGGTCGGCTGATGATAAGGCTCCTTTTTCTGCATTAGCTTTTAAAATTGCAACAGACCCTTTTGTTGGGACGTTGACATTTTTTAGAGTGTACTCTGGGGTGCTTAAGGCGGGTGACGCGGTCTTAAACCCTGTGAAGAATAAAAAAGAGCGTATTGGGCGATTGGTTCAAATGCACTCAAATGATCGTATAGAGATCAAAGAAGTTTATGCTGGCGATATTGCAGCCGCGATTGGACTAAAAGATGTCACCACGGGTGACACATTATGTGCAATCAACGATGCAATAACACTTGAACGTATGGAGTTTCCGGAACCTGTGATTTCGATTGCAGTTGAGCCTAAAACGATTCAAGACCAGGACAAGATGGCGATTGCTTTGGCTAAGTTAGCTCAAGAAGACCCGTCTTTTAAAGTAAAAACTGATGAAGAATCAGGGCAAACGATTATTTCTGGAATGGGTGAGTTACATCTAGAAGTTATTGTAGATCGTTTGAAAAGAGAGTTTAGTGTCGTGGCCAATGTGGGTACGCCACAAGTTGCTTATCGCGAAACAATACGTCGTGGCGTGGAACAAGAAGGAAAGTTTGTAAGGCAGTCTGGTGGTAAAGGTCAATATGGTCATGTGTGGCTAAAGATTGAACCATTAGAAGGCTCTGAGTACGAGTTTGTTGATGCCGTAGTGGGTGGGTCAGTTCCTAAGGAATACATAGGTGCGGTTGCCAAAGGTGTCGAAGAACAGATGAAAAATGGTGTTTTGGCGGGTTATCCCATGATCAATATAAAGGTCACTTTATATGATGGTTCGTATCATGATGTTGACTCAAACGAAATGGCGTTTAAAATAGCGGGTTCACTCGGGTTTAAAGATGGAGCTGCAAATGCAGATCCGGCTCTTTTAGAGCCGATGATGAAGGTTGAGGTGGTAACACCGGAAGATTATATGGGTCATGTAGTTGGTGACCTTAATAAGCGTAGAGGAATCATACATGGTATGGATGATGGCCCCGCTGGAAAGACGATTGATGCAGAAGTGCCGCTGGCGGAGATGTTTGGTTACGCTACGGACTTGAGATCTGCAACACAGGGAAGAGCTACTTACAGCATGATGTTTGACAAGTATGCCGAAGTACCTAAGGCGTTAGAAGAAAAGATTAAGAACAGAATTTTTTATTAATAATTAAGTAATGACGGGTATTTACAATGTCTAAAGAAAAATTTGAAAGAAACAAGCCCCATGTAAACGTAGGCACGATTGGCCACGTAGATCATGGTAAAACAACCTTAACGGCAGCGTTAAC
>NVUJ01000022.1 GCA_002733135.1 Cycloclasticus sp. | reverse complement strand
TTTACTAGGAAAGTGTAAGATTGTGAATCGTAAAAAACTAAGTTGCTGTTTTTAAAGGCAATGGAATGCGTGCCGGCGCGTCATCGAGAGCTGCGATCGGCAGTACCTGGCGCACCTTTCATCTGACACTATTGCTAATAGTGTCAGATGACGGTTTTAAGCGGCCTTATATGCCTTGATTCCTTTCATTATTGTACCTCCTTGTCTGAAGAAGCTCTTGCAGAGCCAGCAAATTTGGTTTCCATCCACTCATAAATTACCGGCAAGAGAACAAGCGTGAGCAGTGTCGATGTAAGCAGCCCGCCAACCACAACAGTTGCCAGAGGACGTTGGGTTTCCGCGCCGACGCCGCTGGAAAGCAACATGGGTACAAGACCCAGGATCGCTACACTCGCCGTCATCAGCACCGGTCTGAGCCGAAGTTCGGTACCTCGTCGGACCGCTTCGTGCACGCTCATCCCTTTGGCGCGCAGTTCATTGATAAAGCTCACCAAGACAATGCCATTGAGCATCGCCACACCAAACACAGCAATGAACCCGATCGCCGACGGCACCGAGATATATTGCCCGGTCATATAGAGCGCAATGAGCCCGCCCGCAGTCGCAAACGGCACATTGGCAATAATCAACGTCGCAAAACGCACCGAATTAAACGCGGTATACAAGAGTACAAAGATGAAGAAGATCGTTAGCGGTACGATGATAGACAATCGTGTCAGGGCTCGCTGCTGGTTTTCAAAGGCACCGCCCCACTCGATCCAGTAGCCGGTTGGCAGGTCGACTGCCGCTTCAATCGCCTTATTCGCATCCTGAACAAAGCTATCCACATCACGACCCCGTACATCCATCTGGATAACCGCATAGCGCTGCAATTGCTCCCGTCTCACAAAACTATAGCCTTCTGCCACAGTCACGTTTGCCACATCAGCGAGCGCTATGATGGCACCTGTTGATGTTCTAAGCGGTATCGCTTTGATCGCGGCAACCGACGTTTTCGACGCATCCTGCAGCCGTGCGGTAATGTCGAAGCGTTTCACACCTGCAATCAGGGTGCTAACCGGCTCGTTGCCTATGCCGGTGCGCACAATCGTAAGCACATCGTCTGCATTCATCCCGTAGCGTGCGAGCGCAGTACGATCCACTTCGATACGCACCTGCGGTTTACCCAAGTTTGCTTCGAGCGAAAGATCCGCAACACCAGGCACTTCAGCGACCGCTTCTTTCAACTGGCTGCTAATACGGTCAAGCTCCGCGAGGTCTTCCCCGTAAAGCTTGATCGCAAGCGTTGCCCGCACGCCAGAGATCAATTCTTCAACCCGCATCTGGATAGGCTGGGTGAAGGCAATCACGGCCGTCGGTACAACAACTTCAAGCTCCTTCCGCATGGCATCCGCGAGTTCCTCGATAGAACGATCCTTCGTCCATTCGCTGTCAGGTTTGAGCGCTGTGTATATCTCCATGTAATTGACATCAGCGGTTTCACCTTTTTCGGCACGACCAATCATAGCAAGCGTTGTCTCCACCTCAGGGAACTTGCCGAGAGCTGCTTCAATATCCTTGGAGATTTTGATCGATTGATCGAGCGATGCGGACGGGATCGATGTTACCCGCCACATGATCGATCCTTCCTGAAGCTGGGGCATGAACTCTTTACCCAGTAGCGGGAACAGCGCAAGACTACCAACCAACAGTACCGCAGCACCACTGACGACGGCTTTCTTGTGATCAAGCGCCCATTCTAAGAAAGGCAAATATACTTTCTTGATCGCGGCGACCAGGAAGGTATCGCGCTCCGCTTTGGGTTTCAGGATCAGCGCCGCCAACACTGGGATGATTGTGAGCGTCAGTACAAGCGAGCCTGCCATGGCAAAGGTGATATTGAAGGCCATCGGCTTGAAGAGCTTGCCCTCCAACCCTTCCAGTGAAAACAGCGGAATAAACACGACCATGATCACCAGAATTGCAAAGGAGACCGGATTGGCGACCTCTCTCGCGGCTTCAAGCACCGCCGCTGTACGGTTGACCTTCTCACCGGTTTCACGGCGTTCAGCCATCACCCGGAACGAATTTTCAACCATCACAACCGCGCCGTCGACCATCATGCCGATACCGATCGCAAGCCCGGCGAGCGACATGAGGTTTGCCGATAGACCCGCGTAGTCCATGAAGATAAAGGCGATCAACATTGCGAGCGGCAAGGCTGTGATCACCACAATTGCCGACCGTATTTCCCCAAGAAACAGGAATAGTACGATCGCCACCAGAATGGAGCCCTCGATAAGTGCATTCTCAGCTGTTGAAATCGCTTTTTCGACCAAGTCGGTGCGGTCGTAAATGGGCTTTAAGACAACGCCTTCAGGCAATGCCTGTTCGGTGATCGCAATTTTTGCCTTAACGGCATCCACGACACTCTTGGCATTCTCACCAACCCGCGACAATGCCATGCCAAGAACAACTTCTTTACCGTCCCGTGTGACGGCACCAAAACGCAGCCCGCCAGCCTGCTTGATCTCAGCCACATCCTTCAGGTAAACCGGCGTACCGTCACTGACCTTGATAACAATATTGCCGATGTCGGTCTCGCCTCTCACAAGGCCAAGGCCACGCACCAGATATTGCTCGGGTCCCTGATCGATATATTGACCACCAACCTGTCGGTTGTTGGCTTCGATCGTCTCCATGATATCTTTATAACCAAGGCCGTATTTGATGAGCTTGAGGGGATCGATTTGAACCTGATATTGTCGTTCCTGACCACCCCATGACATCACGTCATCAACACCAGGCGCGGTGCGTAGGATCAACCGGACGGTCCAGTCCTGCAGCGTGCGCAAGTCCATATCAGTAATGGCGCTATTGAGCTCTTCATCTGCTCGCTCAACTGTATACCAGAACACCTGCCCAAGCCCCGAAGTGTTGGGGCCCATTTCAGGCGTGCCGTAGCCTTCAGGGATACGGTCCCCGACCTCAGCCAGCCGCTCCATCACCAGACGGCGGGCGAAATAAATGTCCATGTCGTCTTCAAAATAGACAGCCACATAGGAAAGGCCAAAGAGACTAACTGATCGGATTTCCTGTACCGCAGGCAGACCTGCCATACCGGATTCGACAGGAAACGTCAGAAGTTGTTCAACGTCTTCCGCAGCAAGGCCGGGTGATTCAGTATAGATATTGACCTGAATAGGCGTCACATCAGGGAAAGCATCGATCGGTATGGTATTGACCGCGCGCAAGCCTAAGAATGCGACTACTATGAAGCCGATGATCACCAGAAATTTATACTGGAGGGAATTCTCAACAAGTTTATTTAACATAATCGCCTCCTTTAATGTCCGTGGCCTTCACCCATCTTGGATTTCAAGATCAGTGATTTGAGAAGAAAAGCTTGTTTGATGACTATTTCATCGCCGGCACTTAGGCCTGAGCGGATGACAGTCCAGTCACCTACCGTAGCGCCAGTCTGAACGGAGGTTGGATGTAGTTTGTCCCCCTCCAGGGCAAAGACGACCTGATCCCCTTCCATGAGCACAAGGGCTGCATTTGGCACCGCAAGCATAGGCGTGCCTTCACCTGTCTCGATTGCCACATCGACAAACTCTCCGGCGTGGAGGCGATCAGAAGAATTGTCGATCTCGACCCGCACCGACAAGGTCCGAGTGATCTCGTCGACGATATGGTGGACCTGGACGACCTTGCCGGGCATGCGCAGTCCGGCTTTCGAAATCCATGCTGGCGCACCGATCTCGATGTTTGCTGCTTTGGCCGGTGATAGCTGTGCCTCGACCCAAACGCGGCTTTCATCGCCGATCACAAATAGTAGGTCGCCGGGCTCGACAAATTGGCCAACGACAAAATTATCGCTGAGAACTGTGCCGTCTTGTCGAGACAGAAGATCAAACTGGCCAGTTGCCGCTGTCGCATCATTTCCGCTCAAGAGCTTGATAACCTGCTCTTCGGTCATGCCGTACGCGAGTACCTTTGCGTGGGCCTGCTGAGCACCAACTTGTGCTTCAAGGTAGCGCTGTGCGGAGACAACGTCTTTGCCCAGGTTTTTGGCACGTTGCCATTCTTGCTCGGCCAGGATTAATTCACCCTGCGCAGCCGCTATGTCGACACTTGATAAGGTCACAAGAGTTTGGCCCTCTTTGACTGAATCACCCATCTTGGCGCGACGTACCACCACTTGCGCCGATATGCGCGGCGTCAAATGCGATACTGCATAGAGATTAAGCGTGACCTCACCCGGTGCGTTGATTGTACCTGCAAGCGCTCGCATCAGAACTCTGCCAGTTTCAACGCCGTTTGCTCTGCGCTCAGCGGCAGACATTTTTAACGGTTCTTCGTCGCCGTGTTCGTCAGCATGCCCTTCATCAGCATCCTGAGCCGATGCATAGACACTAAACTGGGTCGGGAAGACCGCTGTCCCAGCTTGCAATGCTAGCGGTGAGGCAAGCAGCATGAGTGATAGTTTTAGTGTTTTCTTCATTGAATTTTCTCCAGCCACTCACGAGTGGATCCGTTGGCGTCTTGCCAGTCGAACCAAGCAGTCCAGAGCCGTTCATTGAGCTCGATGGAAGCGGTTTCCGTCGCGAAGGTTTGATTGAGTTGAATAAGATAGTCGAGGGCACCGATTTCACGGGCGTTCAGAAGCTCACCGAGCAGGATGCGTTGTTCCTCAAGCGGAGCCGCACCACCAGCTTGCCAGCTGCGCCACGCCTCGTCAGCCGCAAGAAAACGGCTTTTGGTGGCCTCTAACCGGGCACTGATCTGTTGCCGCAGGTAAAAATAACCCTGCTGCGCCTGCGCCAGATCGGCACCTGCTGCCACCACTTCCGACCTATAGCTGTTGCGGATCGGTATTGGCATCGATATGGACAGTCCAACAAGAGTGCTGCGGCCCTCTTCGCCGACCCTTAGACCAACGGTCGGGTCGGGAATGCGGTCGGTTTTTGCGACCCTGATCTGGGCGCGCGAGATCTCGGTCTGAGCGAGAGCCAGCCGAATTTCTGCGAGATCTTCTATGCTGGCCTCAACCGTTGATCCAGCTGTGGTCGGCGGTGCACCGGTGAGCTGAGGCCAGATTTGACGCCGCTCGCCGGCAACTGCTATCAGCTGCTCTTCTGCAATAGAGAGCGCGTTTGCAGCCTCGAACAGTGTCGCTTTCGCTTCGGCGAGAGCCAGTTCAGCCGTCAAAAGCTCAGACCGTGTTACATCGCCCGCATGGCTTCGCCGTTCCGTGAGCGACAGAAACTTTTCGTTTAGCGTCACTCGCTCACCTGCCAGGGCCCGTTCTTGACGGGCTGCCTGGAAGCTGGCGAGCGCTTGCAATATTTGAGTTTGCAGGAATTTTACAGCTAACTCATACTGGGCTTCAGCGCCTTGCACCTCAGCGCGGCCAACGGCCGCCCGTGCGCCTCTTTTTCCTGACCAATCAAAAGCCTGGGAAATGCCTATTTCTTTGGTGGTAACTTCGGCGCTTTCATAGCCGACCTCCAGTTCGGGATTATAGAGCGGCTTGGCGCGACCGCGTGCCCGCGCGCGGGCAGCCCTAAGCGCCGCCTCAGCAGCCAAGAGGGAGGGGTGACCTTCGGTGGTTTGATAAATAAATTCGGTTAAAACGGGGCGGCTTACGCCGTCCGCCACTGCTGCAACGGACCTGTCACCTATACCGGTAACGACGCCGAACGCTGCAACGCCCAAAAGGGCATATCGCATTTGTATCATGCTGGATAAACTTTCAAATAGCCTCAAAGAACGCTGCGCGCACTAGTGCGCGGCAACGGAGAAGTTTCACGAAAGTTTATGCAAGAGGGGGCGGTGTGCCTGGTTTGGGGTGGAGACCGACGGCGGTTTGATCTTCAAAGGGCCCATTGCCTATGTGCAATTGCCTAGCGTCGAGCGAAGTTGTTTTCGTAATGGTACCACCGTGGTGCAAAACATGACAAACACAGTGGATATCTGTGGCGACATCAATTTCTTGATCGCCTTTGCTGTGCGCTTCATGCGACAACTGATCGCTAGCTTCCAGCCCATCAAGGAACGCAATGTCCAGGGCTGGCACTGTCACAAATATCAGCAATAACAATATTTTCAGATGTTTCGTCATATGAACTTTGGTCAGTGGATCCTGATGTGAGTGTTTTTGCAACAGGCGCTTAGCCCGCTAATGAGTGGTATATACTCTATCATCGATTAAGAAGACACAGTTTTTGGCTGCGACACTTTGGTCGCCCTTAGTTCGGCTAGAGACTGGCGAATAATTTTGACCGCAGAATAAAAAAACAGGCTGGCCATGACACCCGCAACCAGAAGGTCGGGCCACGCGCTGTTGGTCACAGCAATTCCTGACGCCGCAGCGATGACAGCAAGATTGCCGATGGCATCGTTGCGGCTACAGAGCCAGACCGAACGCACATTGGCGTCGCCATCCTTGTAACGGAGCAAAAGCAGCGCACTCACCACATTCGCTGCAAACGCCAAAACCCCGATGGCGCCCATAGTAAGGGCTTCCGGGACGCCCTCGACAAAGACACGGTAGCCCGTGGTGCCAAGCACCCATGCGGTGATGACAAGCAGTGAAACGCCTTTGAACAGGCCGGCTTTGGCACGCACCGCGAGCGGCATGCCTATCACTACAAGCGAGATAGTATAGGTAACGCTATCTCCCAGAAAATCGAGCGAGTCGGCGAGCAGTGCTGTTGAGCCGGATTTTAGTCCGCCGCCAAGCTCGACAAAAAACATCGTGAGGTTAATGGCAATAATAACCTTGAGCACGCGTTTGTACGCTGGTGATGAGCCATCAAAAACTACATTTTCCGTGCATCCGCATCCGTTAGACATTGGCAACCTCGAATCACTTTAAATTTCCTAATTTAAGCCTACATGCTACAGTCGCTGTAGGAGCAAGGAGAAAATATAGTGGACCGCGTATTTATGATTGGCGAGCTTGCCAAGCACACAGGCTGTAAGGTGCAAACCATTCGCTACTATGAAGACATCGGCGTGATGCCCGTGGCCGAAAGAGCGGCCAATAACCGCCGAATCTATTCCAAGGCGCACGTCGAACGGCTGAGTTTTATCCGGCACAGCCGCGAGCTCGGCTTTGCACTCGATGATATTCGGGGTCTGCTCGCTCTTGCGGATCGACCGGACAGATCCTGTGATGAAGTGGATACAATCGCCCGCAATCACTTGGAGGAAGTTGAAAGCAAGATAGAATCGCTCAAGGTACTCAGCGACGAACTGAAGCGCATGATCAATCACTGCGCCGGCGGGAGCGTTTCAGAGTGTCGGATTATCAAGGTGCTCGCTGATCATAAATTGTGTGGTGTCCACGGCAAAACCTCTTCTTCAGGTGATAGAGAAGAATAGTGATGACTTCGCTTTCTAAATGAATTACAGCGACGTAGCTCAACAGGATAGAGCCTCAGCTTTCTACATTTTCTGTGCGATACCCAGTCACAGAAAGTGGGCTGAGAGATACGGGTTCAAGTCCCGTCGCCGCAACCAACTACAAATACCCGAAATTAAGGGATAGGTTTGCGACCGTTGATCACCGTTACCTCTTGCACTTTTGCTAACCAGTCGGCTGATATTGGGCTACGCCAGCGGACAATTTCTAGAATACGATTATATTCTTCAATGATGTTTCGAGTAAAAATAGGCTCATGGTGGGCAATCCTGTTTCTGAGCCCGCGCACCTTCTCAAGATAGGTATTAGCTTTCCCTCGTGCCTGATACACAGAGACAGTAAAATCTGCATGAGGAAAGGCGTTAGAAAAACTTGGTGTCCATAAGCGTTGATCGTGTCGACTAGTCAGCATGTTTTCCCAAAATGCAAACTTGATATCCGCAACAATCTTTCCTGGTGTCAATGCTGTATGTCGCAGCAGTTTTGAAGAGGTTCTTGTAAAATCTGTGCGAGGGTTATAGCCACGCCTTAAGTTAGGCAAAGATTGAATGAAACTTTGAGACAAGTGCCAATTTGCACCATATCGAGCCTCTAGGGCTAAAACCACGCCGTTTCTCGCGGCGATTTCGCACACTTGTAAAGGCACAATGAATGCTGCCGAAAGTTCAAGGTTCCACTGATAAAGCGATAGAGCTGTAGTGACATCGCTATTGGTTGCACGCAGATATGTTGCAAATCTGGGTCCCGAAATTATATGGGGTAGTTCGCGTTCTTCATCTAGCGTAAATGGCATATAATACTATTCGCTTTACCAGCTTTTCATTGACAAAAAGCAGCTCTCTGCTTATATTTTAAACATATGGCGTATGAGATTTGTTGGCGAAAGCCTCCCCTCATCGTTCAGAGAATAGAAAAGCTCGCATGCAGATGCGAGCTTTTTTTTGTTCTCAATATCCGCCAACTCCACATTGTCCATAGGAGCAGAGCAACGCAAATATTGCGGCGCTCCTGTGCGTCAACTGTGGCAAACCCCTAAAATTTTAAAGAAGCGGTGAGCGTTCTTTAATGGGGTAGGGGGCTAGCCCCCATGTGGCAAAGCCGCACTATGCTGACCGTTTCTAGGTCAGTCACTACTATGTAAATAGGTAGTGACTGACCCCCACATCCCACCGTCAGCAACCCATTTTCACACCCCTGCATAAGTTACTGGTGAGTGATCGTCGCGACATTCACCAAGGAAACATCTGAAACAGCCAAACGGCTAAACTTTCACCATGCAAAAGGAGCATATTTTATGACCAGCGAAACCAAACTGTTACGAATTGAACCCACGGAAACAACGCAACAGCGCCCACGGAGGCAACGGAATTAAGAGGCAAAACCCAAAGTGAATTAAAGGCACACGGCGGGGTAGCCCGTGTATTAACCCAAGAATGATTAGACGGAGAAAAGGCACAATAACAAGAATTGCAACACTTTGCTCTGAACTATCCCGCAAAGGCGGGCTGACCATGACCTAAAAGGCACGGCAGCAGTTCAAAAACACTAACCAAAAAAAGATAAAAAAATGGACGCTTTAGCTTATGATTTAAAACAATTATGCAGCCGTAACAGGAACGGCTCAAAATCCACACAGGCAAACCGCCTGCGTATATTGTCGTTGGTCGCAACCCAAATTGCAGACTCGGGCTTTAAGCTCGATAAGGCAAGGTCGTTAAAACCAAAACATATTGGCGCGGTTTTGGAAAAGTGGAAAGCTGACAAGCTGACCACAGGCACCATAAAAAACCGCATGGCCGCTATTCGCTGGTGGGCTGGGTCTGTAAATAAAACGTCTATTCTGCAAAGCAATGAAGACTACGGGATAGAAGCCCGCGCCAACACCAAAACCGATAAATCGCACAAGCTCAATTTGGATAAATTAGACGCTATAGAATGTCCCAAAATTAAAATGGCCGTGCGCCTGCAGGCCGCTTTTGGCTTGCGCCGTGAGGAAGCTATTAAATTTACACCCGCCGCCGCTGACAAAGGCAAATTTATTGCCTTAAAGGCATCAACTACAAAAGGTGGCCGCTACCGTGAAATTGCCATTTCAACCGACCGCCAAAGGCAACTTTTGAACGAGGCAAAAGAGCTGGCAAATGGTGCTTCACTAATACCAGCCGATAAAAATTATAAGCAACAATTAAAGGCATATGAAAACCAAACTTTGAAAGCTGGTTTAAAAAATAATCATGGCCTGCGCCATAATTATGCCCAGTGGCGATACCAGCAATTAACAGGCTGGAAATGCCCCGCAAAAGACGGCCTCAAAAAAACAGATATGACAACGGAGCAATGGCAAATCGACAGGCAGGCGAGGGCGGATATTTCCGAGGAATTGGGCCACTCTAGAATAGACATCACAGATGTATATTTGGGGAGTGCCACACAATGACTACATTTAAACGAAAACAGGCACTTTTAACCGCTGAAATTGTCCACGATACAAAGCTAAAATATGCCGAGAAATACACCAAAAATTTGAATGATAGCAGCGAACTGCAAAAGCAGATTATAGACAACGCCAAACAAGGATTATCAAAGGCGATTTTTATACCTGACAAGCCCATAAATATTGAGGGCACACCAGCGGCAAACGCCTTGATTACAAAACTGGAAAACGAGGGCTATAAGACCGAATGGCAAGAAATGACCTTTGAAGCGAGAGAGAAGAAAAACCCGCTAGGCGAGGACATAATTTACAAAGCCCTTGTTGTGCGCTGGGCATAATTTCACCAACAGAACACCCCTACCACCAAAATAATAAATGCTCCCAGAATTTAGGATTATTGGCGGCTATTGGTAAAATAAAAAATGGGAGATAAACATAAATATTATTGGTGATTGGGAGAGGCGAGACAATAGGGGTATGGATAGCGCTAATATATAAGCAATTAGCTATTAAAAAGATATATAGTGAGTTGATTAACATAGATTAAGTAAGTACCACTAGAGTGCATAGTATATTGCATATCATAACGAATGGGGAAATTTATGAAAAAGGCTGACTATCACAAGAGTGTTTGCGAGGCTTTAAACCTGCTACCAGTATCTGAGAGTACAGGCACAGAACCCGTGCTTGAAATTGGCCTTTTTTCAATCATGGGCACACCGTCAGCCCTCGATGCCAGCCTTAAAAATCGTGCCGAAGAATGCCGAGCGCTCGCAGGAGAAATGTCAAAGTCTGGCACAAGCGCCAAAGATATAAGACAGGCTCTAAACCGTATCCCATTCACCTATGATGAATACCTTGAAACCCTGAAACTGGTGCCAAAGATACGAGGTGAGTATGCCAAAATTCACGCAAATAGTAAAATATTAAGCGATGACTTTATCCCACCGAATGACGTGCCAATATTACAAAATATACACCATATAGACCTAAAAGAAGTAACCAACAGACCTGAACTTTTTGGCATGATGAAAGACATGAGCAAAAAGATTAGCGATGCGGCCTTTTCGTTGAGTTATTTACACCCCGAAACCGTCCTTAAATTTGTCCATGATTTTGCACCACATTTATATACACCCGACCCAGTCGGTCACCTTAATTATTTAGCGCACCTTGACCCCAAGTTTTTTGAGAAAATATTGCAAGTGGCGTTACCTGTACGACTGCAAGAAGAAGACCGAAAACGGCATACCTATGTTGTGGGCGGTACAGGCTCTGGTAAGTCTGAATTGTTAAAATTGATGGTACATAATTATGTGACCCAGCCCGATTACGGGGCAACCGTTATTATTGACCCTCACGGCGATTTGGTAGAGGAAATCGCCAAGTGGAAAGAGTTCACGGGTTCCGACCAATTAATTTATGTAGATCCGCATTTGCACAAGGGCAGTATACCAACCATCAACCCGCTGGACGCTACAGACACAACAGCAGAAGAACGGGAAGTAATAGCCCAACAAATTGTGGGGGTGTTTGAGCAGCTTTTAAAAGGCAGCGCAGGGGCAAGCTTGTCAGTCAACATGCGGACGCTTCTATTACCCTGTCTGCTCGTCCTGATGGACGATAAAAAAGACTGTACATTGGCTGACTTGCAAACGTTCCTCAATGACGACCACAACAGCGAACTCGTGGCACTTGGCAAAAAATCAAAGCGCAAAGCCATTGCCCGATTTTTCCAACGTGAATTTGGCGACAAGCTGTTTACCATCACCAAACAATCAGTACGCACCAAGCTGCAAAGCCTGTTCAATACAGGCGTATTTTACGAGATGGTCAACGGCAAAAGCACCATTAATTTGAAAGAGGCCATCGAGAAAAAAAAGACAATCCTGTTTAACCTTGCAAAAGGGGTCATTGGCACCGAGGCCAGCGAGGCACTCGGCAGGCTTATCATTGCCAATTTGCAGGGCATCGCAATCAGGCGGCAAAACATCGCCCCTGAGAAACGCACCCCTGTGCATTTGTTTGTTGATGAATGCCAAAATTATATTGGTGAGAGCACTATCACCATTTTGGAAGAAGCCAGAAAATACAAATTGTATCTAACGCTAGCACAGCAAATTGCAGGGCGGGGCATGAGTACTGAGGTGCGAACCGTGGTATTAAATAATACAAATGTTAAATTTGCTGGCCGTACAGCAGAAGACCCCCGCATCGCTAAATTGTTGGGCATCGAGCTAACAGACGTGCAGAATTTAAAGGTGGGTGACTTTTATTGCAAAGCAGGCAACAGCCCTACCTTTTTATTGCAAGCTGACACACGAGTATTAGGCAATACAAACGCTGTCGCAGCCAAAAAATGGACAACCACCTTAAACAGCCAAAAGCAATATTACCGCACCATTGAAGCGCAGCTAAAAGACGCTGACCAAGCAATAGAACTTGTGTAATCATGACTGATATTGAGCGTTTAAGCCTTGGGCAACTAGCTATTTTAAAGCAGCTTGCAACCTACCGATATTTGACAACAAACCATATGTTGAGGCTTAATATATCCAGTTCAAGGCGCTATATTTACAAGCTACTAAAAGACATAGTGGAACGTAAAAAAGCCCTAGTGGGGGCGCTAGATTTTGGGGCAACTCCCACCATTGGGCGGTTACATAATATCTATTATCTGACCGCTTATGGTGCGGAAATATTGGCAGAAGCCAAAACCGACCTTGAAACTATAAAATATCCAAAAAAGGTAAGAGTATTCGGGCATGATTACTGGCACCGGATCAACTGTATTGATTGCCATATCAATGTAAATTTATGGGCAAAAACGACAGGGGCAACGGTCAATTATTTTGATACATATTACGACCAAGGCACCGTTAGTAACGAGGGCAGAATATACCCAAAAACCCGCATTGCGTGGGAAGAGGGGCAAATAGTGCCAGATGCTATCTTTAGCTTCACGCCAGAGGGCGACCAAGAAAGGCTGTGCGTGCTTGAGCTGCACAACGGCACGGACGCAAGCCGCCTTGTAAAACAGCTTAAAACCTACAGAACAGTGCTTGGCAGGGGTACAGTTGAAGCGGTTTACGATTATCAGAAAAGCGCTCGCCTGTTACTGGTATTTGAAAAGGCACCTTGTTTGAGCAAAACACAAGCCTTGCTACAGAAAAACAACACCATCGAGGGCAGGGAAAAACAGGTTTTCATGCAGACCCTTGCTAGCAACAGCACTGACTTTAAAAATGATTGGGAAACTATAGACGGTAAGCCTATCAGCCTGTTTTAATAATCATCTAAATCAGACAGCATACTCTTGGCCTTTTTAGCAGCAGCCCTTGATTTTTTCAACCTTTTGGCCTCAGCTTCTTCGCTTTCTTTTCTGCTTTTTTCTCTTGCTGCCGTTATTTCACTATTTCTTACTTTTTCGGCGGCTTTTTCACGGCGTAATTTCTCCGTCGCAGCGGTCTTTTTTTCGTATTTTCGGTAGAGAAAAAAGGCTATCCCGCCCCCAATTATTAAAACAGTTAATTCTGTTCCAAGAAATTCCACCATAGCAAAAACAGCTAGTCCAGCCATGACGACAAAGCCAATAAACATGTTTTCGGGTGAATTGTTGTTAGCCATATAGCCCCCTTTTTGTGGTTACAGTGTTTTTACAAGCCATTTTAAAGCCCGTACAGACGTTTCTTTAAAGATTTTGATGTGGGGTGTGTAAACCGCCCTAAAAGGACTACAGGGGGGATTTGGCGGCGTTTGTGGGGCGTTTCCTGACAGAATAAACAAAACCCTTATACTTTTTTCCTTACTTGTCTTGTAGACAGCCCCTTTTTCCGCTGGCTGGCGGGTCAAGAAAAATAGGAACTGCGTCCCGCATTTTTCTTTATGCGTTAGACATAAGGCTAATTAAAATATTCGGCTACAATAAGGAAAATAACTTATAGCCCGCGGGCTATTCCATGTGGAGTCCGTCAGGGCTATTTATGGGAGCGACTAGCGAGCATTCCTTTTTTGGTTTTGCGATAGCAAAAGCATCAGATAGAGATTTGTGCAGCCCCAAGGGGGCAAACTCCTTTTTGCATGGCCGCAGGCCGTGCTTCTTTTTGCGATAATTTTGAAGTTATCCCCAAAGGTTATCCACATTTTATGATCTATAAGAGTCTATAAATAGTCTTTAATAGTCTATAGGGTTTGTAACCTATTGAAAATAAAACGGAAAATCGAACATCTTGTGCGAGCTTTCCGCTTTATTGGGTGATCTTTCCGTTTTCTTGTGCGAGCTTTACCGTTTCTTGTGCGAGCTTTTACAGCTTCCACAAACTTATGCACAGCCTAAAAAAACGACAGGTAACCGTTAGTTTTAGAGCGCAAACCGCTTTCCATGCTTGGCTTTCTTGTGTGAGCATTCCCGTTATTCATCGCCTGCCCTCTTCTTCGCGTCCAGAGAGAGTTCAATCTGTCTAGGCAGTGCGTGAATATATGTATATCTACGCCCTTTACGACGCCCTGCCCCCGTAACTTCTACGGTGTATTCGGCTAGGCCGAAGCATTTCACCATATCATCAAAAGCCGCTTTACATTTCTTACGGAAATCCCCGCGCGTTAAGGCTGTTTCATCGTTGCCCCAAAGGTCACGGCCTGCTAGCTCGGCTAGTCTATGTTCGTCAATAAACGTATGATTAGGCTGGCTATCAATATACGGCCAAAACGATTTGGCATGATCATTTTTTAGTTTGAATTGTACCTCTGCATTCAGACTAACAATGTGGGTTCGTTCGAGTTTATCCCGCACCCATTTGCCATATCGAATGTAAACCCTGCTATCTAGCTCCACACCGTCCCAAGTAATATCATCTAAGAGGTTACCCGAAAAACCAGAGCCACCTAAGCCGCCACTTTTGTTAGCTTCCAAAATATGGGCGGGGTCGCCCTCTTGAACGCGCACAACAACTTTTTTAATATCTTCGTAAACATGCAAGGCCGTCAAAAGGTTGTTGGCGTGCTGTGTTTTGTCTGTTGCAATCAGGATATCCCGCCAAGAGGTCATAACCTCATAGTGCACAATCTGCCGTGGATTATTTAACGTGTGGCGTCCCATAGGGTCATAGTGTGGATTGGTGGCAACAACTCGCACAGCCTTAAACCTAAACAGGGCGTACAGGGCGTCTCGATGTTGTGAGCCTAGTTCTCTACCCTCCACATTAATAACGCTGCCTCCGGGGCCTGAAACGGTATAAGTGCGGGAAAAATTACTGTCAGTAATAAGCCCTTGCCTCTTTGGCGCAAAAGCCGCTGTACGGGACAGTTGACTAGGTAGCTTTGCAGGTTTTTTACGTCCGCGCTTATTCTCATGCGAACGTTTGGCTCGCTGTAAGCGCGCCTCCTCCCTTGGCGTTAACCTACGCTTTGGAACCTCTTTAAATAATGCCTCTTGAAAGGCTTCCCCCGATTTAATCATGTTAGAATTCTATCACGAGTTTTTAAAAAAAACACGTATAATCGGAATGCTTGCACAAGAAAACGGAAAGCTCACCCAAGAAAGCCAAGAGTTTGCGCTCTATAGTTTACTATAACTATATAATTATAGTAAACTATATCTATAAGTTATGCTGTTCTTTGTAGAATTTCCAAACGTCAGCAAAGACTTGGCCTTGCTTACGCCCCTTGCCTATGCTCGCACAATAGGCTTGAAAATCATTTTTTACCTTAATTTCCATCATCGTATTAAACTGCGTTTTGGTTTCTCTTGGCGCTTCGTCTAAAACATGATTAGTGGGCTTTACCAGCTTAGGCGCTCTTGCTGTCTGCGTTTTAGCTGTGGTCTTTTTAGCCGCTTGCTGAACGCCGCCGCCTTCTGGTTTTTTGATATTAACAGTCATCTATGCCACTCCCTGTTTTTCTTGTTTTTCTTGCTCAATAAGATTGTAAAAATGACCTACAATGTCATTTAAAGCCGCTTCGGCCTCTGCTTTGACTTTGGGGTGACTAACCTCTGTTATACCCCTACCCTCACTTAGTGCCTTGTTGTAGCTTGTGAGGTTGCGAATATAGCTATCTGATGTTGGGTATCCCTGCCGCTCGATAAGCTCATATGTTCGCTTCACATCAACAGCGTTTTCGTCTGCAATCTGATTAAACAGAAAGAATATTCGCATAGGGTCAACACCAGCTTTGGTGTGCAGCTCCCTAGCAAGGTCAATAGCTGGGTCTATTTCATCTTCACCAGCTTTTAGTGGGATAATTACCAAGTCTGCACCCTCTGCCGCTTCTCTCGTCAAGCTGGACGCGTGCGGCTGGCCGTCAAATATAAGCAGTTGATAATCGCTGTTCGTATTAACTGCGCTCGCTACGTTGTTATTGCTCTCAACCTGTATTGCTGGCTCTATGCCTGCCTCTTGGCGGCGCATAGCCCACTTAGTGCTAGTGCCCTGCTTAGTATCCATATCAATGATTTTGGTGCGCCAATCGGCCTTGGTGAATTCAACAGCCAAGCTGCGAGCAAAAGTGCTTTTGCCAACACCACCCTTTTGAGAAACTACAACTATTCTGCGCTGTTTCATGTTTTTCACTCCCTATATTATTATATATCTATAGTATTATAGTAAAATATAATACTAACAAACTATTATTATATAATAGCTAAAGGGGCGTGTCGGGATGGCAACATATCGGGGCAGGGGGCTACCACATACGAGAAACCAGCACCCGCTTTTCATCGTCTACAGCATCTAAATAAATGGCCGTTGTTTTAATATCAGCATGACCCATTAGCTTTTGTATTTCATTAAGCGGCACGCCAGCGTTAACCGCATGAATACCAAACGAATGGCGCAAGCCCTTGGGTGTGGCATAGGGGTTTTGTGTATCTATGCCAGCATCACGCATAACACCTTTAACCAAATACCAAGCGTGTTGACGTGTCCAACTCCACAACCTTGTATCTCTTTGCGCCTCTGCGGCCTCCTGAACGCCATGAACCATGTCTAATGCGTCAATGTGGCCGTCAGGTATAGGCACGGCCCTATGGTGCGTTTTAGAGCGTTTTTTGAGGGTTCTAAAAACTAGGTGCTTGGCCGATACATCAACATGACCATAAGTAAGGGCTAAAGCCTCCGAGATACGGCAACCCGTATAGAGCAGGGTGTGGCAAAAGGTGCGAACAGTACGGGGGGCTTTGCACGCTGCATTATAAAACGCCGTGCGTTCTTCTGCTGTGAGATACAGCCGCTTGCCCTCGATGTTGAATAGCTTCATTTCATGTTTCATATCTTACACTTTACTAGGAAAGTGTAAGATTGTGAATCGTAAAAAACTAAGTTGCTGTTTTTAAAGGCAATGGAATGCGTGCCGGCGCGTCATCGAGAGCTGCGATCG
>NVUJ01000021.1 GCA_002733135.1 Cycloclasticus sp. | reverse complement strand
AGAAAAGAAACAGGCGGGCTTAATCAGTCCGATAAAATAAAACACAGTGGCTCACTTTTCAGTTGATGGAGTGGCTCAGTTTTAGGGCGTTGTTGACACCACGCCTGTGGGAAACACGAAAACAGGCAGTCATACACGCTACTATATAGCGGTTCATCCCCACGCCTGTGGGAAACACAGTGGACTATCACTTCAGATCAGAATGTTGATCGGTTCATCCCCACGCCTGTGGGAAACACCCTAAGAAGCCCAGGCTATCACTGAAAATACGCGGTTCATCCCCACGCCTGTGGGAAACACAATGATAGGACACTAAGTCTCTTCTTCTGCCACGGTTCATCCCCACGCCTGTGGGAAACACCCGATTATATTCTGATAAATACCCTGCAAATTCGGTTCATCCCCACGCCTGTGGGAAACACTGAACGTGACTCAGGTGAGTTTACTCGCCATGCGGTTCATCCCCACGCCTGTGGGAAACACTGTCACTGATAAAACACTCACTTTTACTCGTGCGGTTCATCCCCACGCCTGTGGGAAACACTATCAAGTCCTGACAGAGCAGACGCATTAGCGCGGTTCATCCCCACGCCTGTGGGAAACACCGCACGCTAAATGAAACAGTTGGCGGTATGAACGGTTCATCCCCACGCCTGTGGGAAACACATAAAAATAAGAACTGAAGGTCATACTAAATACGGTTCATCCCCACGCCTGTGGGAAACACACGAGACTAAGTTACGCGCTGAAGAGCAACGGCGGTTCATCCCCACGCCTGTGGGAAACACCGCTGATGAAAGAAAGAGCTATGATTCTCTAGCGGTTCATCCCCACGCCTGTGGGAAACACATGATGGGTGAGAAGCAGAAAGAACTGGAATACGGTTCATCCCCACGCCTGTGGGAAACACAACAGGTAACGCTAGCGAGGCATACAGATACGCGGTTCATCCCCACGCCTGTGGGAAACACGGCTAATGTTTAGTTGCTGAATCAACTCAATACGGTTCATCCCCACGCCTGTGGGAAACACTGCTTCTCAGCATGAGCGTTGTTATTTAGTCCCGGTTCATCCCCACGCCTGTGGGAAACACATTAAAATCATGTTCAACATTGGTAAAGACGGCGGTTCATCCCCACGCCTGTGGGAAACACGTAATAACAGCCTTCCGTAGATTGTTGGAACGCGGTTCATCCCCACGCCTGTGGGAAACACCACCTGCTGGCCCTGCTAATGTCATGTCTATGCGGTTCATCCCCACGCCTGTGGGAAACACCTCTATATTTCCTAGAATACCATCGTTGTTTACGGTTCATCCCCACGCCTGTGGGAAACACCAATAGAATCAGTTATACCGCCGGTAAAATCGCGGTTCATCCCCACGCCTGTGGGAAACACATTGTTAGTGCTTACTACTACGAAGGTGATGACGGTTCATCCCCACGCCTGTGGGAAACACCCCGTTGCGTCTATCCCGCCTCGTGGATATTGCGGTTCATCCCCACGCCTGTGGGAAACACAGCGTTTCATCGCCAACTCTCACTGTATATGTCGGTTCATCCCCACGCCTGTGGGAAACACACTAACTATAACTTATTGATTATTATATAAAATTAAAGCCCTTGAATTTCTACCAATAATAATCACGTTATAGATACGATGTTTAGTTAATTCTCTACCTTGTTAAAAAGCACTTTCATCTTCCGACGGTATAAAAGAAACTAGTCGCAAGCCATCTAGATCAACTGGTATTCTCCTGTTACTACCTAATGTCTGAAAATCAAAGCCAGACTCTGTATTTGTTGCCCAAGCCATCACTATATTGCCATCTTCAATAAGAGTTTCACATTGCTCCCACATCATTTCTCTAATTTTTTTAGATATATTACCAATATATACGCCTGAACGAACCTGTATCATCCAAACACCTAACCTACCCCGAAGCCTATGTGGCACGGCTTCGGTAACAACAACCGTCATCGACATTTATTACCCTCCTCTATGTCCTTCATCACCTATGCCTTTTTCTACGGGAATAGCAGGTAGCACCGATTCTTTTGATGGCTCAGGCGGGGAGATCCCTCCAGAAGACAATACATCTTCAATCAATGGTATTATTTTTTTAAGTATTTTCTTTTCTCTAAAATAATCTCTACATGCTAACCTTACTGCTCTATCTGGCAAATGTGGTTTTTGCGAGGCAATTTTAAACGCCAACGGAACAACACCATCAAATTTGTAAATATCGGCAATATCATATACAAATGAAAGGGGTTTACCAGTATGGATAAAACCAATCGCTGGCGCATAGCCCGCTGCTAATACTGCCGCTTCAGTTACACCATAAAGGCAAGATGTGGCCGCGCTAATACATTGATTAACTATATCCCCAGCAGCCCAATCTTTCGGGTTATACCGCCGGCCAACCCATTTAATGCCATATTGTTTAGCGAGGACTTTGTACGTACTTTTTACACGAGCACCTTCTATCCCTCTTAATTGTTCAACACTGCGGCGTTGTGGCGGTAGCTCACCAAAACGAAGCTCATACATTTTCCTGACCACTTTCAACCTAAGGTCGTCATCAAGTGCCAACTTTGCTTGGTATAGTAGACGATCTGACCTTGCTCCTCCTGGCTGCCCAGACGCATACAAACGAACCCCACCCTCACCAATCCAAACGAGTAGCGTTCCAGTTTGAGCAGCAAGTTTTACCGCCTCATGAGAGATTCTTGTACCTGTCTCAAGCATAACGCAGGCAATGCTCCCAATAGGAATATGTGTGCGAATACCTGTTTTATCAATTAGAACAAACGCACCATCTTTAACGTCAACTTGCCCGTACTGAAGGAAAACCATTGATACACGGTTTTTTATTGGGATAGGCTTAATTGGAATATAAGTCATCAATAATTAGTTCTTTATTTTCCCAATAGAAAGCAAACTTTTTTCACCTTTCACTAGCGCTTTAAATAAAGGTAAGTCATCTTGATACTTGGTGATTAAAGACCTGTAAATAGACAATGCTTCAGCTTTTAGTTGCAGTAAAGCCCTGTCTCTTAATTGGGCCAAATCTGTTCTACCCGCATCTACCAACAAACGTTGAACAATAATCTGGGCATTTGAAATATACTGGTATATTGCTTTATCCTTAATGCCTGCCACCAGGTTTTTATCGTACCCTACACCAAAAATCTTGCTGATCGCTTTTGATAAGCCGTCTTTAACTAGCAAGCCAGCATCAATAACTTTTGTAACACGCTCCATTTTTTCATCCCAATGCTCTGGCATTGAATATAAGTCATATACTCGCCCAACGACAGAGCCTTGATCTGCTATATTTCCGCCCACCAACAAATTAGCTCCTCCATCCATTTCTTTAAATTGAGCAACAATTGGAGCTGGCTCAAGCAATGCTTTTGCAGACTCTCGCCCAATAACATATGCGGTTAAATTCTCCCAGCTTTGCCATTTTTCACCTCGCGCACATAACGGATAGACACCATCATTTTTTTTTGTTGTCGGTGTATAAGGGTGCGGCCACCAACCCGCTCCTGAGTCGCGGCCTGTTTTGGTTGATCCATAAGTTCCGGTGTACTTTAGCCGAGAGAATTCTTTTATTGACTGCTGGGCCTGGTTGCCGCAAATATCGCATACACAAGGCTCATTTAATCGATCAAAACTAATGTGATAGGCGGTTGCGAAAAGCCCTCTTTCAAGCCCTATTTTATGTGCATAATATATATCTCCAGTAGGCGGTTCTTCCCACATTAACGATTTGTTAGTAGTGCTATTACCCTTGTATCGACTGAAAAAATCGGTCGTCATTGTATTAGCCAATACGGTCTGCTTAAGGTTTTTAGCCGCAATTAATGTTGAAATAGAGCCACCGCCTCTAATGCCTGTGGAACCACCAGCTGGGCCAAAGCTTTCGGCTTTGATATTCATATGCAGGTTGTAATTCAACAAGGGCACGCAATCTGGGCAAACAACATCCGCATTAGATGTTTCTGAAAACAACCCAGAAGCATTTCCTGAGTCCCCGCACTCAATACCTGAAATCATCTTAGTAATAGGTGCGTCAAAGTATTTACGGTCATCGGTACTTTTTGATTGCATAAATTGACGCTCGTCAAACAACGCTGTATTGACTTTTGCGACGGCCTCGTCGTATTGTTTTGAAGTAATGCCACATTCAAGGTAAATTTTTAGTTCATCCATTGTTGGCTTTAGTACGACGGTTGTTAATGAGCTTAACAATTGCAGCGCTGATAATTGAATCTCATCAAAAAAATACTGAAGCTCATAATCTATATCCGAGGTTAGTAATTCTTTTAGTGAAATTTTGCCTGATGTTGTTGAAATAAAGTCATCTAATAAAAGATTCATTAAGTCTCCTTAGAGCATAAGTAGATGGATCGCATTGAGTACTTTCTTGCTAAATCGCCGGTCACGTCTCTTATTTTTAATGTTGCGATTTGATGTGGACCAGGAACATCGCTAAATATTTGACCTCCATCAGCATTATCAAGCAATGCTTTCACCGGGTTATCCTGTGATTTTCTTGAATCAAATAATGGTCGCGTCATCGGGCATGATTTTCGTCCTTGAAAAAGCGTAAAGATTGGCTTTTTAACTGCATTTTCCAAACGATCAATCATGTCCTTACCTGACGTAATTGCAAACGTATGCTCGCTGTCACACCAGTACTCTCTATACGTTTGTTTCGTACTTTTCTTGATTTTTCCAGCTGGGCTTCTAAAATTCTGAACAGTATGGTAATCCATTATTTTCTGCCCTATATTGTTTACTTGAACAGCAATCACTAACTTTGTTGATAATGAGTACAGCTCTTCATGTTCACTTCTACGAATGCCTAAAGCTGCGCCTAGTAAACCAATAATTGCCGAACGTGTTGGGAAATTATTAACCCGTCGTTGAACGTCAAATGTCTGCACTCCATAGGCTGACATACCTTCTGTTTTTAAGATTAACGTCTCCATCATCAATTTAACTAAACGATAGCTCTTTGATTTTAGATACTTGAGAAACCTCATCACTTTCAAGCGTTCCCGTCATATCAAATGCCTTGGCTACTGAGTTCAAGTCGAATCCATCGACTGTTTTTTCATAATGCTCAACCAGCTTAGTAATAGAGGTCTCCATTACTTTTCCATCATTTTTAACGGCTGTTCGAAATGCATTAGCCAGCGATAACGGTTGGTCTGCCTGGGTAATCATAATAAAGTCAGCAACATTATAAGCAGCAAATGTTTTTTGTTTCGCTGATGGACTCACTTGAGCAAAGCAACGGACTATCATATTAATAGTACCTTTTAATTCTGCCTTACTTTTACCCGTGCTTTCAGATAGTAAATCTAAGTTAATAGTCGCGTAACGATAAAAAACACCTGAACTAAATTCTGTTGATCCAATATGCCCAGATCCCTGCTCTGATAGATCGTCACATGCAGTAAACCAGTCCACTTCAATATTTGCGGCATGTGTTGTTAAGCTATGCGCAACACTCATAGCGGCCTCAACATTACGTTCTGTACAGCTAGCGTCCATTCGACCTGACAAAGACACATCAAGTGTCGGAATTTTTTCAGCTTTTTTTAACTTCTTTACATCTTCTCCTGCTTCAACGTGGTTAACCATTTCTCTTATGGCTCCTATTGAATAAGGTTGAACCGCATCAAAAGTTCGGGTCACTTTTTTTGTTTCCTTATCTTTATCTGATTTTACTTTTGACCCCATATTCAATAATACAGATTCAATAAGTTCAGGCTTGTTGTCCGGCATCATTTCGATACAACGCTCTAAAAGTTCATCAAACTTATTTGTTCTAATTGACACTTCATCAACTGACGATTTATAGATATCGCTTGTCCTGATAGCTCTTTTCAAACATTGACTGGAAATTCTTGCTCTAGTTTCCCCGCCAAGGATAGCTGTTTTTTGTAACCCTGAATCATCGCGATTCATCATTGAAGAGGGATGAGAAATTAATGCGTGAATGTTAATAAATGTAGTCATGTCCGTATCCTTTTAGTTTTGTGTATTTAAAATAAAGTCTTTGAGTAATGAGCGGCGTGCATTGTCACCCCAGAACTGGGCTGTTTCGCCAATGCTTTTAAGGCTAATGTTTTTACAGCGAATCAATTGCCGCTTTAAATATTCAATGCCGTTGTCACCACTACGAACAATCTGGACAATATGCCGTTCCTTTACGCCAGCCTGATCGAGCGCCTTGGCAATAGACACGCCTTCTGTTGATCCATCGGTTATCTTCACCCCCGTTAAGAGGAATAAAACACGGGCAGATTGCGCGTTATCGTTTAATCCGGTCATTTTCAGAACCCTAAAATAAGCGGGTGTATTAAAAATCCCTTTTAGATTGCATCTTTTTAGTTCTGCTTGGTCGCCGTTCGATAGTCGGCAATAAGCTTCATAAACTCTTGTATACATAATCATTCCTCAATTAGCTTTAGATAAAGACAGGAGGCCTGCTCCTGCATGTTTTTTTCGACCAATTCCCATCACCAGTAAACGCTGGGTTTTTTCAGCATCAATTACTTGGAGTATTCCTTCAAACGTTACAAATAAGCTCGGTACGTTTTGCTTTCCTTTGGTTACTTTTAAATCCATTGACGTCACCGTGACGTTTGATCCGTCGAGCTTACGATGCAACCATTCAACTTGCTCAGCTTCATCTTTAATCTCAACCAACTTTTTACTTTCCCCTTTTCTGCAAAGTCGCTTTGTTGGACATGCAACTAGCTTAAACTTAAAATACCCGCCTGCCTTCAAATCAGTATTGAATGGCTTGCTTTGTGCGACTTTTGCTTTATCTGAACTTTTTGGCTCGGTCGATGACTGAAGCAACGCGGTAGCCTCACCATCTCGATCACTTTCTATGCGAAATAAGTGATCTCGTTTACGATCTGGTGTATTTGGGAACAGCGTCCAAATCGCTTGGTGTTGCTCGTAAGTGTTGCAACTCGGCAACTTAATTAAAGACATATACATCTAATCACTCCTTGCATTGAATTTTTCCTCTAAACCTTCATCAAAAACGCCTAAAGCACAATAGCTAATATCTCGACCAACGACGGCTTTTAAGCAATGTAAATCAGTATCCAACGAGCCCTTTGCGTACTTACGAGACAAAGAAACTGTACTGTCCTCTCTGTCGGCTTGAGTATCATAATCGCCGCCATGCAAAAGCCCGTCCTCATTAAACAGAACAACGGATAAAGACATTTCACCATCACGAGTAAGTAACGCGCACCTTGGATCTACGTCGCTAAGTGGTGTTGAAGTACTGTGTGTCAAGTTCTTCGCTGCGTAGAACTTACCTGATTGTTCATTTTCGTATTTTATTGCAATTTCTGATAATTCACTCGACTCCCCTTTATGAGGCTCCTCATCATGTATTTTGTCGATAGCCACCCTGTAGCATGAAGGAAAGTCCCATTCTTTTAAACCAATTAAGTAAAGATGGGTTCTATATAAAACACGGATATTTTGGTAAACATATGAGGAAGGGGTGTATGACGTTGGCAAGCATTTTTCTACATCTTCTAAGCTTGGGCAAAGCGTTATAAACAAAGGCTCCTTGATAGCCTCTGAACGCACCGCTAACACTGAATTAGGCAAATTCCTATCATGGCGCCAAAGCCTTCCCATTCGTTGCATTAAAAACTCGGCAGGCGCTATTTGACTCACCAATACGTCAAAATCAAGATCTAATGATTGCTCAATTACTTGTGTTGCTATTAATAAGCGACCTTTTCGAATGGCTTCTTTTCCATAGTTTTTTAGGACGTTTTTTTCAATTCTCTGCCTGTCTTTCATAGCGAACCTAGCATGGAAAAGATCCACCTCCACACCCTTAATGTCTTGTTCAAGAACCATTTTATAAAGTAATTGTGCATCTATTACCGTGTTGCAAATAACGCCGACAACAGCCCCATTAGAGGACCAATCGATCAACCGTTTAATTTGTTCTTTGTTTGGCAGTAGATCAGGCGACACCCAAATCTCGCTCTTAATTTTTTTATTGGTCGTTTTTGAACTTAGCTCGAAAGTAGACACCTCGCCATTCATTTCAACATGCGTTACCAACGGATAAGCATTGTTATTGGATTCTCCCTTGTAGGTATTAAGTAACTGATCTTTTAGATGCACTGGTAGCGTTGCTGACAACAAAATAACACTTGAATAAGCATCATGCTGACCTTGTAAAATTTTTGTTATCAAGGCGTACATATATTGGTCAAAAGCATGTATTTCATCTAAGATTAATACTGACTTTTGAGTCCCAAATGAGCGTATAAATTGATGCTTTATACCAAGCGCACCCATTAAAATCTGATCAATTGTCGCCACTGACATAGAGCCTAAGAAAGCCCGTTTATTGGACTGATGGAGAAAACCATTCTCATCAGAAATAACGTACTTAGAATGACCATGTGCCAGCGTGACAGCCATATCTGGAAATAGCTTTTCCGCCGCATTACCAATACGGCCAAATAAACCGTTTGCTGTAGCCTGTGTAGGCAAGCCAAAAACAATACCATCAGCCAGTCCTGCACTAATTAATGTGGATGCATAAGATAATGCAAACTCTGTTTTACCTGACCCAGTGTCAGCCTCAACAATGGTTAGACCTGCTTTAACTGGTAAGGAATCAAGTAATGTTTGAATGCCTCTTGGCTTATAGCTCCCAAACAAATAATCAAAACCACTTCCTTTAATTTTCCCTATAAGCCCATCTTTCTTAAGTACCTCTTCAGCCCTAAGTAGCGCATCACTGTAATAGGACTTATTGTCTACGGGTGACTGCGTAAAGTTGGTCATAGATGATCCACGCCAATCAGACACGCTGCATAGCCCCGCCAAGCAACTGATTTGTGGAAGGTCAGGTATTACCTCTAAATCAAACAAATCCAAGCAAAATTCTACCCACTGTTTTCTAGCCGATATATCTAACTGAACTAGCTCCTCATCTGCATCCGGTAGGAAATATTTCATACCTTTATCGCAATGCCCATGGTGCCCAGCGACCGCCGCCATGTTAGCTGAACTACAAAATTCTTTTTTAAAATGTAGATAACCGTACGTTCCGTGTTGATACGCCTCCTTTACCACTTCATATTTAGAGCCTTGAAGCCGCCCCCTTAGTTCTGGAACAAAAGACTGAAAGCGTGCGTCAAGCTTCCCTAAGTCATGGATCGCAACAAAGAACAATATCACTCTCTTAGTCGTAGCAACGTCTAATTCTATTTGCTTAGCAGCTTGCTTGAGTAGTACCGAACTATTTGACAGCCACACATCTGCCACAGCCACAACATCAAGGCAGTGGTATGTAAAAAGGTGGTACTGGTCATCTTCTTTTTGATACTTAGCCCAGTACTTGTTAACATTATTTAACTTCATAATTCGGTACCTTCCATGTTGGTATAACCTTAATCTTACAGTCCACTTCCATCTAACTTGCACTTTTTCTTTTGATGAATTGTTAGCATATACGTCCATAATGACAAAACTTGTCTTACTTAAAATTTTTATACCAATATTCTTTTCCCAGTTAGCAAACCGAGTGCGCCTTGTAGTTTAGTTTGTACTTTTTTGCGTAATGCAGCAGGTGCTTCTATGTATACATTTGGGCTATGTCGTAGAATATCTTGGATAAGTTCTCTGTCGTCTGCGTAGGGGATGCTGAGAAGGTATTCATCCCCATCCCATTCGCCAAGCTGCTTTGGGTGCCATTGTTGTAGCGCTATTTCTTTAGCGACTGATGGTAAAAAGCGTAATTTTGCAGTGTGTTTTGGTGTGCCTGAGAAAATGCCATAGGCTTGTGAGAAGTGCGCCTGTTTTGTTGCTTCGTCAATTTTTTTTGACTTTTTATTGTTTATTTTTAATTCATTTATTCTTGCTAAACTGAATGTGCGTAAGTTTTTACGAAGGTGGCACCATGCGTCGAGGTACCAGTTTTCACGGTAATAAATAAGTCTTTGCGGGCTTACTCTGCGTTTTGTTTTGGTATGGTTATAGCTTTCGTAGTGAATATCTAGTTGTTTTTGATTGAGTAAGGCTTCGCTAACGTGTTGAAAAACACGGTTAGGGAGTTGCCTGTTATTGATGGGTAGTATTTTTATTAACTGACGGAAAGCATTGGGCTGTATCCCTCTGGCTGTTAATAGTTTGTTTATGGCTGATTCAATGGGGCTTAACTCTTTCTTTAATTGCCCCGGGCCAAATTCATCCAATAAGTTAAGTAATAAGCTCAGTGATTGCAGTTCATCTGCGGTTAGCCACAAGCCTGGCAATTCAAAACGGTTGGTTGTTTTATGATCATAACGCCACCCTTTTTGAGAAGCATCGTAATCGAGAGGTGCGTCGTATTGCTGTAACGTTTTTATATTGCGAAGAACTGTTCTTTTTGAACATTCCAATTGCTCAGCTAATGCCGCTAAAGGTATGCCATATCTACGATTTGAAAATAATCGATGTAGTTGCTGAATCCTGTCAAATTTGTCCATTATTTAGAATGGTTCAAATTTTAATAAACAGCATTTCTAGCCTCGAAGGTTTCAAGCTCTATTATGCAAAAAAATTGATTGATGAAAAATAAGCATGGCGTTACATGTTGCCATAATTTGGACCACCACCACCTTCAGGTGTTACCCAAGTAATATTTTGCGCGGGGTCTTTAATATCACAGGTTTTGCAATGCACGCAATTCTGGCCATTAATTTGAAACTTATTATTGCCTGATTCATCTTTAACCACTTCGTACACACCAGCTGGGCAATAACGTTGAGCTGGCTCATCGTACAGTGGTAAATTTTGACTGATGGGAATGTTTTCATCAGCAAGCTTGAGGTGACACGGTTGGTCCTCTTCGTGGTTGGTGCTGGATAAAAACACGGATGAGAGTTTGTCGAAGGTTAATTTTCTGTCTGGTTTTGGGTAGTTAATCACCTCGCATTCGGCAGCAGGCTTTAATGTGTCGTAATCTGGTGTGTTGTTATGCCAAGTAAACGGTAGCTTGCCACCAAATATATTTTGGTCTAACCACGCGAATGAACCGCCTAATAATGTGCCGAACTTATGTAATGCTGGGCCAAAGTTTCTGGTTTTGTGTAATTCGTCGTAGACCCAAGATGATTTGTATTTTTCATCCATTAAGCCCAATTCTTTACCTGAAATATCGCCAGCTTTTATTGACTCTATAATCGCTTCAGCCGCTAACATACCGGTTTTCATCGCTGTATGGTTGCCTTTGATTTTAGCGCCGTTTAAGAAGCCGGCATCACAACCGACTAATAAGCCACCAGGGAAACTTAGCTTTGGAACAGATTGCATACCGCCTTTATTAACGGCTCTGGCACCGTATGAAATTCGTTCGCCGCCTTCTAAGAATTGACTGATTTTTGGATTTAATTTCCAACGTTGCATTTCATCAAACGGGCTTAAATATGGGTTCGTATAACTTAAAGCAACAATAAAACCGAGTGATACTTGGTTGTTTTCCATGTGATATAAAAAGCCACCGCCTTCTGTTTGGTTATCTAAAGGCCATCCAGCAGTATGTATTACCAGCCCTTCTTGATGTTTTTCAGGGTCAATCGTCCATACTTCTTTAATGCCTAAACCGTAGTGCTGAGGGTCTGCATCTTTATTCAGATTGAAACTTTCCATTAATTGTTTACCTAAGTGTCCACGGCAACCTTCGGCAAATATAGTTTGTTTGGCGAGCAACTCCATGCCTGGTATGTAGCTATCTTTTTCACTACCGTCTTCAGCAACACCCATATCACCCGTTAAAATACCTTTTACGCTACCGTCATCGTTGTAGAGTATTTCGGCGGCAGCAAATCCCGGGAATATCTCAACACCCATGCCTTCTGCTTGTTCAGCAAGCCAGCGGCACACATTACCCATGCTGACGATGTAATTGCCTTCATTGTGCATTGGTTTTGGTACGAGGAAATTGGGGGTTTTAATGCCTTTACCTTCGCTAGTAAGGTAGTAAACATCGTCGCCTTTAACCTGTGTATTAATAGGGGCGCCCTTCTCTTTCCAATCAGGAAATAATTCGTTGATTGCCGTTGGCTCAAGTACAGCGCCGGATAATATATGCGCCCCTACTTCCGAGCCTTTTTCGATGACGCAAACCATTAATTCTTGCTCAGTTTCTTGAGCTAGTTGCATTAATTTACACGCAGCTGATAAGCCAGCAGGGCCGGCGCCTACAATGACGACATCAAATTCCATTGATTCACGTTCCATAATGGTTCCTCTAGAAATGTTTATATAAAAAAGGCGTCAGAACCATTTGGATCTGACGCCTGAATTGTTTTAATTATGTTTACAGCGCTTGTTCAAGTTCTTCAATCACTTCAAATAAGTCAGCAACAAGACCAAAGTCTGCCACTTCAAATATGGGTGCATCGGCATCTTTATTGATAGCTACGATGGTTCCAGCATCTTTAATGCCAGCTAAGTGTTGAATAGCACCGGAAATACCAAACGCCATGTATAAATCTGGTGCGATGATTTTTCCGGTTTGGCCTACTTGGTGATCATTCGGAATGAACCCCGCATCAACCGCTGCCCTTGATGCACCTACCCCTGCACCTAATTTGTCAGCTAAGCTGTATATGATCTTGAAGTTTTCTTCACTGCCTACGCCACGGCCACCTGAAACAACTTTAGAGGCGGCTTGAAGGTCTGGACGATCTCCGCCACCACCTGATGCCAATTCCACAAAACGCGTGTGTGAAGGTAGAGTTACATCAACACTGCGTGTTTCTATCGATGCTGACCCATCATTTGAAGCTGCTTTATACGATGCGGTTCTAACTGTACCAATAACAAGCCCTTCTGGTGCTTCTACTGTAGCGACAGCATTACCTGCGTAGATAGGACGATCAAATACGTGTGTGCTTTCTACACGCATAATGTCACTAATTTGCGGGCGACCTAAGTGCGCTGCAACGCGTGGCATTAAGTCTTTGCCAAAAGTGGTGCTGGGTGCTAACACGTGGCTGTAATCGCTAGCCAATGATTCGATTTGTGGGGCAAGAAAAGCAGCCACTGCATGCTCATTCGCAGGGTTTTGAACTAATACAACATTGCTAACGCCACTAATTTTTGCGGCTTGTTCAGCAACCGCGGTTCCGTCGGATGCTAGAACAACAACATCTATACTGTCTAAACCTAAGTCTGCTGCACAGCTTACTGCACGTGCGGTTGATCCGTTCAAATTTACGCCATCGTGCTCGGCGATTACTAATACTTTACTCATGAGATTAACCCCTTTTCTTTAAGTACTGTCACCAGTTCTGTTACAGACTCCACTTTAATTCCGGCTTGTCTTTTAGCAGGTGCTGTCGTTTTTAGTACTTTAACTGCCGCTGCATGTCCTACACCTAGGTCTTCGATTGATACGGTTTCCAATGGTTTACGCTTTGCTTTCATAATATCGGGTAGCTTTACATAGCGTGGCTCATTCAAACGCAAATCGGCGCTGATAACCGCTGGCAAATCGACTGAAATAGTTTCCAGTCCCGCATCTACTTCGCGGGTTACGGTAGCAGTATCGCCTTCAATTTTTACTTCTGAAGCAAACGTTGCTTGTGGCCAGTGAGATAATGCACCCAACATTTGAGCCGTTTGGTTATTGTCATCGTCAATGGCTTGTTTGCCTAATAAGACAATTTTAGGTTGCTCTTTATCAGCCAGTGCTTTTAAAATTCGAGCGGCGGTTAATGGTTGAACTTCGTCATCTGTTAAAACGTGAATAGCTCTATCAGCCCCCATTGCTAGGGCTGTCCTAAGCTGTTCTTGGCAGGCTTTTGGCCCAATGGTCGTAACGATAACTTCTTCAGCATGCCCGGCTTCTTTAATTCGCAAAGCTTCTTCAATCGCTATTTCATCGAATGGGTTCATGCTCATTTTTACGCCGTCTTTAACGACTCCGGAGCCATCGGGCTTAACTTGTACACGCACGTTAAAGTCAATAACGCGTTTCACACCAACTAAAATTTTCATTCACATACCTTGCTTGTTGTATAAATTTAAAAAAAATCTAACGATGATTAGATTATTGTATCGTACAATACTTACATATATCTAAATAAACCGAAATTTTAACGTAACACATAACCACAATAATATGAATATTAAAGAAGCTATCGAAGGGCGCATTTCTGCACGTGCCTTTTTAGATAAAAAAATACCAAAAGAAACACTTAATAACCTGCTCGAAACTTCACGTTGGGCTCCTTCTGGAACAAACACTCAACCCTGGAAAGTGATTGTTGCTACCGGCCTTACAAAACAAAAAATTAGCGATGCCTTATTAGCTGCCGTTAATAATAAAACTAAAGCTAACTCTGATTATCAATACTACCCAGAAACATGGGTTGAGCCTTTCAAAAGCCGGCGCTTTCAATGTGGTATGGACTTATATTCCGCATTAAATATTGGTCGGGATGACAGTGAAAAGCGTATGGAGGCAGGGCTGAATAACTTTAGGTTTTTTGGAGCGCCAGCTAGCCTATTTTTCTTTATAGACAAAGATATGGGTAAAGGTTCATGGGTTGATATGGGCATGTTTATTCAAACGGTAATGCTTGCAGCGCGTGAATATAATTTAGCAAGTTGCCCGCAAGCATCAGTTGCGGACTACCCTGATATTATTCGGGAAGAAACAAGTGTGTCTAATCAGTATCATTTGATATGCGGATTGTCGCTGGGTTATCCCGATGAAAGTAAGCCGGTGAATCAATACAGAACAAAACGTGATGACGTCGATTCGTTTACTACTTGGCTTGATTAAGATGTCTTAATTTCAGCTAAAGGAATATCTCGTTCACCAGCCCATGCCACCCATTCATGGGCTGTTTTTTGTTTAAATATCTGAGAAAGCGATTCAGAATTTAACGTTTCGAGTTTTAAATATTCTTTTAAACGAGCGCTAAAATGTGGCTCTAATGCCGCCAATGCAACCCAGCCTGTTTTGGTTTGATAGGTTGCATATTCAGGCAATACACCTGAAAGCAAACCGCCGTCGGCTGTTACTCCATACTTTAGGGGTTGCGCCATGTATTCAGCCGATTCTGACAACGCAATGATTTTCTTTTGCCCCTTTTCACCCGCTCGACTAGCCATTAACAAAGCCAAGCTTTCAAATGCGGCCATTTCAGCACCCGCCATATCGGCTATTAATGTGCTGGGAAGTTGGTTGTTTTTCAATAAACCTAGCTTTGCTTGATAGGTTAAGTCATGCCCTGCTTCGTTATCATCTGGAGAGGGGTAACCAACAATAGCGATGTGGTTTAATTGCGGAAAACTCTGCTGTAAAGATGCCCAATCTAACCCTAAATTATCTAACGCTTTTGTACGTTGCGCGGTGATTAACAAATCTGTCGATGACAAAATAGTTGCAAGCTGCTTTTTACCTTCAATAGACTTAAGGTCAATGCTCATGCAATCTTGCCCAACATTAATATCGTCATACCACTGAGCACAATACTGCTTAAGGGGGTCACCTTGAGGGGGTTCTATTTTGATAACAGCAGCACCTAAACCAAGTAAACGTTTTGCAACAAGTGGCCCTGGTACATTGAGGGCGAGTGTCACCACGCGAATATTTTCTAAAGGTTTAAACAAGGTGCTTAATCTTCATTGTTTTGGAATAACTTGGAAGGCACTGCACGATGAAAGCCACCAAAAGGGACTGAGTTTTTCGATTTAGATAATGGGTAAATAGCCGTGTTACCTTGAGAAGCTGCGCCATCAATACGAATGGTTGTGCCGCTAATGAAATTAGCCGCATCGCTTAATAAAAAACAAACGGCAGAACTGATTTCAGCCTCATTCCCTAACCGCCCTAGAGGAACTGCTGCAGGTAACGTTAACAGCACTTTTTTAAATTCATCTGGGTAGGTATCCATGCCGCTAGAAGCTATCCAACCGGGCGCAACGGCATTAACGCGTACACCAGCATGTCCCCATTCGTATGCAGCGGTTTGAGTAAAGTTCACCATTCCTGCTCTGGCTGCACCGGAGTGTCCCATGCCCGGCATACCGCCCCACATATCCGCAACGATATTGACAACAGAGCCACCATGTTCAGCCATTGATTGATTGTAGACTTCACGTGCCATTAAGAAGCCACCGGTGAGGTTCGTGCTAATCACTGCATCCCAACCATTTTTGCTAATGGACTCTAATGGTGATGGAAATTGACCGCCGGCATTATTAACGAGTCCATAAATTCGCCCGTGTTTTTTAAGCATTGCTTCAACTTGCTGCTTCACTCCCGTTTCATCTCGAATGTCACAGACAAACGTGTCACAGCAACCACCGTCCACAACAATCTCTTTTTGAACGATTTCTAATTTTCCTTTATTTCGCCCAAGCAATAAAACGATGGCTTTAAGCGACGCTAATTCATGTGCAATACAACGCCCTATTCCACTGCCACCACCGGTAACAATAATAGTAGCGCCTTTGAATAACGCTGGCCGTAATACAGACTGGTAAGTTGATGTCATTATTTAGACTTGTTCAAAAAAGCGTCCATCATTTGTTTGGCGTCGTCCGTATCAAACAGCGGTAAAAAGGCCTTTTGCTCAAAATCCAACCCTTCTTCTAATGTGCTTAATATTGCCTTGTTAACGCAGTTTTTACCAGCTTTAACGGCTGCCGGTGCTCTTTTAGCAATATTGCTTGCCAGCTCTATTGTTTTAGCCTCTAGCTGATCTGCTTTAATCACTTGGCTAACGATGCCTCTAGATAATGCCTCTTCAGCAAGTATTGGACGTGCATTTAGCACCATTTCCATAGCCAGTGATTTACCAACCAGCCTCGCAACGCGTTGTGTTCCTCCAGCTCCTGGGATAACGCCCAAGGTTATTTCTGGCAAGGCAAATTTAGCACCTTCAGCGGCCAATAAAATATCGCACTGCAGTGCTAATTCAAAACCACCACCTAATGCCATGCCTGCAACTGAACAAATAGTTGGTTTACTGAACGTAGAAATAGCCGTCCACCCAGGGGCTGATTGCATCAACTCAAGCATTTCCTGGCTTGATTTGCCAGCCATTTCTGCAATGTCGGCACCTGCTGCAAATGCTTTTTCAGAACCTGTAATGATAACAACAGACACGGTGTCATCTTGCTCGTATTGCTCAAGAGCCACTGCTAATTCTTGCAATAATTTAGTATTAAGCGCGTTGTATTGACGCGGTCTGTTTAGCCTTATTAAACCAACACCTGTTGAGGGTGATTCAATCAATAATGTCTCAAATGTCATTTGTTTTCCTTATTTAGCGGCCATACGAATGGCACCATCAAGTCGAATAACTTCACCATTTAAAATAACGTTTTCAATGATATGGCCTGCCATAGCAGCAAATTCAGATGGTTTGCCTAAACGAGGTGGAAATGGAACCATTTTTCCTAATGAATCACGAACTTCTTCAGGCAACTCAGCCAACATCGGTGTTTCGAAAATACCTGGAGCAATGGTACAAATACGAATGCCATAACGAGCCAGTTCGCGTGCTATCGGCAAGGCCATACCCACTACGCCTGCTTTAGATGCTGCATAACTGGCTTGGCCAATTTGGCCATCCGTTGCTGCAACTGATGCTGTGTTAATAATGATGCCCCGTTCGCCATCTTCTGT
>NVUJ01000020.1 GCA_002733135.1 Cycloclasticus sp. | reverse complement strand
GAGTTCCTCTAGTGTGATCATGATGCTCCTCATTATGGAAAGCATCAGTGTGAGTCATGTGGCTCACTTTTCAACCGTTGGGGTGGCTCAGTTTTGCATTGTTGGTAACACGTGGGGATGAACCGTTAGCGACATGTGCGCATCATTGACAGACGATGTGTTTCCCACAGGCGTGGGGATGAACCGTTAAAACTGAGGAAGTTGAGCAATTAACAGAGGTGTTTCCCACAGGCGTGGGGATGAACCGGGTCGGCATTGCGTGGCGTGTTGAGATAGCTTGTGTTTCCCACAGGCGTGGGGATGAACCGCATAATTACAATAACTAATATCCTAATAACCCGTGTTTCCCACAGGCGTGGGGATGAACCGCCTTTAATATCTTCTGATACCATCATCCCGATTGTGTTTCCCACAGGCGTGGGGATGAACCGCATTAATTCAATCTAATTTATGATTTACTTGTGTGTTTCCCACAGGCGTGGGGATGAATCGTGACTATTTTACATAATATACATTAATCGCATCAAAAATAAGGGGTAGGGCAGGCAATAGAAGGATTGAAGCCGCAACGCTTTCATACTTTTTTGCTATTTTTTCCCATACTTCTTTTGAGTGACCTCGACTTCTTTGGACTTTGGCTTGTATCATTAGTTTAGCTTCATCAAGTTTTAACTCTTTAGCCATAGCTACAATAGTTTCATCCTTTGGGATATTTGTTCCATCAGAAATATTAAATACTGATTGTCTGCTTATGCCCAAACGTCTTGCTGTTTCAGAATCGTTATTATGGATTGCTCTAATTTCCTTCATTAATTTAGCCATTTTCATATTATTTCCTGGTTATTTGTAACTTACGCTTGACATACTATGTCATGTACCTGTAAATTCCAACTACAGTGTAAAGAGTGACTTACACTGTACAGTTTTTTCAATTATAAATGAGGGGTTTATATGAACATTCAATACAATAATTCTGTTATCACAATCCAAGAACAAGCTGTAATTAACAAAATCGAAACCTATTACAACTATGTTCTTGAAGCTTATGACCAATCACAGCTAAATGGAATTTACTATTTATCTGCAAAGGATTATCACCATTTTATTAATATCGCTAGAAAAAACGCTGTACATAAGCTTGGTTTGCCAATTCTTGCTGATAAGTTCCGTTCTCTTAAAATTTCATTTATTACTAGTCCGTCTAATATTAAATTTGTTTCAAAATTTCAAGATGAACAGGTACTTGATGATTCAGTTTTTTTATTTTCCGATGCTCAATTAGATTTGTTTTCACTTATTGTTTTTTCGTTTATCGGTTTAGGTTTTTTGTTTTTCTCTGGTGTTTTTATTCATAACATTTATTTTTAATTATGAATATTATAAATATTTCAGAATATAGCCATTTAACTAAAGCTAGTATAGCTTCGTTTGGTGCATCAACAGCCGAGCTTTCAAGCGAGGCTGGCGAGGCATCAAAAGACGCGCTTACCCCCTGTAATAACATGGGGGGAAAGAAATCTTTTAATAATCATTCTTTAGAAGAAAAGTTCATACATATAAAACACAATAAAGGCGTTGTAGTTAAAGTTCCATTACCAGATACAAGTAAAGATATTATGCTTTCTCTAGTTGATTGGGTTTCTTTCACTTTCAAACTTGGTAAGTTTTATACTAATTCATCTTCTCAAGAAGATATTATTATTCAGCTTTCTGAACAGTTGCTTTTCATTTTTGGTTTTGGAATTACTGAAAAAAGAAAATCTGGCTTAAATTTTTATTCTGATAGTTATGAGGTCGGTGTAAACAATTTTGGTCAAGTTTGTATCGGTGGTCAAAATAGCACTTGTCTTGTTACTGTGAAAGGTCAAGGTTTACTACATTCTTCAGTAGGTTGGGAAGGTCGGTTAGAGATGTTTCTTGAATCTATTGAAGCTACTATAACTAGAGTCGATTTATCATGTGATTTATTTTACTCAAAATATACTGTCTTTGATTTTCTTCAATCTTATCACGATGGATTGTTTACAACTCGTTCTCGTTCTCCTTCTATTGAGCAACGTGGTGATTGGGTAAATGATAATGATAAGGGCAGAACGCTATATATTGGAAAAAAACAATCGGGGAAACTTCTCCGAATTTATGAAAAAGGTAAGCAGTTAGGTGGCTCTTTTTCACATCTCTTTAGTGACTGGGTACGTATTGAGTTGGAATTGTCTAATAAAGACCGAACGCTTCCCTATGCAGTTCTAGTCAATTCTGGGCAATATCTGGCAGGAGCGTATCCAGCACTATCTTTTCTTTTTGAAAAGCAATCTAAAGTGCTAACTAGTAAGAAAACTACACAACTTGATATAGATAGGTCACTTGCTATTGTTAGGCATCAGTTCGGTGCATATATATATGCTTTCAATGAGTTGTACGGTTCTGAAAGAACCATAGAAATTTTAACTGAAGGAAAAAAGAAAATTCCTTCTCGTTTAAATGCTGTAAATGATATTCAAAATCTTAAAAACAAAATAAGGAATTAAAAATGAAAATTTATGCAACTGGTGTTTCACTTCACAAAGGTGAATATGAAGGTAATAATTATAACTTTTGCAAACTTTATGCAGTAGTACCCATGCAACAAAGTGATACTAAAAAAGGTTCTGCGGGTATTGATGTTCGTTGTGAACCGCAAGTCTACGATGTATTAAAAAATAGTAATTTTTCAACACCTGTTGAGATTGATTGCGTTACTGAGATGAGAGCTCTGGGCGGTGGTAATGCTAAAGAAACTATTGTCAAGGTTACTATTTTAAAATAATGATTAACGCCTTTGCTCTGCTCGTTTTGTCTATTAACAATGTTTTTGCAAGTCAAACTACGGATTTACTAGGTACACAAAACGATATTATATTCATATCTGGATTAGCAATTATTTTTGCGTTGGGTTGGATAGCAGGACAGCAAAGGTAAATGTTCATACTCAATTCAAAAGACTTATGACTATTGCAGAGATTACTGATGTTGTTGGGCAATATCTAGGTGCTTTTGGATTGGGATATGTCGGGGGCTTACTTCTTCTCATTTTTAAGAGAGCAGTAGGCATTTTAAAATAATGAAACTATAAGGATAAAATTATGAATTTCATTAAATATATGGGTCGTAAAATTGGTGTGGCTTTAGGTTTAACTGTTGGCGCTGTTGGTTCAGCTTCTGCGGCTCTACCTATTTCTGCTACTACAGCTTTTACAGACCTTCAAGTAGACGCTTTGGCTCTAGTTGATTTGGCTTGGACTGCGGCTGTACCAATAACGATTGCATTTATCGTATTGGGCATGTTCAAACGTGCCGCTTCTTCTGCTAGTTAATAGCTGTTGATATGAAAAGGGCAAGTGCATTTTTATTATTATGTGTACTTGCCTTTTTTTCATCCATAACATATTCAAAGCACACTGGACGAATTGATTTTCCCGGCGCTGGTGTTTATCAGACTGTTCAGATAGCAATGGATAAATGTAATTTAGATCATGTGGGCTGGCTCGGCGGCTGTAGTGGTGCTGGTAATAATGTGGAATGGTTTGACGGCGCAGGCGTTGTATGGGCTATTTATTACGTTCAATTAAATTGTCCGACTGGACAGGAGTTTGATGCTAGTGGTCAATGTGTTGTAAGTTCAGAAAAAACAGACGAGGAATGTCAAGCTAAAACTGATACTTATACTAACTTTGACGTAATTATTGGTGGTCCAAATGCTATCCCGCCTTCCGTTGTCGAATATGAAGGTTGTTATTTTACGGCTGATGTAGGTGATAATTTTATACCGTTAAATCCATATGTAAGAGATTGTTATTTAAGTTTGTTTCAACAAGGCATGGTATGTGTTTATTCGTATTCTGGTTACGGTTCAAGTTCTAATCCTCCACCGGCTACCTCTACTCCTGAAATAGTCATTGAATTGCAGGAAAGTCCTCCTGTGGTTTCAGGTGATGAAGTAGATGGTGGAAATGTTGATAAAGATACTACTATTTTACCAACTGTTGTAGTTGAGGATTCTCCTTTGGTCGGTGATACTACAACCACAGAAAGTAAAACAGATACTACTATTGTTGAGTCAGAAAAAACTAAATCTGATAATCCTGATAATTTTAAATTCTCTGAAAGTTCCTCTGATGTTATTACGGCTACGGAAAGCAAAGTTACTGTTACTAATGCAGATGGTTCTACGACTACAACTACAACGACTACATTTACACAAAATGGTTCAAGTTTTGATGTTGTTACTGTTGATAAAAAAACTGGTGAGATAATAGAAAGTTCTAAGCCTGCTGAACCTAAAAGCGGCTCAACGACTAACGTTGTTACTAAAGATTCTTTGGGCAGTATTACTTCTGAAACAACTAATAATACAGGGACTGGTGGTTCTGGCATTAGTGGTAAAGACCAACTCGAGCAGGAAGGTAATTGCTCACCAGGTCAAGAATGTGTTGTGACTATAAATGAAGAAGGAATAGACGTTGAACAAAACGCAAGAACCATTGCTGAAGCTGAGGCTAAACTAGCTTCTGAACGTTCTGATGCTAGCAATGAGTTTTCAGATGATGGAGAGAGCGATTATGGTATATCAAACGTATCAAATTTTAGTGCAGATTATTTCATTAACAGATATTTAATTTTTCCTGCTTCTGTTTGTTCCGGTTCTATAAATACAACAATTTTTGGTCATGCTTTTGTCATAGAACCTTGCGACAAATTACAACCTTTGCGGGATGTTCTAGCGTGGGTCTTTTTTATTATCACTTTCTTTACTTGTATTAAAATCTTACTTTCTACTAAATCGGTTTAATTATGCCTTTATTTTTTGTTGGAATTATTGCTTGGTTCGTTTCTTTCTTCACTGAAAAGGGCGCGGCTTTAGCTTTTAGACTGGGCATTATTGTTTTATATTTAGTTGTAATTCTTGCTTTCATTGCATTACTTGTGAGTGGTTCTGTTAGTTTATTAGATGGCATTTCAGTAAGTGTTCCTACTGAAGTTACTCGTGTTTGGGGTTGGTTCATGCCAGACAATGCCGCAAGTTGCTTAATAGCAATTATTACTTCTCGATTCGTTCGTTTCACTTTCGATATGAAATTACAAATAGCATTAATGAAAGCAAGAACAACAGCCGGTTCATAATGGCTTGTTCTTTTATAACGGGGACTAGAGGTTCTGGAAAATCGTTGTATTCTGTGATTGAGGCATTTTCGTATCTTAATGCGAATAAATCAGTAGCGACAAATCTTAATATTTATCCCGATTGTAGAATAAAAGTTGATTACAAATTAACACGCATACCAGACATTCCTTCTTCTTCATCATTTCGTCAACTTGGTTTAGGTTGTGATGAAAAGTTCTTGACCAAAGAACATTATGATAAAACTAAATTTGGTCTAATATTGCTTGATGAAATATCGTTATTTTTAAATTCTAAAAGCGACAAGGAGTTTAAGGCCATCGTCGCTTGGTTAGTTCAATCTCGAAAATACGGATGGGATATTTTTTGTCTAGCGCAGAATAAAGAGCAGGTACACGATGAGGTTTATAAGGCTCTTTGTGATAATCTTGTGATATGTAAATCGGACGATTTAGTTTCAATTCCTTATATGGGTCGTATAATGCGAATGTTCGGCTTCAAAGGTATGCTTCCTGAAAATTACACCGCTTTGAAGCTTAACGGACGTTCAGAGCAATCCGAAGTTATGGAAACTATAAGTTATTCGAGAAAAGGCTTTTCGTTGGCTTATGATACATCACAGACGTTTGTAGAAGATTATGAGTATCTGAATAACCGAACTGTTGATATGCGTTGCAATTATTCTGTTGTATCCGAGTATCTACTTTCTGGAAAAAAGCTAATCGACGAATATAAAATTAAAATAGACGATATTACTAATAAAGTTTCTTCAATTAAAGAGGGCGATACTATGGCTTTAAATCATCACGAAGGCGCAAAAAATAAAATGAAAATCGGCTTACTTATAGTTGGTTTAATTGTTTTTTTTTATTTCAATAATCCTCTTGATAATAAATTATTAGCTAATGTTACAGGTCAAGAAGTTTTAGATAATTCAGAGGTTGAATTTAAACAAGCTTTGACTTTGCCTCAACAAACAATTCTATCTGTTAATACGGTTGATATTTTTCAGTCGATGATTGTAGGTTCTGAATTATCAATTCCAATTTATAACGATACTCAAGGTCTTAATGCTACTATTCAAATAAAAAATGAAACTCGTGTCACTTTTATATCTCTCGATGATTTGCGCGTTTTGGGTTGGTATGCAGTAAAAGTTGGTAATGTGTTTTATCTAAAGAAAGGAAAAACGACTATTCAAATTCCTTTATCACAAACTGGCTATACTTACAAAAATTGAGACACTTTAGTTCGAAGTTCTAGGGTGCTGAGTGCAACGAATTATTAACTTCTTTCTGTCTTGACCTAATTACTCATTATTTCGATGCTGTTTAATATTTATGACAGTAGCCGTACGTTGCCTTTTAGCCACATTATTTAACGTCTTGTCTTTTGTTAGGTGGTCTATGGTCATACGCAGATATTTAATACTTCGTATTGAACCTGCTGTTATCGGTTCGTGTTCTGGCGTGAAAAGCCTACCGTTTTTGAAATAGAAATCTTTAAGTTCTGTTTCAGTGTGCGAAAGTTCTTTGTTTAAAATCTGCATTAATTTAATAACAGCAATCGGCGCTTTGTTTGTTTTTTCCCAACGTTCAATAGTTTGTTCTGTTATTTTTAAATATTGTGCTAATCCTTTGCGGTTAAATTGTTTTCTATACAGTAATTCAAAATCCATTTTTACTATGCTTGTATTATTTGTTGACCCTTAAGCATAGTTGAATATCTTAAGTTTACCAATTTAACATAATATACATTATACGAAGTTGAATATACGCATATAAGGCACAAATAAAAAATAATAAACCTTGTACGAAACTCACCTGCTAGTCATAAACTAAACAAAAACGATTTATCAAACAAACGTATTGCCTTACACATCTAAAGCATCAACTTATATAATGAGGCGATTCCAAAAATTTAATTTTTATGCCTACAATTTCAACAGGTCATCAAGACTTAACAAAAGGTTCAATTTATCGACATTTATTAAAATTAGCCATTCCTGCATCTATGGGAATGCTTTTTAATACTCTCTATAATTTAACTGACAACTGGTTTGCTGGAAAAATTTCGGATGATGCTTTAGTTGGCTTATCAATATCCAGCCTTGTTTTTTATTTATTTATTGGACTTCTCGCTGGTTTGCAAAACGGAACGTCTGTGATGGTTTCATCAGAAGTATCATCTGCAAAAGCTAGCAATGATTTAAAATGCATTATTAAAAACGCTATCGGCGTTAGTTTTATATTTTCATTTATTATCATTCTTGGTGGGTTGCTATTTGCTAGGGATGCCATTAATTGGCTTAGCACACAAACAGCACCATCTGAGTTGGCTTGGGAATACATCCAGATACTACTCATTGGCAACATTGCATTTGCAATAAGTAGTGTGGCGGCTGGTGCACTGATGGCATTGGGCGATACAAAAACCAATCGTAACGCCTTAATCGTCGGCTTTTTTGCAAACCTTTTGCTCAACCCCCTACTGACGTTTGGCTTAGATATGGGCGTCTCCGGTCTCGCTTGGGCAACCCTTATTATCAAGCTCGCTTCTGCCTTTTACTTATTAAAAATACTCAGTCATAAACTTGGTTACCGGCCTTTTCCTCAGTTCAATCGCGATACATCATCAAAAATTTTAAGGCAAGTTTTACCTGCTAGTTTTAATTTTTTCATCATGATTATTGGCAGTTTAATCATTACTGGTTTTGTTAGCCGATTTGGAGATTATGCTGTTGCTGGATATTCTGTTGGGCTACGGCTTGAACAAGTATTACTATTACCCGCATTAGGCTTAAATGCCGCCGTTATAGCCATTGCAGGGCAAAATTTCGGCGTACAAAACTATCGACGTATTGCTGAAACTTATAGGAAAGGTTTATTGATCGGCTTAACTATCTCGATAGTCTGCATTCCAATCATGGTGTTTTTGTCGCCTCATTTAATGGGATTTTTTAGCCCGCAAACAGACATTATAAGCACCGGCGTTACCTATTTACGTATCGATGCTTTGGCGTTTTTTTGCTACGTTTCTTTATTTATTAGCGTAGCAACTCTACAAGCTATTAAACAGCCCGATTTTCCGGTCATTATGGGGCTTTTCAGGCAACTCATTCTGCCTCTTGGTGTTAATTATTACCTAATTACCGTGCTTGAGCTTGGCCTTGAGTGGTTATTTGGCTCTGTCGTTTTGATTGTTTTAATCAGCATGATGTATACCTTACTATATACTCGTTCACAGCTTAAAAAACTGGCCCAGTTAGGCACCTACTAGCACACGATCTGGGTAATCACTAAATACCCCATCTACGCCCATTTCTCTCATTCGACGTATATCCGCTTCACTATTAACCGTGTAGACATATAGTTGTAGTCCGGCTTCGCGTGCGCGTTTAACCAACGCCTGGCTAACCATTCGCTTGCTTAAGTGTATCGAATACGCCTGTAACGTACTCGCCCATGTAAATGCTGCGTCAGCATTCTTGTCAGTTAATACGCCTATTTTAATCATTGAATCTGCCTGCGCTATTTGTTCTAACTCATTTATTTTAAAGGAAGATATCAAAATACTATCTTTATGTTTAACGTCTAGAGATGCCAGACATTTAATAACCGCTATAGCCGTTCCTTTACCTTTCAGCTCTACATTCAACCCTACTTTACCCTTGGTAATATCAATCACTTCCTGCAGAGTCGGAATACGTTCACCCTGCCCGGCATCAAACTGCCTTAACTCTGCAAACTTATATTCGCTCAGCCGCCCGCTCCCGTTTGTTGTTCTTTCCAGCGTTTCGTCATGAATAACTAATAACTGCTGATCAACAAGGTACACGTCAATCTCAACCCAACTCGCACCTAAATCAATAGCTTTGCGGATAGATAACAAGGTGTTCTCAGGCGCATAACCCATCGCCCCTCTATGGCCAAAACTTAACACTCATCCTCCTCACACCCTTCATAAAACGATACCCGTAAGTCTATAAGGAATATATTAAAAAGGATAGAATGGAGTTTTAACAGCCCACGATGACTGATGACTAGCAATTTCGATAAAGAATTTAATTTGGACGATGAGGTAATGTACCTAAACCACGCTGCCGTTGCGCCATGGCCGGTACGAACAGAACGAGCTGTTAATGAGTTTTGTCGCGAAAACGTCACCATTGGCTCAAAAAAATACGCTAATTGGCTAAAGGTTGAGGCACGATTAAAAAAACAAATAGCAGAGCTTATAAACGCCTGCTCTGTAGACGAAATTGCGTTGGTTAAAAACACCTCCGAAGCCCTGTCCTTTGTCGCATACGGCCTAGATTGGAACAAGGGTGACAATATTGTTAGCAGCGATGAGGAGTTCCCCTCAAATATGATTCCTTGGGAATCATTGGCTAATCAAGGCGTTACTGTTAAAAAAACGCCGCTTAAAAACGTTAGCGACCCAACTGCTGAGCTTATCAATCAAATTGACGGCAATACTCGCCTCTTAACGATAAGCTCTGTGCAATACGCATCCGGCTTGCGTGTTGACTTAGAGCGCTTAGGCGAAGTCTGTCGTCAAAAAAATGTTTTATTTTGTATCGATGCAATTCAGTCGATTGGTGCCTTTGAATTTGACGTACAACGATACCAGGCCGATTTCGTGATGGCTGATGGGCATAAATGGTTATTAGGCCCTGAAGGCTTAGGCTTTTTTTATTGCCGACAAGCATCACTCAACAAACTCAAACTCACTCAATTTGGCTGGCACATGGTCGAGGACATGGGAAACTACGACGCGACCACTTGGGAAGAAACCACAACGGCCCGTCGATTTGAGTGCGGTAGCCCAAATATGCTAAGCATACACGCCCTATCAGCCAGTATAGGTTTACTGTTAGGCGTCGGCATGGAGACCGTTGCAAAAAACGTTGTAGAACGCGGACAATACGTGATTGATAAAGTGAATCAAAATAACTCACTGACCTTGCTAACAAACCCCGATGAACACGGCAATAATATTGTGGTTTTTAAACCCTCTAACAATCAAACTGATGTGCTGTTTAACTACCTAACGACAAACAATGTTGTTTGTGCAAAACGTGGTGGTGGCATCCGCTTTTCTCCACACTTTTATACACCAAACCCTATCATCGACCGGGCGTTTGCTCTTATCGATAAATTCTTAGATACCGCTTAAATGCTCTCTTTTAGTTTTAGCACCAACTTTTCCATAAAGGGCGCCTGAACGAATAAAGTGAAAATAACGACACCGTACACAATCGACTGAATGGTATACCAACCCTCTATATCTGTAGAAATGGACAACGCTAGGGCTAATGAAACAGCGCCTCTTAATCCACCCCACATCATTACATTTTTCGTCCTGCAATCAACTTTTTGAACACTTGGGATAAACGTAAAAACGGGCAAACAACCATAAACAACAACGGTTCTTGCAATCGTTGCGGCAAAAATACCCATCAACATAGCTAGCCATTGACCTGTAAACATTGAGACCGTTATCGTTACACCGACTAAAATAAATAAAATGGCATTCGCTATATAGGCATTCAACTCCCATAAATTAGCACTGAATGTATCGTTATTTGCTTGATTATTTCGATAAAACTCACCCAAATAAAGGCCACCAGCCAGCACTGAAACAATGCCCGACACATGAAGTACATGTTCCGCAAAATAAAAGGAAAAAATAGCCGTCAATATGCCGAATAAAGCATAAGCAAAGTGATTCGTAGACAATGAATACAGCCTTGATGCAACATAGGAAACCAATAAGCCAACGACCAAGCCACCGAGTGCATTTTTAAGGAAAAACACAATGACTGATGGGGCCGTTTGCATGCCTGATTCATTAAGTGCAAAAGATACCAACAGCGTATAAGCAACAATGGCTGTGGCATCGTTAAATAAGCTTTCCCCTTCTAACAAAGCAGTTAGCCTGGCGGGTGCGCCAAGTTTTTTGAAAATATCCACTACCGCCACTGGGTCAGTTGCCGACAAGATAATACCGGCCAGCAATGCCGACGTTATTGGAAACCCAACGCTATTGCCAATACCTATAAAGATAATCAGCCCGGTGATGATAGAGGCTAAGAACATACAAGGAATCGCTAGATACAGCACCGTACCAATATTTGACCTGAGCACTTTAAAGTTTGCATTAAACGCCGATTCAAAGACGATAATGGGCACCAAAAAATGCAAGATAATACCGACAAAATCATCCCACCGAAGGCCCGTATCGAACCCAGCTAACACGATTAATTCTGAGCCAATAAAGCCCACCAGAACCAATAAACTAGAAAAAGGAAACTTGAATCGTTTCGATACCGGTTCAAACAATATTGCTATTAATAGCAGAACAGAAAATATAACTATTGTTTCTATCATGTGCATGCCTGAATCAATCATTGATTTAATTACGCTTCATTCGTAACTAAAGACCCCGCACAGTTGCCTTTGCTTTCTTTTAAAGTTGAGTTAAGCGGAGACTTTTACCTTTCGCTTCAATGAAACTTATGCCCTTTGGCTATTAATCAAAAATAACCGGCGATAGACGATATAATGAGAGTCTTTAGTTAAGTTACACGATTCCTTTATGCCAAACCCACTTATCGTTAACGTTGGATCCGTTCAAATAGGCCACGGCTTGCCGATTGTTATCCAATCGATGACGAACACCGATACTGCCGATATTAATAAAACCGTTAAACAGGTCATGGAGTTAGCCAAGGCTGGCTCTGAGCTTGTTCGCATTACAGTAAACTCCGAAGAATCTGCGGCCGCTGTCTCAGTCATTAGGCAACGGCTGGATGCTTTTGACTGTCACGTGCCTTTGGTTGGTGATTTTCATTTCAATGGGCATAAATTACTCGCTAAATACCCGTGTTGCGCACAGGCGTTAGCCAAATACCGCATTAACCCCGGCAATGTTGGGCGCGGCAGCAAACGAGACCCACAATTCGCGCAAATGATTGAGTTTGCAATTCAGTATGACAAACCCGTGCGTATAGGCGTTAACTGGGGCAGTTTAGATCCCGCTGTTTTGGCCAGGTTAATGGATGAAAACTCATCATCTAGCACGCCTAGAGATTCTGTAGCTGTGATGCATGACGCAGTGATTACCTCTGCCATTGAAAGCGCTGAAAAAGCGGTTGAAATTGGTTTACCAAGAAATAAAATCATACTGTCTTGTAAAATGAGTGGGGTACAAGATCTTATCTCTGTTTATCAAGATTTAGCGTCACGTTGTGACTACCCGCTACACCTTGGCTTAACTGAAGCTGGTATGGGAAGTAAGGGCATCGTTTCCTCAACAGCGGCCTTAGCTGTTCTGCTCCACCAAGGGATCGGTAATACTATTCGTATATCGCTTACACCTGAACCCGGTGGCGACCGTTGCCAAGAAGTGATTGTGGCACAGGAGATTTTGCAATCCATGGGCTTGCGTTCATTCACTCCCGCCGTTATTTCATGCCCTGGCTGTGGGCGCACTACCAGTGATTACTTCCAAAAACTGGCACAAGATATACAGACTTATTTGCGACATAAAATGCCCGAGTGGAAAACACAATACGCCGGTGTTGAAGATATGAAAGTCGCTGTGATGGGTTGTGTTGTAAATGGCCCTGGTGAAAGCAAAAATGCAAATATTGGTATCAGTTTACCAGGAACTGGTGAAAAGCCAGTTGCCCCCGTTTACATTAACGGAAAAAAGGACGTCACATTAAAAGGCAACGATATAGCGGAGCAATTCCAAAAAATTGTTGAACACTACGTAACACAGACCTATCAGCAATAAATCTTGCCAATAGGTGTTGTTGTAAAACGTCTGATTAACTAATCGCTAAATAAATAGCGAAAATCTTTACTCTAGACCAGTAACTTCTTCTGCTTGAAGCCCTTTCTCGCCTTTAGTAATAGTGAATTCAACGGCTTGGTTTTCTTTTAACGTACGAAAACCATCACCCTGTATCGCTCTAAAATGAACAAATACATCTTCACCACCAGCATCCGGTTGAATAAATCCAAAACCTTTTGAATTATTAAACCACTTAACAATACCCTTAACTCTTTCTGACATCTTCTTCTCTCTCCTAAAAAAATACTTATAAATCAGTTGGTTAAATATTTTTATTAATTTAAATTATTACTATAAATTACGACAATTAACGCAATTGAATTATGAGTATACTAAAACTAATTCAAATATTCTAAGTTTTTTGTTTACAGTCCCTTCCCTACAAACTGTCCGCGTCTCTCTTAATTATTTTCTTTGCTTCATTCCAAAGCTCATCAAGCATCTCTATTGAGCAGTCTTCAATTTTCAAACGCTTACTGTTTAACTGTTGCTCTATATAAGTAAAGCGTTCAGAAAAACGTTTATTGGCTCCACGTAGCGACCACTCAGGATCAACATTCACGTGTCGCGCTAAATTTATACAACTAAACAATACGTCACCTAATTCTTCTTCTATGCGGCGCTGGTTATCATGTTTTTTAATTTCATGTTTAATTTCTGAAATTTCTTCATCTAACTTTTCGATGACAGGTTCTATACTCGCCCAATCGAACCCCACTGATGCCGCTTTCTTTTGAAGTTTATAAGCTTGATTCATTGCCGGTTGATGCACGCTAACTGCATTGAGGACACTCACATATCCATCACCCTCCTTTTCCTTTCGCTTCTCAGCCTCCCATCGGTTTGCTAACAGCTCCTCTGGGACATTTTCACCAGCAAATACATGAGGATGCCGATGGGTTAATTTTTCGCATATCGCGGTTACTACATCATCAAAATTAAATAACTCTTGCTCTTCAGCCAATCTCGAGTGAAAAACCACCTGAAACAATAAGTCGCCTAATTCATCGCGCAAAGCTGGCATATCAGCTTGTTGAATAGCCTCAGCCACCTCATAAGCTTCTTCAATCGTATACGGAGCAATTGACTCGAAATTTTGCTGTAAATCCCACGGACAACCATTCTTTGGCTCTCTTAATTGCCCCATAATTTGCAGTAATTCAGATATCTTATTATTCGTTTCGATATTTTTTTCCGCCATCTTTTTGCTGTGGTAAAGTTTAATTAGATTATCAGACACCCAGTATCTCTCATTTTATGTTAAATATTATTTGGCTCGGCTTTTTTTTCATTGCCTTTATTACTGGACTATATCGACTATTTATCTTAGGTGACGCTGGCGTCTTTAATGACATAACGCTAGCTACATTTACCCTATCCAAAACAGCCTTTGAAATTGCATTAGGCTTAACGGGCGTCCTATGTTTTTGGATGGGGATTATGAAAATAGGTGAAAAAAGTGGCTTTATAGCCTTATTAACTCGATTTTTAAATCCATTATTAAAACGCCTGATGCCTGATGTTCCAGCCAACCACCCTGCTTTTGGTTCAATGGTCATGAATTTATCGGCGAACATGCTTGGGTTGGATAACGCTGCAACACCCTTGGGTATTCGTGCCATGCAACATTTACAAGAGCTTAACCCATTAAAAGACACTGCGAGTAATGCTCAAATCTTATTTTTAGTGATAAACACCTCTGCTGTCACCTTGTTCCCACTCACTATATTCACTTACCGAGCGCAAATGGGCGCGGCTAATCCCACCGATGTATTTATTCCCATCTTAATCGCTACGTATGCATCAACAATAGCGGGCTTAATCGCGGTTGCCAGTGTCCAGCGAATTAAGCTCTATGACCCAATAATACTGGCTTACTTAGGCGGCTTTAGCGCCTTAATTATGGCTATTTTGATGTACTTCTCCCAATTAGAGCAGTCTGTTATGCAGCAACAATCTGCTCTAGTTAGCAACTTAATTATCTTCACTTTAATAGTTACCTTTATGGTTGGGGCGGTTAAAAAGCGTATCAATGTATACGAGTCATTCATTGAAGGCGCTAAAGAAGGCTTTCAAACCGCTGTTATGATTATTCCTTACTTAGTTGCTATGTTAGTTGCTATTGGCGTGTTTCGAGCCAGCGGTGCCTTAGATATTGGCCTAGATGGCCTGCGTTCTTTATTGGCTGCTTTTTCCTTAGATGGTCGTTTTGTCGATGCCTTACCAACCGCCTTTATGAAGCCACTCAGTGGCAGTGGTGCCAGAGCTATGATGATAGAAACCATGCAGATTCATGGCGCAGACTCATTTGCTGGCCGTTTAGCATCTATCGTTCAAGGTAGCACCGAGACGACATTCTATGTGCTCGCTGTTTACTTTGGTGCCGTGGGTATCAAGAAAGCTCGTCACGCTGTTGCTTGCGGTCTTTTTGCAGACCTTATTGGAATTATTGTTGCCATTGTTATCGGTTATTTGTTTTTTGCTTAATACTTATTCAAATGGCTTTGTTAGAATGCACACTTATCCATTTATTGTAGCGCCTCCTTCATGGCTAAAAACCGTCAATCTTCCATTTCAAAACTTTACCCCTATTTAGCCAAATTACCTTTATCGGTTTTATACTTCATTGCCTACCCAATTTATCTGCTGGGTTATTATTTTGTTGAAAAGAAACGTAATGTGATCTTTTCAAACATGCAAAACTCCTTCGCCGAGAAAACAGATGAAGAGCTAGAGCGATTAGCCAAATTAAACTTCAAACGTTTGGTTTATGTAATGATTGAGTCTATCAAAGCGGGTGAATTAACGGAAGATGAAATACGTTCGCGTGTTCATCTTAAAAACCCAGAAATCATTGAAAAATATGCCAAAAATAACCAATCTGTATTGATGCTGGCTGCACATCACTGTAATTGGGAATGGATGCTTGCAGGTTGTAGCTTAGAGTTATCCTTTCCAATTGATGTTGTTTACAAACCACTACACGACTTGGTCGTGGATGAGCTCATGAAAAAGTCTCGTTCTCGTTTTGATGCGAGACCTATCCCTAATAAAAACGCACTCATTGAAATCATGCAACGCCGTAAAGAAGTGCGTGGTTTCGCGATGGTCGCTGACCAGTCTCCCGTTAGAAAAGAAGAAAAATATTGGACGACTTTTTTAAACCAAGAAAGCTCTTTTGCAGTCGGCTCTCAAAAGATTGCTCAATTGACTAAATACCCAACTGTATTCGTCGGCATGAAGCGATTAAGCCAAGGGCATTACGAAGTTTTTTTTGAAGATTTGGGTGAAGCACCTTATAAAAAAGAAGGTTACGAATTGACCGAGAAATATGCCCGTGTACTAGAAACTATGATTTTAGAAAACCCAGAAGATTGGATGTGGTCGAACCGTAAATGGAAACGCAAACGCGGTGTGTACGATTAAGATGTTTTCTCTGCAATAAACCCTGCTAATTGTTCGATGGTTGGGTAATCAAAAAAGTCTGTTAACTCGACAGCGTCAGGGAATGACTCATCAATTTTCTCATGAATTTGAGCCAACTTTAATGAGTTTGTTCCCATCTCAAATATATTGTCGTTTAAACCAATTTTTTGATTCGATACAACTGTATGGCAAATTTCTAATAACATTCTTTCTATTGAGCTGCCTGCAGCAATCGAATCACTTGATCTAGTTTCAGACATTTCCGTTAATGCCGCAATAGTTTCATTAAACTCGCCATCGACAAATTTTTCAGCTATTGCAAAACGTTGGACTTTACCACTTGTTGTTTTAGGTACTGTTTTAATAGGTAACACATGCGATACGTCTAAACCAGATTTCTCATTAAGCTGACGCCTAACATCAACAATCATTGGGTAAAATTTCTCCAATTCACCGCGATACAGTACAAAAACAACCAGCTCATCCATAGCTTCTTGGTCATTTCGAATACCACATACAATCACTTTACCCAAATCAATACCGTCAACTTTTTCACACACTGACTCTAAATCAGGCGCATAATAATTAAGTCCATTGATAATAATTAAATCCTTAGTTCTACCAGTAATAACTAACTGCCCATCGTTTATCAAACCTTGGTCACCGGTATCCAGCCATCCTTCGGTTGTTATAAGCTTTTCATTTAAGGCCGGCTCGTGATAATAGCCTTGCGTCACATTTTTACCTTTAATCAGAACGCGTCCAATTATATTCTCATCAACAGGGCTACCCCTTTTATCAACGATCATCATCTCAGTGCCAGTAATTGCGTAACCTAAGCGAACTAGCTCAATGCTCTGTGGATTTGGCGCTGAAACAATATCAGCGGGCTGACCTTCTATCAATGAACGCCTTAATACATGAATGGTAGATAACTCTTGAGCCAATTTTGGAAAACTAACCGCCAAACAAGCCTCTGCTAAACCATAAACGGTGAACATAGCTGTATCGGACAAGCCAAACGGTTTCATAACCGTATTAAATTCCCTACACAAATCTGCCGATATAGGTTCTGCGCCGTTAAAACACAACCTCACCCTGGACAAGTCAAGCCCCTCTTGGTTCTCGGGTTTAAAGCGTTTTAAAACGTGTTTATAACCGAAGTTTGGGGATGACAAAATCGTAGCTTGTTTTTCACTCGATTTTTCAAGCCATAAATTTGGCCGGCGAACAAACAACTCCGTTGGCATGATGTATTGGTTGATATTGACGAACAATGGTGTTAAATGAAAGCCGATAATACCTAAGTCATGGGTTAACGGCATCCAACTAAAAAAACTATCATTCTCATTAAAAGCACTGCACTCAATGATGCCAAATAAATTAGTAACAAGATTTTTATGCGTTAAAACGACACCTTTAGGGTCACCCGTGGACCCCGATGAAAATTGAATAAACGCTGTTTGTTCTGGGTCTACGTCAGCTTGCACGCCTAATTGATCAAACTCCTCAATACGATCGAGCGTCAATGCTTTTGCTTGAATATCCTCGTAAACACCTTCTTTACCATGCTCCTCGGCATACACCTTTAAACGTTGCAATGCTTTCCTTGATGTTGCTATATAAGGAGTCTTTAACTTTTCAAAGACATTAAATACTTTCTGGCGATGCCCATCGCTTGTTCCAATCGCTAGTGGTACAGCGACAATGCCACCGTATTGACATGCCCAAAAGGTATCAATAAATTGTTCGTTATCCTCTAGATGAACGATAAGTTCATCGCCTGCCACCGCGCCTTTTTGTTGAATGTGATATAGCAAACCTAGCGCTCGTTGCTTTAAGTCAGGGTAACTAACCGTGCGCTCATTATCTTTACCGCTGATGTAAGTGATTGTTTTATTTGCGTCTTGATTTTTATCTAGTGCTTCAACGAGCGTTTTAGGAAATAAATTCATCATATTTAAGAGATAATTATAGAGTTGGAGCGCTCAGTTAACAGCACCTATATTTTATAGATATTACTCAACCCGATGGGGGAATTTCGTTTTAAATTCATATATATTGACACTGTATTTTGTCGTGTTCATTATAAGAGCCGCACTCGCTTTTTCCCATACCGGTAAATAGACACAAACCCAATCAGACGAAGGGCCATACTCTGGAGGACAATTTAATAATTTGTTAGGTTTTAGCAAATCGAATGCGCAATTTGTAACACCCATGCCTAACCCCCGCCCTGTTGCTTTTATAAAAGCTTCTTTGCAGACCCAAATATCAAAAAATATCGGCATCCTTTTATTATCATCAATATCTAACCATTGATTTTTTTCTTCAACAGAAAAATTTCGCTCTACTAGGCCTTGTAAATTATCGATAACGCGCCAATTTTCGATATCTACGCCCATTTTCTCACACAGACTAATCGCGACTAGCGCCCTATCCCCTGAATGTGAAACATTAAACGACAAGGGTGAATTTTTAAGATATGGCTTACCAAATTCCGCCAGTCCAAACTCTATTTCACTAGGTTTAATCGACAGATAGCGTGAAAGCAATTCTCTTAATTGCACTTTCATCGCCAATGCACGAACCTGATGTTTTGAATCGTGTAAGCGGTTGATTTTTTTGCACTCCTTAATACTCACTTTAGACATATCCGATTTACTAAAAAGCACATCAAGGTCTAATTTCCATACGTGCACTTCACCTACTGCCATTGCATCGTATTTAAGCGGTATTTTTGGGGTAAAACGAAGCATAATGAATTACTATTATTTTATGTATAAGATTTCTAATAAACGAAAAGTTAGATACCAATTTTTGCTAACCCACATCTAATGAAAACAAGAGAGTATTGATTATAGATTATTATGGACAATGACTCAGAAACGATGCCTAACGCTGGAGACTACAAAGTAAATCCGGAAACCTATCATTGGACTTATCAAACGATGAAGGCTTTGTTTAAAGTTCTCAGCCTTACTATTAGAACGCATGGAAACGATACAGCCTGGCTAGACGGCGATGTGTTTCTATTCAACCATTTTGCAAGATTTGAAACATTTATTCCACAATATTTAATTTACGAAAAAACCAGATTATTTTCACGATCAATCGCCTCAAGTGACTTATTTGGTGACGATGCATTTAGTCGATATTTAATTGCATTAGGTGGCATACCTAATGATGCAGAATCGTTATTGTATCGTGTATCAAAGGACATCCTACATCAGCAAAAACTCATTGCATTCCCTGAAGGTGGCATTGTTAAAGACCGAAGAAGCGTTAATGATAAGGGCCAATACAGCATCTATTCGAGGTCTGGAAATGAACGCAGAAAATTACACACTGGACCCGCAGTTATCGCATTAGCATTAACCATTTTTAAATCCACTGTTCGCGAAATAAACAAAAGTGATGACGATAGTAGACTCGACGAATGGGCTTGTGAATTAGGTCTCAAGGGTAAAAAGGAGCTCATTGAAATCTGTAACAAACCTACTCTAATCATCCCCTGCAACATTACATTTTATCCGCTGCGCATTGGAGAGAATATCTTAAAAAACAGCATTCAATTTTTTTATAAGAACTTACATAAACGGTTATCTGAAGAACTCCTCATAGAAGGTAATTTTTTATTAAAAAATACCGATATGGATATTCAAATTGGCGAAGCTATTGTCGTCGAAAACTATTGGACAAAAATCGAATCCACGTTGACCAATACGTTTGTAAATTACACTGAGCTTTCTCTAAACGATATATTCAAAAAAACACAAAGCAATAGCAATTGGGATAACCTGTTGTTTAGGCTCAGTTATCAGCGTAGTGCACAAAAAATTCGTGATGCTTATATGCACGCCATTTATGAAAACGTTACCCTCAACATTGCTCACATTGCCGCATCTATTATTATGAATGAAACGGCTAAAGGTAGAGCTCGGATTGATAAACGCCAACTCCACCAACGCATTTATATTACGATAAAAATATTGCAAAAAAGCCCTTCTTTAAACTTCCACCGAACGCTACAAAACCCCGCTATTTATCGCAACTTATTAATGACAAAAAGCGAAACGTTTGATCAGTTTTTAAGAAGCGCCTATCAAGCAAATTTGCTTGAAAATGCAGGACGCTACTACAAATTCACGGAACAACTGACGCAACATTATGACTTCGATACCGTTCGTTATAAAAACCCTATGTCAGTCTATGCCAATGAAGTCTTACCCATTGCTGATGTAAGCGAGGCCATTGAGAGGAGCCTATCATTCAAAATACATAATCAAACAATCCCTTTTGCAAAAATGCTTATGGATGACGAGTTACGGGAGTTCGAGTGGGATCTAGCCCAATTTCAAGACGAAGAATTCCAAGAAATTAACCAGCAACAGTCTTTTAAACAACTGGCATCCAAACCCTATTTTTTAGTGCCCAAAAAGCACAATGGAGAGTGTGTCGTGCTAATACACGGCCTATTATCCACACCCGGCGAATTAAGGGCATTAGGCGAGAAGCTCTATAACTTAGGATACGTTGTTATTGGTTGCCGTTTAAAAGGCCATGGCACGTCACCATGGGACTTACACCAAAGAAACTGGGTTGATTGGCGCCAATCTGTACGGCAAAGCGTAAAAATTGCGCACTGTTACAGCAAAAAGGTGCACCTAATAGGTTTTTCTAGCGGTAGTTTATTAGCACTCATGATGGGAGCCAATCAACACCTACACATAACATCTATCGTAGCTTGTTCAACACCTATCAGCTTTATAGATCCCACCATACACCTAGCCAAAGCCGCTGACTTTGCTAATAAAATTATTCAAAAAATAAGCTGGTCAGAAGGCCTCATGCCTTTTAAAGATAACGTGCCAGAACATCCGCACTTAAATTATCGACATATTCCGATTTCTGCTATCAACCAATTACTTATACTTATTGGTAAGACTAAACCCCGTTTAAAAAAAATAACCTGCCCCACCCTACTAATACAGGCTACTGACGACCCTGTTGTAGATCCAACAAGTATGCATCAATTGCTGAACTTTATTCCAAAGCAATGGCAACACAACCATTGGGTCAACTCAAATAGGCACGGAATACTTTACGAAAACACTGAAAACTGCCAACAAAAAGCCATAGACTTTATCGCTAAGCAAAGCAAATAGCGTAAAATGTTCGGTTTATAAAAGTAAATTCGTACAATGCGTGTACACCTTAAAACGCTTGGTTGTCGTCTCAATGAGGCAGAAATTGAAACATGGGCTAATGATTTCAGTTCACGTGGCCACAACCTTGTAAACGAGGATGCCGCACCCGATATTCTGGTACTTAACACCTGCGCGGTAACCCAAGGGGCGGTTCGAAAGTCTCGTCAACTGGTTCGCAAAACGCATAAGAAAAACCCCAAAGCAAAGCTCGTGGTTAGCGGCTGTTATGCCACCTTAAATGAACAAGAAACGGTGTCACTCGACGGCGTGGACTTACTCATCAACAATCAACAAAAAGAAAAACTTGTTGAGCTAACACTAGAGAACCTCAGCGAAGAAACCATGCCCAGCATGGCAACTGAGCCTAACGAAGTGGCATTGTTTTCTCGCGGCCGACAACGGGCTTTTATTAAAGTACAAGACGGCTGCCGATACCGTTGCAGCTTTTGCATTGTGACCATTGCAAGAGGCGATGAAAAAAGCCGTGCTATTAATGAAATTATTGCAGAAATAAACACCATTCATCAACAAGGTATCTCAGAAATTGTCATTACAGGTGTACACCTTGGCGGTTACGGCTGTGATATTGATAGCGACCTCTTCACGCTTGTCCAGTCTATTGTTGAACAAACCACCATTCCACGCATCCGCATGGGCTCGCTTGAACCTTGGGATTTACCCGATGGCTTTTTAGAATTATTCAAAAACCCCAGGTTAATGCCGCATATGCACTTACCCATGCAAAGTGGCTCAGACACGGTATTAAAACGCATGTCTCGACGCTGCAAAACAGATGAGTTTCGCGCACTAGTAGCCGAGGCTAGGCGGTTGATTCCCAACATCAACATTACGTCAGATATCATCGTTGGTTTCCCCGGTGAAACCGATGAAGAATGGCAACAAACTCTAGATTTTGTTGAAGAAATGCAATTCGGTGACTTGCATATTTTCACCTATTCCACGCGTGAGGGAACAAAAGCTGCTTCTATGCCAAATCAGGTCAGAAACGTCATCAAAAAACAGCGCAGCAAAGCATTACATCTATTAGCTGAATCGATAAAAGTATCGCGTATGAATGCGCTGCTTGGATCAACCTTAGATATTTTGTGGGAAGACGGCCAGCAACAAAACGACGATGGCTCAACCACCGTGCTTGGTTATACCCCAAACTACTTACGGGTTAAAACCACCACCAAAGAACCAGAAAAACTCAGTAACCATGTCCTAAGCTGCGAATTAAGCAGTATAGAAAATAATGTCTTCAATGGTCGATTAGTCTAACTCGCCTTGATCAAATAACATCTTTGTGGCGCCTGCAATCGCCATAGCAGGCGCAAAGAAGTTAACCACGGGAATACTGGTCATTAACAAGTTCATTCCACCAAACGTCATCGTACTTAGACGCGTTCGTTGTAAAACTTTCTTTTGCTCATCAAATAACACCCCATGGTTTTCAAACGTGTAGCCTGTGTATTCAAAGGTTAAAAACCACGCGCTGAATATCAACCAAAGTGGCAAACTAATCACATTCACACCCGGCACGATGGACAATAAAAGCAACGGCACGGCTCTGAGCAGATAATAGAGCAGCTTTCTTATTTCAGAACCTAACAACTTGGTCGCATCTTGTAAAAAATATCCGGTGTTTACCTCGCTCAATGACGCCCCCCTTAAGTGTGCTTCCACGCACTTGGCCAATTGCCCGTAAAAAGGCGCGGCAATAATGTTGGCAAGCAGCGTAAAGCCGTAATATACAATCGATAAAACAATCAACATAAACATCGGCAAAATAAGCCAAGATAACCACGCTAACCAACTGGGTAACATACCGTTTACTGTGTTGGTTAAATACTCCCACAAAAACCAACTGGCACCACTAAACAATACAATATTAATCAGCAGGGGGATAACAACAAAATGCCTCAAGCCAGGTTGTCTGATTAAATCAAACCCAGACAAAAAACAAGCAGCGCCGTGTATAGCTCTCATAGTAATTAACGATTGAACAAGGTGGCGTAATTGGCCGCACTCACATCTGCCACCTGCTCTACAGATACACCTCTTAGTTCAGCCATTTTTTCCGCAACATACTTAACGTAGTTAGGGTAATTTGGCTTTCCACGTTTTGGAACAGGTGCTAAGTAGGGAGAATCTGTTTCTATCAAAAACCGGTCATTTGGAACCTTTTGCGCGACTTCTTGCACTTGCTTGGCATTTTTAAACGTCACAATTCCTGAAAAAGAAATATAAAAATTGAGGTCTAATGCTTTTTTTGCCATGTCCCAATCTTCGGTAAAACAATGCAAAACACCACCGGTGTCGCCCGCTGCCTCTTCTTCCATAATACGAATGGTATCTGCTTTAGCATCACGCGTATGAATAATAATTGGCTTATTCGTATGCTTTGCCGCGTTAATATGACGGCGAAACCGTTGTTGTTGGATAGTTAGGTCACTCTCGTTCTCAAGTCTAAAATAATCCAGTCCCGTTTCGCCTATAGCCACCGCATTATCTCGTTGTGCGGCTTCCACCAACTCCTCAACAGTGGGATCATGCCCTTCCAATTCATTAGGATGAACACCAACCGAAATTGAAATATTAGTATAAGCGGCCACTAAATCACGCATGGCAGGGTAATTCTCCCAGTCAATCGACACGCACAACATATGGTCAAGTAAATCTGCTTTTGTGGCCTCTAAATAAGCACCTATGTCGTTTGAATAGGGTTGTAAATCAACCCGGTCAAGATGGCAATGAGAGTCTATAAACATAATGATTATCCGTAAAATAAAAAGCGGCCACGTGGGCCGCTATTTTTTGAATGTGAATCCAACCTACATCGTATGCGTTGGTTTCCCAGAAGCTGCTGTACCCGCCAAATAGTTTTCAATTTTTGCACGTGCAACACCACCATCTTGTTCACTAAATTGTACGCCAACACCTGTAGATCTAGAACCTTCAGAGCCAATGGGTGTAATCCAAATAATTTTACCTGCAACGGGTATTCGTTCACTCTCACCCATTAAATTCAGTAACATAAAGACCTCATCACCTAGCGTATACTTTTTATTTGTTGAAATAAATAAACCACCACCCGTAACGTAATCCATATATGCCGCATACAACGCTTTTTTATCCTTAATTGTTAAGGATAAAATTCCCTGCCGAGTATCACTTCCACTAGAACTCATCTTTTAAACACCTTTATTTTGTAGTTAACGAATAACAATGTATCGAAAACTCTTCTAACATTAACAATTGATTTATTTGGCTCGATTCTATATCAGTTACTGTCGCTAACCGAGCTAATAAATCAGTAATTTGCTTTAAGTGTAGCTTTTTTGTTACAACTTTCAAGCCGTCATCAATATTCGGAACCAATGATTGAATATTATTTGCTTCGTGCAAACACTTTACTACATCGGATAACCAAGACGCCATCCATTTTAAAACAGGGAATTCTTGTAGGCTTTTACATTGATTGGCAAAAAATAAAGGGTCTAATTTACCATCCAATAAATTAACAAAATCCTTACGTAAGGCATTTCTTTTCTCTAACGCCTCCATCTGCCACATATCCAGCGCAAGAAGTGGTAGCTCTCCAGCTAAATCAAGGTACTCTTCCGCCTCCACACAGCCAGCCGCTTTAAGCCATGAAGACGTTTGTTGGCTATTAATATCTTTGATGGATAGTATCTGGCAACGACTGCGTATGGTCATTGGGACACGCGATAGCTTATGAGCGATAAGTATTAAACTCGTATTTTCACTCGGTTCCTCCAATGTTTTTAATAAGCTATTCGATGCCTGGTGTAGCATAACGTCAGCCGAATCAATGATGACTATTCGTGGTGTTGTAAATTGATTATTTAAAGCCAACGACGCACTAAGCTTCCTAATCGCATCTATCGAAATACTTTTTTTATCCTCTTCCGGTTGTACGTGAAAGAGATCAGGATAATTGCCGGCTTGAACTAATAAACAAGAAGAGCAAGAACCGCAAGCCATGCCGTCATTATTTTTATTTAAACAAAATACACTATGGGCAAATATTTTGGCGAATTCACTTAAACCAAGGCCTTTTGCACCGACCAACATAATGGCTGAAGGTAACCTATTTTGTTGTTGATAACGTCGCAGTTGATTCCAGCTTTTTTGGAGCCAAGGGTAAACTGTTGTTGTTTGATTATTCATTAATTAATAGTTGACCTAAAAAACTCGCTATATTTTGTTGTACTTGTTCCACCGTTTTGGATGCATCAACAATATGAAACCGTTGAGGTTCGACTTTTGCTCTATCCAAATAAACACCCCGAACCTTCTCAAAAAAGGCTTGTTTCTCAGACTCAAAACGGTCGGGTTCACTTCGACTCGCAGCACGTTGCAAACCAACTTCAACGGACAAATCGAGCAGTATTGTTTTATCCGGAGCCAGTCCCTTTTGGACAAAGTTCTCTATCCACTTAATATCATTCATATTAAAGTCACGCCCACCACCCTGATAAGCATATGTCGCATCAGTAAAGCGATCACATAGCACCCAACTACCTTTCTCAAGCGCGGGTTTAATGACATTTTCAACATGTTGGGCCCGCGCCGCAAACATTAATAGTAGCTCTGCTTCATTACATAACTTTTCTTCATTATGATCTAAGAGTAACGCCCTAATCTTCTCAGCAATCTCAGTCCCACCAGGTTCTCTAGTTATCACAACCGACTTACCTGCTTTCTCCAGATATTCTGCTATAAAGTTTAAATTAGTTGTTTTACCAACACCTTCAACGCCTTCAAGCGTTATAAATTTACCTGTAACCATTATTTTTTATTCCGTTGATACTTATCCACCGCGGCATTATGCTGTTTAAGCGTATTAGAAAAAATATGCGTGCCATTGCCCTTTGACACAAAATATAAACTCTGTGTTTTCTCAGGGTGCAATACCGCTAAAATAGATGCTTTACCAGGCATTGCAATGGGCGTTGGCGGTAAACCATAGCGCGTATACGTATTATAGGGCGTATCTTTACGCAGATCTCTAAACCTAATATCACCTTTATAATTATCGCCCATACCGTATATCACTGTTGGGTCTGTTTGTAACTTCATACCTATTTCTAACCGACGTAAGAACAAACCAGCTATACGGGGCCGCTCAGAGCCAACAGCTGTTTCTTTTTCCACGATTGATGCCAGTATTAAGGCATCGTATTGGGATTTTATAACGTCCTTTTTATTCCGTTTGGGCCACTCATCTCTAATAAACACCTGCATCGCTTGGTGCGCTCTTTTGATGATATCAACATCACTAGTCCCTTTGATAAAAAAGTAAGTCTCTGGCAACAAGGTGCCTTCCAAATGCGTCTCATCGATACCCAATAATTTAATATACGTTAGCATATTCGTCTGACTAGGCAATGTGCTTTTAATGGCTGAGTTACGCTGAATAGACGTTAGTAATTCTTTAAAGCTTTGGCCCTCAATAATAGAAATAGCGTACTGATTGACTTGCCCCTTAATCAGAAAAGCTAATACTTCCTTCGGTGTTAAGCCTGGTGAAAATTGATATTCGCCCGCCTGAATTTTACTGGCTGCCCCTTCAATCCTTACTAGCCATTTAAACCAAGGGTTTACAACAACGCCTTGTTGTTCCAACGTTAAACTAATTTGGTTCAGATGCTGACCTTTTTTAATAGTAACCACAACTGAACCCATTGATTCTGTAATGTGTGAACGATTAATCGAATCGTCATACTGCAACCACAAACCAGCAACCGCTAGACTGGCAATAATAATCACTAAAAGAAGAGCTTTCTTCATACGGTTAGGGAAATTGGATAGTATTAATTTGGTGTTTAGTTTCTACAATAACGCTATCTAGCGCCCATGTAGAATAACGAATTTGTTCTTTATTGAACATATTTCCCTCGTCATTAAAATGCTTAACTACGCGCACTGGCATCAAACTATTTGTCATAAAAACTTCATCAGCTGATCGTATGTCCTCAAGTGACAGCTCGGTTTCAAGGCACTCAATATTACCCAACTTCGCCTTAGTCATTAAAAAATTTCGGATGACGCCCGATACACCACAATACTTGAGTGCAGGTGTTTTTAAAATACCATTTTTAGCAATAAATAGATTACTCATAATGCCTTCAATAACATTGTCTTCGGTATCCAGCATCAAGCCTTCTATACGGTCTATTTCTGCCATTGAACTTCGAGCTAAAACACGTTCCAATTGATTTAAGTGTTTTATACCGGCCAAAAGAGGCTGCCGGCTCAAGTTGATGTCACAGGTAGTTAACTCTATCGACGACAATTTTTGAGGTAACGGTGTTTCACTACTATTGAAACTCACCACGCGTGTTACCTCAGGCGACGAAGGCGGCAAAAACCCCCTTGTTCCAATACCTCGAGTCAGTATTATTTTAGCAACACCAGATGGCTCATTAGCAATCACTCGATACAATTCGTCTGTGATTAGCGTAGCATCGGGCATTGGAATGTTGAGCACTTCGCAACCTTTTTCTAACCGAGCTAAATGTTCAACAAGAAAAATAGGGCAAGCAGACTCAATTAATATTGTTTCAAATAAACCATCCCCATACTGAAACCCTCTATCCAATGGGCTTAATAATGTTGCAGACTTTCCGTTAATGAGCATACTAGCGTTCATTGTTATTCAAGGCATTTAATAAAGCCTTAGCCTTATGTCGCGTTTCTTGTAATTCATTGTCAGCAATTGAGTCGGAGACAATACCTGCACCGGTTCTAAAATTGAGATGGTCATCGTTCATGACAACCGTTCTTATCAATATATTCAGGTCCATGTCTCCATTATTATTAACATACCCCATAGAGCCTGTATAAGCGCCTCTGGGGCCAGATTCTAATTCATAGATTATTTCCATACAGCGAACCTTAGGACACCCCGTAATTGTCCCACCTGGGAATACCGCTTTAATAATATCCGACGGCGTCATTTGAGGCACTAATTTCCCACTGACATTAGAAACAATATGATGAACCGCTGCATAAGACTCTAAGACCATTTTCTCATCAACACCAACCGTACCCGTTTCACAAATCCGACCTAAATCATTGCGAATTAGGTCAATTAACATGACGTGCTCTGCATTTTCTTTACTATTTTTTAGCAGCTCTTCGGCCAACGCCTGATCAACATCAGCATCTTTATGCCTAGGACGCGTACCAGCAATAGGCCTCATTTGAACGACGTTATCTGTACAGCTCACCAAACGCTCCGGTGACGATGAACAAATAACGCTATTTCTAAATGTTGCTAAACCTGCGAAAGGTGCCGGGTTATGTCGCTGTAAAGAGCGATAAACATCCACATAACTCGTACGACCCTGAACACAACCTTTCCACTCCCTAGAAAGGTTTACCTGCAAGGTGTCGCCCTCTTTCAGATATGACTTGATCTTAGCTACACCGGAAATAAAAACGTCCGAAACATCTTCATTTATTAACACCTTAGGTTCGTTTTCAGCCTGTTTATTCGGCATTTTCTGAAGGTCATTCCACACGTCTTTTAACAATGATTCTTGGCCTTTCTCGCAAACAATCCAACAACATCGCTTCTGGTGACTTTTAACAATCGCTACTGGAATTCGGGTAGCGCAGGCTACAGGGAAGTTTTCGTCTGAGTGAATGTGGGCAAGTTTATTTTCAATAGCGCCGACAAGTTCGTAACTTAAAAAAACAAACCAACCGCCTGTAAATGGAATGCAACGGGGCGATTTAATGTCGCTAGAGGTATTGGTAATGCTAAAAGCATTATCAAATCGTGAAAAAAAATTCTTATCCGCTATATCGAAAGTTTCAATTGTATCGCCAGGGAAAGCAAACAATATATCAAACCCATTGTGGGAATTATTTACAAGAGAGCTCTCTAATAAAAAGGGATAACGTTGCGGATTAAACGAATGACAGTTCAGTAAATCTGTTTCAAAAGGGATTGCAACCCTTGTATAGTCCCCACAATCTTCTAGAGCCAGTGTCACCCGGAATCAGGTCACTTAAATGCGTTTAAATACAAGCGTACCGTTGGTGCCACCAAATCCAAAAGAATTTGATACGACAACATCCATATCCATTTGTCGTGCTTCATTCGGTACATAATCTAAATCACAATCTGGATCAGCGGTGAATTGATTAATTGTTGCAGGTGCAACTTGATCACGAATAGCCAGCACAGAAAAAACTGCTTCTGCACCACCGGCTGCGCCCAGCATATGACCGGTCATTGATTTAGTAGAGCTCATAGGAACTTTGTATGCTTTATCGCCTAACAGTTTTTTAGCTGCTTGTGTTTCAGCAACATCACCAGCAGGTGTAGATGTACCATGCGCATTAATATAACTAATTTGATCTGGGTTCAACGACGCATCATTGAGTGCATTTTTCATGCAGCGGTATGCGCCATCACCATTTTGTACGGGCATTGTCATATGAAACGCATCTGAACTCATTCCATACCCAGCTAATTCAGCATAAATAGTAGCGCCACGATTTTTTGCGTGCTCATACTCTTCAAGAACAACGACACCTGCGCCATCACTGAGTACAAACCCATCTCTGTCTTTATCCCAAGGACGGCTAGCTGTTTCAGGTGAATTATTACGCCGAGACAAGGCTCTAGCCGCAGCGAAACCACCGTAAGATGTGATAGATGTTGCCATCTCTGCACCACCGGCTACCATCACGTCTGCATCACCGTACTGAATAATACGCGCTGCATCACCAATGTTGTGAGCACCCGTTGTACATGCAGTCACAATAGCAAAATTAGGACCTTTCAAGCCTCTCAAAATCGATAGGTTTCCAGAAATCATATTAATAATATTAGACGGTACAAAAAAAGGAGAAATTTTTCTAGGGCCGCCTTTTTTATACGAATCATAGCCTTTCTCAATACCAGAGATTCCACCGATACCTGCGCCAATGGCCACACCAATACGCTCAGCGTTTTCATCGGTTACCTCGATACCAGAGTCATCTAAAGCTTGCATGCCTGCTGCAACGCCGTAATGGATAAAAGGATCCATTTTTTTTGCGTCTTTCGGCGAAAGGTAATCACTGACATCAAAGTTTTTGACTGCACCGCCAAAATTTGATGAAAAGTCACTCGTATCAAAACGAGTGATTAAGCCGATACCACTTTGGCCTTTAAGAATATTTTCCCAAGACTCAGCCACATTGCCACCCAAAGGAGACAGCAAACCTAAGCCTGTAACTACTACTCGACGTTTAGACACTTTTAACTCTCACAAATAAAACAAGCACGACTTACAAAGAAGTCGTGCTTGGAAATTAGAAATTGATTTAATCTTTGTTATTATTAACGTAATCAATTGCTTGTTGAACGGTTGTGATGCCTTCCGCTTGCTCATCAGGGATTTCACATTCGAACTCCTCTTCTAAAGCCATTACTAATTCAACAGTATCTAATGAATCTGCACCTAGGTCGTCGATGAATGAAGCTTCATTTGTAACTTCTTCCGCTTTAACACCAAGTTGTTCTGCAACGATTTTTTTGACGCGTTCTTCAATATTACTCATTTTAAATATCCTCTATTTTTGTATGGGCCACAAGCAGAGCTTATGGAACCCGTATTATATTGATAAATTAGTAAAGATTAAACATTTCTATTCGTTTAAACCAAACCCCCTCTCTTTAATATCAATAATTAAATCCATTTAATTTATTTTAATCAAATGGTTACCGAGCTAACTTAAACTAAATTAGTTGAAGCTAGCACATGTACATACCGCCGTTAACGTGCAATGTTTCGCCGGTAATATAGGCTGCTTTATCCGAACACAGGAATGAAACAGCATTCGCAATTTCTTCAGCATCACCTAAACGACCTAGTGGAACACCTTGTAATAAAGCAGCTCTTTGATCCTCTGACAATGCTTTCGTCATATCTGTATCAATAAACCCAGGTGCAACAGTATTCACGGTAATGTTTCTAGAGCCAACTTCTTTGGCTAACGATTTACCAAAGCCAATAACCCCCGCTTTAGCAGCTGCGTAATTAGCTTGCCCCGCATTACCTGTCACGCCAACAACAGATGCGATATTAACGATACGTCCTTTTTTATTTTTCATCATGCCGCGTAAGCACGCTTTACTAACACGAAAGATAGAACTTAAATTAGTTGAAATAATGTCATCCCATTCATCGTCCTTCATTCTCAACATTAGGTTATCTCTAGTGATGCCGGCATTATTTACCAATACAGTAGGTGCGCCTACAGAACCAGCAATATCTTTAATAACTGATTGAATAGACTCCGCATCTGTCACATTTAATGTCATGCCTTCGCCAGAATTTGATAAATAGTCTGAAATAGCTGATGCACCTTTATCTGATGTGGCGGTTCCAATCACATAAAAACCGTCCGCCACCAATTGTTGTGCTATAGCCTTACCAATACCGCGGCTAGCACCTGTCACTAACGCAATTGTTTTATCACTCATGATAATGCCTCTACTGTTTTATTAAATGAACGCTCATCGCCTAGTGAGTGCAATTCTAATGATTTAGTAATTCGTTTATTTAAACCACTCAATACTTTACCCGGACCACACTCAACCAACGTTGTCACATCCTTATTAACAAGTGATTCCACCGTCTCAACCCATCTAACTGGCGTATAGAGTTGTTTACCGAGTGCTTGCTTGATACCAACTACATCACTATGTTCTGCAACATCGGTATTGTGAATCACGGGAATAATGGGAGAAGAAAATGTAATATCTGACATTACATTCATCAAGTTGTCTGCTGCTGGCATCATCAACGCGCAATGCGAAGGTACACTTACGGGTAAGGGAAGCGCCCTTTTCGCGCCTTGTTCTTTAGCCAAATCAATAGCACGATTCACCGCAGCTGTATTACCCGCAATAACCACTTGCCCTGGCGCGTTAAAATTCACCGCAGATACAACCTCACCTTCAGCAGCTTGATGACAAATGTCTATCAAAACGTCTACTTCAAGCCCTAGGATTGCCGCCATTGCGCCTTTGCCTTCTGGCACCGCTTGTTGCATAAACGTAGCACGTTGCTCAACTAATTTAACCACCTCTACAAAACTTAAACTTTCAGCACAAACGAGCGCAGTATATTCACCCAAACTATGTCCCGCCAAAAAGCTAGGTTGTAATTCAAGCTGACTGTTCAATACGCGCCACATGGCAACGCTAGCCGTAAGCACTAATGGCTGAGTATTTCTGGTTTTATTAAGCTCTTCAGCTGGCCCATTTTGAGCTAACGCCCATAAATCCTTACCAAGCGCATCCGACGCTTCATCGAACGTTTCTTTAATTTGGCCATACGTTTCAGACAAATCACCCAACATACCAACGGTTTGTGAGCCTTGGCCTGGGAATACGATTGCTATGTTATTAGTTAACATAATTTTATTGTTTTTTTAGATTTAAATAACGGCTACATTTTAACCAATGCAGAACCCCATACAAAACCACCGCCAAACGCTTCCATCAAAATGGTATCGCCTTTTTTGATTCGTCCATCTCTCACGGCTAAGTCCAGTGCTAGCGGAACAGATGCCGCCGACGTATTACCTTGACTTTCAATAGTAAGAACCACTTTCTCCATCGGCATACCCAATTTTTTTGCAACCGATGAAATAATTCTTATGTTTGCTTGATGCGGTATTAACCAATCGACATCTGACTTTTGCATGTTATTCGCTTCAAGCGTTTCGTCAACGATGCGGCTTAAGGTTTTGACAGCCACTTTATACACATCATTACCATGCATCGTCATATGGGCTTGATCGCCGTCCTGCTTCTGATCTTTAATCGGGTTATTAATATAGAGAAGATCTTTGTGTTTACCCTCTGAGTGAAGATGGGTGGAGAGAATACCTTGCTCTTCAGACGCTTCTACCACTACAGCGCCTGCACCATCACCAAAAATGACGCAAGTACTGCGGTCGGTATAATCTAGGATTCTTGAATTAGCTTCGGCACCAATAACCAGTGCTTTTTTTGCACCGCCGGCTTTAATGAATTGATGAGCAACGCCTAACGCATAAATAAAGCCTGAGCAGGCCGCCTGCACATCAAATGCAGCACAATCACCTGCACCAAGTTTGTCTTGTAAAATACAAGCTGTGCTGGGGAAAATTCTATCAGGGGAACTAGTGCCGACAATAATTAGATCAATATCAGATGCGGCAACACCCGCTGCTTGCAACGCATTATTAGCCGCAATTTCAGCCATACTAGACGTTGATTCAGTTTCATCAATGACGTGTCGCTGTCTAATACCAGTTCGCGCATAAATCCATTCATCCGTTGTATCTAAAATGGATTCGAAATCTTTATTGGTGACTACTTTTTTAGGTAAGTAACTACCTGTACCCGTTATTTTTGCATTAAACATTATTAACGCCTTACCAATAATAAAAGGATAACTAATGGGCTCAATTTAATAAGCCCAATATATTTTTAGTCTTTATCAGCTACTACTTGTTCGCCACGGTAAAAACCATCAGCGCTTACGTGGTGGCGTAAGTGCACTTCGCCAGTTGTTGGCTCAGTTGATAAGGTTTGTGCCGTTAACGCGTCGTGTGAACGGCGCATGCCGCGTCTTGAACGTGATTTTTTACTTTTTTGAACTGCCATCTCAAATTCTCCAGAGAATAATATTTTCTTAATGCCTAAAGGGCATGATTTTCTAATTTTCATTGAAACCGAAGTAAAGCACTTCTACTTATTTCAGTTTTAAACTTTCCAACGCCTCAAACGGATTTTTCTTAACCTCCGGTTCAAGCATAAAATCTTTACTTGTACTGCTTTTAGGTAACTGTGTTGGGCAAACATCGTGTCTTGCAATACTAGGAAGCACTAATACCACTTCACTTTCAACTAACTCACTCATTATCAACCGATCGCCTTCAAACAAATAAGGCTCGTAACCATCTGGCAACAAACTAACCAACTCTTCGTTGTTAATAACGGCTAAGTTGACGTCAATATCTACTGCAAAATCAGTCAATTCCAGACAAGCGGCGCATTGTAACACGAGATTGCTTGAAATCCGACCCGTTAAAACAACAAATTTACCGACTCTAGAAAACATCAAGTCAACCTTAATGGGCGAGCTTGACGGGTCAATATCTTGCTGAATTTGCTTCAATTCGGCATAGGGTAATTCGCCCAAAATAACGCGCTCTTGGCCCGCGCACAATTTTGGATCCACTTCTATCTGCAATGTCTTACTCATATTAGGTAACATACCGTTAACTCAATCGGTACATTATATGAAAAATCAGCACAAATTAGTATTAGCTTCTAGCTCTCCTTTCCGTAAAGAGTTACTAAAGAAACTCGTTTCAGACTTTGATGCGGCCTCACCTGATATTGATGAGTCATTTAAGCCTAACGAATCACCGTTTCAACTGTCAAAACGGCTGGCCTATGAAAAAGCCAACACATTATCTAGTCAATTCCCTCATCATTTGATTATTGGTTCTGACCAAGTGGCCATGCTTGATGACAAACAACTCACAAAACCAGGTTCGCATGAAAATTGCGTTCATCAACTATCTTTATCTTCAGGCAAGGTCATCACTTTTTATACGAGTATATGCGTACTTAATTCCCAAACAGGTGAAAGTATTGTTGAGCTAGATGTGTGCCATGTTCACATGAAGCACTTGTCGCTCGAACAAATAGAAACCTACGCGAGCCTCGACAAGCCCTACAACTGCGCCGCTGCGTTTAAATCAGAGGGTTTAGGCATTGCCTTGGTTGCAAAAATAGACGGCGAAGACCCTAATGCGTTGGTAGGCTTACCTTTAATAAAACTAACGAATATTTTAAGCGAGATGGGCGTAGAAATTCTTTAACGTTTACCAAGCAGTTCAATCATGTAACCGTCAGGATCTTTTACAAAAGCTAAAATACTTTTACTACCCTTCATCGGTCCTGCTTCACGAACGATATCGCCACCTTTTTGCCTAATTAATTCGCAAGCATAATAAACATCGTTCACTTCTATCGCTATATGCCCAAAAGCATTCCCCAATTCATAGGAGGCGGTGTCCCAATTATGCGTTAACTCAATAACCGCACTATCCTTTTCAGAACCAAAACCCATAAAAGCCAGTGTAAATCGGCCGTCTGGATAATCAGTGCGCCTCAATAACGTCATCCCCAACACATCAGCGTAAAACTGAATGGACCGTTCCAGATTAGCCACTCTTAACATGGTATGAAGTATTCTCATTAATTCATTCCCTAACTAAAAATTTTTATTTCCACTCAAATAGTTTTGGTAATACTCAATAACACGCTTTACGTAATTTTGTGTTTCAGGATAGGGTGGGATTTGGTTACCGTACTTAGCCACCGCCGACTCACCCGCGTTATAGGCCGCTAGCGTCAAGCGTATATTAAATTCAAACAACTCCAATAAATGGCGCAAATACTGCGTTCCACCGGTTATGTTTTGTTCTGGGTTATTACGATTCGTTACACCAAATCGTTGTGCTGTGGCAGGCATCAACTGCATTAAACCAACTGCACCCGCTTTAGAAATAGCGTGTTGATCATAGGCGGATTCAGCATGAATAACCGCCATAACAAGCGCAGGGTCCACTTTGAACTGTTTAGCTTTTTGCTTGATTAACGGAGTCAGTTTGCGTCTATTTTGGATAAAATTCTTATAGGCTACCGTACCCTTTTTAGGCGTTCTCATCACCATGCGATAACCCTTGCCGCTTGGCTTATCAGTAAAAAAAACGCGGCCATATTTATCAGTTTTTTTGTATACGTCAGCCGACGCCGTGAACACAAATAGCATCAATCCCACCAGTAACAGAACATGAGCTTTATGCATCATTAACCTAACGTTACTTAATCAACCGTTTTTTAATTCGATACGCCGCTAATATTCCAGCTGTTGCACCAAAAGTTATAAGCACTAACAAATGTGGCAACACGAACGACACTTCACCTCCAGTCATTAACGGTCTAACCAAAGAGATTGCGTGGTACAAAGGCAAGCTCTTTGCCAACCATTGCACACCGATAGGTAGCGTATCAATCGGAAAAAAAACACCACTCAACAGCACCATGGGCGTTATAAATAAGGTTGTGTAATACAAGAAAAAGTCATAGCTTTTAGCGCTAGAAGTCACTAATAAAGCTAACGAGGCAAAACATAAGCCGGTTAAAAATGCCACCGGTAAAATAAATAATGCCCACGCATCAGCGACCAAACCCAAGATAGTTGCCACAATTAATATCGCACAAACGCTGATTAAACTTTTTGTTGCAGCCCATAAAATTTCACCGAAAACCACCTCGCCCACGCCAACAGGGGTGGACAACATCCCCATCCAAGTCTGCTGTACATCCATTCGAGTGTACGCCGAATACATACCCTCAAAGCTTGCTGAATTAACCGCACTAGTACACAGAACGCCCGATGCTAGAAAAGCCATATATGTTAGGCCCTGAACTTCGCCCACAAACTGCCCTAAACCATAACCCAGCACTAACAAATACAGTAAAGGTTCGCCAAAATTACCCATTAACGAAGGGCCAGCTAGTTTCGCCCATACACGTATATTACGCGACCAAATTGACGTGCTTCTAGTTAAAAAACGTACTGCATTATTCACGAAGATCTCTCCCCGTTAGTTTTATAAACACATCTTCCAGATTTGCTGGGCGAAACAGATAATCATCATGCGTGCTTTGCTCTAGCACCTCCAATGCAACTTTAAGCTTTTCACCATAAAAGAAATGGATGTCACCCGACTTTTCAGATCGAGCAACCGATTCATCTTGTTGAACTCGCTCAAGTAACCGATCATCTGCAGCATGCACTTCAAGCACGTGTGATTCAATTTCACTGCGAATAAGTTTTTTCGGTGGCGCATCGGCTTTCACCTCACCATGGTCCATAACAATCACGCGATCACAAAGGCGCTCGGCCTCTTCCATATAATGTGTGGTGATAATTAAAGTGATGCCTTGTTTTTTTAACTCTCGTAGCTTTTGCCAAATCGCCTGGCGCGCTTGAGGGTCCAACCCTGTAGTAGGCTCGTCTAGAATCAATAATTTGGGTTTATTAATCAACGCTCTCGCTAAGGTTAATCGGCGCCTCATACCACCGGATAATTCAGATATCTTACTATCAGCCTTATCCTGTAAAGATGCGAAATCTAATAACTCATGTATGCGTTCTTTAAGTTCCGACGAAGGGATGCCAAAAAAACGTCCGTAAACGTGCAAATTCTCTTTAACGGTAAAGTCAGGATCCAAATTATCCATTTGCGGCACAACACCGACTGATTCACGAACCAAGGAAGCGTTCTCAGGCATCGCCTTGCCAAATATTGTGAGCTCACCGCTGTCAATAGGACACTGCCCAATAAACATCCGTAATGTCGTCGTTTTGCCAGCTCCATTGGGGCCTAAAATGCCGCAGAAACTGCCTTCTTTAATCTCTAAATTAAGCTTATTGACTACTGCTATACCAGCATAGGTTTTGCAAAGGTCGATTGACTTAACGATAGGAAGTTGGGGATCTACAGCATTCATTTTAAGAAAAACATCTAGAACTTGTTTAATTTGGCAAGCATTATAACCTTACCTATTACAAACTTAAATTTATTTAATTAAATCATTAATAATCAATTGGTTATATTTTATAGTTAATCTTATTAATTAACTATAAACTTATGAACTTTAACCAACACGTATTGCCTAAAATAATGCATAATCCAATCTAAAGGACTTGGGCGTGAATAAAAACAGTTTAACAATTGGACGTTCTAACTACTTAGACAACAATGGAACGCTACTTAAAGCGTTGCCTGATTCGTTAAATAAGCGGAAATTTTTAATCAGTCTTTATCAAACTATGGTGCTGACGCGGCTTTTTGACGAAACGGCCATTAACCTTCAAAGAACTGGCATCATAGGTACCTATGCTTCGTGCAGGGGCCAAGAGGCGATTGGAGTAGCCATCGGCCATGCCATGTTAGCTGATGACGTGTTTATTCCTTATTACCGAGATATAGCCGCTCAATTTCAACGCGGTGTTTTGCTTGAGGAGGTATTGCAATACTGGGGTGGTGACGAACGTGGCAGCAACTTTTCACAACAAGCAAACGATTTTCCCTTATGCGTACCCATCGCAACCCAGTTGTGCCACGCAGTTGGTATCGCCTTTGCGCTTAAATACCAATCTAAACCCAATGTTGCTGTGGTCACCTGTGGCGATGGTGCCACCTCTAAAGGTGATTTTTATGAAGCCTTAAACATGGCTGGTGCCATGTCTCTGCCTACCCTATTTGTCATCAACAACAACCAATGGGCGATATCCGTTCCGCTAGAACGCCAAACCGCATCACCAACCCTTGCACATAAAGCGCTGGCGGCTGGCATCTCAGCCGTTCAAGTGGATGGAAACGACCTGCTCGCCATGTATATAAGCGTAAGCGATGCGCTTGAACAGATACGTCAAACTGGCAAACCCCTCCTTATCGAAGCCGTAACGTATCGACTTTCTGATCACACAACCGCCGATGATGCCACTCGATATATGAGTCAAAAAGCGCTAGACGATGCCAAACAAAAAGAGCCCCTTATTCGTTTCAAACATTTTTTAACGGAACAACACAGCTGGACGGACAAAGAAGACCGAGCTCTATATCAACAATGCCAACAACAGGTCGACACGTCCGTTGAGGTTTATAAAAACCTTCCTGCTCAACAGCCCGGTGAGTTTTTTGACTATATGTATGAACAGTTACCGAACAGCCTTGTAGAACAAAAACAGGCATTTCTTGATGGGTTAAAACGCCATGAATGAATGGACCATGATAGAAGCGATAAACCACGCACTCGCCTTTCAACTCCGAGAAAACCCCAATACGATTATTCTTGGAGAAGATGTCGGCGTCAACGGAGGTGTATTTCGCGCTACTGAAGGTTTGCAACAAAAGTTTGGTGAACAGCGTGTTATTGATACACCACTGGCAGAATCCACCATCATCGGCATGTCTATTGGTATGGCTAGCCAAGGCTTAATACCCATCCCAGAAATTCAATTTATGGGCTTTATTTATCCCGCCATTGATCAAATTTTAGGCCATGCCGCACGATTGCGTAACCGAACCCGAGGTCGTTTAAGCTGCCCGATGGTGATACGTGCACCCTTTGGCGGCGGCATTCACGCGCCAGAACACCATTCTGAAAGCACCGAAGCTATCTTTGCTCATATACCCGGTTTGCGCGTAGTCATTCCCTCCTCACCCGCCCGTGCATATGGGTTGTTAATTGCCGCCATACAAGACCCAGACCCCGTTATCTTTCTTGAACCCAAACGCATTTATCGAGATGGCAAACAAGCCATTGAAGACAACGGCGAAGCGTTGCCATTAGACACGTGTTTTACCTTACGTGAGGGTATTGATTTAACTCTCGTCACTTGGGGTGCCATGGTAAAAGAAACACTGCAAGCCGCCGAGCAGTTAGCTGCTAAAGGTATCGACGCAGAGGTTATCGATGTCGCGACAATAAAACCATTAGATATCGATACGATTATCGATTCAGTAAATAAAACTGGCCGTTGTATCATCGTCCACGAAGCCGCAAAAACCTGTGGTGTGGGCGCAGAAATCGCCGCTCTATTAGCTGAAAAAAACATCACCTCACTCCTCGCACCCATACAGCGGGTTAGCGGTTACGACACCGTTATGCCCATGTTCCAGAATGAACATTTTTATATGCCCAGCACTGAGCGTATTATTAACGCAGCCACCAAAAGCATGGAGTATCGATGAACATATTTCATTTACCGGATTTAGGAGAAGGCTTACCAGACGCTGACATCGTCGAATGGCACGTAAAAGTTGGCGATAAAGTCGCTATGAACGACCCATTAGTCTCGGTTGAAACAGCCAAGGCGATTATCGACATCCCCTCCCCCGTGTCTGGCACCGTAACACATCTGTATGGTGCGGTTAATGACGTGATTAAAACGGGTGACCCATTGGTAGAGTTTGAAGGCGAGGCTCAACAAGACTCAACAACCGTGGTGGGTGAAGTTGAAACCAATGACAGCCTTATTCAAGACGCTTCAGCCAACCAAAAAAGCGCCACGTTTAACGCCAAAGCCACCCCTGCCGTTAGGGCTCTCGCTCACAGAATGAACGTTGACCTATCAATGGTGACCCCCAGTGGGCACGATGGTCTCATTCAATCCGATGATATTCGACGTGTAGCAAAAATTCTTGCCGACGTTGGCCCCATGGAAGCACTTAGAGGTGTTCGACGCGCCATGGCCCGTAACATGACCCAGTCTCACGCAGAAGTAGTGCCGGCCACCGTCGTTGACGACGCCGACATCAGCCTAATTGAAAACACCGCAGACATCACACCGCGCTTAGTTCGAGCACTCATTGTTGCCTGTGCTGCAGAACCCGCTCTTAACGCTTGGTTCGACTCTCACGCCCTCGGTCGGCGCGTTTTAAAGTCCATTCACCTTGGCTTAGCAATAGATGCACCGCAAGGACTATTTGTTGCCGTACTGCGAGATATTGAAAAACAAGATTTGAACGGTATTAAAACCAAGTTGAGCGATTTAAAAGACAAGATCGAACACCGACGTTTTTCAGCGGATGAGTTACGTGGGTACACCATCACTTTATCCAACTATGGCAGTATCGCTGGCCAATATGCCATCCCTGTCGTCTTACCTCCAACGGTAGCCATTATCGGCGCGGGTAAAGCTCGCCAGCAGCCCGTTGTTATTGATGGCGAAATCGTCATCAGAAATATATTACCGCTATCTATTACCGTCGATCACAGAGTTGTTACTGGTGGTGAAGCCACACGCTTCTTAAAAGCGCTTATAATAGACCTCCAACAAGAAACTTAACCCTAAAACCCCATGAATTATTCTTTAGTTTTCGCCCTAGGTATTGGCGTTCTTATTACCCTTTACTTCGCAAGAATTTATTTATCTAGATTTAAGCTAATTGGCGAACCCAACCCACTACAAAACAACCACCAAGAAGGCAACTCTAACTGGCAGATTTATTACTTTTATAGCCCACGCTGCAGCGCCTGTAAAACAATAACGCCTGTCATTGAAGAACACTCCAAACAATATAAGCAAGTTAGCGCCGTGGATATTTCTACTGACTTAGCGTTGGCACAACAATTTCATATTCGCGCAACACCCACTGCGGTATTTATAGAAAATGATATCGTTAGCGATGTTCAATTAGGATCTGGTATTGGCCAAACAATGAAAGACTTTATAGAAAAGCATGCCTCAGCAAACTAAGCATTTAGCCCTAAAAATCCTAGCTATTTGCACCCTATGTTTGAGCGTTATTGTTGGTATAGTTTTTTTGATCGAAAAAATCTTTTGACTTGGAGTTGGCTCTAAGTATTAGACTATCTACTATGGATAGCAAATCTAACAATATTGATGCGCATGTATCTTCCAAAAACAGCTCAACCAGCAGTTGGTTAACGCTATTTGCCAGCAGTACCACCTTTATTTGTTGTGTATTGCCGCTTTTATTAGTCGGCTTAGGCATGGGCGCCAGTGTTGCTTTTCTTACCAGCAGTTTTCCTCAGCTTATTTGGTTAAGTGAACATAAAAACTGGGTTTTCCTTATGTCAGCCGTTGTCTTA